>LCDA01000001.1 GCA_000998275.1 Candidatus Collierbacteria bacterium GW2011_GWA2_42_17
GCCGCACTCCCCACACCGCATCAAACCGGAAAAAGCAAAGTCGTGACTGGTTTCCCTTGGTCTAGAAAACTTTTGAATGTTACTTTGGACTCTTTCAAATAATTGTTTGCTGATGAAAGTTGGATGGGAAGCCGGGAACTCCTCGCCGTTAAACTGCATTGTGCCAATGTAGAACTTCTTCTTAAGCATGCTTTTGATTTGGTCAATCTTCAAAGGCTTCCCGAGGGCGCTTGTTATTCCCCCTTGTGCCATGAAGCGAGCAATGTGAATGAAAGAGTATTTTCCATCAGCAAACATTTCAAAAGCTTTTCTGACGACTTTGGCTTCTTCCGGATCGATGTCAATCGATTTGTTCTCGACAATATTTTTGTAGCCAAGAGGGGCTTTGTTCGGCCAAACGCCATTCCTTAATTTTTGGCGATTACCACGTTTAACATTTTCCGAAAGGTTATCGACATAGTATTTAGACTGGCCAAAAGCGATGTTTAGCATGAACTTGCCTTGAGGGGTGTTCTCAAACCAGAACGAGGGAAACTTCAAATCTGTAATTACACCTGTGTCGACAAGATATATTATTTGTCCGCCGTCGACACTGTTTCTGGCCAGTCTATCTGGGTGCCATGAAAGAATGGCGTTGGCCTTCCCCGATTCCAGAAGCTTCATCATTTGCTGAAACACTAATCTTCCTGGTTCTTTGGCCGTTTTACTTTCTACAAGGGTTTCGACGATGTGAAGCTTCTCCCTCTTGGCGAATTCTTTTAACTCGGTAATCTGTGCCTCGATGGAAAGGACTTGCCTGTCCTTTTCATCGGTGGACTTCCGACAGTACGCAATGTACTTTGTCATACATTCATTTAACCATAAATTACCCAAAACTTCCGCAGAAGTTTTACCGAATTATTTTTGCGTTTTCTGTCGCTTTTTGAAAGATACAGATTATTAAAGCCCTGAGCGTCGCTCCGCGCGTGGGCGGGCGCGCGGGCGACTGACCCGAAAACGGGCGGGGAATCCCTTTCTGTTGTCTGTTATAACGAAATTCGAACTTATTTTCGGGACCATTACTAATCTATTGGCTCACCGCTCAACACAGAATAATTACTCCCGAATTGTTATTG
The DNA here is from genome assembly GCA_000998275.1 of Candidatus Collierbacteria bacterium GW2011_GWA2_42_17. Classification (GTDB taxonomy): domain Bacteria; phylum Patescibacteriota; class Microgenomatia; order UBA1400; family MFAQ01; genus UBA2277. The sequence continues at coordinate 1,116 of LCDA01000001.1, forward strand.
GGTATTCCAGTTGAAGTATAATTTGTGCCATGAATAACTATGATTACAAAAATTAGTTTAAAAAAGGTTGCTAGCTATGGAGATAATCCTGCCGTGTTAGAGACTGATAAAAAAATTAACCTTATTTACGGACTAAATGGTACTGGGAAAACGACACTTTCTAACTTTCTTCAAAATAAAAATGCTACTTGTTTTTCTGATTGTTCGATTGAAGGGTTAAATGCAGAAAAAATTCTAGTTTATAACCAAAAATTTATTGGTGATAATTTCTACGAAGACACTCAAAAAGGAATATTTAGTTTGAAGTCTGAAAATAAAGAGGCAAAAGAAAAAATAAATACTGCCATTGAAGAAATAAAAAAGATTAGTGTCCAAGTTGAAGATAATGCATTAAAAACAGGATTAAAATTTGATTTAGAGAAGAAAAGAAAAGATATAGATGACCTACAAAATACGACAGAAGAAAAAACCTGGGAGATAAAAACAAAATATTCAGGGGGAGATAGAATATTGGAATTTTGTCTTGATGGAAAAATGGGGAGCAAAACAGTTTTGTTTGATTATATTTCTAAGTTGCCAAAAACTTTAAGCCAGCCCTCTAAAACAGTTGAAGATTTAAAAAAAGAGGCCGAAGCAACACAGGGGACAAATGTAATAACTTATGATGAAGGCCTAATCAATAAGATAAATTATGATTTTTGGAAAATAGAAGAAGAAGAAATTTTTAAAGAAGTCATCATTGGAAACGATACTTCACAGGTGGCTGATCTTATAAATAAACTGAATAACTCTGATTGGGTAAAGAAGGGCAAAGAGTTTATAAAAGAACCACAAAAGGAAAATGGGGTGTGTCCTTTTTGTCAGCAGAAAACAATTTCGCAACCTTTATATCAGGAAATTCAATCATATTTTGATGAAACCTATCAAAATAAAATCACAGAATTAGATAAGTTAGAGAAAGAATATTGGAGAGAATATCAAAACGCTAAAAATATAGAAGAAGAGATATTTAAAATAGACTTCATAAAAGATAAAGAAACTGAGCTTAGATTGTTGTTCAAAAATTTTATTGATTCTGTTAGCATCAATTGGTCAAATATTTCCAATAAGATTAAGAGCCCAAATGTAGTTGTCGATTTAAAATCGACTATTTTAGACCAAAAAGCTTTAAATGACTTTTTGGAAACAATCATTGAAGACATAAAGGTACATAATGACAAAGTAAGTAATAAAAGTAAAACAAAAAACCAAATAATAAAAGATTTTTGGGAAATTATGAGATGGGATTATGACCAAACCATTGCAAGTCACAAAACTCGAGAACAGAAGCTGATAGGAGAAAAATCAGATATTGAAACTAAAATATCAAATTATAAAGTAGCCATCCAAGAACAGCAGAATGTGATAAGGGAAGCTCAAAAAGAAATAGTAAACATTCAAGATGCAGTCGATAGTATTAATAGTGAATTGATATTTTTCGGCCTAGATGGCTTTTCGATTGTCCCAGCTGGTGAAGCATCATATAAGATGCAAAGACCAAATGAAGACATTACCAAATTCGAAACTTTGAGCGAGGGTGAAAAAACAGTAATTAGTTTCTTGTATTTTCTGGAGCTGTGCAAAGGAAAAACGAAGGCTGATGAGGTGGTAACTGAAAAAATTGTCGTCATTGATGATCCAATCTCAAGTTTATCCCACATGTATGTTTTTAATATTTCTCAGCTGATAAAAAAGAACTTCTTTAATGATGAATTTAAACAAGTTTTTGTATTAACTCATAATTTGTATTTTTTTCACGAATTAATTCACAAGCTGAAGAATGATAATCTCTCACTATTCAGACTTTGCAGATCTGAATTTTCTCAAATAAAAACAATGGATCGTAAAGATATCCAAAATGAATATCAATCATACTGGCAAATACTCAAGGACTATGATGAAGGTAGGGCAACTGAAGTTATATTAGCAAATGCTATGCGGAATATTCTAGAAAGATTTTTTGGGTTTATTGATAATCAAGACTTTAATGAGCTCACGCAGGAATTAGAAAAGGAAGAGAAAAATATATTTTTCGTCAGGTACATAAATAGGGAATCGCATTCCGACCCGATTAATATCTCAGACGCGAAAGAAATTGACCCTCAAATTTTTAAAACAGCATTCAAAAAAATATTTGATGATTCGGGATATGGTAATCATTACAAAAAAATGATGGAGGCCTAATCGGTTATGTTATATAACAATTGATGCACCAAAACTAAATAAAAATTTATCAGAAAAAACATACTATATGAACAATATTGGCCTAGTTGAAAAAATATGCAGTTTTTCTCCACGACAGGGAAAAGGAGAAATAAGGACAGCTGAGTTCATAGAAGATTATTTTCATAACCAGAATGTCTCCTTTCAGACCCAACTTTTTGAAACAATAGTCCCATTGATAACCCGCTGTGAATTATTTATCGACGGTGAGCAAATTCCTTGTCTTGGAGCCTGCTTTGAACCAGGAAAGATAACTTCTAAAAAACAGATAGACTACAATCCAGATACTGATTATATTGAAACTACTTCATATTCCCCACAAGCTAGTGTTCGAATTTCCCGTACCCATAAAGACAAATTGAGCAATGCGAAAAACATCTCCGGTGAGGTCAAATTGGATAAATATTTCTTTGTATCGCGAAATTTATTAGTGGGAAACTCTGAGAATCCCCAAAACATTCTCTTTGCACATTACGATGGTCTGGGTGGAGGTGCTATTGATAACGCAGGAAGTGTAGCTGTACTGATTGACATAATTCTAAAAGAGAAGGGCTTGTTAGAGAACAACCTTTTTGTATTTTGTGGAAATGAAGAACTTTCATATGATAAGGAAGTATTTTGGGGACGTGGCTATCGCCAATTTGAAAAGAAATATTCTTCAATAATGAAAAATGCCAATCAACTAATAGTTGTGGATGGAATTGGATTAACAGAACCGCAATTTATTAGTGAAGACATAGATGAATTTTTCCCTGTAAGCGATCTAGAAATATTCGAGAAAAAAATCATTGTATTATCAAGTATTCAGTCTGAGGTTTTAAAGTGTTACCATTGCGCTGAAGATACTCCCAACAAATTAAACAATGCCTACCTTATTCTAGCCAACAAAAAAATTAAATCTTATCTAGGCTAAATGAGTCATTGGAACCAAATAAGATACCTCAATCTCTCTTCTACTGACTCAGGTTTCAATAATAGACTAAGGGGCAAACCAAAGGAAATCAACAAAACCCCTAACAAGAATAGATATTTCTGCATATCAGAAATTATTTGAACATCGAGACGCAACGATCTTAGTATTGGCTCAAGTGATTCTGAAATTTTGTGGTGTTTTTTAATGTCGAATGATAATTGGTTTTTATAATGATCCAAACTGCCTTTTGCGATACTTATCAATGCAGAGTTTTTTGATGGATCTATATTCCCAATAATGTCATCTAAATCTTTTTCATCAAATTTGATGGAATCTTTCTCCATTTTAGCCTCTGAAAATATAAGTGTCTGTGGTGAAAACAGGTTTGAAATCAAAGTGCATACCATAGATAAACCTATAAGGAAAAACCCAAAGACTGTCAAAGGAGATGAATTACCAACACCCAAAGATGCAAATATCGTAAGCGTTCCACCAGATAATGCGAACAATTGCCTCTTAAACTTGTCGTCATCTCTCCAAATTTTTTGACAATACTTATAATATCTATTTAACTTTTTAGAAATATTTGAAGGATAATCATTCAATCTTTTTTCCCAGTATGGTCTCATCGACTCCTTAAATGATTTCTCTAGTTCATCCATATAATCTGAATTATACATATTAGAGTGCCTGCAAAGCAGGCACTTTGGCCGACAGCCAAATACTGACTGCTCTTTATGGCACGCACCCTTATTTACAGTTCGGAGATTTGGTGAAGCCTGCTTGAATTGCTTCTGCTTCGGTACAGAACCATTGTTCTCCTAAATATTTTTCGACTACAACTGAATCATAATAAGCACAGCTTGGTTTTAGATAAAATTTCCGGTCGAGACTTTTCTCATCTAATGTTCCCTTTATTTTACATTTTGGATTTTCAGGTTCTTTCTGATAACAATTGGTGCTAAATATACCGATTTTGTTTTGACGAGCAATTCCGCCCATTTCTTTCATTTTTTCTATATTTTGGTCGTATGCCCTAATGTAAACGGCGAAACCACCATTGACCATGTGCAGATTTATATATGTTCCATCTTTAAGAAAAACATCCGCGACAACTCTCCCGTAGTGGTCAGCTTGAAGACCTGTTAATCGAACCTCCTTACCTAAAATCAATTTAGTCAATTCATTTTTGGATTCTTCACTATAACAATTACCTAACTCAGGGGCATTGACACCATATAGACGGATTGGTTGGCGATTTTGAATGAAAAAGGTATCTCCATCTACAACTTCAACAACTTTGTCGTAAACGACTGAAGAATTTTGTTGATAAAACCAAAATAAAATAGCCGAAGGAATAATAACAACAATACACAATAGAAATGACTTCCAATGCAGGCTAATAGCTTTGAACACTAATATTAGTATAATCTCTCCTTAGTAAGATACGTTAACTTTCAGAAACGAGGGTCAAGTAGTATTACAATGGGAAAATATATTAACATAAAAATAACGACCCCGACTACCCATTTCTCCAAGGTCGAAGACTCTCTTCTGTGCTTAATAATTGGAATAGATATCAATAGAAATATTTCTGCTAAAACTGACCCGATGCCTGCACTAAATATCAATAATTGTATCCAGTAAGGTAAATGGCTTAAATCTTCTTGGATGTTTCCAAAGACGTCAAAAATAGTTGGTATTCTTAAAATATCTTGGGTGATGTCTTTGAGAAAGTGAATTAAGGTAACAACCCAAATTAGTGAGAGAAGAAAAGATCGAACTTTTGCGCTAAATAGTTTCATGTCTCTCTAGATCGCAGAGATCGTCTGGCAAATTATCAATCCCAGCAAATTCGTCCACGATAATAGAGTGAATTTTGCTTTTTGTTTCTGGTCTAATGTAAGGGTAGGTCATCTCGTTTTCTCCCCCGATACTTTCGCAGTCATCTTCAATGAAGATACTTGGAATCAATTCTTCCGCCAAATCTTTGTATTCTTGATTTTCTTTACGATACAGAAGATTTTGTGGGTCGGGAAAATGGTATTTATCTAACACAAATCTAACATCGTCAATTTCGTTTGGTAAAGTTCTAGATGTGAGGTAAAAGATTTCTGCTCCTTGTGATTTCCAGTTGTCCAATTTATCAACTGCATCGGTAAAAACGAGTATCTTCATAAGCTTTCCAATAACTGAGTTGAAGTTATGGTTTTCCCATACATTTTGGGGAAAGTAAAACTGATTAATAGTTCTTGAAGTCTTTGTCGCTTTTCGTCATCCGTTGTCTCAATGAGGTCTTTAAGAATAACAAAGTTGAAACCTTTGGAGAAGCCGCTAATCACGGAAGAAAGGACGCAACCGTCTGAAAAAATCCCAGTTACGATGATATAACGAATATTTCGACTCCTAAGTTCTTGGAGTAATTTGTTATTAGTAAAAACATCATAGGTGTTTTTATCAAAAACCAAATCCTCCTGTGATGGCTTGACTGTGTGAAATTGTTCGTCAAAACCAGTTGTGTCGTCTGAGTAGTAATAGGCTTGAGGGTCAGTATATAGTTCGTTGATATTCTCGGTAAGATGCTCTTTGTTCCACGGAGTTACAGTGGTATAGATCACAGGTCCATTTGTTTTTTTCTTGTATTCTTCGATAAAGTTGGCGAGTTTGGGTAACATCGATCTGATTTTGGAAAAATAGATATTCCATTCAGGAGTTTCACATTTTTCATGGGCGCAGGAATTGATAGGATCAATTACAAGCAATACCGTGTTATCTTTGGTCATACCAGAGTATGGTTTCATACTTGAAGTATATCAATATTTGTATGGCTATAATGGTGTTGTGACGACAAAGAAAATACTGAAAGGGTCAATCAAGTATATTGTCTTTTTTCTTATTCTTGCCTATGTTTCCCAATGGATGACAATAAATCTGTATTTAACTAGTTTGGGGCAGAAACAACAAGTACTAACTGAGGTTAAAGACTCGCCACTCTTTGAGGTTATCAAAAGTAAAACAGGTTTAACTCTAATCTCTTTCCAAATCATTGCTTCTCCGAAGTTGTATGCGGTGATGATTGGAGTGCCCGGCAAGCCATATATGATATTGTCGAGTAAATTGAACCAAGATTTTACTGACAGTGAAAAAGAATATGTTGTTCTTCATGAGACTGGTCATTATCTGCTTAATCACTCTATCAAGGAAGCGTTGTTTTTTGCTTTGCTATTTATCCTTGGATGTTTTCTGATTAGGAAACGCCCATGGTACTTTATTCCAATAATAGGTATTCTTTTTGGACTTATTTATATTCAGTTTGGTATGAGAAGTGAGTATGAAGCCGATCATTATGCAGTAACACATATAACCGATCCACAAGGGATGATTTCAGCAACAGAGAAATTCAAATACCAGAATTTTCCGCCCAAGGATGACACCGGAATTAAATGGAGGTTGTTATATAGAAGTGTACCCTACCAAGAGAGAATAGAAATTGCCAAACAAGAGATGGCGATAAGAGATACTCGATAGAATAAACGATAAATTAATCTGATCTTAGTGCCTGCTTTACAGACATTTTGGCCGGTAGGCCAAACGCTGTCTCAAGTCTTAAATATCAGCTAGTAAAATACTCTCCTAACAGCTGATATTTATATGGCGAGATTGGTAAACGAGCCATATATTGAGAACAGCTTCGCCACAATCACTGGATGTGATCTTGTGGCGAACATAAAGATGCGACAGCGATAGCTGGCGCTTGCTCGCAAGAGCAATCATCCCGACCGCAGTCGGGATACAATAATGGTATCGCGCGCAAGTGGTTCCGCCGGCAGGCGGTGGCGAACCGCGACAGTCGAACTTCTTTACCTAGAAGCATTTTTGTTAATTCGTTTTTAGATTCCTCACTGTAACAATTTCCTAGTTCTGGGGTGTTGACACCATAAAGACGGATGGGTTGGCGATTTTGAATGAAGAAAGTATCTCCATCCACGACTTCAACTACTTTATCGTAAATAATTGCGGAACTTCGATTGGAAAAGAAAAAGAATGATCCAAGAAGCAGAGAGATCAAAAAAGAATGGGGCATGGCTTCCAGTGTAGGTTTTTGGTTTTGGGCACTAGATTAAGTATAGCTCGGAATCGCCTATATGATCCTGGTAATATGTCCTGGCATGCGCGGAATCGTCTTCCGAAGGCCATATTGTAGTGCTATAATATAGGGTATGTTATGGGTGTATTATCGATATTGCCCTGTCGAGCGTCCAGAGGTGAGGCCAAAATGGTTCTCTAAGCAACTGGGGTTAGTTAGTTTTGCCCAAAGCCTGAAGCAATATATTTCCTCTTTGAGATCAAATGATGTCAAGTGGGCTTTGTATATAGACCGGTTTGAAGAACTTAATTCTAATGAAAATGAGTTACTTGACAAGCTGTTAAAGGAGTTTGATATCAAGATAGTGAAATTGGAAACGAAGAGTAATACCAAAGCATATCAGTATGTTTTAAACGAAGCCTGTCTAGCCGATGACAAGGATAAAATCTTATTTGTAGAGGATGACTATCTCTGGCTTCCTGAAGCTATTCAGGAAATGAATCGAGCAATGGATACAATCCAATTTGTGGATTATCTAACCCCGTATGATCATCCGGTCAGGTACGATTTTGGTTATTATGGTGGAGCCGATTTACCTCATTGGGAAAATAGAATTTTTTTGAATGGAAACCGACATTACCGTTCCCAAGAATCGACCTGTATGACATTTATGACAAGAGGCAAAATAATCAAACAGGATCGAAATTTACATATGATTTACTCCCCTGAAGATAAAAAGTGCCCAAGTGACAGAGAGTTATTTAGGAGATTGCAACATTTGGGTGGTTACACTCATAATAGAGATAAAAGGAGACTTCTTCTCGGCCCAATGCCTTCCTTGGCAACCCATGTGCACGAGCCGTTTTTAGCTCCTATAATTGATTGGGAAAAATTGGCAAACGCAACTAAGAAAGAATATCAAAAATTGATTAATAGTTTATGACAGCAGAAATGATATATAGCCCAAAAGAAAGACCGGTAGTAGCAAAAAATATCTCTTATTCATTAGAGAATGGTGAAGTTTTGTTGGAAAATATAGAGCTTTCGATAAAAAAAGGCGACAGAATTGCTTTAGTGGGTAAAAATGGTGCTGGAAAGTCCACCCTAATGAAGATACTCGCTGGGATAATAAAACCTACCTCTGGATCAATTGACTATTCTTCTGTGGCTTATGTAGATCAACTTGACGAAGGTATTTCTGAAGTAGGAGATAAAACTCTTATGGAATATATAAGTTCAATAAATGATGAATGGTGGCTAATCCAGCTTCATTACGAGAAATTATTCGGGAAAGAAATGCCTGACCTAAGTAGAAATCTAAAACATTTTAGTGGTGGCGAATTCATGAGATTAAAAATCGCGATAGCTACATATAAAAATCCGGAAATTCTATTATTAGATGAACCGACCAACCACCTCGATATCGTCTCAAAAGAAATACTTCGAAAATTTATTGATCAATTTTCTGGTGGTGTCATGATTGTTTCACACGATGTCCATTTTATTAACGAGGTAGCAAAAGAGGTGTGGGAGTTGTCTGATCATAAACTGACAAAACATGGCGGAAATTATCAAGACTATCTACAACAAAAGGCAACTGAAAACGACGCAAGAGAAAGACGGTTATCAGAGTCGAGACAAGAAGTAACAAAGGCTAAAAAAGCTTTAGCTAAAGAACAAAAAAGGGCTGCCAGATCGAGAAGAATCGGAAAAAAGCTAGCGGGTGACAGAAGTATGTCTAAAATTGAAAAAGGGTATTTCAAGAATAAATCCTCTGCCAGTGCGGGAAGGAAAGAGGAAGAGTTAAAAGAAAACATTGAACAAGCATCAGAAAAAATTGAAGCAAACTCTGAAAAGAAAAAACGGGTAGCCAGAATATCTATTACTGAGGGCGAAAATGTTCGTGGCAAAAGATTGTTTAATATTCAAGAGGGGGTCTTATCTGTTGATGGCAAAAGACTAGTCGAAAGAATCAATCTTTTGATTAAGTATGGTGAAAGATTATCGCTGGCTGGTGAAAATGGCAGCGGAAAGACATTGTTGATTAAAGCGATACTGGAAAAAGCTGGAAGCATGGCTGAGCTAACTGGGCAAGAAATATTTAGATCTCCAGATTTTTCAGGACTGTATATTAGCCAAAGATATGATCAGATAGATCGTGAAAAAACATTACTTGAAAATATGTATTTAGCTAATCCTGGTATAGATATGCAGGTGGCAAGGAAGGCCCTCGGGAATTTGTTATTTAGCGAGAAACATGAAGTTGAAAAATTGGCAAAAACTCTTAGCGGTGGTGAAACCGCTCGATTGGCTTTTGCGATGGCAAGCATCGCACCAGTGGATATACTAATTCTCGATGAACCAACTAACAACCTTGATGTCGAGACCATTGGGATCATTACGGGTGCTCTAAAACAATTTGCTGGAGCCATTTTGGTCGTTTCCCACGACATAGACTTTTTGAGACAGATCGGTATAGAAAAATCGTTCTTAATTAAAGATCAAAAATTTACCGAAATGAAGACCAACCCGTCGGATGATGGCTATTATGCTGAATTGCTTAAATAATAATGAAACCTGTTGTTATTTTATCTGGAGGGGTCGGATCCAGGATGGAAGAGGTTGGTAAGTTAATTCCTAAGTTTTTACTACCCGTAAACTCGGAAATTTTATTATTGAGAACACTGAGACAAGCTCATGAAGCTGGTTATGATCGCGTAATTATTTGCACAAAAGAAGAATATTCAGAAGAAATGACTAACCTTATCGATCATTTTGAAAACGAGGATAAGAAAATTGATATTATTATTTCTCAACCAACTTTGGTTGATTCACTGAGAGAAATAGAAAAACTTCTTCCAGTCCAAAAAGAATTCATATTAGTGTTGGGAGATATTTTCTATGTTGATAATCCATTTTTAGGATTAATGAAAAAAGAGGGTAGTGGAGATTTATTAGTTGGAAAAAAGATATTAGACGAAACGGAATTAACTAGGGGAGGAGTAATAGAACGGGAATATGAGGGTAAAATTAAGAGAGTAGTAAAAAAACCAACAACCGAAATTAAGCAAGGAGTGAGGTGGTCAGGGATGGCCTTGTGTGGCGAAAACTTTTTTTTGGACTTAGACGAGCTTGCAATAAACATTGCACCTTCACAATTTAGCTTGGAGGATATTTTTGAATATAGAAATATAAAGTATCACAATAGTCAGATTAAAGATAACACTGATTTTGTAAATATTAATTCTCCATATCATCATATTTATGCAAATTTAATGGCACTTGCGTACAATAATCCGATTGATGAAAAGGTGAAGAATGTGGTTTCCCTTTGTGCTGTAGAAATACGAGATTTAATATTGCGTTCAGGTCAACAACTATGAAAATTGTTTTCATTGAACCAAATTTGAAAACTGTGTCTGGTCATGTATACGAAGCGACTAGAGCTTTATTTAATTATATAAAGAATCAAAATGAACCTCAATCTTTTTTTGTTAGTCATAAGGACGCCAATAATGACGTTATAAAAAATCTGCCCGGAATAATTCCTGGATATAGCTTGTCATGTTTCGAAGGAGGAGATGATGAAGTAGTAATCAGTAACCTAAAGAATTTAGTTAAAAATCATGACTTAACCAAAAACGATGTCATTGTATTTTTAACTGGACATCTAAGAGAAGTGAGAGTCACAAATGAGATCGTTAAAAACAACCTAAATTCTCCTCAATTCATAATTCAGATTCATCAATATTATCCCCCGTTCCCTGAAGCAGACATGATTTTAGACGAAGATGTAAACGGAAAATTAGAAAATGAATACAGAAAAATATTCAACAAAATTGACCATAATAAAGTTAACATTGTGATAACCCCAGTAAAAGCCTTAGCGGATAAAATATTCTCTGTAACAGATTATTTTCCCAAGTTGTTTCCAGTTCCATTTGCCTCAATGCAATTTCCAATAAAATATAATGCAGATTCGATTAAAATTGGATTCTTTGGCGACGGGAGAAAAGAAAAGGGCATCTTGGATTTTATGCGCTTTGTCGATGTGTCTAAGAACAACGAGAGATACAATTTTACTGTTCAGATACAAAATCCTCGTGGATTTTCAGATGAAGAAAAAGCAGAGCTAAATAATTTAATAAATAAAATTGAAGTGAACGAGAATGTGACTATTTTACGAGGCCCTCTTCCCTCAAGCGAATATTATAAAAACCTATGTAATTGTGATATTGTTTGCATACTTCACGATCCTAAACATTACAGTATTAGACTATCAGGAATTGCCGTAGAATGTGGAATTTTGGGAATTCCTGTTATTGTGAGAATCGGATCGAGTGCGGGGAATTGGATTAGTGAAGAAAAATTGTTCGGAGAGCTCATTCACAACGATGATTTTGATGGTCCGATAAAGAGATTACATTCTAAAATTTTAGAGGTTGAAAATGTGAGGAAAGTAAATAAACTTTCCGAAAAATGGAAGAGCGAATATTCAGCAGAAAATTATTTTAATAATTATCTATTACCTCTAATAACAGAATGAGTAATAATAAGCCAATACTAACAGTGGCTATCCCTACTAGAAATAGACCTGAATATCTAAGGCAATCTCTAGATAGTGTTCTTAATCAAGACTTTCAAGATAGGAGAATTATTGTGATGGATAACGCTCCAGATATTGACGTCAAAGACTTGGTGGAGGATCTGGGTAAAGGCGAGGTTGATTATGTCAAATTCGACGAAAATCTAGGGGTAATTGGAGGGTGGAACAGAGCCATTGAAGCTTGTGATACTAAATATTTATCTATTTTTCATGATGATGATGTGATGCTGCCAGGATTTTTAACTAAGTCAGTAAATGCATTAGAAGAAAATCCGACCGCAATGATGAGCTATACACAAGCTAATAAGGTCGACCAGAAACTCAATTACATTTCCATATGGTCAGATTTATATCCAAATGAAGGATTGATTAAAGGTCAAGACTATTTGTCTTATACGATTGAGAGGGGATGCTGTGTAACGATTGCTCCTACTGTGGTGTTAAGAAGGGACGTTTTCGATAAAGTTGGACTTTTTACTGACGAATTATGCTACAACTCGTTTGATTTTAATATGTGGATAAAAATTGCAAATGAATTTGACCTGGTATTTACCAAGGAAATTCTTGTAAATTACCGTCTTCATGAAAAGCAAATGAGTAAAGAACATTGGTTTACAAAAGGATATCCAACAGGCCGGCTAGCAACGATGATTGAGTTGATCAAAGGAGTTTCGTTATTGCTTCAAAAAGAAGACATAAAGAAAGATGTCGACAAAACTACTTTTTTAGTACATAAAATAATGGAGTTCAACAAAGCAGCGGCTGGTTATGCCAAAAATTTAATTCAAGGTATTTGATACTCAATTTTTGTATACAAATCTATGAAAAAAGAATCTAGTAAAATTTTTAAACTGCTTCAGTTAAATGTGCTGAACTTTGTCTATTTTGATAGAATAATTGACTTGATTAACAAAGAGAATCCAGACATCGTTACATTTCAAGAAGTTAGTGAAAATAACTTAATGCGATCAAGTTCGTTTGCAGACACATCTGCCTATACCGGAAAAGATTATATTCAGGAACTGACTAACAGAACAAATCTTAAATACGGCCATTTTTTTAAGAGTTGGGGAGTTAGTTTTGGCAATAATTTGAAATGTAATTGGGGTGTTGGAATATACTCTAAGTATCCAATTGTTGACTACAACTATTTTTACGATCGTCAATCTCCGACATATTACATTTCAGAGAAAGATCGAGATCCATTTTTCATGAGTGAAGATAAAAAAATAAGAGATGTTTATTCTATGCAGAAGCCTTCGGTTTTCGCATGCGCTCTTTTGTCGGTTGATAATGTTTTAGTAAAAGTTTATACAGGTCATTTCGCAATAAGTGAACTATGTACCGAGACGCTTCAAAGAATAAATCAAGTTAAACAGATAATAAGCTTTATAGATAACCAGAAACTTTTTCCCACAATTATCTCTGCGGATTTCAATATGACTGAAGATGGTCTGAGCATATCTACGCTGAAGAGCAAATATACATACTTAACTCCTAACATAAAAAATACTCTTGATAGGAAAATTCATCCCGCATTTGACCAGAATAGAGCAATTAGGGGCTTAGTATTTGAAGATCTTAAAGTAGATCATGTATTTGGAAAAAAAATTAATTTAATAGAATCCTACACAGATGAAGATTCACACGTTTCTGACCATTTACCTGTAATTGTAAAATTTGGAATAGACATATGAAAAAAGAACAATTTAAAGAACTACGGAGGAGCTGTAGAGAAAATATATTAAAAATGACATCGGAAGCTGGATCTGGTCATCTAGCGGGTCCGCTTGGAATTGTTGACATATTGATCTATCTTTATCACGAAAAAATGTCAGAAAACGATGACTTTATTCTATCTTGTGCACACATGGTACCGGCACTTTATAGCGTATTAAACTCTAAAAACATTATTAGTGATGCAGAATTATTAACATTGAGGAAGTTTAAAAGTCGATTGCAAGGCCATGCTACAAAAGACGTTAGCTTAAAAATACCCACGACTGGGGGAAGTCTGGGACAAGGAATTGGATATGCATCAGGAATGGCTCTATCAAAAAGGATTAAGGGAAATAAAACGCATACATATTGTTTGATTTCAGACGGCGAACTTAATGAGGGTAGTTCTTATGAAGCTTTGTTATTTATTAACAAGTTTATACTTTCTAATCTGACAGTAGTTGTTGATTACAATAACATTCAACAAACTGGGTTTGGTGAAGATATTATGCCCCTACCCAATCTCACAAGATTCTTCTCTTCTTTTAATAATTTTTCTGTAATTAATTGTGATGGAAATAGCATTGAAAGTATTGAAGAGGCGTTTTTAAAACTAGACAAAGAACGTCCGAATATCATTATTTGTAAGACAGTAGGCGGAAAGGGTTTAAGAATGCTTGAAAATAATCAGCCATATCATTCGAAAGTATTAACAAAAGATGAGCTTAATATTATTATTGGTAATGAAAAAGAATGGACATTAAATTAACTGATAAAAAAGTAACACGAGATGGTATGGGAGAGGCTTTAATTGAAATATTTCAGAGTAATCCTAACGCTATAGCCCTATCCGCTGATATAGGGGCAGCTTTTAAACTTGATGTGGTAAAGAGTATTTGTCCCGATCGATATATTGAATGTGGAATCTGTGAACAAAACATGATATCTGTTGCGGCGGGGATGAGCTACGCAGGTCACGAACCAATATGTGGATCATTCGCGGAATTTTTGCCGATGAGATGCCTTGACCAGATTAGAGTATCTGTATGCATGAATAATGCTAATGTAATAATGATTGGAGGTCATGCCGGGCTATCATATGGCGGTGACGGTGAAACAATTCAAGCGTTTGAAGATATTTCAGCGATTAAATCATTACCTAATCTACACATTTTTGTGCCATCAAATGCGAATGAGGCCTACGAAATGACCAAACTTGCTTTTACAATTAAAGCTCCAGTGTATCTTAGGATTACTCGTGAAATTGAACAGAATTTTGAATTGGAAAATAGGACAAGTTTAATTAATAATAAAATTAAGTCTGGTGAAAAAATTGGGATAATTGGTAGTGGTCCGTTCCTATATAAGTCATATTTATTGGCAAAAATGATTGATGAGTCAACGGGCATTAATCCAAACGTTTACAACTTATCGTATATAAAGCCATATCCAGTAGAATTCATTAATACGATTTTGAGTGAAAACAAAATTATCATTACCCTAGAAGATCATCAATTAAGCGGAGGGGTTGGCAGCATTGTGACGGAGGTTGCTTCAGAGAATAACCCCAAACCGGTACTGAGATTCGGTATAAATGGTCGTTTTGGGGAGTGCGGAACACGCGAAGAAATTGACAAGGAATTGGGTGTTGATCTAGACACATTGCTTAAGCGGTCATTACAGTTCATTGATAAATTTTTAAAATTTAGTAATTGACCCTAATTAAGTGCCTGCGAAGCAGGCACTTTGGCCATTTGGCCAATGCTGGCTCAAGTTTTAAATACCCACTGATAAAATGGTTTCCTAATCAGTGTGGTGTTTTGTGGCGAAATCGATAGTTTGAGCCATCCAACACTCTACTATTCATGTAAAATGGCCATATGGCAGCCCCAATAACCCACATTGTTTTGGCAGAAAAAGTTTTTAATAAATATTTTCCAGATCGTGATAAGAAACAATTTTATGTCGGCACTAGTTTTCCAGACATTAGATACTTTGGAGGAATTGACAGAGAAAAAACACACTTTAGTGGCTTGACGCTGAAAGAGTTTGTTAACGATGACTCCTTTATTGCTGGTGTGAAATTTCATTCACTAGTAGATATTCTTAGAGAGAAATACATGAGGGAAAGGGGGTTGTATTCTCTATTTCCCGAATCAGAATTTCTTACACAAGCAGCTAAAGTTTTTGAGGATAGAATTCTTTATAGAAAAATTGATAACTGGAAGAAAGTTGTCACTTTTTTTAACGATATACAAGAGGGTGAATTGAAATATGATTTAAATAGGGTTGATATCGAAAAATGGCATTCTCTTTTGAGAAACTATTTAAGGCAACCTCCAAATACTGATGCAGTTATCGAGAAGTATATTTCAGATATGGGCAGACCAAAAGAAATGGCCGATAAAATGATTAGTGTCTTACAAAATATCAAACAGGTAGATGTTGCGACCAAGATCATTAATGACTTCTACGACAATTTTGAAAGTCTAGTTGACGAAAAACCTGTTATTGGTCTCTCTGTAGTCTGAGACAGGGATGGAATCTCCTTTTACACTTTGAGGTTTTATTGCTATCTTTTCCTTTGTCATAACGATATGAATGCTTGTTCTCTTCATTTTGTGTAAGATAAGATACAATTAAATTTGATCGCTTTGTATCTTTATTAATAAACAAGGTCAATGAAAAATAAATTTTCAAATAACGTAGCAGTTCTGTATATCGTCATGGGCCTTATTTTAGGCTGGTTAATTACTTCATTATTTCTCACTCCAAGCTGGACCGGTTATCCAATCAACCCTTGGTCAATGATGGGCTTTCGGAGTAACAACGTCACGAATATTGATCGGCATTTTATCGAACAGATGATTCCACACCATGAAGATGCCATCACCATGGCTAAGGTAGCGCTTGAAAAGGCCAAGCGTCCGGAAATAAAGTCATTAGCACAGAGTATTTTGACTAACCAAAACACTGAAATTACTCAGATGACTATGTGGTATGCAGAGTGGTATGGCCAAATGGTTCCCAGCAATGCTATCCAGATGGGTACCCATGGAATGGTGGGCACTGGTGGTATGCATATGGGAATGATGGGCGATGAAACAGACGTAACGTCTCTCAGCTTAGCTATCGATTTCGATAGGGAATTCATCAGACAGATGATTCCACATCACCAAATGGCTGTCATGATGGCTACTATGCTCGAAAACAGTACCGGTAAAGACGAGATGAAACAGTTAGCCAAAAACATTATTACCGTTCAAAACAGAGAAATTGCAGACATGCGATCATGGTATGCCTCTTGGTATAAATAGTCATCACACTTTGGATCTTTCTATTTTTACAACTTCTTCATGACCAGAAACTTTGCTGGTCTTATACCCCTGTCCCAAAATTTAGGAAAATTTCTGTCCCCTTTTCTTAAACTGACACTATCGTAACTTTCCAGAATGACACCTAGTTTGTCTGCCAGTTCTTGTCGTTTGTTATCTGATTTGGTACCCGATAATTCCTCTTCGTCGTCGAGAAAAGCGATACCTCCCGGCTTTAAAACACGAGCTACCTCCGAAAGAACCTTATTTACCTGCGAGATATGTTCGGAATTGAAACGTTTCATAAAGGGGAGTAATTGACGGCAATAAACAAGCTGAATGCTTGCGTCAGCAAGAGGAATATGGGTAGCGTCTCCCTGAACCCTATCTGCCCCTTTCCCTTTTTCAATGTCTTGGGCAAAATCAATATTTAAAGCCTTCACGGAGTTTCCAAATTCTTTCTCTATATCCCTTACTGCCTGTGATTCTGTTCCGCCAGCCAAGTCCAGAACTCGAATTTGTTCATTTGGACTTTCCCCAAGAAGCTTTTTTATCTCACGAGAAATTCCTCCTGAGAAGTACCTGTCTACATCAGAAAAACTTCTATTTTTTACGGCAAACTCTTCTTTTTTATTATTACTTCCCAACATTGGGTTATCTTCAACCTCGAAAAATTTATATCCGTTGGGTATGAGTACTTCGTTTGTCTCCATGTTTAAGTTATTATAATGGTATTATTTACAATCAACTGGTTATAATCAGTATATGGAAGGACAAAAGGGACAGACACAGGGAAATGAAAATTCGACAAGTTTGAATGATTTGTTTGTGGATTTGTTTTCCCCAGAATTTTTTGATAGTGTGCCACCTGAACAAATTGCGGTTGTGATTTATAAGCTGAAACTGATAGAGTCTGCCTCCGAGATAGTTCCCCCTGAATGGCTGGCTATAAAAAACGTGTTACAGCAAAGAGGATTTCTTGAGTGAGGGGAAAGATATCATCTGAAAATTTTGGGGTTTATCTTTATTATTTTGTCGTCTCCTTCCCTCACCCGACCCCTTCCGTCCTGGTTGCTCGTGGAAAGATAGAGGTATCCGTCCGGACCTAAAACAACCGCCCTAATTCTTCCAAATTCTTGTTTGAAGTGAGTTAGCAGATCAAGTTTGTTTCCATTTCTTATTTTTGCTTCATAGAGGGCTTCTCCTCTTAACCCCGAGAAAAACAGGCTACCGTCGTAGTAGGCCATTCCGGAAGGGGCCCAGGTATCTTTTGTACCCGATTGAATTATCGGAGAAATTAAACCCTTTTTTGTTTGATCACCTTTAATTGTTGGCCAACCATAGTTACCTCCTTTGATAATAATATTGACCTCATCATTCCCCGTTTGAATTCCCGAAGGTCCGTGTTCGGTCTCCCAAAGAGTGCCATTTTTGTCCCAAGCAAGTCCCTGAGGGTTCCTGTGTCCCAGAGAGTAAACTGCATTTCCAAAAGGGTTATCCTCCGGAATACCACCGTCGTCTTTGATCCTCAGTATTTTTCCATTTAGAGAGTTTTTGTCTTGGGCCAGATTGGGAGTTTCCGCGTCACCAGTCGTAATATATAAATATCCATCCGGCCCAAAAGCAATCCTTCCCCCGTCGTGATTAGACGAACCTTTTATCTTTTCCAAAATAACTTTTCTTTCACTTAAAGTATCGTTTGAAAAGCGATATCTTTCGACCCGGTTAGATATTCCGTTTGAATCCTGAGTAGTAGAGTAAAGATAAATAAAATTGTTTACGGAAAAATTTGGATGGAGAGTGAGACCAAGCAATCCTCCTTCACCGACATGTCTTACCCCTTCAATTTCTTTGATTACCTTGGTTTCGGATCCAATTTTGAGAAGCTTTCCGGATCTTTCGGTAACAAGCAGATCACCGCTTTGTAAAAAGGCAATCTCCCAAGGAATGTCCAGGTTTTGGGCGACAACCTCAGTATCTTGGAGGCTTGATTCCTTGGAAATTAACTTTGTTCCGTTGGTAGGAATAGCTTGTCTTGGAGTAAAAAGGGAGGATAGCAATTTTTCCCGAAAAAGAAAGAGGAGAAGTCCGATGACAAAAAGAGAAATAAAAAAGATTATTAAATAATTTGATTTATTTTTCATAATTGAGACAGTAGAACTATCTACAGTATAAATCAAATAGAATTGTTATAATCGCCTATGGAATTTGAAGGTTTTGAAGGTCATATTAGCAAAGAAGACGAGATATCTCAGAAGGTAAAGGAAGTGATTGAAGGAGAAGTACTTAAAGCAACCTTGCCTATTAGAGAAGAAGATCCTCTGACGGCCGAGTATGTAGAAGAAGTTGAAAGGGATTATAAAATTTCCCAGTATTTATTTCTAAAATGGATAGACAGTACTTTTCACCACGAAAAAATCCTTTACGCCGGATCCGGTTTTGACATCTTACCGAAGTTTGTTTTTGGGGAAGAAAAAGTGTTTCATGTGAGCTTGGAAAATTATAAAGAGGGAGATGACAAATATTTTCCGCTATTGGGGAGTGGAATAAAAATAATCGCCGATAATCGACGACTATCTTTTGACAAAGATAGTTTCGAGATGGTGTTGTTTTTTGGACTGTCTGTTCAAACAATTGAAGACCAACTTTCGGAGTCGGTGAGAGTATTGAAAAATTCCGGTTTGGTGGTTTGTGACAGGACTGTTGTTAATGAGGATAATCTTTCCGATTTATTTTTGGATTATGAAAAAGTAGAAGTTCCGGAACGGTTTCAAAATAGAGGGGTTTCGGAAACACAGTTCTTTGTTTTTCGGAAACCGAAGGAATATAAAAACTGAGGAATTAAATTTATGGAAACGTTTAGAGAAAAGGTTTACGAGATTACGAAAAAGATTCCAAGAGGAAAGGTAGCAACGTATGGACAAATTGCCCGATTAGCTGGAAATCCAAAGGCAAGCCGAGCAGTAGGATTATTCATGAAAACAAATCCTTTTGCTCCTGTTGTCCCCTGCCATAGAGTGGTGGCTTTTGATGGTTCTCTGACTGGTTACTCCGCAGGAAATGGAGTGTCGACAAAGATGGAAATGCTTATTGATGAGGGAGTTATATGCCAAGATGGAAAAGTAAATCTTTCGGAGTCTTTGTGGAATGAAAAAAGTGTGTCCTAAAAAAGGCCTTTTTTCTTGAGAACGCCAATGTCGTCTTGAAGATTGGCAAGACGCTTTTCAATATCTTTTAGGGCATTGACGACGTCGTCTTCTTCGGCATCGTCCTCAACATAGTCGTTGGAAATACCCTTGAAGTTTACCTCGAGACTATCAACGTCTTCTTGGATGTCGCCGATGTCTTTTTCAACACCTGCCAGGCTGGTGGTAGTACGATTGACGGTCATCTGAATGAAAATAGCGAGATAGATGGCTTCGAGTGAGACAGCGGTGGTAAGAATGAGGAGAACTTTATCGGTGGGCATCCCAAAAAGTATCAGAATAAAAATGCCGATAAAAAATGCGGTATGGGCGATGATGGACTGAGGGGTACCAATCCAAAAGGTAAGCTTGTGTGAGGCTTGATCGAGGAAAGATGATTTCTTTTTGGGCATTGGTTAATTTTCCCACTAATTGACAAATATATCCAGGCACTAGTTTTAGTGATAGAATATGAAAAATCGCACCCTAAAAGGAGGATACATGAAGTGAAGCAAGCCCTGCAAGCAATTCTGATTTCGACGGATCCGCAAACTCGCCTGGATATAATGTTGGGGCGAAAAAAAATCACGATTCGTGAAGATCATCGAGATTACAAAGTAGGACCAGTGATGATCTGTTGTCACATTGCACCCTGGGCTGTATTGACGAAGATCACCGAGGTTCGTCTTACAACCTTGGCTGATGTTGCCCAGGAAGAATTGGAAGCCGATGGATATATTGATCACCGGGGTATGCTTGATGATCTGAGAGGGTATTATCCCGATATCAACTTTGATTCTCCGGTGACCGTCATCAAATGGGGAGATCTGGATCCAAATAGTTTTTATGCCCAGATCCACAACATCGACTTCTATGCAGAAGTGAACGGGTTGAAAAATACGAACCCAGTTCTCTAAAACAGGGTAAAACAATTGCCAACGAGGAATCGTTGGCTTTTTTTGATTATTTTTCGAGAAAAAGCTCATCAATTGCGCTGATGGCTTGTTTTTGACGCTGTGTCCTACTGCCTTTAACGAGAATATATTTGAGATGAAATTTGTTAAGTTCTTCTATAAATCTTTGGTGCATTTGGTGACGGATATGTTCCCCATCTCTTAGGCCATCCTGAACAAAAGGAATTTCGTCTCCGGTGAGAATGTAGAGACTTTTGTTTTGAGTGTTGGTGATTTCGTCCAATGGAGGATAAAGGTAACCTAAATATCTTTCGAACCAAAGTCGAGTAGCGAAGGCATCGGTGTCGCATATTAGCAATTTATTACTTTTTCTGGCCAAAAGATCTTCAAGGGAGTTTTGAACTAAAGCGATGTGAATAAATTCATCTGCTGTCCAGTTGTTTCCATTTTTAGCGGTTATTTTTCCCTCACTATATGTCCGACCATATTCAGGAGCCCAAGAAGTGTGATAGTGTTTGGCCAGTGATTTGGCAAGGGAAGTTGTACCGGTCGATTCGGCGCCCAGGACGACAATTCTTTTGGCGAAGTAACCCTTGACCGGCTCACTGAGATACTCCCAGTATTTGAAAGGATTAGCACGAACAAGGGTACCGGAAATGGAATATTTTTTACGTTTGATGTCTACCAGGATATGGGTACTACCCAAACTTGTGGCATATGATTGTCCGTACGTTTCTGAGGAAAAGACTGCTTCCGGTACAAATCCGAGCAATTTTTTGGTGATTGAGGCCCAGAGAGGAGAAAGTTTTACGGAGGTTGAGTCGAGGTATTTTTTGTGTCGAAAGACGATAATTCTTGCCGAAGGATAGAGTTCCCTAATCCAACCAGCTCTGATTTCCGGATCAATGTTGTATTTATCGCAGTGACAAACGATGATAGTTAGTTCTTTAACTTGCTTTAAGGCCGTATCGATAAGATATTGGTGTCCTCTATGTAGAGGAAAAAATTTACCAATGACAAGACCTGTTTTAAATTTTTTTGTCATAACTTCGCTGGGTTTTTGACCAGTCATGTAATCCTTTGAAAGCATTTAGAAGGAATACAAAATAAAGAAGGGCAAGGAAGATAACTCCTTTTTGATAGTAGAGAAAGACACCAATGATATCGACAATAATCCAGAGATACCAGTTTTCGATTTTTCTCTTGGCAAGATAGATGTTGGCTACAAAACTTGTCGCGGTGGTAAAGGCGTCCATAAAAGGAAAGGAGGCAGCTATAGGGAAGAGTACTGGAAAGATAAGATGAATATTAGACATGAAAAAACTGAGGGAAATAGTAAGAAGAGCAATAGATATTATTCCCAAAGTATTGAATTTTTTTGAGCCGTAACTAACGATCAGTTCGTTTTTGGAATCTTTTTGGTCCCCTTTGGGATGTGTCCACAGCCACCAACCCCAAAATCCAGTAACGAAGTAGTAGAACTGTTCAAATAGGTCGGAGTAAAGTTGGATCTGATAAAAAAGAACTCCATAAAGGATTACACCGGCGATGCCAATCGGCCAAGAGATAACCTTGTTTTTTGCAGAAAGATATACGGACCAACCGGTGAGAATTGTGCCAAAGAACTCCAAGTAACTCATGGGGTAATTTAGGAGAGTGAAGAAGGTGGTATTGATATCAAATAGAGAGAGCCAGTTTGTCATTTATTTGATTATTAATAATTGATTAGTGTATCTTTTACAATATCTATATCTATAAAGACTTTACAACCGTTTAAGGTCGTTGTCAACATTGGTGTTTGGGGAATAACCTAGGGAATTAAAAGATGTCTTCAGGAGGAAGAAATTCTTCGCCGTTTGATTCCTGAGACTTATACTCAGTTTTAAGCCAGAGAACGTAGTCGCAACCGGTGGCTTTTTTCTCTTCTCTGTCCCAACCGGAGGTAGAACATTTTTTCATTTTTTTACCCGCTGCTGTGGTGTAAAGAACGAGAGGTTCACCACATTTGGGACATTTTTCGTCAAGCTTTTCGGTGGTGCCGTTGATCCATTCGACATAGTCACAACCGGTAGCTTTCTTAGCTTCTTTGTCCCACCCACCAGCACTACATTTTTTCATCTTCTTTCCAAAACGAGTAACTTGGAGGACAAGGGGCTGTCCGCACTTAGGACATTTTTCGTCAAGGGTTTGAGGTTCTACCTCAAGCCATTTGACGTAGTCACAGCCATCGGTTTTGTGAGTTTCCGTATTCCAGACACCCGTCGAACAACGTTGAAGTTTACGACCGGTTGGGGTTTCGGTTATTGCTGATAGTGGGGCGCCACATTTGGGACATTTTTCTGATTCCATGGATATTAGGTTAACACATCTTGGTCAAGAAAATAAGGAGGATTAATCGCTGAGGTCTTTAAGAATCTGTTTGACAATTTTATTGGCGGCTTTGCGAATATCATCTTCGATGTCCGGACCGACGTGTTTTTTGAGATAGGAGATGAGTTCTGGGTCATAAGGACGTTCGTGCATTTGAGAAAGAAAAGTGTCGTGATGCTCCGGATTTAGCCTCTCCAGCACGTGGGCAATTATCCCCTGGTACAAAATGTCATCAATCAGTTGAAGGGCTTTGCCTTTTTGATTTTCCGGTTCCGGCTTTTTGCTAATCAAATCAATTATCTCGGTCTTGATTACTAGGTGGTCGAAAAAAAGTGGTGACATATTTTTTAATAATTAACGGGTCCTAAAGGAATTTTGTTTTCCGGATCGTCGACAAATAACATAAGAATAAGACCTTTGCGTGGACCTTTGTTGAGATCCAAGTACTGCATTGTTTCCGGAGAAGCACCAAACTGTTTGCCGGTCCACTCCGCCGGACCAGCGTCACCGATGACACAAACAACAGCGTTGCCATTGACGGGATTAACAACGAGCATTTTTCGGAACGCGTACCAGTCTTTGAGCTGGCGATAGTCCGTGTTCCAGTTTTCGAGATATAAAGTTTGGACGACACAGTAGTATTTTTCTTGGAGATAGGTTTTAGTGGAGAAATCACGAGAGTCTTTGGCAAAATATCCAAAGGCACCAAGCCCCGGTGCCATGCCGGCTTCTTGGATCTCATCGTGTTCGGCAAGAGTGTCTCCGGGATAACGTTTGAGATGTTGTTCAAAACCGGTATAACCAATCGTGTGATTTAAAGATTGACCCTCCAATTCAACTTTGACCGGAATGCTGGTGTTTTCAGAGATAAGTTTTTCGACTTTTAAAGCTTGCTCTCCAGTAATTTTGGCTGGTTGGTGGGGAATAATTTCCTGAAGATTACCGAGAACTTTTTGTTGGTTGGAAAGAACCGATTTTATCGGTTCAGAAATTTCCGTGGGAAAGGAGGGAGTTTGAGGCATCGGCATTGCCAAAAGGCTGCCAACCAATCCAGCACCAGCGAGGATACGGCTTGATTTCTGACGAAGATCATAAGCCAGCAAGGTAGACTTGGCAAAAAATTTCTTGGCAGCCGAATTCTTTAGAATTTTATTTCGAAAAGAAGCTGATCTCTTTTCGAGTTTGGCGATGGAGTTTTGTAGATTGCTTTCCGGCATATTTTAGACAAAAACGGAGTTTAACCGTTTGAGAGATTCCTCTTTTCCTAAAATAACAAAACAATCAAAGAGCGGTGGGGTGGCGGTGCGCCCAGAGATGGCGACGCGAAGAGACATGAAAGCCTCTCGGGGTGATAAACCAGAGTCTTTTTGGGCAATGGTGAATTCTTCATGAAGATTTTCGGGGGTGAAGTCCTTGGTATTTTCGATTAGAGAAGTAGCAATCGCGAACCATTTTTTTGTTTCCTCTTCGGTATGGGTTGATTGTTCGAGAACTAATTGTTTGTCGACCTCGGGGGTAGAGAAAAAATACTCGGCTGACGGAACAAAGTCTTTAAGAGTAAACATTCTCTCTTTGGCAATATCGATAATGGAAATAGCCTTGGCTTTTTCACCCTGCCACTCTTGAGGTATAAAGGTCTTTAGTCTATTGAAGAGGTCTTCAGAGTCAAGTTTTTTGATCCACTGACTGTTGAGATAGTTGAGTTTTTGAATATCAAAAATGGCATTTTGTCTCTGTATCCTTTTCTCATCAAAAATTTCAATCATCTGATCCAGAGTAAGTAACTCTGAGTTGTCTTTGTAGGAAAAACCTAAGTAAAAAAGAAAGTTGTTGATGGCTTCCGGAAGATAACCGTCGGCGGCATACTCGAGTACCGACTTGGCACCATGGCGTTTGGATAGTTTGCTTTTGTCTGGACCGAGAAGTAGGGGGACATGGGCAAGTATGGGCGGCTCCCAACCAAATGATTCAAAAAGAAATAGATGGACAGGGGTGGACATCAACCACTCGACGCCACGGAGGACATGACTAATTTTCATAAGGTGGTCGTCGACAACAACGGCAAGGTGATAGGTAGGGATACCGTTGGTTTTCAGCAAAACTTTGTCGTCGCACTCGGCATTAGGTAAGCTGAGTTTTCCCTGAACCAAGTCGTGCCAAGTAGTGAAACCGGTTTCGGGGAGTTTGACTCTTATTACATAGGGGGCACCGGAATCGAGTTTGGCTTTGACTTCGTCGGGAGATAGATTGCGGCAATGACGATCGTACTTGGCATACTGATCGTTTTCGTGAAGTTTTGCTAATCTTTCTTCAGAACAAAAACAGTAGTAGGCGGCTCCCATGTTTACAAGCTCTAAAGCATATTTTTGATATATCTCAAGACGCTCGGTTTGAACATAGGGTCCGTATGGGCCACCAACGACGGGGTCTTCGTCCCGCTTCAATCCAAGGAAGTCGTGAATTTGATAAATTTTTTCGACGGCTTTGGGAACTAGACGATCCTGATCTGTGTCTTCGATACGAAGAATAAACTCGCCGCCGTACTTTTTGGCGAGTAAATAATCAAAGAGAGCGGTTCTGGTATTGCCGATATGAGGCACTCCTGTTGGAGAGGGGGCAATTCTGGTTCTTACGTGCGTATCAGCCATAGTGATAGTATACTTTATTTAGCTTATGGCAACACTAACACAAGCATCGATAACGGCAAGAAAGGTAATCAGATCCGGATTAATTGGTTTTGTGGTAATTACAGTTCTTTGGTATCTCGGAGGAGCTTTGATTAGATATTATCAAACTCTGAACCCGGCTCCCCTACCGAATCCAACTACAGATTTTGGCCAGTTGCCTAAAATAGATTTCCCCGAAAGTGAGAGCCGACCAAAGCTAGTACTGGAACTGCCAACGGGAAGTATTCCAACCTTTGTAGATAGAATGAGAGTTTATACTCAACCAGTTAAAAGGAGCACTTTTACCGATGCCGAAAAGGCAATTGAGACCGCGGCTGCTTTGGGATTTTTATTTAAACCAGAACAAAAATCGGGGTCTAACTATGTCTGGACAAATCAAGATCAACTGAACTCTAGACTAGACATGAATATTATTAGTGGCCATTTTAGTTTGACTAGACAGTGGCAGAATAATCCCGCTCTAGCATCGATGGCTAGCTTTACCTCCGACAAAGCGGTGATTATGGATACGGAAAATTATTTGAGTAGAGTCGGTCTTTTGAATTCGGATATTGTGGGTGTAGAAAAAGTGACTTATCTTAAAGATGATGGAGGAAAACTGGCGGTGGCTTTGTCCTTGTCCGACGCCGACTTTGTTCAGCTGGATTTGTTTAGAAAAAATCTTGACGAAGTGGATCCTGCCAGTAAAACTAAAGAGGTAGTTGCCAGTTATCCATTTTACCGAGGCGATCCAAATAAAGGCTTGATCAGAGTTATTGTGTCCGGATCAAAAAATTTGAGCGATAAAATTATCAACCTGAGTTATGGGTATAACAAAATTGATTACACAAAAAATGGGACTTACCCAATAAAAACAGGAGAGGAAGCATGGGCCGAGTTAGAAAGTGGCTCCGGATTTGTTTATCAGGGTGATTCAAAAGCGGCTGAGGTTAAAATCAGACGAGTATTCTTGGGATACTATGACGCGGATGTCAGTACCGGATATGCCATGCCAGTCTATATTTTCTTAGGTGATCAGGGTTTTACGGCTTATGTTTCCGCAGTGGACGAGTCGTGGATTAAGAAGTAGTTTTTATTCCCAAGAATAGTTTTCGAAGACCCAGTTGAACAAAGTTTGCGCTTCTCCAAAACGATCCTTACTGTTTAGTATACTGATGAGCACCGAGTGATTGTCTTTTTCGACAAGAATAACTAAACACTCTCCAGCTTCGGGAGTCCACCCGGTTTTGACACCAAAAATTCCTGGCTGCCCAAGTAGGATGTTGGTAGTTTCCAAGGGATAAATATTTCCCTTGAGGCTTTTTAAGGTAATTTTTTGAGTGGAGACAATTGACGAGAATTGTGGGCGGGCAAGAGCTGCTCTAGCTAAGGCAGTGATATCAAAAGCAGAGGTATAGTGATTTTGACTTTCAACTCCGGAAACATTTACAAAATGAGTATTTTGCAAGTTCATCTCGGTAACTTTTGAGTTCATTCGTGAAATGAAGGCCTGATATCCACCAGGATAATTTTCAGCAAGAGTAACGGCGGCATCGTTTCCCGACGGAACAAGAAGAGCATAAAGCAGATCACTGGCAATAAGCTTGTCTCCTTTGCGTAATTTGACCGTGTTGCCATTGGCACTTTGGCCATTTTTGACCAAAAGAATAGAGTCATCATTGTAATAATCCATGGCAACGAGGGCGGTCATAATCTTAGTGAGGGATGCTGGTTTTAATCTGGTGTGAGCATTTTTTTCGAGTAGTACTTGGCCGGTTTTTAGATCGGTAATATAAATTCCTGTGGCCGTGACTTGGGGAGCGGAAATATTTTTAGAAACCGGCATCGGAGGTTCACTAACAAAAGCCGCTTTGACATTTGGCTTTTGGCGCGGAGAGGGTGACTTGATTATCGGAACAAAAATAAAGTAGGCAAAAAGACACAATAGGGCAGTGATATTTAGAACCGAGCGAAGATCTGGAAAGATGTTCTTGAGTAATATTTTCATTGGGTCTTCTTAATTTTATACTAGGATGGTTGGTCTTGAACGGCTTTTCTGATCTCTTCTTTGGCCTTGTGGGTCTTAACAAATCTAAGCCAATTTTTGTTTGGTTTTTTCATAATTTTTGACTTTTGAACCTCGATGATGTCACCGCTTTTTAGGGGTTGATCGAGTGAGGCAATACGACCGTTAATTTTGACAGTTTGGATGTAATGGCCCAGGTCCGAGTGGACACCAAAAGCGTAGTCTATCGGGGTTGAGTTTTCCGGAAGGTCATAGACATCACCGTTGGGGGAAAAAACATAAATGTGCTGAGAAAGTGCGTCCAGTTTGTAATCTTCGAGATTGTCACCGGCAGTACTTACCTGATTTTGCCAACCGGCAAGTTGTTTAACCCAAGACATTTTTTCGGAAATTTTGAAGGCGGTTCCGGCAGTTAATTTTTCATCTGAGGCACCATGGCTTTTGGCATCCGAGTAAGCAAAGTGAGCGGCGGCTCCCAACTCGGCTGTAAGATGCATTTCTTCCGAACGAATTTGGATCTCAACAATATTACCCATGTTGTCAAAAATTTTGGTGTGGATTGACTGATAGCCATTAGGTTTGGGTTGGGCGATGAAGTCGGATATTCCAGCATTGGGAACGGGCTTCCAGTACTGATGAATTATGCCAAGGGCAGAGTAACAACTGGCAGTATCTTCCGTAATGACCCTCACCGCCATGAGATCGTAAATCTTGGAAATATCACGATTGATTTCGGGACGAAGGAGTTTTTTATAGAGACTATATTTTCTTTTTGGTCGACCTTCAACTCTGGCGGCAATACCGTGTTTGACCAACTGCTGACGAAGTTTATTCATGATGCCGGAAACATTTTTTTCGGAGTATTTAAAGTGAGGTTTGGCAATTTCCTGGAGCCAAGTATATTCGTCGGGATAAATATAGGGAAAAGCCAGGTCTTCCAGATCTCCTTTTAGACGACCCATACCTAGTCTTTCGGCCAAAGGAGCATAGACTTCCATGGTTTCGATGGCTATCCGTTTTTGTTTGGAAAGGGGAACAGCATCAAGAGTGGAGATATTGTGAAGCCGGTCTGCCAGACGAATAAGGACAACGCGAATATCCTGAGCCATAGCGACAAACATTCTTCTAAGGTTTTCCAGAAACTGTAAGTTTTGACTGCCCCTGAGCTTTACTTTGCCGACACGATTGACACCTTCGATTAGCCTAACAACTTCTTCACCAAAATTTTTCTGGAGTTCTTCGGTGGTGATGCCTGCCATCTCCGGAAGATCATGAAGAAGGGCGGCCTCAAGACTGGCTTGATCAAGGCCCCAACTAGCGAGGATGTGGGCGGTGGAAAGAGGGTGAATAATATAACCCTCCCCTGTTTGACGAATTTGGCCGGCATGATTTTTCTCGGCAAAAAGATAGACTTCTCTAAGTCGGGCTTCGTTTATATCGGCTCTTTTGGTTTTGGCTAGGATTAATAAATCCTCAAAGCTTATTTCCATACGGGTATTTTACCTTGTTTGCCGTGATAAGATTTATGCGTGTATAGAAGGTTTTTATTACCGGACGAATTAATTTTACTTCCTCATGAACTGAAGCGGGTGATGAGTGAGTTTATTGCTGGTGGTTTTGAGATCTATTTGGTTGGTGGTGGTGTCCGAAATATCTTGATGGAAAAAATACCGGAGAACTGCGACCTGACCACAAACGCAACTCCAGAACAAAGTTTGAAAGTTTTGGAAAAATACGACCCGTTTTACAACAATGATTTTGGGACCGTGTCGTACGAAGTGAAGGTTGACGGGAAAAAAGAACTTTATGAGGTGACAACTTATCGATCAGAAAAAGAATACTCTGATTTTCGTCGTCCGGACAATGTGAGCTGGGGTAAAACTTTGGAAGAAGATGTAACTCGTCGAGATTTTACGGTGAATGCTTTGGTGATTGGCCAAAAGGACGGAAAATACGAGTTGATTGATTTGGTCAATGGACTGGAGGACTTTGAAAAAGGTTTAATTCGGGCGGTAGGAAACCCCGAAAAACGCTTTGGGGAAGATGCTTTGAGAATGATGAGGGCAATTCGCTTTGCGGCCAGACTGGGGTTTGTGATCGAAGAAGAGACATTAAAGGCGATTACCATAAAAGCACCTCTTCTTGAAAAGATAAGTAAAGAGAGGGTTCGCGATGAACTTTTGAAAATTATCGGCTCGAACTATCCGGCGGATGGAGTGTCTCTTTTGATTTCGACCGGATTAATGGAGCAGATAATGCCTGAGGTATTAGAGGGACGTGGAGTGACGCAGGGGGGGCACCATACATTGACTGTCCTGGATCATATGATCGAGTGTTTACGAAACAGTTCTTCACCGGATCCGATTGTACGCTTTGCCACTTTTATCCATGATGTAGGAAAACCAAGAAGTCAAAGATACAAGTGTCGAAAGTGTGGAAAAATGTTTAGAGATCTGGCCGAAGAGATGACGATGTGCGCAAACTGTGGTTTTGAACAGCCGACAAGAGGAATGATTACCTTTTATGGACATGAGGTGATCGGTGCCAGAATGGCGAAAGAAATATGTGACAGGCTGAGATTTACAAACAAACAGACGGAAAAAATCGTGACTCTGGTGAGAATGCACATGTTTGCATATCAACCGGAGATGACGGACGCGGCCATTCGAAGAATCATTAGAAAAGTGGGCAAGGAAAATATTGCCGACATGGTGCTTTTACGTATTGCCGACCGAAAAGGAAGCGGAAGCAAAACTACCAGCTGGAGATTTATGGAGTTGCAGAAGCGAATTGGGGAACAACTTTTTGAACCAATGGAAATAAATGATATGGCGGTTAATGGACGGGACGTGATGGAGGTATTAAATGTTTCCCCCGGTCCAGTCATTGGTAAAGTACTGAAGGAATTATTTGAGGAAGTTTTGGAAGACACGAGTAAAAACAACAAGGAGTATCTACTTTCACGAATTAAAGAGGTAGCTAAAGAATAGCTTACCTATTTTTGGCAAAAATATTGTTCCAGACGATAAGAAGCGGGGCGGCAGTAAAGGTGGATGAATAAGTGCCGGTAACTGTTCCGATAAGAAGAGCCAGAGAGAAGAATTTGGTAGTTTCTCCACCAATAAGGAAAAGGGCAATAAGCATGAAAATAATGGTGAGGGAGTTGTTTAATGAACGGACCATGGTCTCGGTGACGGCTTGATTAACCAAAGTAACGTATTCAATTCCTTTATTTTTATGGGAAAGCTCACGAATACGGTCGAAGACAACAATCGTGTCGTGGACGGAGAAGGAAAGTATGGTAAGAACGGCGGTGACAAAAAGAAGGTCAATCTCTACCCCAAAAAAGTGCCCGAGAAGACTGAAACTCCCCAGAAGAACGATCGTGTCGTGAAACATGGCAATAAGGGCGCAAACACCGTATTTGAGCTGTTTGAAGGCGAAGCTGATATAGAGAAGAAGCATTACACTGGCGATAATCAACGCGCTGATAGTCTTTTTGATGGTTTCTTTTCCGAGAGCGGCACCAATACTTTCGAAACCGGTAATTTTGATTTCGGGGTTGTCTTTTTTTAGGGTATCAATGGCTTTCTGGGCGGTGTCTTGAGAAATATTTTTAGTTTTTAGGGTGACGGAGTTTGGGGTCGAGTCTTCAAGAGATGGTGTGTATTCTTCAAAAGATTGAAGAATAATATCGGGTGAAGATATTGTGTTTTCAATAGTAAGCCGAGTACCACCGGTAAACTCGATAGAGGGTTTAAATCCGTAACGGACAAGAGAATAAATTCCCGGAACAATGATAAGAGAAGAAATCAAAAAGTAGATAGAGAGGTGCTTCATCCAGTTCATATTATTTAGATTTTTGTTTTTTGATTTCTAAAGTTTTACCTTTATAAAAAAGGCGGAGGAGATTTCTCGTGACTACAATACCGGTAAAAAGAGAGATTAAAATACCAAGAATAAGGGTTAGAGCAAATCCACGAACGGCTCCGGAGGTATTCAAAAAATTCCAGTTTAACGGATTAAAAAGAATAAAACCGGTGATGATGGTGGCCGTGTTGGCGTCTTTAATACTGTCCCAAGCGCGACCGAAGGCAAGTTCAAGGGCAACAGGCCAGGTGCGACCTGCCCTGATCTCTTCTTTGTAGCGCTCAAAAACGAGAATGTTGGAGTCGACGGCCATACCGACGGAAAGTAAGAAACCGGCAATGCCAGGAAGACTGAGGAAAACCGAGAAAAGTTTGTAAAGGGTGAGAGTAAATAAACCGTAGAGGACCAAACCAATGGAAGCAATGAGCCCCATCCAGCCGTAGTTACCAATCATGAAGAGGACAACCATAGAAAGGCCAATGACTCCGGCAGTGATACTTTTCTCGATGGAGTCCGCACCTAAGGTAGCGGGGATGTTTTTTTGGCTTAAGACGCTGACCGGAACAGGAAGAGCGCCGGCGTTTAGCTGAACTGCTAAAGCCTTGGCTTCGTCAATGGAGTTGCTCCCTGTTATTTGAGCTCTGCCATCCGGAATTTCAACCTGAACCGTGGGCATAGTAACAGGATAATCGTCAAGAAGAATAGCTATTTGTTTACCGATGTTTTCTTTGGTGAGTTTAGCAAACTTGGCCTTACCGGAGTCTTTGAAGACAATATCAACTACCGGCTGACCATTAGAGGAATCGAAAGTTGCCGTCGCTCGAGCAAGATCGGCACCGGTCAGATCCGTTAGGACAAAGTCCGAGAGAGTGGCGGCATCGGTTGCGGTTTTACCTTCGATGTAGACAGGAAGAGCAAACTCCATCTTGGCTGTTTGACCAATAAGGGCAAGCGCTTGCTCCGGGTTGGAGATGCCGGGAAGCTCAAGAATGAGGCGATAATCATTGCCAGAAATAGCGGTTTTTATGCCGGATTCGGAGACCCCAAAAAAGTCAATACGTCGTCCGATGTTGGTTTTGAGTGATTCTAGCGCTGTAATGCGATCTTCCGATTTGATTTCCTGCATGTCGGCAGTGAGAGTAACCTGGAGACCTCCTTTGATATCAAGGCCTTGTTTTAACTCGATTTCTTGGGAAAGATCGAGGCTGCCAATTTTGAAATTAAGGCGTGGAACGGAGAAATTAAAGATTTTGGCTGGAAGAACTAGATACAGAGAAAGAAGACTGATGGCGCAGATAAAGATAAAGACCTTTTGGGGTTTTGAAAGAGTCATATGAATAAGTTATAGATGTTTTTTGTTTCTGGCGTGAGGAGAAAGACCGAGACTTAACTGATGGCTGTCGACAAAATCAATCGCAAGAGAGTTATTTAACTCTCTTTTGACATCAACCTGATCACCAGGTTTTAAAGAAAGGTCTTTCACCAGATTTGAAGGAATGGTAATTCCAAGTGAGTTGCCAACTTTGAGAATTTTTTGGATAGCCATTAGCCTAGTAACTGGATTTCGTCTCCGATGAGAGTGACACGGGGCTGAAGGAGAACTTTGATAATAAAGGGATCTTGATGACTTTTTCGATAGTTGAACTCGTCTTCAGTCATACAGGAGTAATTTATTTCGGTGTTTAGCAGTTTCTCGGCGGATTTTACCAGGATAGCGACTTGGGGCATAATAATTTTGCCGATAATCATGAGATCAACTTCTTCCGGATCCCGCTTTAGACCACGAGCAAGTTTTTGGGAGATGAAAGAAAATTTAACAAAACCAAGTTTACTTTTGTTTTTGAGGACAAGTTTGCCAAGACCGGTGGATTTGGAAACTAAGTTTGAAAGCTCCGGGTAGATAGAAAAGGTAGTCTTAACGGAGTAGTAAAGGCGGTTACCACGTTTTTCGCTTTTGAGAAGACCGGCTTTTTGGAGATGGTCGAGTTCGCGCCTGACCGCATTAATCTCTTCTTTAGTAGCTCTGGTTAACTCACGAACATAAAACATGTTTTTGGAGTCCGAAAGAAAGATCTTTAGGAGCTTAACTCTTACCTTGGAAATGATTAAGTCTGATAATTTGGCCATATATTTGGGGCAGGCCTAATATCCTTAATTGTATACGACTTTGTTGCCAATGGGTAATATTTCTACCCAGATATTGCCAGGAACAAAAACAATCTCTTTGCCGGCTTTGTCGGTAAAGATGGTGCGATCTTTCTGTTTGGCTTTTTTCCAAGTAACTTCTACCGCTACGCCATTCTGGAAGACGTAACCAGTTCCGGAACCGATGATATCGTAGTACAGGTGTTTACCATAGTCGCCGAGTTCGGTTTCTTTGGCAAACTGGACGATGACGTTTGAGGCAGATAATTGCTGTTTGGTGTCGAGATCGGTGTGGGCTGTACCACCATTGAAACGGAGATAGGTTTTACTCACGGAGTCATATTTCCACTCAACGGAAAACTCGGAATAGTTTTTCCAGAACTCAAACTTAACATCGGTTGCCGGAGTTCCGGAAACGACTAAGTCCGAATTAGTTTTCCACGCCGTGAATCCTGACAGCCAGGGTTTGTCGTTGGGCATTTTGGCAGTGTAACCTCTTTTTTCGGCTTCTTTCCAAGCATAAGGTAAGTAACCGACATAAGTGTGTTCGGTGGCGATTGTGGCGGCAGTACCAAGTCTGTCGTAGTCTCTTTTCATGACAGGGATGCCGATGTCTCCGATGGTGTCAAAATCATTACCACCTGGTTTTCTCCAGCCAAGTTTAGCGAGCTCTTCTATGGCAAAAGCTTTGGGGTTAGAAACACATTGACCGGAAGCTTCGTCACGTCCGCAGTTGGCACCGCCAACGTGCATATAGATAGGGGTGTTGTACTCGGTAGCAAGATTTACAAAATAAATACGGGCAGATCTGACTGGAGCAACTCTCATGGTGTCGGATTGTGCACCGCAGTAAAAGACACCCATAAAACGAGTAATACCACCTTCGGCAACAGCTTCGTAAACAATATCGGCCGAAGATAAACCGGATTGAGGTCTGACTGAAGCGTCATTTTCGATCATAGCCAAAATGGGGCGACGTGTTTCCCAGAGAGCTTTTTCGGATTTACTGTAGAGCTTGCCATTTAAAGGACAGGCTTCGGTTTTGGGTTCGTTGGCAAATTGGCCAAAACCGGTGGATTTTATGCCAGTTTCTTCTTCTATCTTGGGAGAGATCAAAACTCCGCCTGAAGCAGGTACGATGGCATAAGCAACTCCTCCGGAGACCAGAAAAGTGACTATCAGACCAATAATTGTTTTGAGGGAGAATAATTTTACTGAGGACATGAATTATTTTAAAGCTTGTTTGATAACTTCTTGTTCTTCGCTACTTAAAGTTTGAGCACTGACTTTGCCACCGTGGACTTTTTTGGCATAAAGGCGCGTATTTTCGCGACTATGTAATGAGCTTATCATAATACCGTCCCCCAAGTCATCCAAAAGGGCTGCCGTAAAGCTTTGATCTCCGCCGGTATCGGTGAAAGGGTTATAGCGTTTGAATCCAATTTTTTGAAGATGTTTTTTGTTTTCGTTAATTTCATAGTTTAGCTTTTCAGTGAGGAGCTCAATATCTTTGGCGTTTCTCTCCGAAGTTGAAATTAGGTGATTGAGAGAAGAGATAAGATCTTTTTTGGAAACATTAGCCGTAAGATTTTTGTAGTGAAGAAGCATCCTGGTCAACAGGACGGTAATGATAACTAGCCATAAGGCAACTGCCCCGTAAATATAAATTGTTGGTATCATAGACATATTAAGTTTACTATACTCGACCCATGTCCAAACAAAGAAAAACTAGAAAAGAAAAAGTCAGAAGTGAGATTCGCCAAAAAGAGCGTGAGTCGTTTCAGGTTAAGGCTGAATGGCTTCAAACAGGCACAAAAAGCACTAAAACGGCAGTTGTTCTGGGAGAAACTGGAAAAAGATTCTTGAGATTGGACTTGACAAAGACTTTTCTTCTATCTATGCTTGTGCTAGCCTTGGAGTTAGCTTTGTGGCAGTATTTATCAAGGCACTAACAAAAAGAAAGGGGGTGAACCAAGAAAATGCAGATCTATTGTGTAAAATGTAGAGCCAAAAGAGACGTTACCGAATTCGAAAGAGTTACTATGAAAAATGGTAAACCAGCCGTAAAAGCTGTTTGTCCAGTTTGTGGCACCAAAATGTTCAAAATCGGCGCTAAGTAAAAGCCGTCTTAAAACCCAAGAGAGAGAAATCTACCTTGGGTTTTTTGCTGAAAAAAGAGGTTATTTCTTTTTAAGATTTTTGTACCAACTTTCAAGGAGAGACTTGATCAGGTCTTTTGATCCAAGGCCTAGACTAATACCAATACCCAAGGCCAGAGCGGCGATAAAGCCGGTGAAGGTCGTCTCGATGAAAAAACGAGCAATACCAAGCTGGGAGATGGCGGCTAGAATAAAGAGGGTTAGAGTGGCGTAGCTAACTATCTTGCCAACCAAGCGGGAAAAGGCGGGGTCTTGAGAACCAAGAGAGCCTTTGACCATCTTTTCCAAGAAACCGGCAATAAAAATACCAACAGCGAGGATAATAATGGCAGCTACAAGAGTAGGAATTCCCAGGATGATGTTGTTGAGGAACTCACTGACTGAAGTAAGACCAAGAATATTGATACTGGCGATGAAAAACAGAATGATGACTAACCAGTGAATAATCTCACCTATAATAATCTCAATTTTTTGAGTCATTTGGGCGTTTTTAAAAAACTCTTTGACGGCAGAATTTTTGATGTGTCCTCCAAGTTTGGTGAGATTGACAAGTTTGATGGTGAGGGTTTTTAACCAACCGGCGAGAATAAGACCCAGTAAAAACAAGACAATGGCTCCCAAGAGGCTGGGAATAAAGCTAACGATACCAACCAAAACTTGGTTGAAGGCGTAAACGAGAGAGGTCTCAAAAGAATAAAAAACACTTGTGTTCATATGTCTATCTTATAGAGAATTTTTGTTTTGTCAACAAAAGGTCTTGGAGAACACCGAGTTGTGCAATACTATGGGTTTTACTATATAATAGTAGTACTCCCGGGTGCTGGTGAGGAATGCCCTACCGCAAGGTGGGGAGGAAAGTCCGGACAGCTAAAAGATAGGGTGGCCGAGGAAACTCGGTTCTTCTCGAGGTAACTCGAGAAGCGCGATAGGGCCACAGAGACGAATAAAGGTGAAACGCTCTTGGATACAAGAGATTGCTTAGAAGTAATTCTAAGCAAGTGGTAACCCGCCCCGCTGCAATCGACGAATTGGGATTAAGGTATCTTTTCCGTCCCAGAAGTCTCGAGCATTAGATAGATGTTCCTCCTAGACAGAATCCGGCTTACTATGACCCGGGAGTCCCGAAAGGGTTAATGAATCTCAGGAATGTTGGTGGTTTTGTTTACTTTAATGTGGGCGAGAATCACTCTGGCCGATAAGACAACGGGGAGCGAAAGGACGGCAAGTATTGGTCCGCCAAGCTTTAAACCAATCATGATGGCAAGAAGAGTAATTATCGGGTTTAGACCAGTGGCTTTTTGCATTACCTTGGGAACAATGAAGTTGTTTTCCAACTGCTGAACAATGATTGAGACGACTAGAGCACCAATTCCATGAGCGGGAGAGATCGAAAAACCGACAAGAACGGCGGGAATGGTCGCAATCGTGGGACCGACATTAGGAACCAACTCCAAAATACCGGCGATAACACCAAGAGCAATTGCATATGGTAGGCCAACAATGATGTAACCTAGATAACTTAAGACACCAACAATGAGCATTAAAAGAATTTCCCCCCGAATCCAACGTCCAATTTCGACTTCAAGTTTTTCGACAATTTGATAGTACTGATTACCTTTCTCGGACCACCAAAAAGTGAAGTAGCCTTTTAACTTATGCATCTCCTGAATCATGTAATAGCTGAGAACGATGACGGCGAAAATAGTGAGAAAACCGGAAAAGGTATCCGCGGCAATTTTGAAAACTTGGTTGGGAACTTGATAGATTTGAGTTGAAAATGAGTTGACGTCGAATTTTATGGGGCTAACAGTTTCAACAAGGGCGGGAAGTTTTTGAATGAACTGCTCTGTTTGGCTGAATAAAGGGGTGGCTACAGAAACCGCCAAAGTAATAATTAAACCAAAGAAAGTGAGAAGGATGACCATCGCGGAGAGCCCCCTCTTGATCTTAAATTTTTCGAACCAGTCGACAAGCGGACAGATGGCTAAAGTGATCAAAATTGCCGAAAAAATCAAAACAACTATATCTAGAAGCTGGACGATACTAAAAACAATGGCGAGGGAAAATAAAACCCAGATAATACTGGCAATGGAAAGGTCGAAGATGATACGTCTTTTTTTAAGCATTTTATTGATATATTTTTTTCAACTGACTAACTAGCAAAGTCTTGTCAGTACTTTTATCATACCAAACAATACCTGGTTGTTTTTTAAACCAGACAATTTGTCTTCGGGAGTAATCTGTTTCAGCATTGGTCCACTCCTCAATTAACTGTTTTTGGGAGAGCTTTCCTTCCAAGAAAGAGATTATTTGTGAAACGCCCAGACTAGTGTAGATGGCTAGACTTCTATCGGGATATTTTTTAAGTAAAGCCCTGACTTCATCGATGGCTCCCTGCTCGATTCTTTCCAGGACACGATGGTGAATACTGGCTTTTAGAGTGTCTTTATCCGGAAGTAGTCCGATCCAGTAAAACGAGGTATCTTCGGTGGAAATATTAATATTAGGCGCGACGGTTTTTGATCGTGATATTTCGATATACCGAATCAGTCGCCGTGGGTTCATTAAATCGGAGCGGTTAAGAGACGAGAATTTTTCAAGACTTTCTCTTTGGAGTAATTTTTGGAGTTTTTCAAGAGGTAGCTTTTCCAACTCTTCACGAAGAAGAAGGTTCGGTGGAATAGAGATGTTGGAAAGATTTTGAGTAAGAGCCTTTAAGTAGAGTCCGGTACCACCCACAATAATTAAGGGGGTGTTTGATGATTTTGAATTTTTGATTAGTGTTTGCGAGTAACGAACAAAGTCGGCGAGGTTGGCTCGTTCATCAGGGGCAAATATATCGTGGCCAAATACTTTTATTCCCGACGGAAGGTCTAGAGGAATGTCTTTGCCGGTGATTAGATCAAGGTCTTGGTATACCTGTCTTGAATCAACGGATAGGATGTTGGCTTTTTTTAACTCTTTGGCCAATTGAAGAGCCAAATCTGTTTTACCCGAGGCGGTCGGACCGCAGATAACAATTATTTTTTGTTTATTATTCCTCATATTTAGGGAATTAGAGGTCGATTCGCCAAGTTGTCTTTGTTAGCTATTTGATCGAGGATTTCCCATCTTTCTTTTTTTACTTTGGCCGGAACATCGTCGGGGTAGAGTTTGAAGGAAGCGGTTCCTGGGCGAGGAGAATATCTGGCAACAAAGGCGACCTTAAACCCGACTTTCCTGACCAGATCCAAAGTATCCTGAAAATCCGCATCGGTTTCACCGGGAAAGCCAACAATGATGTCCGTACCAAAAACTGCTTCGGGAACTTTTGCCCTAATTCTTTCAACCAGGGATAGATATGACTCTCTGGTATATCCCCGATTCATTAGTTTTAGAACTCGGTTGCTTCCGGATTGAACCGGAAGATGAATAAAGCGATCAATTTTGGGATTAGCGGCGATTTCCTCAATCAACTCGTCCCAAAAATCCCAAGGATTACTGGTGAAAAAGGTAATTTTTTCGACTCCTGAAATTTGACTAATTTTTTGGAGTAGTAAAACAAAGGGGGGTGTGGTTGTTGGTTTTTGATACTGAGACTCGTTACTGGGAATAGAACTCGCTGAAAAATTTTCTTTATCCATATAAAGTTTGCGAAGATTTATCCCTGATTTTTCCAAACCATATGAGTTGACGTTTTGACCCAGGAGATTGATGGTTTTGTAACCTTCTTTAGCGAGACTCTCTACCTCTTTGAGAATGTCATCCATGGAGCGTGATCTTTCTCTACCTCTGGAAAACGGAACAATACAGTAAGTGCAGAACGAGTTGCAACCGGTAGAAATTGGGACCCAAGCGTTGTCTTTATCTTTCCTAATGGCTTTTTGATTGAAACCAACTTCGGCTATGGGAAGAATTTCGTCTACTTCCGGAAGAAGATCTCTGATTTCTTTTTCATTGAAGTGAAGCATGCAACCGGTGAGAATTACTTTGGGTTTGGGTTTGCCGGTTTCGTTAATGTATTTCGTCAAATTAAGGAGAAAGCCACGAACCCTGTCTTCGGCCGACTGACGGACAGAACAAGTGTTGAGAACAATTTCATCCGCCTCTTTCCACTCAAGAGTCTCTTGATAACCTCTGGAGGAGTAATCACCAAGGATTCTTTCGGAGTCGGATTTGTTTGCCTGACAACCGAAAGTTTTGATGAAAACGGACGGCATTACCAAACCTTCTTTTTTAATGGCTTACCGACATGAAAATTGATGACTTT
Source organism: Candidatus Collierbacteria bacterium GW2011_GWA2_42_17 (assembly GCA_000998275.1). Classification (GTDB taxonomy): domain Bacteria; phylum Patescibacteriota; class Microgenomatia; order UBA1400; family MFAQ01; genus UBA2277. The sequence continues at coordinate 41,601 of LCDA01000001.1, forward strand.
GTGACCTTTGACGACCTGTCTTTTACCTTCATTACCAAAAGGAACAACTTGTTTGTCATCAACTTTTCCTACATAAAAAGTACCGAAACCGGAAATGACTACTTTTTCTCCTTTGCCGAGTGCAACAATAGATTCTTCGAAAAATGTATCAACAGTTTCTTTAACTGCCTTCTTGGTCAAGTGTACCTTTTTGGACACTATGCCGATGAGTGTTTGTTTGGTCATATTTTTTCACCCCCTTAAGGTGATTGGGCAGCAAAGTATTAATTAATTTAGCTGATGTTACCACCAAAAGAACGGTTTATGCAAGTCTAACTTGCAATTTCAGCAGCTCGAGTTTCGCGAATAACGTTGACCTTGACGGTTCCGGGAAAGGTCATGGTTGAACGAATCTCGTCGCGAATGGCTTGAGCCAGAATTGACAACTGATCATCACCGGCTTTGCCGGGGTTAACGATGACACGGATTTCACGACCGGCTGAGATAGCATAAGCATCTTCAACTTCAGGATGTTTTTTAGCAATTTCTTCAAGTTGTTTAATTCTTTTACCGTATTCTTCGGTGTTTTCATGGCGGGCGCCGGGACGACTACCAGAGATAGCATCCGAGATATAAACAAGCATGGACTCAACGGAGCTGAATTCCTCGTCCTCGTGATGTTGAGCGACACAGTCTATGGCTGCTTGAGGAAGGTTGTATTTTTTAAGATAATTGACGCCTAACTCAACATGATTTCCTTCTCCTTCAATAACCTTACCAATATCGTGAAGAAGACAGCCAAGACGAATAGTGTCGATGTTGGCTCCTACTTCGTTTCCGAGTTTGATACCGATTCTGGTTTCTTCGAGAGTGTGGCTAATCATGTTCTGGCCATAGGAAGTGCGGAATTTAAAACGGCCCAGGACAGCAATGACGTCACGGGGCATGTTGTAAACACCGACGGCGTGACAAAGTTTCTGACCTTCCTGGAACATTAGTTGTTCAACGTCGCGACGAGCTCTGTCAAAATACTCTTCAATGCGAGCGGGGTGAATGCGACCGTCTTTAATTAAACGAATTAGAGTTACACGGGCGATTTCACGCCTTATCGGATCAAAACTACTAAGTTTTACCTCGTCAGGAGCGTCATCCATGGAAACATCACAGCCCGAGACTTTTTCGAAAATACGAATATTTCGTCCGTCCTTGCCGATAATACGACCCTTGGTTTCTTCATCCGGGATGGGAACGGTAGAAATAGTGTACTCGGCTACATAGTCGGTAGCCCCGGCGCGCATGGAGTCAACAAGTATTTCCCTGGCGACATCTTCGGCTTCGATTTTGGCTTTTTCTTCAGTTTCTTTGATAATTCTGGCAATTTCTTGCGAAGAACCCTTTTCTACTTGAGCCAGTAGTTCTTTTTTAGCCTGTTCCGTAGTTAGAGAAGCAATCTTTTCCAGTTTTTTGGCCATGGCAGTTTCCTCTTCGGCGATTTTGGCTTTCATCTCTTCAGCTTGCTTTTGCTGTGCCTCTAGTGTAAGTTTTTCTTTTCTGACCTGATCTTCTAGAGTTTGCAGACCTTGCTGTTTTTGAGCTAGGGCTTTGACTCTAATTTCGATATCTTCAAGCTGAATTCGAGTGTCTTTGAGAGCTTGATCTTTGAGTTTGAAGGCTTCGTCTTTGGCGGCAAGAATGATCTCTCTGGCCTGGTTTTGGGCTTGGGCTTGAGCCTGGGCAATAATGGCGGCAGTGTCGACCGAAGGAGTGGCGACTTTGGGCTCGTCTTTTTTAAGAGCAACTGTCTCTGAAGGGGTAGTTTTTGGAGTAGATGTAGATGAAGAAGGGGTCGAGGAGGCCTTAAAAAGATTGGTTTTAAAAATTGATAGTAATGACATCGGTTTATAAAAAATATTAAACCTAGTCTAAGAGAAACCCAGGGAAACCACGCAAACTCAGCCGCGGAGCGACTGAGTTATATTTAGATTGGTGTTGCTTATATCGAACATTGCGTAATTTTAAGAGTGACTTCTTAGATTAGTAACCATATTTTAGTCTTCAATGTACTCTGAGTCAAATAGTTTATTTATGGCGGAGGAACTGAAACCTCGGGCATAGAGCTTGGAGGTAATCTTGTACTTGTCTAGTTTTGGGTATTTGAGGGTATATTTTTTGATGGCTGCGACTTGTTTGGCGATACTTGCTTCTTCCAAGGCGAGCTCAATTACTTCCCTATTTAGCTTCATTCTGCCTAGTTTGAGACTAATTATTCTGGGGCCGTAACACTTGTCCAGCTGACGTCTAGCAAAAGCCTGGGCAAGATAGGGATCATCGAGGTAGCCGCTCTTTTTTAGATCTTTTAGGATGTCTGTAATTACCTTCGATGCATTTTCAAACTTGAGCTTTTTGGATCTTAAAACAAGTTTTTGACGAATTGTTTCCTCAAAATATGGTCTTCGGCTAAGACAAAAGGCCGCGTATTTTATAAGACTAGCTCTGATCTCACTTGGTGATAGTTGCTCCGGCATTGACTTTGGCAACGACTTCTTTCTTGATTTTTTCAATCATTTCCGGTTTTTCGGCAAGAATGGCTTTAGCAGCCTCTCTTCCTTGGGCAATGGTTTCGCCGTTGTATTTTAGGAAAGCACCAGCTTTTTCGATAATTTCGTAAGCGATGGCGGTGTCCAGGAGATCACCCAACTTACTGATACCACCGATATTAAGAATATCGAACTCGGCTGACCTGAAAGGGGAAGCTACTTTGTTTTTGACGATTTTGGCACGATGACGGGAGCCAACAATTTCTTCACCTTCTTGGATATTGCCAATTTTGCGCATGTCGATACGAATCGAAGCATAAAATTTGAGAGCTTTTCCTCCGGTGGTCACTTCTGGATTACCGAACATGACGCCGATTTTGTCGCGAAGTTGATTGGTAAAAATGACGATACACTTACTCTTGGAAATGGCGCCGGTAATCTTTCTTAGAGCTTGACTCATGAGTCTGGCCTGCATACCCATGGAAGCGTCCCCCATTTCGCCTTCAATTTCGGCTTTGGGAACAAGGGCGGCGACAGAGTCGATGACGACAACATCAACACCACCTGAACGAATGAGGGTTTCGGCAATTTCAAGAGCCTGTTCGCCATTGTCCGGCTGGGAAAGTAAGAGGCTGTCCAGATCAACCCCAATGGACTTGGCTCTGGTAGGATCGACAGCGTGTTCGGCATCGATGAAGGCGGCTACTCCGCCCGCCTTTTGGGCTTCGGAAATAACGTGGAGAGCGAGCGTGGTTTTACCTGAGGCTTCTGGACCGTAGATTTCGATAATTCTTCCTTTAGGAAAGCCACCTACACCGAGAGCAAGATCGAGACTGATTGAACCAGAAGAAATGACTGGGATTTTTTCATTGATTTTGTCTGACCCCATGCGCATGATGGCGCCCTCACCATATTGCTTGGTGATTTGCTGCATAGCAATCTTGACAGCGGTTAGACGATCGTCATTGTTACTTACTTGGACAACTTTGGCTTTCTCTTCTTTTGCTTTTTTGGGCATAAACTTTCGGGTTTTTTACTAATCTAAATCCATTATAGATATCTTGTGTTTTTTTGCAAGATGTTTAATTTATTTTGAAGGCGATTGTGCGGAAATAGATCACTCAGAAATAGACTTATTAGGCACAGTTTATATTCTTTGGCTTTTTGGAGTTTTGTTTTCATCAGACTGTCATAGTTTTTAAGTTGGCCACAAAGTCCAAACAATTCAATCCCATGAACGGTCGAATTTATTATGACAAAAATTACATTCTACCTTAATAAAACTCATGATTTATTTAACCAAATTTTACCCGAAACATCAAGAGTGAAAACTGTTCTTTATGTTATAATTCAGTCCGTTCGGGGTATAGTATAACGGTAGTATCTACGGCTGGGGGTCGTAGGGCCTGAGATCGTCACTCAGTACCCCGACTAAAAGTGAATCGTGTTCCCTGTTGGTATACTCAGTGACATGAATCGTTTTTTTGAAAAAGTATTTGTATTTAAGTTTGTTTTTGTTGTCCGGGAAAAACGTATTTTAAATTCTGGCTATGCCGAAGGGGTGTTTAGTCTCAATGGCGGTGTTTATTTAAACTTGGTTACCTGTGATGGGGTTTGGGATTTGAATAAAAAAAGTTATAACAAACGTCTGGTGGTTTTTACTGAAGGATTACGAATGTAACCAGAGGATTTGCACTTCTGGTTTAATATTTTGCCTCTGGTAATTTAGATTTATGATGATATATTTTCTTTAAATGAATAAGGAAGTTGAATACTACCCTCCGTGTGAAGCTCCGGTTCATAACGGGTCATGTGATGGCGTTGGTAATACGATAGATCACTTTACTCCAAGATGTATTGGGAAACTCTGGGGGTGGAGTAATGAACAAATAAATGCGGAGGAAAATATTCAACATCTTTCCGAACCGTGCCATAGAGACAAGGACAGAACAACTGAGGCAAGACTTCTTTTAGCAAGAAAACAGTTAAAGGGCGTGTACATTAGTCTGGAGTATTATCTGACGGTGGAAGATCCAAATTTTATTCATAACGAAAAACCTCGGAAAGCAAAAAAGGAAAGACGTCGAAAGCAACGCAGAAATACCCTGAGACCCAGAGGAAAAAAGAGTTATTGAACAATATTGATTTAGGCCTCGGTTTTTTCCGGAAGCATTGAGACGAGAGAGGCACCAAGTCCCATGCAGAAGGATGCAAAAGCGATTATCCAGCCAATAACCGGAATAATGGAGACAAGTCCGAGCAGGATTACTCCTAAAAACATTTGAGAATAAAGAGAGGTCTTTGTTTTTTGAAGAATCTTTTCAAAAAAGAGTTTTCCGTATATGGCCGAGGGGTAGAGTGAAGCGGTAATCAGAGCAATAATGTAAACAAACATAACAATAAAGGCGAGGGGTATACCGACAACCGTAGCCAGAATAATAATGAAGGCTAAGGGCGCAGTGATTAAGACCGCCAAACCAATAAATCCGGTGACCAAAGGTTTGTTGATAATTGAGGAAATTTTTCTTTTGGTGTTTTTTCTGTCGAAATAAACAATGGCTAAACCAAGAAGACCAAAGGAGAGGATTCCAAATATGGTTTTAAGAATAATGGCTGTGCTGGTGAGGCCGGCCATTTGTCTGTCTAGTGCCGGCTTTGAGGGAGCAACAATATCGTGTCTTAGTATATTTCCTTTGACATTTTTCTCGTCGATTGAAGCCGTGGCTGTTTTTTCCATATAGTAGTCAAGGTTGCCACCAATTTTTCCCGTTTCGATTATGGATAGATTTGTTCCTGTGACGACGGCATTTCTTAAAAGGGACCCGGTAAGGGTGATTGATTCACCGGCTCCAGCCAGATCACGTCCTATCACACCCCCGAGTTCGACATTCTGAACTCCAAAAAATACATCGCCTTTTATTTGTGACTTTGGACCAAGAACCAGTTGTTGCGAGGCAACTGAAAGATTCCTGGTGACTTGGCCAAAAATTTCGATGGTCTGACCTGCGGCGCGAATATTGCCATCAACGGTGCCGTTGACTTTGATATTTTGACCAACACAGATGACATCACCTTTGATATTCCCGTTAATCACAATACTTTGGCCGGCACAAAAAAGATCGCCGTTGATGTTTGAATTAATGGTAAGGGAAGAACCAGAAATAGCGGCCGTTTCGTTAATTATTTTTTCTTTGGGTATTACGAGGCTGTCTCCGGTTTGAAAAAAGATGGCGTCGGAGGGAGAAGCAAAAACAGAAATGAATAAAAATGCAGGAATTAACAGGGAAAAGAGTTGGGTAATTTTGTTCATGCTGATTAATCTATAGAGGGGAATAAGAAGGTTGTCAAGTTGGGGTAGAATTACATAATGAAAATACTGGTAACCGGAGGGGCGGGATTTATTGGTTCACATCTATGCAAAAGGCTTGTTGATGAAGGTAACGAGGTGATATGTGTGGATAATTTTTATACCGGAAGAAAAAAGAATATTGAGAAACTCTTGGAGTCGGATAAATTTTCAGTAATGGAACACGATATTATAAATCCCTTAGAAATTACCGGATTAGATAGAATTTATAACTTAGCTTGTCCAGCTTCCCCTCCGGCATACCAAAAAGACCCCGTTTTTACCTGGAAAACTTCCGTGATCGGAGTGATGAATATGCTTGATCTGGCCAGAAAAAATAACAACTGCCGAGTGTTGCAAACATCGACATCAGAAGTCTACGGAGACCCCCTAGAACACCCTCAGAAAGAGAGTTATTGGGGCAACGTAAACCCGATTGGAATTCGATCTTGTTATGACGAAGGAAAGAGAGCATCAGAGACGTTAATTGTTGATTATTTTCGAAAGTTTGATCTTCCCGTAAGAATAATCAGAATTTTTAATACCTACGGTTCAAACATGGATCCAAATGACGGTCGGGTAGTTTCAAACTTTATTGTGCAAGCACTTTCCAATCAGGATATTACTATCTACGGAGATGGGTCACAAACAAGAAGTTTTCAATACGTGGATGATCTAATTGATGGCATGTTGAAAATGATGGAAAACAATCTTGGATTTATCGGACCGGTAAATATCGGAAATCCTGGGGAGTTTACGATTAAAGAGTTGGCAGAAATTGTTTTAAAAATGATTCTCGAGTCAAAAAGCAAGATTGTTTTTAAGGATATTCCCAAAGATGATCCAAAGATTCGGAAACCGGATATTACTTTGGCGAAAGAGAAACTATCCTGGGAACCCTTGATCTCTCTGGAAAAAGGACTTGTTCAGACAATTGCTTATTTCAGATCCGAAGTGGAGTAAAAATTGGGTTGGCCGTAGTCAAAGATTTTTACAGGGAAAACCTCTTTTTTCATCAGTTTGCCATCTTGATAAGTAACCCTTAAGATTTCACCGAGACGCGTTTCTTCCGACCACATTTGATCAAAAACAAGATTGCCTAGGGAGTAGTAGATGGGTTTACCAAGATAAATTTCTTCGGTTTGGATCCAGTGAGGATGATGTCCGACTACGATATCGGCACCGGAATCAATAGCCAGATGGGCAAGAAACACTTGTCTTGGGGTTGGATATCTTCGATACTCTGCTCCCCAGTGAAAAGTGGTAATGACCAAGTCGGCAGATTTCGAAGCGGCGAAAATTTGTTTCTCAACTTCTTTTTCATCTATTTGCGGAAGATCGGAAAAGGATAGTACCGCAAGACTGGTGTTTTTTACCGTACTAAATTCTGCTTTTCCGAGACCCACTGGGGTAATACCGTTTGTTTCCAAAATCGAGATCGTTTCAGCTTTCCCCTCTTGCCCTTGATTGTTAATGTGATTGTTGGCAAGCGAAGCCATATCCACTCCAGCAGTTACCAAGCCAAAGACATTTTTAGGGTCGGCACAAAATATCATTCCGGTATCCGTCGAACGGCAACCAGTGATAAAGGGAGATTCCAGGTTGATAATAGTTAGATCTCCGGTAGACAAAAGAGAAGAAATATTTTTGAATGGCCAGGTGGGGTCAGTATATTTTTGAATTCGAGTATTGACGGACCGGCCTAACATAACATCGCCGGTAAAAACAATAGTAAGAGGTGAAGAAGACTTGGGAAAAATTAATTCTGGAAGCCGACTGGAAATTGAACCCGAAGAGGGGTTTTGCCGAGCAAGAGTAAGGTTGATGCCGGCAAACAAACCGAGAACGAAGATTACAATGATTTCCGCCTTACGTCTCATCTTGTCTGATTTTATACGCTAATGATAATATTTTCAGGTTGTTTGACAGTCCTATAACGTTGACACACCCGTCTTTTTGCGGTAGAATGCGCTATCTTAGAAAATTAAAATTCAAAGGAGTTGCGATGAAAAAAATAGTGATTTGGCTGTTCCTTGTTGTTTTTGGCCTCACCGGGTGCGGAGTGACTCAAGCTTTCATTGATTTACCGGCACCGAGCGGTGGTTTGTACCCGACGGTACAGATTGTACAAACGATTGGAGATACCCAAAACGTGTCTCTCCAATCACCCGTTTTGACTCTTAAATATGGCGAAACCGGTAGCGGCGCCGGGTCAATGGCCTATGAAGCCGTGACCTTGACGCAAACTAATATAAACGGCACAATGCTGGAGACTTCGTGGGGAGATTGGCTAGAGTCAAATATTAAAACGACCGAGTCGTATGACCCCGACGGAAAACTGATTGAAGGTAGAGTATTAATGAATCTGCCTGACGCAAGTATTTTGCAGTGGTTTGGAGGATGCTTTTCCTGCACTATCGACCGAAGTCGTTTGATTTTGCAGTATATTGCTCCAGAACCAGGAAGAGAACCGGTCCTAAGCACCGTCTACTACCTGGAAGAATGGGGTTTGTCGAGTAAAGATGTTCTAGCGCTTGGGCAATGGGCAGTATGGGAAAACCCATCTTCCTTGTTCCCCGGTTATACGGAATGGGGTTTTTGGGAAAATACCAGCTCACCGTTTACGCAAGTAACAAGTGCCTTGTCACTTGCCAAAACTAATCTAAAGTCAGTACCACCAACATTGGCTGTGCGAGATGAGGATAGTATTCGCGAGATCATCGGACGACAAAGTGGCTTGCGAATTTACCAAAACGGCAACCTTGTTGGTCAGGTTTTGTTCACGTATAAAAATAACTGGGGCAGAATGCCAAACACCGAGTTTATTGGTAAGGGTGCTTTGTCTCGAGTAGAAATTACGATGAATGATTCCTGTTATGCCGTATCGGTCTTAAGCCCGGCTCTATCTCCAAGACCCACAAGCCTATTTGTTTTCGAGGACTGCGGCGTTGCCGAGGCGGTGGAAAATACATCTTCTTGGACTGTTCTCTATGATCAAATCAGAAACGAACAGATTCCGGGAGTATATTTCGCCATTTACGCCAATGGTTACATTGGGAAGATCACTTCTTCAACATCTGATGGCCCGGTGGATATTGGCGAAGGTGGCGGGGTGTTTTACTCTGTAATTGGCCAACCAGTTAATGAAGATTTCATTGAAGCGAGGCAAAACCTTTCCTTTATGGGTCTGGGTGGCATTAAGGCTTCCGGTTTTTATTATGCTACGTCAAATGTGTCAGGAAACGGTATTGACTACTACCTGGCAACCTTGATACTGGCGACGGCACCTGAAGATCTGGCAATGCGGAGTTTTGGACATGATATCGGTGTCCTTGATCGTGTAGGCATGCCGACGGTTGTCGAGTAACTGAATTTGAATGACTGCCCTCCTTTACAGGAGGGCTTTTTTATGGGAAAAAATTTCTCATACAAAAAACCCCGGAACACCAGGGTTTTTGTAAATAGATAAAATGTTTTAACGTTTTGGAGACTGTTTCTTGGCACGTGCACGGCCACCCTGACCAGACTTTCTGGTTTCTTTCATACGAGGATCTCTGGTAAGAAAACCGCCGTCGCGCATGAGCTTTTTGAATTTTTCGGGGTCGGCTTTCATGAGAGCGCGGCCAATGCCATGCATGATGGCTTCGGCTTGACCCATGATGCCGCTACCAGAAACTTTGATACTACCGGTATATTGACCTGAAACGTCGGCCACGACAAAGGGAGAGAAAATCATTTTCTTGATGGTTTCACCCTTGAAATATACAGATAAAGGCTTGCCGTTAATGACGAGCTCTTGTTTTCCCGGCCAGATGCGAACGCGAGCAATGGCGGTTTTACGGCGACCAACAGCTGAGAAGTACTCTTTAGGCATAACCAGAACGCCTTTTTTGACGGGAGTGGTTTTGACCGGTTTGACGGCGACTTTAGATTTTTTGGTTAGTTTTTGTGCCATATTTATTTTTCGGTTTTTTTGTTAAGACCCAACTCCTGAGAGTAAGGATGTTTATCACCAGCGAAGATTTTGAGACGGCGTTGTCTGTCCTGTTGGTGTTTATTTTTGGGAAGCATACCTTTAACGGATTTTTCAATGACCTTACGTGAGTCTTTGGAGAGTAACTCTTGAAGAGTGATATCTTTTAAACCACCCGGGAAACCGGAGTGAGAGTAGTAGATTTTATCGGAGAGTTTTCTGCCGGTAACTTTAATTTTGTCGGAGTTTATGGCAACAACATAATCACCATTATCAAGATGTGCACCGGTAAGAGTTTTTCCCTTTCCCATGAGGAGTTTGGCAATTTCTGTGGATACACGACCAAGAATCTGGCCATCAAGATCGATAAGATGCCATTTTCTATTGAGATCGGTTGGTTTTAAAGTAGTTGTTTTCATAGGATTTATTTGGCTTTTTTAGTCTTTTCAACAGGAGCGGCTTTGACTTTTTTCTCGACAACTTTTTTCTCGACTACAGGAGGCATGGCCATCAAAGAAAGGGTGGCAATAGAAGTAGCATCACCTTTTTGGACAGAGACTTTTTGAATGGTAGTAAAACCACTTTTGCGTCCTCCCATGACCGGGATGATGGAGTCAACCAGTCTATTGGCCAACTTCGGTGAACCGAGAGTGGCAGCAACATTGCGACGAGAAGCCAGGGTGCCTTCGGTGGCCTTAGCAGCAAGTTTATCAAACAAGCGTTTGATTATTTTTGCTTTTGTTACTGTGGTTGTCAACTTGCCATACTCAATAAGTGACTTTAACTGAACCCTAAAGAGGGATTTACGCGAGTTTGAGTCACGGTTGAGCTTTGGAAGTTTTGATTGATGACGTCGTCCCATATTTATTCAATAGTAATGCCCTTCTCGCCTGCTTTTTCGATAACCTGCATGGCAGATTTTTCGCCAAGGTTTTTGACTTTTTTAAGGTCAGCGAGAGTGAGAGCTTTAAGGTCTGATAACTTGTTGATGTCGGCTTTTTTCAGGGCGTTGAGAACACGAGTAGGAAGGTCAAGATCGTCGACGAAACCGGCGGTTTCGATGACGGATCTGGATTTCACTTCCTGAATGTAGGCTTCGGCGGAGTTAACGTAGTCAAAAAATCCGGTAGTGATACGAGCAGCGCTCTTGACTGCCTCTTCAGGGGAGATGGTTCCGTTGGTGGTAACAACTAGACGAACTTTGTCATAGTTACTGGATCGTCCGACACGAGCGGCTTCGATAGTGTAGTTGGCTTTGATGACAGGTGAGAAAGAAGAGTCTAGAGGAATGACACCTATTTCATCGGTAGCGTTTTCCTCGGCGGAGATATAGCCCATGCCTTTGGAGACGGTAACGGTAGCCGAAAGCTTAGCTTTGGCGGAGGTTAAATGACAAAGAATGACGTCTGGGTTAGCCAGGGTAACATTGGCGGGAAGATCAAGGTCAGAAGCTTTGACAATAGAGGATCCTGAAGCTTTGAGTTTGATTTCAACAGGTTCATCGGAGTCGACGGCAAAGTTTAGAGTCTTAAGGTTTAGAATCAGCTCAAGAACATCTTCTTTCATACCGGCTAGAGTGGAGAACTGGTGGGTAACACCGTCAATCTTGACACGGGTAGCGGCGCCACCTTCGAGAGAGGTTAATAAAACACGACGAAGCGCATTGCCAAGAGTGTGACCAAAATTCTGAGGAAGTGGCTCGATAATTACTTCGGCGGAGTTAACAGCGATATTCTTGACGGAAACTTTGAAATTTGGTTCTAACATTTTCTTTTGTTTTTAATTACTAAATTAATTACCTTGAGTAGTACTCGATAATAAGATTCTCTTTGATGTCGCTACCGATTTCTTCACGAGTAGGAAGACGATCGATTTTTCCTTCGGCACCTTTTTTAGATAACCATTTGGCGGGGACATTCTTTTCGGTCAAGTTAGGAGAGACAAAAACAAACTTGGTAGCTTTTTCGGTAAGAGAAACTGTTTGACCAGGTTTGGTGATGTAGGAGGCAATGTCAACTTTCTTGCCATCAATTTTGACGTTACCGTGAGTAACGAGCTGACGTGCCAAAGATCTGGACGTAACGAATCCAAAACGGAAAACGATGTTGTCCAGGCGAGATTCGAGAAGCTGCATGAGAACTTCACCGGTATTTTCGGTAGATTTGATAGCGATGTCATAGTAGTTGTGGAACTGACCCTCAAGAACGCCATATGAACGTTTGGCTTTTTGCTTCTCGCGAAGCTGGATGCCATAACCGGAGATACGACCATGGGATCTCTTTTTTCCGTGCTGACCAGGAATTTGGGCGCCTGTCTTTTCGATAGGACATTTAGGGGAGAAACAACGTTCTCCTTTAAGATAGAGCTTGACGCCTTCGCGGCGACAGAGTCTGCATTTGGGGTCGATGTATTTAGCCATGTTTTGTTTTCTTGATTTTTTTATTAGACTCTTCTGGTTTTCTTAGGACGGCAACCATTGTGAGGAATAGGAGTGGTGTCAGCCAGTAAGTTGATTTCAACTCCGGATGTTTTTAACACACGAAGTGCGGCGTCTTTCCCAGGACCAGGTCCTTTGAGAAAAACTTCAACGGCGGTAAGTCCTAGGGATTTAGCTTTTCTGGTGCCTTCTTCAATAATAGTGGTCGCGGCGAAAGGGGTAGAACGCTTGGCACCTTTAAATCCGCAGGTGCCGGCAGCACTCCAACAAACAACATCACCATTCATGTTGGTGAAGGAAACGTAGGTAGTGTTGAAAGTAGACTTGACGTACATCTTTCCCTGACCGCCCTTGAAGTGAACGGCTGATGCTTTTTTCCCTTTGGTAGCCACTTTAGGTGAGGTTACGGGGGCGACTATTTCGGGAGTAGTGATTTCTGGTTTTGTTTCTGGCATTTTGTTAGATTATTTTTTTACGGCTGAGGTTTCTGTTTGGGTGGCGGCTTCTTTGGAGATGGCGCCGATGGTCTTTCTCTTTCCCTTACGGGTACGAGCGTTGGTGCGGGTTCTTTGACCGCGAACGGGAAGGCCCATGGAGTGACGGGATCCGCGATAGGTTTGAATTCTTTTTAGGGTTTCAATGTTGTCGCGATTGATCTTTCGGAGTTCACCTTCTGTTGGAAGAGTTTCAACTGCGGCTTGGATGGCCTTGAACTCATCTGAAGTTAGGTTTTTAGTACGAATATTTGGTTCAACCTTGGCTATTTTGAGAATATCTTTGGCGACTTTATCACCAATTCCAAAGATATATGTTAGAGCAATGTCAATTCTTTTTTCGTTTGGGATGTCGATACCGGCTATTCTAGGCATGTTTTTATATATTAATTATCCCTGACGCTGTTTATGGCGTGGGGTGGTGCAAATAATGAACACCTTACCGTGGCGTTTAATAATTTTGCAGTTTTTGCATCTGGGTCTGACTGACGATTGAACGCGCATGCGTGTTTAGTTTTTAGTTAATAAATATTTTTGTATTATAAAGCAAACGGGGAGTCGAAAAGGATCAACCTTGCCTGTAAGTGATTCTGCCTTTGTCGGTGTCGTAGGGGCTCATTTCGAGCTTGACCTTGTCACCGGGCATCACGCGAATGCGATATAGTCGCATTTTACCTGCAAGATGAGCCAAGATTTCTCTGCCGTCTTCGAGAGTTACCCGAAATTGTGTATTGGGTAAAGCCTCGGAAACGACTCCGTTTACCTCAGTCATCTGGTTTTTAGCCATATTTAAGTTGTACGAGCGTTATTTTAACAGATAATAATAAAAAGCGCTAGTCAAGCGTGTCTTTTAGTTTTGTAAGCACGATAGGGCCGTCTGAGGTAAGGTAGACAGTCTCTTCAAAATAGCCTGTAGTCGAATGGTCTTGGGTGGATAGTGTCCAGCCATCGGGATCTTCTACCAGGTGCCAGTCGCCCAGGGTGTACATAGCTTCGATGGCGATGGTCTGATCTTGCTGGAGAATGTCTTTTTTATTGTGGCTGTCGGCAAAGCAAGGAATATAGGGGTCCATGTGCAGTTTACGACCAATTCCATGGCCTGTAAGGTCTCTAACTACGTTAAATCCGGCTCCTTCGATGATTTGCTGCATAGTCTGCCCAATATCAAAAACCGAGTTTCCAGGAAGGGCAATGTCGATAGAAGCCTGGAGAGCTTTTTGACCTGTCTCCAAAAATCGGGATATTTTTTCGTCATAGGGAGGAACTTGCACAGTAACGGCAGTGTCGAGATGGTAACCGTGGTGAAAAAGACCCATGTCGATTTTGACGACGTCTCCCGGTTTGAAAGGGATGGAGTTTGGGATACCGTGAACCATACCTTCGTTGATGTTGATACAGGTGGCGTGACGATAGCCAGGCTCCATCTTGAATGAAGCTTTATCTCCACCTTCTTTAATTAGTTTGTCGGCTAAGGCCTCGATTTCGAGAGGGGTAACGCCGGCTTTGATGGATTTCATTAACTGACCCTTGATCCAGCCTAAACGGGCACCTCCTTCAGTCATGATTTCGAGTTTGGTCATTTGACGAGTGGTTCCAGCTTAGTAACTAAGTCCTTGAAGATAGTCTCGATATCCGGAGTACCGTCGATGACGAGGAGTTTTCCTCGCTCGCGATAAGTTTCGACTACAGGAAGGGTATTTTTTTCGTAAATATCAAGCCTGGCGCCGATAACTTCGGGGGTATCGTCGGAACGATGTTCGATTTCGGCTCTCTTGGATAATCGAAAAAGACTTACTTCGCGGGGAATGTCCAGTAAGATTATTTTGTCGAGGTTGATGTCTTTTTCCTTTAACAACCAGTCGAGATACTCAAGCTGTTTGATGTCCCGAGGAGTGCCGTCTAGAATGAAGCCGGATTTGCTGGAAAGGAGTGCTGGTTCGAGGACTTGAATGACGGTTTCAAAGGGGATGAGTTCTCCGCTTTCGAGGATTTTACCGATGATTTTGCCCTTTTCCGTGCCACTTTCGGCTTCGGCACGAAGAAGTTCACCGGTAGAGATATGTTTGAGACCAAATTTTTCCGCCAGGAGTTTTGCTTGAGTGCCTTTTCCCGACCCTTGGGGACCTAAGATAATTAAATTCATACTAATCCAAGAATTTGTCGTAACTGTGCATATAGAGCTGGGAGTTGATGGTCTTTAAGATCTCGAGAACAACCGAGACGACGATGAGGACACTGGTACCGCCAATAGCTAGTGAGGAAATACCAGTAAACCCGGACATAATTGAGGGGAGAACGGCTACAAGACCCAGGAAACTGGCTCCGACCAGAGTGATACGACCGAGGATAAAATTTAGATAATCAACAGTGTCAGGACCGGGTCTTATACCGGGAATGAATGATCCAGAGGAACGAAGATCTTTGGCAATTTTTTCCGGATTGAAAACAACGGCGGTATAAAAGTAGGTAAAAGCGACCACCAGAACAAAGTAGAGAACGTTGTAAAGAACGGAGTTCGGAGACAACAAAATACTTAAGGTGGTAGCAAAACTAGCTAGCGCTGGCTGATTGACGCGACCCAAGACCTGACTGAGCATTCCGGGAATGAGCATAAAGGAAACAGCGAAGATAATTGGGATGACACCGGCCTGATTCAAACGGAGAGGGAGATGGCTACTGGCGACTGCGCCGTAAGAGGCTCCCCCGCCACGACGGGCGGACTGAATGGGAATTTCACGAACGGCTTCACCTGTTCGCACAATGGCATAGATAGCGGCGACAATAAAGATAAGAAAGATAAGGTAGGTGAAGATTCTTGTTTGATCAATGGTAGAAATGGTCTGCATAATGCTTATAGGAATACGAGTAACGATGCCAACAAAGATAATGAGACTGATACCATTTCCTAGACCGTAGTCATTTAACTGTTCTCCAAGCCAGATGAGAAAGGAAGTACCGGCGGCAAGAGTAAAGACAATGGAGGCGAGCTGAAGAGGATCATTGGTAGTGGTGAGACCTTGTTTTTGGAGAAGAAAAATAAGAGCAATACCTTGAAGGAAACAAAGAGGAATGGTGAGGAGACGAGTGTACTGGTTAATTTTTTGACGGCCGTAGTCCCCTTCTTTTTGAAGTGCTTCAAGCTTGGGAATGACCATACCGAGCATCTGAAAGATAATAGAGGCGTTGATGTAGGGGTTAAGACCAAGAGCCATGATGGAGAAGTTTCCAAGAGTACCGCCGGAAAAGACGTCGAGAAGAGACAAAAAAGCAGACGAGTTGAACATCTCCTTAAGGGCGGCAAGATTTATTCCCGGAGCGGGAACGTGAGCAACGAGACGAAAGATGGCGATAACAATGGCAGTAAAGACCAAGCGACGACGAAGTTCGGGAATCTTGAGCAGAGCACGTAAGGGAGCTAATAAATTATTCATTGGTTTTATTTTAGCAGTTGGCTTGAAACTTAGTTAGACAAAAGGTATTTTAACACCAAGAAAAACCCACCTGATGAGGGGTGGGTAAAACAGATTTTGTTATGACACTTCGAAAAGAGCTTTTGTCTTTTCGAACATGTCCTTGTCGACAAAAAAGAAGAAGCCGTTATCCAACTCCAACCAACCAACTTTGTCCTGATTATATTCATCAGGGTGATTGACTCTGTCGGATAACCCGCACCATCCTTTCAAATGGAGCGAGTGTTCGTCATCCAAGAGAGCTTTGATGACGGCGATGACGCCTGTTTCGTAACTCTGGGGACAGATATAGAAAACCCCCTGCGTTTCACCAGAAACAATGGTCTTGAGACTTGACTGTTCGGCAATGAAGTTCAAGGCCGCCGGCACAGCGCCCCATTCGAACTCGCTAGATCCCATGTAGTCAAAATTAAAGATATCCCCCAGAACATCCATGGCTTCTTTGGAGAGACCACCATTTTTAAGGCCTCCACCAAAAGAAAAGGGGCTAGCACGACCGATTGGTTTCTCGAGTCTTTGGATTAACCGTGTGCAACGCATGTGATCTCTCAACAGCAATTTTTCTTCCATCGTTTTTCTCCTTTTACGATATTGAATATGAATTTAAAGTTGCCCGGGTATTATATCAAAATATATCATTTTTTTGTATTATGGGAGTTTACCTGAGCACAAAAAGGCCCCATCGGGGGCCCTTTTTTTTGAAATACTTCTAATTATTTATTTATTGACAAAAACGTATTTACCTCCAGCCTTTTCGATGGCTTTAATGGCTCCAGCAGAGGCAGGAACGTTGACCTCAAGAGCCTTCTCAAGTTTACCTGTGCTGATTATCTTAAAACCACGTTTAGCTTCTTTGTCACTAACCTTGAGTGTCTTGACCAAAGAGGCAGTATCGACTACAGCTTTATCTTCGAAGTAGCTAGTAAGAATATCAAAGTTGACGGTGATTGGTTGAAGTTTGATTACCTGGAAACGGTGCTTGCCTTTGATGAAAGGGGTACGTCTGACAATTGGAAGTTGACCACCTTCAAACCACAAAGGGATAACTCCACGAGTTTTTTGACCTTTTTGTCCATGACCAACGGTGTGACCACCAACTCCGGAACCAAATCCGCGACCAAGGCGTTTCTTTCCTGTTTTGACTGATTGAGGGAGGTTAGATAAGTTCATAGGATTTAGGCTTTAACTTTAAGTTCTTTTAAGAGGGCGTATTTCTTGGCAAGAGACTCGACTTGTTTAAGGGCTTTAAAGGTAGCTCTAGCGTTCGTTGTTTTGTTGTTTGAGCCGAGAGCTTTACAGACGATGTCGGTAACACCGGCAGCCTCTACGACAGCACGAATGGAGGAACCAGCGATAATGCCGGTACCTTTGGGAGCCGGACGGAAGAGTACTTTGGAAGCACCAAACTTAGAGATGGTTTCGTAAGGAATGGTTCCATTTACCAGAGGAACCTGAACGAGGTCACGATTACTGAGACGAACGGCTTTTTTGATAGCATCGGCAACGTTTGGGGCTTTGGCGAGTCCTAGACCAACCTTGCCTTTTTTATCTCCAGTAACGACTAGGGCAGAGAAAGAAACGTTACTACCACCCTGGGTCTTTTTACTAACGCGGCGGATTTGAAGAACTTGTTCGAAACCATCTTGTTGGGGACGATCTCCTCTACCACGATTGTTGTTTGAGTTATTTGAAGGATTCATGTGATTTTAGAATTTAATTCCTGATTCTCTGACTGCCTCAGCTAATGCTTTGACGCGACCATGGAAACGGTAGGCACCGCGATCAAAAACAATACTGTCAATTTTGTTTTCTTTGGCTATTTTGCCCAAGAGAGTTCCAATTTCCGCAGCTTGAGCTAGTTTGGTTCCCTTAAAGGATTTGAGGGACTGGGAAGTGACGGCTGCCAAAACATGTCCATCTTTTCTGATAATTTGAGCCCCGATGTTCTGGTTTGAACGAAGAACAGTGAGTCGGGGGAGGTTGGTTCCGGCTAAAAGCTTGGCACGTACTCGGTGCTGTCTTCTGGCCTTAGAGGTTAAGGTGTTTTGAATCATTTTTGTTAATAAATTAATTAAGCGGCTGTTTTAGTAGCGGTCTTGCCTTGTTTCTTGATGACGACTTCATCAGCATAGCGAATACCTTTGCCTTTGTAAGGCTCGGGTTTCTTGAGCTCTCTAATGTTGGCGGCAACTTGGCCAACTAGTTGTTTGTCAATTCCGGTGATGTGAATCTTGTCTTGACCTTCGACGACAATGTTGACTCCGGGAACTTTTTTGAAAATGACGGGGTGACTAAAACCGAGAGATAAAGAAATCCCTTCGCCGGAGTTGGCAACACGGTAACCAGTACCTAAGAGCTGAAGGTGTTTTTCAAAACCTTCGGTGACTCCTTTGACACAGTTCTCCGCCAAACGACGCGCAAGGCCATGAAGAGCACGGGTGGCGGGAATGTCGTTTTCGCGGGTGAAGTTTAGAATGTTGTCTTTTTGTTCAACTTCGATACCTTTGGGAACTACGGATTCAAGGGTTCCTTTGGGACCGGTGAATCTAAGTAGACCGTCTAGTTTTTCGACTTTGACAGTTTCAGGGAGATATAGTGGTTTGCGTCCAATGCGGCTCATATTTTTTTACCAAATTTGACAGATAACTTCACCGCCGAGATGCTTTTCGCGAGCGGTTTTGCCGGTCATAAGACCTGCTGATGTAGAGATGATAGTAGTACCGGCACCAGAGAGAGCTTGAGGGATCTCGTCGAAGCCGGAGTAGATACGGACACTTCCCTTACTGATGCGTTTGATGCCTGTAATGGCGGGAAGATTCTTGTCAAAATAGCGGAGGGTTACAATAATTTTCTTCGAAGGTTTGGTATTTTCGACCGAGTAATCGACGATGAAACCGTCGGCTTTAAGGAGTTTGGCTATTTCCTCACTGATGATGGTATGTTTGGCCACGACTGTATCTTTTTTTGCGAGATAGCCGTTTCTTATAATGGTGATGAAGTCTGCGATTGTATCCATATTATTTTGACATTTTGTAGACGCCCGGAAGTTCACCTTTGTGGGCTAACTCGCGGAAGCACAAGCGGCATAATCCGAAGATACGGATAACACCACGAGGTCTACCACAAAGCTGACAGCGATGGTGATCTCTGGTCGAGTGACCTTTCAGTCTTTTTGATTTTTCGATTTTACTTGTTTTAGCCATGTTTAGCTTATTTTGCTTCTTTGGTAAAAGGCATGCCGAGAGCGGTGAGAAGCATTAAGGAAGAGGCGGCGTCTTTGGCACTCGTTGAAATAGTAATTTCCAAGCCTTGAATCCTGCCTATTTTATCATATTCGACCTCGGGGAACACAATCTGCTCGGAAAGACCGAGAGTGTAGTTGCCACTTCTATCGATAGTAGTCTTGGAAACACCTTGGAAGTCTTTGATACGAGGAAGAACAATAGAGGTCAGCTTCTGAAAAAAGTCATACATGCGATTGCCTCTTAAGGTAACCTTGACGCCGACAACTTCACCTTCACGAAGATTGAAGGCAGCAATACTATGCTTAGCCTTGGTTTCGACTGGAGTCTGACCGGTAATGGTAGCAATCCAGGCTTTTGTCTTAGCAAGAAGTTCTTTGTCTGTTTTGAAGTCACGAGAACTGGTGTTGAGGGTGATCTTCTCCAGTTTTGGAGTGGCTTCAATAGAAGAAAGTCCGAGTTCCTTTTGGAGAGCCGGCCTTATGGTCTTTAAATAGTTTTCTTTAAGAGTTTGTGTCATTTTTTCTTGGTTTCACCGGTAATAACTTGACGACATAAGTGACAGACTCTGACCTTGGGTGTCTGGCTGGCATCGAAACCAACTCTGGTGGCTTTGCCACAACTGGGACAGACAAGAGCGACCGAGGCGGTGGAAATGGCTCTAGGAAGAGTCACTATTGAACCAGCTTCATTACCCTTAGGCTTGAGGTGTTTTTTGTAAACATTGAGACCTTCGACTAAAACTTTTTGGTCTTGAGGAAGAACTTTGAGGATCTTACCTGTGCGACCTTTGTCTTTGCCGGCGGTGATTTTTATGGTGTCGTTGATTTTAAATTTAAACATATACTTTTAGACGACTTCGGGTGCTAAGGAAGCAATTTTGGCAAATCCTCTGTCTTTAACCTCTCTCGCAATGGGTCCAAAGATACGAGTTCCGAGAGGTAGCTTACCAGCAATCGAGTCAATAATAACGACGGCGTTGTCATCAAAACGGACGTAAGTACCATCGGAACGACCGGTTTCCTTACGGCAACGAACGATGACGGCCTTAACAACTTGCTTGTCTTTAACGGTGCCGCTGGCGTCTGCACCTTCAACCGCGGCGGTGACGATGTCACCCACAAAACCAAATCTGCGGTGAGAACCACCATGAACAAGAATGACCTTGACTAGTTTGGCACCAGAGTTATCGGCAACATTGAGGACTGATCTTAGTTGAATCATAGAACTTTAGTTATTTGCCAGTGTTTGTTTTTACTAATAGGTCGGGTTTCTTCGAGACGGACACTGTCGCCTTCTTTGGCTCCGATTTCATTGTGAGCGGTGTAGGACTTGTTGACCTTGATACGTTTGAGGTATTTGGGGTGAACTTGGAAATGAACCACATCAACAACAGCAGTTTTGATCATTTTGGCGCTTTTGACGGTTCCAGTTAAGTGTTTTTTCATATTATTTTGATCTTGATAGCAATTGAGCAATTTGAACTTTGGTTTTCTTGTGAGCGTTGGTGTTTTTTTCCTGACCGGCTTTAATTTTCAGTTTGATATCAGCCAATTTAATTTTTAGCTCGTCTAGGGTTTCGATAGGAGTTTCGATCTTGGTTTTAGGCATTGTCTTTTTCTATAAATTTGGTTTTAACGGAGATTTTGTGACCGGCAAGACGAATAGCCTCGGCAGCAACTTCACGACTAACACCGGAAAGTTCCATAAGGATCTGACCAGGTTTCACGACGGCGACATAAGCTGAAACATCAGATTTTCCGGAACCCATACGGGCGCCAGGGGTCTTCCAACCAATTGGTTTGTGAGGGAAAACTCTAAGGAAAAATTTACCGACACGTTTTGTGTGGTGAGTGATGGTACGACGAGCAGACTCGATTTCAGCAGCGGTGAGCCAGCCACAACCTTCGGCTTTGATACCGTAGTCTCCATAGGCTAAAAAGTTACTTCTGGTGGCGACACCACCCATGGAACCTCGGAATTCTTTTCTATATTTTCGTCTTGATGGTTGTAGCATAGTCTTTTTGGTTTTTTAGATGATGATGTCTCCGGTATAAATCCAGACTTTAATACCAACGTAGCCTGAGCGGGTTAGGGCTGGCTTTTCAACATAGTCGATATTGGCACGAAGGGTTTGGGTAGGGATACGACCCTGTTTGAATTTTTCGGTACGGGCAATTTCAGCTCCATCGATACGGCCAGCAAAAACGATTTTGACACCTTTAGCGCCGGCAGCCATAACTTTTTCGATGGCTTGATTGGCGGCACGACGGAAAGGATAACGGTGTTCAAGCTGGTTACTGAGACGGTCGACGATGATACCAGCAGAAAGTTCAGGATTTTTGATTTCCATGGGATGGAGATTAATCTTGATGGCGTTTTTGACCTTGAGATCAATTTTGAGAAGTTTTTCAATGTCTTTTTTGAGCTGTTCGAGGGAAGAGCCTCCGCGACCAATGACGACACCGGGGCGAGAAACATACATGAAAATGTCAACGGTGTTAATACTACGTTTAATTTCGATGTTGGTGATGCCAGCAAGCTTCAACTTTTCTTCCAAAAAACGGCGAATACTGTTGTCTTCAAGAACAAACTTAGCGTAGTTTTTGAAGTTACTGTACCAGACGGACTTGGTTGGGAAGATGTATCCGGTTCTAAAAATGGTTGGATTAACTTTTTTACCCATGTTATTTAGTTTTTTTAGTGGTGGCTGCTTTTACTTTTTTGATTGTTTCTTTTTTGACCTCTTTAACTTCAACCTTGGGTTTAACCTCAGCTTTAGGAGCGGTGATCTTGGGTGTGACGACCCTAAGGCTTAGGGTTAGGTGGGAAGAAATTCTCTCGTAAGGTTTGGTGCGACCACGGCCACCGATGTGAGCACGTTTGATGGTGCGACCTTTGGTGGCGAAAGCCGAGTTGATTATAAGAGAGTCTGGAGAAGCTTGTTTGAGTGAGACAGCGTTGCCAATGGCCTGTTTGATGAGCTTAGCTACGGGATCTGAAGCTCTTTTTTGGATGACAGCTAACTGTTTGATTGCGAGAAGAGCGGGACGTCCAACTAGAGCCTTAAGAATAAGATTGGTTTTACGAGGCGAAGACAACACGTGACTGGCACGTGCAGTAATGATATTGGAGTTTTCTTTATTATTAAGAGTAGCCATAGTATTTTAGGTTTTGGTTAAGAGTCTCTTGACGATACGTCCATGACCTCGGAAAGTTCTGGTGAGAGAAAACTCTCCTAAACGGTGTCCAACCATGTCTTCGGTGATGAAAACATCCTTGAAGACTTTACCGTTGTGGACCGAAAAAGTGTAGCCAACAAATTCCGGGGGGATCTGTGAGGATCTTGCCCAGGTTTTGATAGGCTCTTTTCTGCCCGAGTTTTTGAGTCGCTCTATTTTAATGATGAGCTTCTCATCAACATATGGTCCTTTTACCGAACTTCTAGACATAATTAATGGTTGTAGCGATGTTTAATAATTGATTTATTACTGTATTTCTTTTTGTCTCTGGTTCTCTTGCCCATGGTTCTCTTGCCCCAAGGGGATTTAGGAGATTTCATACCGACTCCAGAACGACCTTCTCCACCACCGTGAGGGTGAGATCTAGGATCTTGAGCAACACCACGAACCGAAGGACGGCGACCCATGTGGCGGGCACGACCGGCGCTGCCAATGATTTCTTCTTTGTGATGTTCGTTGGTGAGACTGCCGATAGTGGCCTTGCAATCACCTTTGAAAATGCGGATTTCACCCGAAGGAAGTTTGACAGAGACTAGCTCGCTTTCTTTGGACTGAACCGTGGCGTAGTTTCCGGCACTTCTGACCATTTGAGCACCTTTTCCGGGGGTGATTTCCAGATTATGAATCTGAATACCAATCGGGATATTTTTTAAGGGTAAACAGTTACCGATTTTAATTTCAGCGGTTTCGGAAGAAATAATGACGTCTCCGACTTTAAGTCCTTGCGGGGCAAGAATGTAGTCTTTAACACCATTTCCATAGACTAAAAGAGCAATATCGGCGGTACGATTTGGGTCGTATTCGATAGAAGCCACTTTAGCGGTCAGCGCAACATTACGCTTCCAGTCAATATGACGGAGAAAACGTGTTTCGCGACCACCTTGATGGCGAACTGTTATTTTACCAGAAAAATTACGGCCTGACGATTTAGGATTTAATTTTCTTAGTTTTTTGGGTGCTTTGGTCTTCATAATCTTTATGATTTAACAGTATTAAAGAGTTCGATCTTTTGACCGGCTTTAATTTTAACTATGGCTTTTTTATTCACAGGAAGGGTAACATGGCGACCTGTTTTTCTGGATTTCATTGGTCTGGAGCCGTGTTTTACGGTGTTGATGCTAAGAACATTAACCTTGAAGAGATCTTCAACCGCTTTTTTGATCTGATATTTACTGGCACTGGGAGCTACGTTAAAAACGTACTTGTCGAGAGCCGAAAGAGCATAACTTTTCTCAGTGACGACCGGACTAATAATGGTATTTTGGTGAATTAAAGGTGTAGACATGGTTATTTAGATTTGGTCGATAAAACAGATTTCAATCTTTCGACTAAGTGGGTATAGGCACTAGGAGTAAGGACAATCTTGGGGCTTTGGACCACTTTGTAAACATTAAGACGATTGGCGGAGAGAAGAACCACGTTGTCCAGATTTCCGATAGATTTGAGTGTTTTGGTGTCTTCATTAAAGTGAACAAGTCCAAGTTTGTCTGTACCTAGAGAACTGAGGGCGGATTTGGTCGAAGAGTCTTTGATGGCGGCCGTGTCCAGTAGGGAGAGTCGTTTTTCTTTGTTGTAGAGTGAGAGAGCACCAAGAAGGGCCTTAATTTTCATTTTTTTGTTGAGGGATTTGGGGGTAAGTTTCAAGCCACGAGGACCAAAAACTACGCCACCACCGACAAAGATAGGGGCGGATTTAGCACCATGACGAGCATTACCGGTACCTTTTTGTTTGTAGACTTTCTTTTTAGTGAAGTCAACTTCTCCACGTGTTTTGACTTTGGAAACTCCAACGTGAGAATTTTCCTGGTAAACATAGATTGCCTGAGCAAGAAGTGATGGTGAGACTTCCTTGTTGAAAATCGAAAGATCCTTGGGCTCGGTTGTGAGAACTTTTTTAGTAGCCATAGTTTATAAAATAGTGATCTTAGTAACGGCGCCGCGGGAACCGGGAATTGAACCGGTAATCTGAAGGATACCTGTCTGCGCATCAAATGAGTGAATTTTCAAGTTTTCGATAGTGACGTTGACGTTACCCATGCGGCCGGCCATGTGTTTGCCTTTGACAACTCTACCAGGAGTGGTGCCTCGACCGATGGAGCCGGGAGCACGACCTCTGTCGGACTGACCGTGAGTGCGGGGACCACCGTGCATACCCCAACGCTTCATAACACCGGAGGTGCCTTTGCCTTTGGAGGTAGCAGTGACGTTGACTAGGGAACCAGGAACTAAGATTTCGGCCAAATTAACATCGGTAACTTCTTCGGAGACTTCTCTAATTGATTTAGGAGTTGTGCCAAAGCCGACTTTTTTAAGAAAACCTGCAAGAGGTTTGTTAGCCTTCTTTTTGTTTCCAATACCTAAGACTGTGGCTTGGTATCCGTCTTTATCAATAGTTTTTTGAGAAATAACCACGTGAGGATCTACCGTGAGGACGGTCAAGGGGATCCGCTTACCTTCGACGAAGGTCTGTGACATTTCTGTCTTGGTTGCGTATACTTGTTTGTTCATTTTTTATTAATATAAAACGCCCCCGATTTTCGGGGAAACCGAAAAACGGAAAGGGGGTTTTAGTTATTTAAAGATAGCGACATTCAGGTTACATCTTGATTTCAATTCCAACACCGGCAGGAAGATCAAGGTGCTGAAGTGAATCAATAGTCTTGTTGGTAGGATTTACAATGTCGATAAGCCTCTTGTGAGTAAGGATGGCGAACTGTTCGCGGGCATCTTTATCGGTGTGAGGCGAAGAGGTAACGACGATAACCTTCTTCTTGGTGGGCAGGGGAACGGGACCAACCACCTGAGCGCCGGAAACTAAGGCTGCCTGAATGATTTTCTTAGCAGCCTCATCGATAACACGATGATCGAAAGATTTTAGTTTGACGCGGATACGTGGTTGGTCTGTCATTTTCAAGAAGAATAAATGTGCAATTTAATGGATATCGTAGTTTAGGCGATAACCTTAGTGATAACTCCAGCGCCGACGGTGAGACCACCTTCACGGATAGCGAAGTTTTGGCCATCGGCCATAGCAATTGGTTGGATAAGTTCGACATTCATTTTGGCGTTGTCTCCAGGCATAATCATCTCGACACCTTCTGGAAGTTTGACCTCTCCGGTAACATCGGTGGTGCGGATAAAGAACTGGGGTTTGTAGCCAGTGAACATAGGAGTGTGACGACCACCTTCATCTTTACCTAGGATATAAGCCTCGGCTTCGAATTTGGTGTGAGGAGTGATGGAACCAGGTTTGGCCAGAACTTGACCTCTTTGGACATCATCTTTTTCAATTCCACGGAGAAGTAGACCGACATTGTCGCCTGCTTGACCTTGTTCGAGCTGTTGATGGAACATTTCGACTCCGGTAACAACAGATTTGGTGGTGTCTTTAATACCGACAATTTCGATTTCATCACCAATCTTGACGATTCCAGTACTGATACGTCCGGTAACGACTGTGCCACGACCTTTGATTGAGAAAACGTCTTCAACGGGCATAAGGAAGGGTTTGTCTAGGTCACGAACAGGTTCAGGAATCCAGGTATCGACGGTGTCCATGAGTTTCATGATACCGGCCTGGGCTTCTTTGTCGCCTTCAAGAGCTTTTAGAGCGGAGACGCGAACAATTGGAGTGTCTTCTTCGAATTTGTATTTTTTCAAAAGCTCTTTTATTTCCATCTCAACAAGTTCGAGAAGCTCTTCATCTTGAACAGCGTCACATTTGTTTAAAGCAACGACTAAACGAGGGACGTTAACTTGGTGGGCCAAAAGTAAGTGCTCTTTGGTTTGAGGCATAGGACCGTCAGTAGCAGCGACGACCAAGATAGCACCGTCCATCTGAGCAGCACCGGTAATCATGTTTTTGATGTAGTCGCGGTGACCTGGACAGTCGATGTGAGCGTAGTGACGAATTTTTGTCTCGTAGGGAACGTGGGAAATGTTGATAGTAACTCCACGCTCTCTCTCTTCGGGAGATTTGTCGATTTGATCAAAAGGAAGTGCTTCTGCAAGTCCTTGAGCAGCTAAAGTTGTAGTAATAGCAGCAGTTAATGTGGTCTTACCGTGGTCAACGTGACCGATAGTACCGATATTAACGTGAGGTTTGGTTCTTTGGTATGTAGCCATTTTTGTTAATTTTTTTTAATTATTTATAATATTAGCGTTTTAAGCCTATTTATTTTAGCAGATTTTACTCTATTATGCGGGATTTTTCAATAACTTGGAGGCAATGTTGTTAGGAAGTTCTTGGTAATGACTTGGCTCCATGTAATAAGAGGCACGTCCGGCGGTAAGTGAACGAATGGCCGTGGCATAGGCAGAGAGTTCGGAAAGAGGAACCGTGGCCGTAATAACACGAGCATTACCACGTTGAGCTGTGCCACCAATTTGGGCACGTCTGGCCGAAAGATCACCGATAATATCACCCATGTTGGCTTCCGGGGTAGTAACTTCAACTTTCATAATTGGTTCAAGAATAACGGCACCGGCTTGTTTAACGGCGTCTTGAAGAGCCATTGAACCTGCAATTTTGAAGGACATTTCGGAAGAGTCGACTTCGTGGAAACTTCCATCAACAACAGCGACGTCGAGGTCTACCATAGGGAAACCGGCGATAAGACCGTTGTCGAGAGCTTCACGAACACCTTTTTCAATAGGATTAATGAACTCGCGAGGAATGGTTCCACCGACAATTTTATTGGTAAAAGTAAACCCTTCACCACGAGGTTTAGGAGTGACGACTAGAATGGCGTGTCCATACTGACCACGACCACCCGATTGACGAATATATTTACCTTCACCCCTAGCTTCTTTGGTGATTGTTTCTCGATAAGCCACTTGAGGAGCACCAGTTGTAGCATCGACCTTGAATTCACGACGAAGACGGTCAACAAGAATTTCCAAGTGAAGTTCACCCATACCAGCAATGACGGTTTGACCCGTTTCATGGTTGGTTTTGATTTTAAAAGTAGGATCTTCTTCAGCTAGACGACCGAGGGCAATGTCGAGTTTTTCTTGATCGGCTTTTGTTTTTGGTTCTATTGCAAGAGAGATAACAGGATCCGGGAAGTCGATAGATTCGAGAACAATAGGTCGGGTTTCTTCACAGAGAGTGTCCCCTGTCTTGGTGGCCTTAAGACCAACAATGCCGACAATTTCTCCGGCTCTGGCTTCTTGAATTTCCTCACGAGTGTTGGCATGCATAAGCATCAAGCGACCGAGACGTTCACGTTCGGATTTACTGGCGTTAAAGACGTAAGAACCGGCAGTAATTTTTCCAGAGTAAAGACGCACATAGGTAACTTTTCCAACGTGGGGGTCGGCTTGAATTTTGAAAGCCAGGCCGACAAAGGATTCGTCTGGACTGGGTTTTCTGGTTTCTACCTCACCGGTTTTGGGGTTGGTTCCAGCAGTGTCGGCAATGTCGAGAGGAGAGGGAAGAAAATCAACAACAGCATCAAGGAGTGGCTGAACACCTTTGTTTCTTAAAGATGAACCAGGAAAAACAGGAACAATTTCGTTGGCAATCGTAGCTCTGCGGAGAGCGGTTTTAAGATCCTTCATGGAGGGTTCTTCGCCGTTTAGGTATTTTTCCATTAAAGCTTCGTCTGTTTCAACGATAGACTCAACAAGTTTGGCTCTTTCACTCTCACACTCTGCTTCCATGTCGGCAGGGAAACCTTCGGTGATGTCGTATTTGGCGCCGGTTTCATCTCCCTGCCAAATGATAGTTTTTTTCTCAAGAAGCATAGCAATTCCCTTGAAGGTATTTTCGACTCCAATGGGAAGAGCTAGGATGGCGGTTTTGGCTCCAAGTTTTTCATGAACGTCTTTGATGGTAGCCATAAAATCGGCTCCCAAAACGTCCATTTTGTTAACCAGAGCAATACGAGGAACTTTGTATTTGTCGGCTTGGCGCCAGACGGTTTCGGTCTGAGACTGAACGCCTGAGCCCGCGTCAAGAACAATAATTCCTCCGTCGAGAACGCGGAGAGAGCGTTCGACTTCGGCAGTGAAGTCAACGTGTCCGGGAGTGTCGATGATGTTGAAACGACAGTCGTCCTTGATATTGGCATCCTCTAAAACGGGAGTCCAGAAGGTAGTGGTAGCGGCGGAAACAATGGTAATACCACGTTCGCGCTCTTGGTCCATCCAGTCCATCTGAGTGTCTCCTTCGTCAATATCACCAATCTTGTAGGTTTTACCGGTGTAAAAAAGGATACGCTCCGTGGTGGTGGTTTTACCAGCATCAATGTGAGCAATGACACCGATATTTCTAACATTCTCTAGAGGAACTTGTTTTGAGACGGCTGCGGCCATACTTTTTGTTGTTTTTGTTTAATTATTTATTTAGACGAAAGAAACCTGTCCTTTTCGGGACATAATTTCACGAGCTTAATTTTACCATAACTCCGATTGTTATGGGTAAAAGGGTAATGCTTAGCGATGCGATTTATGACGAGAGTAGTGTTTGGATCGGCCTGATTTGTTTTCGTGATTTAGATGATGTCTGCCCGAAGAGCGATGCAAAAGTTCCGGAGCATAGTCTTTGAGCCACTCCCTCTTGACTTCAACACAGTTACAAGCAAACGCTTTGCTTTGGGGATTTATGAAAATTTCGTTCGCGACGAGATATGCCCCTTTGGGTAGTAAGTTGTTGAAGTAAACAGAGCTGGGGTGAATAGAGATATTACTTTTGGTACCATCGATTTTTCTGAGCGTAAATTTGTCGACTTTTTGCATGAGATTACTGATAAGACCGGTGATAATAGCTTTGTTGATGACGTCTTTTTTGACTATCGGTTTGGTGTTGGGGTCGATATTAATACCATGACTTGCCAAGATATCCAGAATATCCAAACGAACATTTTTGACCTCATCAAGAACTTTTTCATTAAGGAAATTTTGTTTGGCCCACTCATCACTAAAGCCACTTGCCACATAGCCTTTCCAAACATTAAGAAGAACGATAAAATCCGAGTCATTATTTTTCCTAAACTGTGCATGAGCCTTGTCGGCAAGAAATTCCTGCTCTTTTCCCGACGGTCTAAGAAAGACATTTTTTCCATCAAGGAACGAGGCGATGATGACAATTTCATTAGCACAATTAAGTTCTGGCTCTAAAGATTCAATAATCATGCGACCTAGGTGTGGTTCTATAGCTAATTCAAAAAGCCATTCACCAATTTCGGTTAGTTCATTATTGTCGTCAAAACTTCCAAGTTTGGTCAAGGTTTCATCTGCCCAAGCAAGAAATTCATTACCGGGGTGATCCATGTAATCAAAAGAGTAAATGTTTTTAATGCCCACTTTTCTCATCGCGAGAACAACCTGACATAAATTGGAACGCTGCATTTCGGGAGTTTGATACTGAGGACGCCTTTTTAAACTCTCTTCTGTAAACAAACGATAACAGTAACCTGGGGCAGTCCGTCCGGCTCTCCCCTTGCGTTGATTGAGACCGCTAATGGCGTGTTCGGTAAGAACCAGCTGTTCGATGCCACTGCGAGGATCAAACTGAGTTTGCTTGATCAGACCGGAGTCGATAACATGAATAATGCCGTCTATCGTGACCGAGGTCTCAGCGATGTTGGTGGCCACGATGATCTTTCTTTTGGGGGTGTTAGTAAAAATTTTGTCTTGATCTTCTGGTGAAAGTTCGGCATGTAATGGAAAAATATCGACGGTAGAGTTACCAACTATAGCCTCGATCTTTTCAATGGTATCGATGATTTCCTTTTTTCCTGGCATAAAAATGAGAATGTCGCCGTCGAGGTGATTATCAATAATCATTTTCACTTTTTCGGCAGCACCTCGGGTAAAGTCGTAGTTAAAAGAATCTTCATCTTCATAAAAAACTTCAACTGGATACATTTTGCCGGGAATTTCAACGGAGTTTTCCGTGTCACCGTAACCGATGTACTTAGCAAACCTATTGCGTTCGATGGTGGCGGAAGTAACGACCACCCGGATGAGATCAAAACCGGCGTCGTAACGACGTTCGTTAACATCTTTTAAAAGTCCGAGGCAGAGATCAATATTCAGGCTGCGTTCATGGGCTTCATCGATCATGATAATGGAATAATCGGTAAGCAAGGGATCAAATTGAATTTTGCGTAGAAGAATACCGTCGGTCATAAAAGTAATGTCTGTTGCGTCTGTCGTAACATTTTCAAAACGAATGTGGTAGCCAACTTGGTCCCCTACTGGACACTGCATCATTTCGGAGACGCGACTGGTAACGCTTGTAGTGGCAAGTCTTCTGGGCTGGGTTACGGCAATACTACCTTTGAGACCGAGCTCGTTTCTCAGCTCGAGCAATAAAGGAGGAAGACAGGTGGTTTTGCCCGAACCTGTCTCGCCAATGAGAACAAAATTAGGATGACGTCTGATCTCTTCTCTTAGATACTCTCTTAATTTGGCTACAGGAAGCTGATCCAGATTTTCCAGAGCATACTCAGACGAACGGTTATATTGTATATTTTCGATTGTTTTTAGGGCCATCTTAAGAAATATTTTGCTGAGGTAGATTAACACAGAAAGAAGAAATAAAATAGCGCCCGTAAGGGCGCTAAGTAGTTTGGGAAGATTTTTCCCTAGTTTGAATTTGCCAGAAGAGAGATATCTTCGCCGATGTCACTGAGAGTTCTCGAGATATCATCGAGGTGGTCTTTAATCTCGAGAAGGGTTCTATCTTTGGTCAGATGTTTTAGGCCACAGTCATTTCTTTGAGAGTCCCACATTTGACACCGGAATTCTTGACAGTCAAGAAACGTTGTGCCTCTTACCTGATCAACAGAATTTTTCCCTCCATTACTGATTAGTGCTGCAGCGATTAGTGGGCACCACATTTTTCCTCCTCTGAAAGTGCAAGATTTGGGGATATTTTAGCACAGGGTAACAAAAAGCCTCCCGGAGGAGGCTTTTTTGTTTTAGATTATTAATCTCATTACCATTTACCATCTAAAGTGAGCGAAGGCTTTGTTGGCCTCAGCCATTTTGTGAGTGTCAAGCTTTTTCTTTATAGCGGCACCGGTATTTTCGTGAGCTTCCATAATTTCGGCGGCGAGTTTATCGGCTAAAGTTCTCGTGGGGTTATTTGATCTGGCTTTGGCGGCGTTTAAAACCCAACGAATAGCGAGAGAGTCACGGCGTTCGGGCCTTATGGGAGTAGGAACCTGATAAGAGGCACCACCAACACGACGGGAACGAACCTCAATTGTAGGCTTAACATTTTCCATGGCTTCAGTAAGGTACTCGAGACCGTTTTTACCGGACTGTTGTGCAATAAGGTCGATGGCTGTGTAGATTTGTTTAGCGGCGATGGATTTTTTACCTTCGAGCATACAGCCGTTGATAATCTTGGAAACCAACTCGCTACCATAGATTGGATCGAGCTGGATTTTTTTGGCGTGTGTTTTCTTAGATCTCATATATATTATTTAGCACTAGGACGTTTGGTACCGTATTTACTACGACTGGTTCTGCGTTTTTCGATACCGCCGGTGTCGAGCTTGCCGCGAATAATGTGGTACTTGACACCTGGAAGGTCACGAACACGACCACCACGGATCATAACGATACTGTGTTCGGCCAAGTTGTGTCCTTCACCCATGATATAGGCAGTGACTTCTTGTTTGTTTGATAGTCTGACGCGAGCGATCTTACGCAAAGCAGAGTTTGGTTTCTTGGGGGTCATAGTTTTGACCTGAAGACAGACTCCGGCTTTTTGAGGAGACTGAGTCTCGACCATACGTCGTTTGATAGAGTTAAAACTCTTACGGAGAGCGGTCGTTTTCACTTTGCGCGCAGTTGTGATGCGGCCGTGTTTGATTAATTGGTTGGTTGTAGGCATATTTCAGATGTGTATTTTATCAGATATTCTCGATTTTTGCTCTCAGCTTGCTCGTAGGGACCAAGCGACCAATGATGACATTTTCCTTCATACCAATAAGATGATCGATCTTGCCTTGAACCGCAGCGTCGGTTAACACGGAAGTGGTGTCTTGGAAAGAGGCGGCAGAGAGCCAAGAATCGGTATGAAGAGCGGCTCTAATAGCACCAAGAATTAGATTGGTGGCAGTAGCTGGTTCTCCACCCTGGGCAATGATTGCTTCATTGGCCATTTCGTAAGATCCTCGACTGATAACATCTCCGGCAACAAGTGCGGTGTCGCCAACGGCGTCAATACGAACGTAGTCACACATCTTGCGAAGGATAACCTCAAAGTGTTTGTCATGAATACTGATACCCTGTGACTCGTAGATTGACTGAATTTCGCCGATGAGATAGTTTTGAGTAGCTCTGAGACCTTTGATCTTTAAGAGCTGTTTAATGTCTACACCACCAGAAGCCAGTTGAGTACCAACAGAGATCAAGTCACCATCGGCTACTTTGAGAGACATGGCCAGAGGAACGAGATATTCTTTACGGTCGTCCTTTTTACCACCAGGAGTGACGGTAACAAGATTACCGTTTTCGGTTTCAACAACTTTGACTTTTCCAGATACTTCGGAAATAGGGGCAACAAGTTTAGGGGTACGAACTTCCAAAAGTTCGGTGACACGAGGAAGGCCCTGGGTAACGTCGACACCAGCGGCACCTCCGGAGTGTTTAGTACGCATAGTTAACTGAGTACCTGGCTCGCCGATGGATTGAGCGGCGATAACACCAACAGGATCACCAATAATAGCGAGAGTGTTGGTGGCTGTGTTGTGACCATAACACTTGGCACAGAGACCGAAACGAAGTTTACAAGTAATGGGTGATCTAACTTCGACTTCTTTGACCCCGGCGGCTTCGATAGCGGCAGCAATTTCTTCGGTAATCAACTCACCAGCATCAACTAAAACTTTTTTAGTGACAGGAGAGATTACTTTTTTGACGGCATAACGATAAACGATACGCTTGCCAAAAATCTTGCCTCTTTCCTCGGCGAGAATGGTGATGAACTCATCGGTACCACAGTCTTCGGCACGGATAACAGCGTCGTGACTGACATCAACCAAACGGCGAGTCAAGTAACCTGCGTCTGCGGTACGGAGAGCAGTATCGGTGAGACCCTTTCTGGAACCTCTGATGGAAGTAACATACTCGAAGATTGAAAGACCTTCACGGAAGTTACCCTTGATAGGAAGTTCAATAAGGTTACCTAGAGGATCAGCAATAAGTCCACGCATGGCGGAAAGCTGTTCGATGGAGTTTTTGGTAACACGTCCTGAAGCCGAGTCGATAACGAGGCGAATTGGATTGGTTTTGGAGAAAGTCTGCCAGGTTTTTTCGGCCAGGTCGGCGGCGGTTTCACGCCACATATTGATGGTGAGTTTACTTCTTTCACTGTTGGTGATCAAACCGAGTTTATAGTTTTCTTCGATCTCTTCGGCTTTTTTGTTTCCGGCGGCGATGAGCTCGGCTTTTTGAGGGAAGACTTCGTTATCGGAGATGGCAAATGAGAAACTACTGATGGTAGCGTACTCAAAACCAATACTCTTGACGGCGTCGATTAATTTGACAACGCGTTTAGTGTCGACGGTTTTGATAGCACGAGTAAAGAAGGCGGAGATCTCTTTTCCTGTAAGACTCTTGTTTTGGAATTCCCATTCCTTGGGAAGAATCTCGTTGAAGATGATACGGCCAACGGTAGTGTTGGTCATTTCCATTTTTTCCGGGTCAAGCCTAACATCGATTGGCTGACGAACTTCAATAACTTTGACACTTTGTCCAGATGAAGGCTTAAGAAGGTTGAACTGAGGCAGCATAAATTTCTTGGCTTCACGGATAGCTTTTTTGGTTAGAGGAACGTGAACAGCCATCTGGTCACCATCAAAGTCAGCGTTGAAACCTTCACAGACGACCGGGTGCAAGCGAATAGCAGAACCGTCGACCAGTACTGGTAAGAAAGCGAGAATGGAGAGTTTGTGAAGTGTAGGAGCACGGTTTAGAAGAATCGGGTGCTTTTTGGTAATTCTTTCCAAGATATCAAAGACTTCAGGCTGGCGTTTTTCAATCAAAGCCTTGGCGGCTTTAACGTTTGGAGCCAAGTCCTGTTTGATGATCTCGTGAAGCACGAAGGGCTTGAACATTTCAAGAGCCATGTCCTTGGGAAGACCACATTGGTTAAGTTTGAGCTCTGGTCCAACGATAATAACACTACGTCCGGAGTAGTCGACGCGTTTTCCGAGGAGATTTTGACGGAAGCGGCCTTGTTTTCCACGAAGCATGTCGGAAAGAGATTTAAGGGTTTTGCCGGTTCTGGATCTTCTGGTAGAGCGGGCTTGAGAAGAGTCGATGAGAGAGTCAACGGCTTCCTGAAGCATGCGTTTTTCGTTTCTGAGAATGATTTCAGGTGCACCCAGATCAATAAGGTGTTTCAAACGATTGTTGCGGTTTATTACACGGCGATAGAGATCGTTGAGATCCGAGGCGGCAAAACGGCCACCCGAGAGCTGAACCATAGGGCGAAGATCTGGAGGAATAACGGGGAGAACTTCGAGAACCATCCATTCAGGTTTGACCTTAGAGTCAAGCAGTCCCCTGACAACCTGAAGGCGTTTAGTAGCACGGAGACGTTTGGCTTCGGAGTTTGAGAGAGACTCTTCTTTGAGTTTAACGGCCATTTCCTCGAGATTAACTTTTTTGAGAGCTTCCAAAATTGCTTCCGAACCCATACCGGCAGTCATCCAGTCTACGAGGTTGTATTCGGCAAGTTTGGCGTATTCAGAGTCGGAGAGAAGCGAGTTGACCTGAATTCTTTCGATAATAACGGCCAGTTTGCTATAGATTTCTTCGGTGAAGGCTAGTTCCACAACCATTTGCTCTCTGAGACTGGCTATTTTTTGTTTGGCCTCAACTTTTAGATCTTCTGATTTTAGTTCTCGCTCGTCTTTGGCTTTGGATTTTTTCTTAACTTCGGCCAGTTCTTTTTGACCTTCTTTTTTGACATCTTCAATCTGTTTGTCAAAATTGGAACGGACTTCTTCGAGCTTGGTTTCCTTTTGAGCAGCGATGTCTTTTTGAGCAGCTTCTCTTTTTTCTTCATCAATAGACATGATGAGGAATTTACTAAAGTAAATTACAGAAGTAAGAGCCTTGGGGGAAATATCTAAGAGTAATGATAGTTTTGACGGAGCCCCTTTGAAGAACCATACGTGAGCAACGGGAGCGGCAAGGTTGATGTGACCCATGCGTTCACGACGAACACGACTGAGGGTAACTTCGACACCACATTTGTCACAGACAATACCCTTGAAACGGACGCGTTTGTATTTACCACAGTAACACTCCCAGTCTTTTACCGGACCAAAGATTCTTTCGCAGAAGAGACCATCTTTTTCTGGTTTTTGAGTACGATAATTAATGGTTTCCGGTTTGGTGACTAAACCATGGGACCATTTTTTGATGTCATCCGGACTGGCAAGCCTTATTTGTAAACCTGAGAAATCGACAATGTTGTTCATATTTTTTATTGATTTACTTCTTCGTTGGTAACACCCGCTTCAGCGGCTTCTTCCGATACTTCTTCGGTTTCTTCGGATTCTTCTTCATCTTCAAAAGTAGCAGCTTGAAGTTCTTCACTCATCGCGGTCGCTTCGGTAATTTCGGCGGCAACTTCTGGTTTTATCGAAACGGCTTCTTCTTCAACAACTTCGACGGATCCAGTTGGAACGATTGCCAGTCCAAGAGAGTTAAGTTCTTTCATAAGGACCTTGAAGGACTCAGGAACCGAGGACATGGAGATAGTTTCGCCCTTAACAATTGATTCGAAGGCTTTGGAACGACCAACAACGTCATCGGATTTGATGGTAAGCATTTCCTGGAGAGTATAGGCTGCTTTGTGCGCTTCGAGTGCCCAAACTTCCATTTCTCCCAAACGCTGTCCACCCATCTGAGCTTTACCACCCAATGGTTGCTGAGTGACTAAACTGTAAGGTCCAATTGAACGAGCATGGGTCTTGTCTTCGACCATGTGGTTGAGCTTGATGATGTAGGTAACACCGACAGCGGTCTCTTCTTCGAAAGCTTCTCCACTTCGACCGTCATAGAGCTGAATCTTGCCAGTGACGGGAAGATTGGCTTCTTTTAAAGCAGCAGCAATTTTGGCTTCGGAAACACTTTCAAAAACCGGGACCGAGTAGCGTTTGCCGAGTTTACTTCCAGCAAATCCAAGCTGGGCTTCCAAAAGTTGACCTAAGTTCATACGGGCGAGGACAGAAAGAGGAGAAATAATAATATCAACGGGAGTACCGTCGGCCATGTGGGGCATGTCGGCCTGAGAAACGATCTTACTGATGACTCCTTTATTACCATGACGTCCGGCGACTTTGTCACCGACAGTAATTTTTCTGAGCTGAGCAACTTTGACCTTGATCTGCTTGATGACACCAGCATCAAGTTCGTCACCGTCATCACGATTTAGGATGCGGATAGAAATAATGACACCCTGTTCACCGTGAGGCATACGAAGGGAGGTATCCCTAACTTCTCTTGCCTTTTCGCCAAAGATAGCGCGAAGCAATCTTTCTTCAGCAGTGAGTTCAGTTTCACCCTTAGGAGCAATTTTTCCTATTAAAATGTCGTTTGGACCAACTACGGAACCGACGGCGATAATACCTTCGTGGTCTAGGTTTCGTAGATCAGTTTCGGCAACATTGGGGATGTCTCTTGTTAACTCTTCAGGTCCAAGCTTTGTATCCATAACATCACAAGTGTGTTCGTGGATATGGACAGAAGAGAGAAGATCTTGGCTGACACAGCGATCGGAAACAACGATGGCATCTTCATAACCCAAACCTTCAAAGGCGGCATAGGCGATTAAAAGATTTTGACCAAGAGCCAACTCGCCATTTTCAGCGGCTGGACCGTTGATGATGCAGTCACCTTTTTTAATTTTGTCGCCAATGTCGACCAAGGGGTGCTGGTTGTAGGAAGTGTCTTGAGAAGAGTTGTGATATTTTCTGATGTTGTAGGTAACTATGTCACGATTGACTTCGACAAAACCGTAGTCAAAAGGTGAGATCTCGGAAGCAGCGATTTTAGCGTCGGACGGAGAAAGCTTAAGAGAAATATGGTCGGCGTCGACGGAGATAACTTCACCTGCAAACTGAGAGGTGACGGACCAGCCCATACTTTGAGCAACAACACTTTCCATACCAGTGCCTACAATAGGGGCGGATGGCTTGACTAAAGGTAGAGCTTGAGTAAGGTGATGAGTACCCATGAGAGCACGAGTGCCTTCGTCTTGCTGAATAAAGGGAATAAGAGAAGCTGAGGTACCAACAACCTGACGAGGAACAACATCAATGTACTGGATTAAGTCAACATCGACTTCGAGATATTTGCCTTGGTATCGAGCAGGGACCCATTTTTGAGTGATGACATCACCATCGCGTTCGATTCCGGCATGAGTAACATAAACGTCTTCTTCGTCGTCGGCGGCGAGGAAAATAATTTCTTTACCAATAACCATCTTGGTTTTGCCACCCCTTGTTACTTTTTCAACTTTGAGATAGGGTGATTCAAGGAAACCGTAGTCGTTGATACGAGTGTAAAGGGCCAGATAGGTAACCAAGCCAATGTTTGGACCCTCGGGAGATCTCACGGGACAGATACGAGAGTATTGAGAAGAGTGAATATCACGCATGGAGAAACTGGCACGTTCTCTCGTTATACCACCGGGCCCCATAACGGAGATACGGCGAAGGTTGTCGATTTCCGAAAGAGGGTTAACTTGATCCAGGATGGAAGAAAGTCTGTTTCGGCGGAAAAACTCGGTAATGGCGGAAATTATTGGCCTGGGGTTTACAAAGGCGGCGGGGGTGGGAAGTTCATCGGGTTTGGCAAGAGACATTTTCTCTTTGATGGAACGCTCGAGGCGAAGAAGTCCGGCTTTGAAAGATGTCTGGTTGACAAGTTCACCAACACAGCGGAGACGACGGTTGGCCAAGTGATCGATGTCGTCAACTTTACCTTTACCATTTTGAAGATCGATAAGATATTTGATGGAACCGACAAAATCGTCGATGGAGAGGGTAACATGTTGCTTATCTACAGGAATAGAAAGACCAAGTTTTCGGCTCATCTTGTAACGTCCAACGAGTCCTAGGTTATAACGTCGGGAATCAAAAAACATTTGGTGAAGAAGAGCCTTGGCGTTGTCAAGAACGGCCGGTTCACCGGGGCGGACCTTTTGATAGAACTCCAAAAGAGCTTCTTCTGTGTTGGTAGTTGGATCTTTAAGGAGGGTGGTGGCAATGTAGGGGTGATCTTTATCAATATCGACTTCACTGAAAAGGGCGAGAATTTCTTCGTTGGTACTAAAACCTAGAGCGCGAAGGAGGGTGGTAGCTGATACTTTGCGATGGCGGTCGATTCTGACGGAGAGATGATCATTGCGACTAACAATTACTTCCAGCCAAGAACCGCGCATAGGGCGAATTTCGGCTTGATGAATAGCACGTCCAGAGTGAGGATCGACCTCGCGAGTGAAGTAGGCGCCTGGAGAACGAACCAGCTGATCAACAACGACACGTTCGACACCGTTAATGATAAAGGTTCCCGTGGAAGTCATCATGGGAATGTCACCCAAGAAAATTTCCTGTTGCTGAGTGGCTTTGGAATGGAGATTGGTTAATTTAACGGTTGCCCAAAGAGGAGCTTCAAAGGTAACACCTTTTTCGATGGCTTGTTTGGGAGTGATTTTGGGAAGACCAATGCGATTTGAAAGAAATTCGAATTCAAAGACCTTACCCGTGAAGTCCTTGATGGGGTTAAGCTCAGTGAGAGACTCGCTTATGCCGTCTTGGAGAAATTGCTTGTATGAGTTGATTTGAATTTGAATCAAATTCAATTCTGGTAATACCGGGTTTATTGTTCCCCAGTTTTCACGATTGGTTTGTTTATTCATCCGTTTTGGATTTTAAGGAAAAGTAAATAACAATGAAACATACGAAAACCTGACCGACACAAAATCCAGCCAAGTTTATAGCAGTGCCATTAGGATATCATAATATTGAGGCCGTTGTCAACCTAAAGATTGATCAGTTAACGCAGTCTTTTTGAAGGTAAGTACAAATGTTTTGATTGTGTTCTTCGATGGTGTTTGCAAAATGAATGTTTCCCTTTAAATCGTGAAGATAAAACCAAGCAGAGGTTTCCTTGGGAGAGGCGGCGGCCATAAGGGCAGCTTTCCCGGGATTACTGATCGGTTTGGGGGGTAAGCCTTGATTGAGATAGGTGTTGTAGGGTGAGTTGATCTGAAGATCTGCCCTGGTAAGGTTTTTTGGCCACCAGTCGCAGTCAAGTTTTCGGCAACGGATGGTGGACAAGGCATATTGAACAGTGGCGTCAATTTGAAGTGGCCAGGCGGCGTTGATTCTATTTTCGATAACGCCAGCAACTTCGGGCATTTCGGCAGACGAAGCAGCTTCTCTTTCCAAAAGTGAGGCAATTATGGTTACTTTGTTTATGTCTGTCTCCGAAACTTTTGCCTCAACTAAGATATCTAAGTATCTTTTTTCCAGGCGACTAATGATGGCGGAGGTAGTGGCTTGGGGATCAAAATCGTAGGTATCCGGAAAGAGTCTACCTTCTTTATCAGCGGTTTTGGAAATAAACTCGGTAGTGGTAAAGGTTTTACCTTCGGCATTTTTAAAAGCACTTTCGAAGATAAGGGCTATTTCTTGACGACGAAGGCCTTCGGGAATGGTGACTCTTATTGTTTTGGTACTGGCATGAGTCAGACTGTTGGCTATTTCAGTAATGGTCATGTTGGGTGAAAGTCTGAAAAAGCCAGCTTGGACTCGATTGGAAATGCCATAAACAATAACGGTAATTTTGAAAGCGGCTCTGGACCTAATCAGCTTAGCAGTACTTAACTCCTGACCAATACGATCGATACTCCAACCGGACTTGATTTCAAACTCGGTGGCGGAAGTTTGTTTATAAGTGACTGGTCTGGTAGCTTGAAAAAACCAACCAAAAAAAGCGATAAAAAGGAAGGTAAAAACAGTGAAAAGGCGTTTAAACATGAATCTATACTTCACTTAAAAGGGCGCGGCGATAAGTTTTTGTCTTGGGATTATAAATAAAGATACGGCCACATTTGCAGGTGACTTGGTTACAGTCTTTGACCTTTTTTGAGGGAACACTTTCACCCTCAACAAGTGGAGTGCCACAACCAACACAAGAGCCCTTGGAAAGGAGCCAGGCTTGGACGGGAGCAATGATATTCTTGAACATAACTTTATTGTATCAAAGTAGTTAATTATCGGCGTTGTCTAGATAGTCCTCCAAAATGATAGCAGCAGCTGTTTGATGTTCACTCTTTTTTCTTCTCATAAGAGTTTTGCCCGATTTCTTCAGGAGACTTCTGGCCGAACGAGAAGAAAAATCTTCGGAAAATAAAACAATTTTACCGGAGAAGACCTTCTGTAGTTCTTTTTTTAAGCTTGAGGCTGTTTCAACCAAAGGACCATGATGAGGAACTCCGATAACGATAGTTTCAGGATTGTTTTTGGCTATAAAAGGGAGTAGTTTGCCGAGAAGTTTATCTTTTTGGGACTCAAAGATGGTAGCCAGAGGCTCAGCAAGCATTCCCTCGCGAGAGATAGCGATGCCTGTATGAGCAGTACCAAGATCGAGACAAAGTATTGTTTTCATGTTTAATTTTCGATGAGGGTTGCCTCCACCACCAAACGGCGAAGAGTGGTTCCAGGAGGAACACAGGTAATTAATTTAATAGTTTTAGCGTTGTAGTTTTGTTTTAGTACCCAAAGTTCTGACGGTTTTACCTCAATAATACTGGTAACCCGATAAGTGTATTCTGCCTCTTTGTATTTAACAAAGACGTCAGAACCGAGTTTCATTTTGGGTAAATTGGAAAAAATAGTGGTGTATTTTAAGGGATTATAAAATTGTGGAAGGGTAGAATGACCAAAGATTACAGGTGAACCGCGTTCACCCGGAAGCGCGGTTTGAGGATACTGAACCAGGTGTTTCGTAAGATCTTCGTCAAATAAACTTACTTGAACATCAGCAAGTTCGAGAGAGGGGATAGAGATTGAATAAAATTCGGGGATGTTGCCATCGTCTATCTTGGGGGTAGTAAAGGGATTGTTTTGGGTGTCTCCGGGGAACCAACTACTGGCTTTGGTATAGTCTAGATCACTCAGAACTTTTGGTTCACGATCCGAACTTGCTTTTGATTCGTAATAGACCGGGGAGAGAAGCCCAGAGTTAACCAAACTAAATGGTTTGAAGTCTTTTAATTGGTAACTGACCACTGGATAAGTTACGGCACCGAGAATACCAAGACCGACAGCAGAGATTAATGTCGGTACGGTTTTTAAATATATGGGGATTTTTCTCCCAGGATGTGGGTTTTTTGCCGTAGCTTTTTTGTATCCGTAGAGCATGTTAGTCCTCCACTAGTTCAAACTTGATGTTTTTTAGAGGAAGGAAGTTGGTAAAGACGGGAATTTTGGGGGCAATCTTAATCCTAAGCTGACTAAATCCTTGAATGGTAGAGAAGTAGGGGCGGATTCCCGTGACAGATTTTCCCCCGATAGCTGCCTTTAATTTTTCTTCGTCAATCTTGGGAAATAGACTAGTTTCAACGTTTACTTTTGCTTCGTAGTAGCCGTCTTTTTTAACTGGTTCTTCGAGTATGATGGCAGTGTTTCCGGGAAAAATTTCCGATCCGGCGGGTATTTGGGGAGCAAGTTGAACCGCAATTAATTGATAAAGATTGTCCTCGGAATAAACAAGAGTATCGACCGATCCTTCAAGATCCAAATTTAAAACTGTTGCCTCTTCACCAATATCCTTATCAAAAGTTTTTTTGGTGAAAGCAAATTCAGAGAGTGCCAGAGATTTAAGTCCGGGAGTTTGTGATTGGGTTGAAGCCTGAATCTGAGTCTTTATTTTCTCGGTAGCTAACAAAAGAAGTTTATCCTGATCGGCTTTGGAAACAGCACGAACTGCTCTGGATGTTCCGCCGGAGAAGTCTGCGTCGGCGACAGCGATGATGGTGTTTTTTGAGTAGTTATCAACGGAGAAATTTGAGTTTTTAGGAAGGTTGTAATCAGCGCCAATCTTGGCTGCGTTTACCTTTACTCCTGACACAATCCCGTATGCTCCTTGAACAATACCGACATCGGCACTCTTGGAGGCGACGGTTATTGCATCAGTTATGGTATATGCATATTTACTATTTTCAGAAAGGATGGTGGAGCCGGCTTTGATGACAATGGGGGCAGTTGATTTGTTGGCGATGGTGATTGTCCCGGAAGCTTTATCACCTACAGTTGCGTCTCCGGTGGTAGGAATTTGTTCTTTGGCGGAACCAGAAACTGTTTTTTTTGTAGCCAGTAAGGTGGGTGTGGCGGAAACAGAACTTTCGGCAATGGAGATGATGTACTGACCAGTGATTTTTTGAGGATTGAAGGCAATGGAGATAATTGCCTGTCCGGTAAACAGATAGAGGATATAACCCAAACCTAATAACAAAGGTAGAACAAGTAAATATAACCAAGAAAGTTTATTTACTTTTATATCGGGAAGTCTAAATTTTGGAAAAGTTGGTAAGGAAAAAGCGAGTTTGGTTTTCGGTTTTGGAGTAAAGGACGGTTCTTCTTGGGGAAGGGCATACTCCGGTTCCGAGATGTCGGTCGAAGGCTCGACGTATGTTTCGGGAAGAGCTTTTTCTACAGATGAAGGAGCGTCGGCCTCTTCGTACGAAAAGCCGAGCTCGTCAATGGATGTCGGAGATACTTCCGGAACATAAATATTGGTTTCTTCATGAGGGAGACTCTCTTCATGAGACTCTTCGCCTGTCTTTCCAGTAAGATACTGAACAGCTTCAGTACCTCCGGTGAGGGCAGTTGCTCGAATACTAAAGTCTACGGGTAAGGCCTCAACCTTGGGCATGCGTTGGAAAGGAAGTCGCTCCGGGCAGTTTCTTCTGATGAAGTTATTTCACCTTTTTCGATAATAGAGACAGCGACTTTGGTGGTGTAGATCTCAAGAAGAATAGCCGTAGGAGGAATACCTTCAAGGTTTTTCATGTAATGGGCAATGGCGGAGTTTATGGGAACCATACCAATGGGATCAAGCCCTAACTCTTTGACTAAACGACTTATTAGCTTGGTTTTTGAAGGATGAACTTTGCCGTCGTTAATCCAG
Source organism: Candidatus Collierbacteria bacterium GW2011_GWA2_42_17 (assembly GCA_000998275.1). Taxonomy (GTDB): domain Bacteria; phylum Patescibacteriota; class Microgenomatia; order UBA1400; family MFAQ01; genus UBA2277. Next base: position 85,498 of record LCDA01000001.1, read on the forward strand.
GAATCAGGGAGTCCAAAGATAACTTTTCGGGGCTCGGAATCAATGTCTTTGACGGCTTGCTCAAGTGAAGCGTCGACCCCGTTTATAAGAGAGTCTTCGTCTTCCCATGACTCGAACGAACCTACCTTAATAACAGAAGGAATTCCCTCGACTACTTCCCATAGAGCGGTTTTGATGAGAGATTCATGAATCTCGATGGCCAAAAAAAGATCCGGTTCTTTGGTTTTTGTATTGTTTCCAAATAGATTTACTAAGTTCATGGCAAAAGTCGTCAAACAAACTGCAAGTATAGGCGCCGTGTTCCGGCACCTAGTGATTCTTGTTTGACTATCTTTATCTTAGCAAGTTCTTGAGTGTTAGTCACATGGGGGCCACCACAGATCTCCTTGGAAAAGGTATTTTCTTTGGTACCAATCGTGTAAACACTGACGATGTCGGGATATTTTTGACCGAAGAACGCCATAGCTCCCTGCGCAATGGCATCATCCTTTTTCATTTCTTCTTGGGTGACCGGTAGTTTATCGGAAATTGCTTTGTTTATTAGTTCCTCGGTTAATTGGAGCTCATTATCTGTGAGTTTTTCCGGGTGAGAGAAATCAAATCTGAGTCTCTCCGAGGTAATATTGGATCCCTTTTGACTAACGTGAGTACCTAAGATTTGACGGAGAGCGGCGTGAAGCAGATGAGTGGCCGTGTGATATGCCGTGACGGTTTTGGAGTGGTCGGCAAGGCCTCCGGTGAACATGCCGGCAGAAGCAGAACGAGAAAGTTGTTTATGTTTTTCAAATTCAGCTTCAAATTGTTTTGTGTCGATCTTGATATTCATTCTAGATAGTATTTCGGCGGTGATTTCCAGTGGAAAACCATAGTTTTGATAAAGATCAAAGGCGGCTTTACCGTCAATTTTGGGGTTTTTTTGGAGTTCTTTAATACCTTTGTCTAGTGAAGCACTAAATCTCTTAATTTCGGTCTTTATGGTCTCGTGAAGAACTGGAGTATCTTTTTTAATATCGAAATAGAGGGGTGAGTAAAACTCCGCAACCTTGAAACTAAGTTCGGAAAGTCTTTCAAGGATCTCAAAATTGGCAGTTAGAAAATATAACTTAACGGCTGCCCGGCGGAGTATTCTTCGCAAGACATACCCCTGAGCTTTGTTAGTTGGAAAAACACCATCTTTAATGAGAAAAGTGGCCGCGGTGAGATGATCGGCAATCACGCGCATGAGTGGTTGATTCTCGGCATCGGAGTAAGATTTTCCCGAGATTGTTTCAATTTCTTGAATTAGTGGATAGAGACTGGAAATCTTGAACATATCCGGGTCGGAGTTAACGGCGGCTTCCAAGCGAGTAAGGCCGCCACCAAAATCAATGTTTTTGCGAGGTAGTTCTTCAAGAGTGCCGTCTTCTTTTTTAAGATACTGCATAAAAACAGAGTTACCGATTTCCATGAAACGACCACAGTCGCAGTTGGGGTGACACTTTTCTTTTTTGAAGATCGATTTTTCATGGAGTTTGAGATCTTCACCAAAGTCAAAAAAGACTTCGGAGTCCGGGCCACCAGGTTCTCCGGCGGGCATATTTTCGGGAGGACCGGATCTGGACCACCAGTTTTTATTAGCGGGATAAGCAAAAATACGTTCACCTTCCTTGGCACTAACACCCACTCTTTTAAAGAGATCTTGCCAGATGGAGATGGCTTCTACGTCCTTGCTCACACCGGATCCCCCTTCAAAAACGGTGACGAAGAGTTTTTTAGGGTCCAGACCAAGACCTTCGTTTTTACTTATCAGGAAGGTAAAAAACCATTCTAGTTGTTTGTCTTTGGAGTAGTCTCCCAACGACCAGTTGCCGAGCATTTCAAAAAAAGTGGTGTGGCGATTATCCCCTATTTCATCGATGTCTCCGGAGCGGAAACATTTTTGAGAATCAACAAGACGCGTGCCCAAAGGATGTTTTTGACCAAGTAAATAGGGCATCATCGGTTGCATACCAGCAGAGGTAAAGAGGGTAGTGGCGTCGCCTTCGGGAACAAGTGATGCTGAAGGGATTAGGGCATGTCCTCTTTTTTCCATAAAAGAGAGAAATTTACTTCTGATGTCATTAATGGTCATTTGAATACAAATTATAGCTCAAACAGGTCGCTGTAAACAAAAGAATTAAGAATAGTGATTATTGAGGACGAAGTGGATAAACGGTGGGGGGAGCAGGTGGAGGGGCTTCAAAATCATAAGTGGCATGATGAGGGGTCTCTTGAGGGGTAATTATTGGAGTCCGAGGAGTTTCTTCAGGTTTCTCATGAGGAATGATATTGCCCGGAATATTTTTGTATTTTTCGGGAATAGCATTTAAAACTTCTTTGACGACTTTTCGGCCCTCTTCGGTGCCAAAAAGTAAGGCGGCAATGACGCCGATGGTTGCTCCCATGGCAAAGGAGGAAAAGTGGTGGTCTTGGTTATTATTGGGACTCATCTTCTTCAAGATTTACCGGGGCTGACGGTTTGTCTTTACCAAGTAAGTGCTGGACCATTTCGACGATTTTTCCGGACTGACGGAAACCTTCGATAATGGCAAATAGGCCAACTGCCGGCTGGGATAGTTTTTGGAGAGTCTCGTCGGCGGTGTCAAGAGTGCGATTGACTCTTGTTAGAGAACTTTTTAATTCTTTGAGAACTAAAATCAACTCGATACCGACAATAACAGCAACGACGGTGAGAACCGAGATAGAAATCAGCGAAATAATCTGGGACAAGGTCATATATTCATAATAGCAAATTTTTGCTTTCTCGGTTAGTTGGAGATGATGGTGAGAGGTAACTCGATAGTAGTGACTCTCCCAAAACGATTGGTGGCTTTTATTTTTATAGAGGTTTCACCGACAGGAAGATTGACGCTCATCCGAAAGGCACCGTTTTGATCTGGTTTGACGACACTGTCTTCATTTATGGTAACCAAGGAGTCTGTTGAGGTTGAGCCCTGAATTTCAATCGGAGAGGAAAGAACGGCGTCCATCAGAGGGCGATTTACCGTGAGAGGAGGAGGAGTAAGAATAACTCTAAACTGAAAAATAAGATAGATAAGAAAAACAATCACACCTAAAACTATAGGTAACAGCTGTGAAGATATATGGGGAAGATTAAAGCCCGTTTTTTTGTGCTGTTTGACAATATTTTTTTTGAGTTCCGGATTACGATAGTCCCTTCTGAAAACAGCGATAAAATCTTCCGGATCGCTACCAAGACTTAACGATAGGTTTCTGATAAAACCCTTGGCGAAAGTTTCGGAGGGAAGGAGATCGTAACGGTCTGCTTCTAAAGCTTCGATGTATTTGCCATCAATTTTGGTGGCCAAAGAAAGTTCTGAGATAGAAATATTTTTTCTATTTCTTTCAGAGTGGAGAAGTTGTCCAACTGTTTTCATGACAGTTACTGTTCCTGCTCTTCGTTTTGGGGCAGATATTCTTCAAAACTATTAACAATAACCTCGCGAGGCTTATTACCTTCGGCGTGGGCAAGAATTCCGGCATTTTCCAGTTGATCTAAAATTCTTGCGGCTCTGGCATAACCAACTTCAAGACGACGCTGAAGGAGGGAGGCGGAGCCTTTACCTTCGGCGATACAAAGTCTGGCGGCTTCTTCAAATTTTTCATCTACGTTACCCATGTCCTGACCACCGGTTCCAATTCTTCCCTTAGAAACATTTTTTGTAATGGTGTCATCCCTTTTGGCTTCAACACCAATACTTTGAATAAATCTGAGAAGATCGGCGATCTCTTTTTCGGAAACAAATGCTCCCTGGATACGTTTGGGTTTGGCCACATCTGGAGGAATAAAAAGCATATCTCCTTTACCTAGTAGTTTTTCGGCACCTGGGGTGTCGATAATAACACGGGAATCAATCATCGAAGTAACTTGGAAAGCAATGCGGGCGGGAATGTTGGCTTTGATGATACCGGTGATAACATTGACGGAAGGTCGTTGGGTAGCAAGAACCAAGTGAATACCAACGGCACGAGCCATCTGAGCCAAACGAACGATATGATTTTCAACTTCGCCGGCATTTTTATTCATCATAATGTCGGCGATCTCATCGATAACAATGATGATGTAGGGCATAGACTGAAAAGCTTTACTTTCGTTGTAACCGGCGATGTTTTTGACGCCAACCTCTTGAAAAATTTTGTAACGTCTTTCCATTTCGGCCACAGCCCAACCTAGAGCGTTGACTACTTTATCGACATCGACAATAACATCGGTAAGTAAATGAGGAATACCACTATAGGGAGTAAGCTCGACACGTTTTGGGTCAACCATAATAAATTTGACTTCTTCAGGGGAAGCTCGAAAAAGTATCGAGGCAATAAAGGCGTTGATGAGAACCGATTTTCCGGAACCGGTAGTACCGGCGATGAGAATGTGAGGCATCTTTGCGATATCTACAACACAAGCAGTACCAGAAACATCTAAACCAAGAGAGACCATGGTTTTTGACTTATTGTTTTGCATGGCAGGGGAACTGAGCATGTCTCTCAGAGAAACAAATTCAAGTGAGCGGTTGGGAATTTCGATACCCACTAGGTCTCGACCAGGGATGGGAGATTCAATACGAATTTGCCCTTGAGGTGCAGAAAGAGCAAGGGCCAAATCAGACTGGAGGGCATTAATTTTAGACAACTTGGTACCCATAGCAATAGTCAGAGCATACTGGGTAACAGCAGGGCCTTTGTGAACTTCAGAAACGTGTGCTTGAATACCAAATGATTCAAGAGTGTTTTGGATGACCTCAATATTTTTATTAATATCTCCACGGTCGGCCTTACCGAGTTTTTGATCCGAAAGAAGACTAATGGGGGGATACTGCCAGATCGTGGCCGTGGCTCCTTCAAGCATGGGTTTAGGGGGTAGTTGACCAACTACGGGAGGTTTTTTGGTATCTTCCTGATGAATGATAGGGGGGGCGTAGTTGTCTTCCCCGCCGGTAATCTTAACTGAGCCGGGTTTACTAACAAAAACAGTGCCGTTCTTTTTACCGAGTGTTTGGAGTTTGCTACCGGCGTCACCAACTCTTTTGAGATTTTCTTGGATGAAGACAACGAGATCTTCAATGGAGGTTTCAAAAAGAATGAAGAGCCCAATGGCTGTACCGACCAAGAAAAAAAGGATTGCTCCGGGGGTGGAAATAAGAGAGATAATCGATTCTCTGATACCCGAACCGATACTACCTGAACCGGTAAGTCCACTTAAAGAAATCATGGTGACAACACTGCCGAGAAGAACATGGGCTGAAGCGATGGCAAGTTTAACATGGGTAAGAAGCAGGCCACCAACAACAAAGATAAAGGGGACAAAAAGAAGTGGCCAGCCTAAAAGATTGCGGCCAATTTCGTTGACTTGGGTGAGAAAAGCTCCTTGCTGAGAAAAAGAAATGGCAATTAGGCCACCTGTACCCATAATCAATAGCGCCATAACAGAGTTGGCGGTGTCTTTTTTTAGATTCAGTTTGTAGGGCTTTGAACGACGACCTTTTTTACGAGCCATATTTAATCTAAGTATAGCTTAAGCTAAATAATTTTAAACCTCCAAAAGTATAGCTATAACAAGAGGACGTCTCTGGGTATGTTCGAAGGCAAATTTTTCCAACTCCCCTTCTATTTTTTTTCTAATAAAACCCCAGTCTGTAGCTTGGCCTTTAAGATCTTTGAGACTGTTATAAACATGTTTTCTGGCGTCATTAATGAGTTCTTGGGACTCTTTTTGGTAGACAAAACCACGGGAAATGATTTCAATATCTCCAGTGACTTGGGAGTTGTCTCGTCGCATGGGAACAATTGCAAGGAGAACTCCGTCGGCAGACATGACCTGGCGGTCACGTAGAACAACAGTACCGACATCACCAATACCTAAACCATCGACATAAACGTTTCTCGTTTCGATTTTGGGACCTTCTTTGACAACACTGTTTTCGAGGAGGATCGATTGACCGTCTGAAAGGACAAAGACTTTTTCAGGATCAAAGTTCATTTCTTTAGCGAGATCCTTATAAATCATCATGTGGCGAAGATTGCCGCCGATGGGGATGATGTTTTTGGGTCTTACCAGACGCGCAAGAAGAATCATATCGCCGCGATAGCCATGTCCAGAGACGTGAAGGTTCTCGGAAGTCCCGGAATATTTAACGTCAATGCCTCTCTTGTAGAGAGTATCGAGTAGGTCAAAAATATCACCTTCATTGCCGGGAATAGCATCGGAGCTAATGACGACTTTGTCACCTTTTTTGAGTTTAATTTGGGTATGTTCGTCGTTGGCTAGCCTGTGCATGGCAGAGCCGACTTGACCTTGGGAACCAGAGACAATCACGGTTACCTGATTGGCAGGAAGACTACTGACTTGCTGGCTTTTGATAAAAATACCTTTAGGAATCTTGATAAAGCCATTTTTGGCGGCGGCTTCAACATTTTGTTCTACACTACGCCCAACAATGGCGACACGACGATGGTACTTAGCTGAGGCATCGATGGCCATCTGAATACGAGAGATTGAGGAGGACATGGTGGTAAAGATGAGCTTACCTTCGGCGGATCTGACTTCATTATCGATCGCTGTAAGGAGAGAACGTTCCGAAGGGCAGAAGCCATTTTTTTCTACACGGAGACAGTCGGTAAGCATCAAATCGACACCATTATTCCCGGCGACAGCCATAGCGCCCATGTCTGGAGGAAGATTGTCTATGGGGGTAAGATCAAATTTAAAATCAGCACCGTGATAGACGGTACCGGCCGGAGTTTTGATTAAAACGTGGAAACAGTTGGGGACAGAATGGGTGATGTGGATAAATTCCAGGTGAAAAGGTCCAAGATCAAGCTTACCTTCTACGGGAGTCATTTTATTGGTAATGCCAAACTCACGAACTTTGATCTCGGCGATGGCGATGGCCAGTTTACTACCGAAGACTTCGATGCCTTTGAGGCGAGGAAGAATATAAGGTAGACCACCTACATGGTCTTGGTGAGCATGGGTTAGGACAATGCCGTGAAGCTTTTTGTCGGAGTGCTCGAGATAACTGATATCGGGAATAACAGCATCGACACCGAGGGCATCATCTTTGGGGAAGCCCATGCCACAGTCGACCACAATTTGTTCGTTGCCGTATTCGTAAACGTACATATTCTTAGTAACATCACCGACGCCACCCAAAGGAATAATTTTTAGAGGAGTTTTTTTAAAATCCATATTTATATTTATTTAATTACTAAACCGATCAAAACAGAAACACTGCTTGAACGCGCCGGCAAAAGGCCAGCTTAACTTAATTTATTTTACACTTACTAAGGAAATTGTTTGGGAACCGAAGCTGCAATAAAACTTGGGAATCAAAGGTAACTTGTCTTAGTCAAAGTCTAAACTTAATATAAGGTTATTATACCACGTTTGGCCGGTTAGCCTTGTGTTACATTGATTAGAAATAGAGTAAACTGTTTTTTGCATGAAAAAACTGGTGAAAGAAAGGGTCGTTCGGATCTTCAATTTGTCGGAGGACGTTTGGCCATTTATTCAAACGATTGGAGATGAGAAAGAAAGGACGGCGGAAGTTGAGGAAAATGCTAATCTGGCTGATCGTGATTTGTTCTCGATGGCCGAAGAATTTGAGTTTACATTTATCACTCCAAAAAAACTGAATCCTCATTTTACAAAGTACTTTATTGACGTTTGTATGATGCGGAAAATGGAGGTTTTGGTTCCTAAAAAAAATACTGGGATAATTTGCGAGGATATTTTAAAAGATAAGGCAATCATGGATAGATTGGTTAAGTTGGGTAAAATGTGTAAAAGACTGATACTAACTTCCTACTCTACCTCTCCTTACTTTTTGTCCTTAGTTAGTGAGCTTCGAAATAAAGGGGTTGAAGTGAGAACTCCGGAAGCCCCTGAAGAAGCAAATGCTTGGACGGTTAATTTTTATGGTAGTAAATCGGGAATTCGTCAATTGACACAGATAAATGGGGCAATTAGAGCCGACCTTAAAATGCCTGATGGGGTGGTGAGTTCTGGGGTGCTAGATTCGGCCAAAATCGCAGCCAATAAATATATTAAGGAGGGAGGCGTGGTAATCAAAACAAATAAAGGCCATTCGGGTTTGGGAGTTTTGATTTTCCGTAAAGGGGATTTGCCCAAAAAATTTCGTGAGTGTCAGAAAAAGATTGTGGAGGTGTTTAATGGAGATAAATATTGGGACAAATTCCCTATTGTGGTTGAGTCGTTGGTAAAACCAAATCCAAGGATTGGTGGAGGTTTCCCAAACGCAGAGTATCTCATTAAAAAAGACGGGGAAGTAAAACTTCTTTATTACTGTGGAATGAGAGTGGATGACAAAGGAGTATTTGGAGGAGTAGAAATTGGTGAAGAAGTGCTGCCAAAAAGAGTGACTTCCAGGATAACCGACATTGGATATTTAATTGGTGAACAGTATTCAGAAGATGGATATCGAGGTTTTTTTGACATTGATTTTATTGCCGGTAAGGGTGGAGAAATATTTGTTAACGAGTCGAACGTTAGAGTAACCGGAGGAACACACGTATATCAAGCGGCGGTGGAGCTTGTCGGTCGCGAGTTTATGAAAAAAGTATATGTCTTGTCGGACAATAATTATCAGATGCCAACTAAAAAGATCTTTACTTTTGATCAGTTGCATAAATTAATGAGGCCCATACTTTTTAGTCGAAAAACAAAAGAGGGGTTGGTGATTGCATCTTCAAACCTCTTAGCAATGGGAAAACTGGCATACATTATTTTTGGTAAAAATAAACGAAGGGCTCTAGCGATAGAGGAAGAGATGAAGAAAGTTTTAAAATCTTAGGGTTACCACTTAGGAAGGAAGGATTTGATGTTTTCTGGGTTTAGGGCAATAGATTTGGCCTGGCCGGTGACTAGTAGCAAAGCTACTTTACGAACAATACCTTCGATGGTGCGATTGAGGGTACGGATACCCGCATCATAACCTAAGGGGCGAATGATTGTGGGCCAAAGGGCGGGATCTATCGTAATGAGAGCAGGGTCCATACCAGCGGCCTCCAAAGCTTTGGGAAAGAGATAACTTTGGGCAATATGGGTTTTTTCGTCATCGGAGTAAGAAGGCATTTGGATGGGTTCCAGACGATCCATAACAGCCGTGGCTAGATTGCCGGTATTGTTGGCGGTAGCAATAAACATAACCTCGGAGAGATCAACGGGGTAGTCAATAAAGTGGTCGAGATAACGGTTGTTTTGAGAAGGATCAAGAATTTCGACCAAGACTCCCATAATGTCGGCTCTGGATTCCTCGGTGACTCTATCGATTTCATCAAGAAGAATAATCGGGTTTTTAACTCCGGTATCACAAAGGGCTCTGACGATATAACCGGGCTCGGCTTCAAGATGGAGACGAGATTCTCCACGAAGGTCTTTGGCAGAACCCAAACCGCCGAAAGGAATACGGGCAATAGGGCGGCCAAGAGCTTCGGAAAGTGAGTAAGCAAAAGTGGTTTTTCCGGTACCCACAAGACCAACGAGACAGACGATTGGTGCTCTGGCTACACCAAGATTTTTGGAGGAACGAAGCTTAAGAACGGACATATATTCAAGAATACGTTCCTTGACCTCGGCCATACCGTAATGATTTTTGTCGAGAGTCGCTTTGATAGCTGTGAGGTCGATGGGTCGCTCGACCCTGTTGGTCCAGGGAACTTTAGAAACCCAGGTAATGTAATGGCTGAGTTTTTCATACTCTTCCGAAAAAAAACCCTGGTTGGAAAGGCGCTCAAGACGAGCAATCATTTCCAGAGTGTTTTGTTTGAGCTCGGGAGGCATAACAACGCCCTCAATCTTGTGACGGAGATCGTCGAGTGTAGAGACAGACTGTATTTGGGCTGGGGCAGGAGAGTCCATAGATTCATTATATACGTGATTTTTTACCATAAAAATACCAGGTCAAGTACCTGGTATATAAAACTTAGTGGGTGAAAAATATTCCGTATCCTATCCTTTGATAGTATGTCCGATAATAGTATGTCCGAGATAATCATAGTGGAGTAGCCAACAAAACGCTCCAACGTGAGTCGGAGCGTTTTAAGCTAAGGCCTAATGTGATTCTACATCAACGACTGTCTCTAAAGTTACGGAAATTGGGACGGCCGCCACCTCTTTGACTACTGCGGTCTCCGCCAAATCTTGGTCGGTCTCCGCCGCCACCCATCGGACGCTCGGCCCTTATAGGTGCTTCACCTTCCTTGAGCATGGTGAGGTTTACACGACCCATGGAGTCGACTTCGTAACATCTAACTTCAACTTTGTCGCCGATCTTCATAGCTTTGAAGACTTCCGGCTGGACTTGGGAGATGTGGACCAAACCATCTTTACCAGGAAGGATGTTGACGAAGGCTCCAAAGGCTTCAATTCTGGCTACAGTACCCTGGTAGGTTCTACCCACTTCGGCTTCGGCAACGATAGAGTCGATGTAGGCAATGGCACCGTCAACTTTTGACTGATCGTTACCTGTGACCGTCACAGTTCCATCGTCTTCGATGTTGACCTCAACGAGGAAGTCATCTTGAATCTGGTGGATAATTTTACCGCCTGACCCAATAACGTCACCAATCTTGGCAACAGGAACTTTGGTAGAAACAATCTTGGGAGCGTACTGAGAGATCTTGGAACGAGGAGAGGTAATGGCTTCCGTCATGAGTTCCAAAATTTTTAGTCTGGCTCTTTTTGCTTGGTCAACTGCCTGGGTCAAGACTTCGGCTTTGATACCGGTGACTTTGACGTCCATCTGAAGAGCAGTAATACCATCAATGGTACCGGCGACTTTGAAGTCCATGTCACCAAGGTGATCTTCAAGTCCGCAGATATCGGTAAGGGTCACAAATTGATCGCCTTCGGTAATTAGTCCCATGGCAGTACCGGCGACAGCTTTCTTGATTGGTACACCAGCGTCCATGAGAGAAAGAGTGGAACCACAAATGGAGGCTTGGGAGGTGGAACCATTACTAGACATAACTTCGGAAACAACTCGAATAGCATAAGGGAACTCGGCTTGATCAGGAAGAACGGGTACAAGAGCTCTTTCGGCCAAAGCACCATGTCCAATTTCACGACGACCGGTACCGGGACGACCAACTTCTCCGGCGGCATAGCCGGGCATGTTGTAATGATGCATGTAGCGTTTGGTGGACTCACCCTTCATACCATCAATTAGCTGTTCTCTGGCGGGGGAAGCGAGGGTAACGACAGAGAGGACATGAGTCAGACCACGTTGAAAGAAAGCGGAGCCGTGAGTACGAGGAAGAAGTCCGACTTCAATATTGATAGGACGAATATCTTCGATACCACGACCATCGGAACGGACTTTTGTCTCGAGAATGTTTTTTCTGGCCAAGTCACGAAGCATGTTGTCGGCGGTTTCGGCGATGTGACTACCGTTGTATTCTGGGTGAGCAACAATGATAGCGTCAACTACTTCTCTAGCTTGAGTGCCAGTTTTAGTAGCTTCGTTTTTGAGAAGTTCGGCAAGGTCACCAATTTCGTCTTTAACAAATTTTTTGATTTCGGGATCGACTTCGATAGGAGCAATGATGCGTTTAGTTTTACCATTTGCTTTGGCAAATTTATCAATGCCCTCAGCAACCGTATCAACAAATTCTTGAGCAAAAGACAAAGCACCGGTTATTTTTTCTTCACTAACTTCGTTAGCTCCGGCTTCGACCATACAGATTCCACCCTTGGGACCGGAAACGACCAGGTCTAGAGGTGAAACAAGTTTTTGTTCAGTTGTTGGGTTGACGATATACTCGCCTTCCGGGGTCATACCGATACGAACCGCACCGACAGGACCTGCCCAGGGGTAGTCTGAGAGAGAGACGGCGGCGGAGGCGGCGATGATGGCTAGAATTTCGGGTTCTTCGACTCCATCTATGGAAAGAGGAGACGCCAAAAGTTGAACTTCATTTCGGGAGGCTTGATCAAAAAGAGGTCTTATGGAACGGTCGATAACTCTACCGGTGAGAATTTCACCTTCAGAAGGTCTGCCTTCACGCTTGATGAAACGACTGGAGCTAATGACTCCACCAGCGTAGAACTTTTCTTGGTAATCAATGGAGAGAGGAAAATAATCAATTCCTTCTTTGACTTTATTGGTAGCTACACATGAGGCGATAACGACAGTGTCGCCGCACCTGACGGTAACGGAGCCTGAGGCCTGGGCGCCAAAGCGGCCGGTCTCGATAGTAATGGTTTTACCATTGAGGACAATGGTGGTTTGAGGATGAGTCATCCCGAATCCTTTCTTTTTCGCGCCACTCGGTCTTGAGAAGAAAACAGAAAATACCCAAGGGTTGTCCTTGGATGGATATACTCTATTTACTCCTCAAGCTTATTTAGCTGAGTCGCGCAACTGACTGTTAATTTTAAGAGACTTGGTAACTTCAAGATAATCTTTGGAATTGGATTTGGCGAGGTAGTTTAATAGACGACGTCTCTTGGAGATAATCTTTAAAAGACCACGGCGAGAGTGATTGTCCTTCTTGTGAACCTTTAGGTGGTTCGTTAGTTCTTCGATTTGGGAGGTGAGGAGGGCAATTTGCACACGAGGAGAGCCAGTGTCTTTATCACTGGCGGCGAAGGTTTTAATAATGTCTATTTTGGTTTCGGATTTAAGAGCCATATCGGTGTGTATTGTAGCAGATTGGCGTGATTTTGCCAATAATTAGATTGAGTTAGATAAATAACCGGTAATACTCGAGGCGTTCGCTCTCATAAATAATTTTTAGGGGCAAGCCTCTTTTAAGCCTTAGAAAATTCCAGAACATTCTTCCGGTTCGACCATTGCCATCAGCAAAAGGGTGAATACGTTCATATTGAACGTGTAGATCTTGTAGGATGACATCTTGTTCTTCCGAAGTAAGTTCAGGATCATTTGAAACTTCTATTTGATCAAGCCAGGATTGGATTAGACTTGGAATTTTTCTAAAGTCCGAACCTTCACGACCACCAACCCAAACAGGACAGTTTCTCCAGTTGCCTTTAAGTTCTGGATTTAGGTCCTGATGAGCCATGAGAATTTGATGAGTAATAAGAATAGTGTTTAGAGAAAGTTCTTTTTGAGAAATTAGATATTTCCAGGCAAGATATGCTTGCTTTAGGGAGTCACCGTCGAAAACTCCTTCGATAGCATTGCTTTCGACTAGAAACTTTCTTAGTTCCTCTTCGAAGAAATTTTCTGAGATTTCTTCCTTTGACATAGAATCTTAGGTGGCGTCCTGATTACCACCTACACGAAAGATTTTTGGCTTGTTCCAGTCGGAAGGGACAGGAGCACTTTCTTCCTCAGGAAGAGGAATGTTTTCTTCAATAGGTTGAGTATCCGGAATTTCAAAAAAGGGGGCTTGAGAGAAGCTGGGGGCTTGAATTGGCTTACTAGGAAGATGGGCGCCGGCACGCATAAGGAAGGCGATGGCGGAAAAAGTTTCGGCCGTTAGATGACTTCCTGTCAGATTGTTTGTACTAGCGTAGATATTGGTGAGGAGATTTTGAGCAATGGAAGGATTAATTTGGAGTTTAAGCTCTTCGAGAAGTTTGGTAACAAGCTCAGAAAAAGAGCTGGTGTTTTGGTGATAGATATTTGAGGTAAAGGCGACTGGACGAAGGGAGTTGTTGAGACTTATTATGTCAACATTGTCTAAGAAGTTCTTCTCGTCGGCATAAATTTTGCCAAGTTCTTCAAGTGAGCCAATTCCGAGAGTGACTACCAGATTGGCCGAAGCACCGGAGTAGGAGTATTTCACTCCTCCAATATCGGGTACGGGGGCACCAGCTTTGGGTTTGACTAATAAATAAAATTTACCGTCGTCACGGACATCATAATCAACTTTGTCCAGGTCGTCTTCTTGGTAGTCAAAGGAAATAATTAAGTTTCGGCTACCGATGGTGTCGGCTATTTCGGAAACGCCTTCAATTTCGGAGTCAACGTGAACTTCACCACCACAACCAATTTGAGAAACTTTTCCAGCTCCTTTAAGGGCAAGGTGGAGACTGATACCAGCAGCGACAAGGTCTTTCCCTGAGTCTGGAGGAAGAATTACAATGACTGACTTAGCGGACTCAATTAGATTATTGATGGTAGTTTCCGGTTTTTTGTCTTCCATATTTTATTATTCTAGGGTTGTGGCCGTCATTATATCACCAGTTTTATACTCAGTATTGGGGGATAAAACAAGACCGCATTCTTGGTCTTTTTTAGCTTCCTCAACGTCGGCTTTTCCAATCTTTAGAGAAATAATTTTGGAGTCTCCTATTGTGTCGCCGAGTTTCATTTTTCCAGAAGTGATTAAACAACCGTAGACGATGGTGCCACCAAAATTAAATACTTTCAGTACCTTTGCCTCACCAACAGTTACTACTTTAGGGGCGGCCTGCGAAGTCTTTTTTTCTTGTAATTCCTTGAGGTAGTCAAAGAGTTGATAAATAATTTTAAAGTTTGAAAACTTTATATGTTCGATCTCAGCCATACGAGCAACAGGAGCGGACATTTTGACATTAAAACCTAAGATTTCGGCTTTGGTGGCAATAGCAGTTTCAATATCGGAGTCGGTGACTAAACCGACAGAACTTGACACAATATTGGCTTTGTCCTTGATGTTTTCCGAGATTGCTTCTAGTGAACCTTGAACGTCGGCTTTGAGAATAATGGTTGGAATGTCTTCACTAATCGTATCTGCAGCACCAAAAGTGCTTTTTTTAGTTTGATCTTCACAGGGCTCACTGGTGATGATGTCGCCAATGTTGGGAACTTTGTCGAAACCAATGACCTGAAAAGGGGTAGAGGGGGTAGCTTTGTCTATTGATTTGCCGGAGAAGTCCAACATAGAACGGATCTTGCCAAAATCAACATTACCGTCGTAAAGAGGGTCATTTTTATCAAAAATGCCGCCTTTAACCAAGAGAGTGGCTAGAGGTCCTTTTTGAGAATGCATAGAAGACTCAATCACTAGAGCGGTCGCCGGACAGTCACTGGAGTTATCTTTGAGTTCTTCGAGTTCGGCCAGAAGGAGAATTATTTCTAGTAAATCATCAACTCCCTCTCCTGTTTTGGCAGAAATATTGATGATGGGTACATTACCACCGTAACCTTCAACAAAAACTCCTTCATTGGCCAGATCAGTTTTGACGCGCTCTGGATTGACACCAGCCAGATCAGTTTTGTTAACGGCGACAACAAAAGGAATGTCGGCGGCTTTGATGTGTTCGATGGATTCTTTTGTTTGAGGCATGACCGAGTCATCGGCGGCAACAATCAGGATAGCTACATCAGCAGCTTGACCTCCGCGACGACGCATGGCAGAGAAAGCGGCGTGACCAGGAGTGTCGATAAAGGTGATTTTCTTACCTTGATGTTCGATCTGATAGGCACCAATAGCTTGAGTAATACCACCAACTTCGCCGGCAGCAACCGTTGCGTGCCTAATTCGGTCCAAGAGAGATGTTTTACCGTGATCTACGTGCCCTAGAATAGTAACCACCGGAGGCCTGGTGGCAGTTGTTGTGTCCGGCATAGGATTAAGTTAGTTTTTGTAAACGGCAAGCTGAGCTTTGATTTTCTCAAGAGTTTTGGGGCCGAGGCCTTTGACTGAGTCGAGTTTATCAGATGTGAGATCCTCGATATGAGTTAGCTCCGCTTCGACAAGAAGATTTCTGGTTTTAGTGTCAAGACCGAGCTGATCGATCTCAAACTCTTCCGTACCTGTAGCGACGATACCGGTTTGAATGTCTTTGGTCTCGTCCGAGATAATACGAAGTTTGGTTTGAGTTAGTTTGGCGGCAAGTTTGACGTTTTGACCTCCGCGACCTATGGCAAGGGAAAGCTGATCCGAGGGAACAGTAACGATAGTTTCGCCGGTGTTTTTGTCGTAGCTAATGTCGAGACCTTCGGCTGGAGCTAAAGCAGCTTTGATGTATTTGTCTTTATCTTCGGAGTACTGGATGATGTCGATTTTTTCATTGTTTAGTTCGTTGATGACGGCTTGAACACGAACACCTTTTTGCCCGACGCAAGAACCAACTGGGTCAACTCCGGGCTGAGTAGACTCGACGGAAACTTTGGAACGGCTTCCCGGTTCACGAGCAACCCCTTTGATAATGACACTTCCGGCACTGACTTCAGGAACTTCTCTTTGGAAAAGCCCAGACAAAAGTCTGTCGTCAGCTCTGGAAACTATAATTTGGCGACCTTTGACAGTATCGGCGATTTCTTTCAAGTAAACACTGAGACGAGAGTTGAGACGGTAGAACTCGGTCGGTGATTGCTCTTCAGGGGGCATAACAGCCTGCCCACGACCAAGGTCGATGACAACATTTCTGCCATCCATACGCTGAACCATACCGGTCATAACTTCACCAATATGGTCCTGATAGTCGGCAAGAACAGAGTCACGCTCGGCTTCACGAATGGTTTGTAAGATTACCTGTTTGGCGGCCTGAGCAGCGATACGACCAAAGCCCGGGGGGGTAATTTCTTTGAGATCTTTTTTCTTACCACCTTCCTCTCCGACAAATAAGCGGAACTGTCCGTTATCGGAGTCGACGTCGGCGGTGATGATTTTACCTTCTTCTTCAAGCTTTTCTGATTGTTCGGGATAGTCTTTTTTGAAGGAGGCTATAAGAGCAGTATTGATGGCTGCAAGAACCGTTTCCGGGGCGATGCCACGTTCGGAACAAATTTGGTTAATCGCAGCGGCAAACTCGGTTCTGGCCGAAAGGGTTTGTGTATCCATTTTGTTTGTTTTTTCTTAATTTATTATTTTTATAAAAAGGGACGACCTACGCCGCCCTAACTCACTTAATCGAGCTTATTATAACATGTTACAATCCGGAATATGAGGAATAAAGAAGCGGAAACAAATAAGGAAATGGGTAGTGAGAAATTAGTTTATCTACTCCCTCCCGTCAGAAATGTTACCGAAGAACAGGCGTTGACAATCGCAGAGTACGCAAAAAGTCTTGATGTGCCAGAAATTAGGTTGTTTAATCCGGTGAGAGATGCTCCCCAACAGGACGCCACGGGTTATAACATTGTGATGGCAGAGTTGGGTTTTTTACACGAGGCGGCAAAAAGTGGTGGAAGAGTTGATATTTTGTGGAATGCTGGAGATATTCCATCTGAAGGATCAAGAGTTGACATAGGAATTGCTCTGGCGTTGGGTCTAAATTTAAATTTGATTCATATTTTTAACAAAGAAAACCCAACCGGTCCACAAATTTGTTTCAAAATGATAAATGGTATGTATGCAGAAAATCTAGAGCAGGTGAAGCGGGCTATTCAAAATAGCGATCAGGTATTAATTGACTGGGATGTGGAGATGAAGACTGAGGAGCAGGAGTGGCAAAGAATATTTTTAGGAATTGCTTTGGGTGAGATGACAAAGAATCCTAGTCTTAAAATTAAGCTGGGAAATGTGGTGGGTATAGATCCTCCGGAAAAGAAATCTTACATAAAAGTGGTTAAGGAAATTGAATCAAGATAGATAATTAATTAAGCTCTTCGAATTTTTTGAGGAGTTCTTTTTGTTTGCCGGAGAGACGAGTCGGGATTTTGATGTTGTATCGGATATAGAGATCTCCGTGCTGATTTCCTCGAAGATGTTTGACGCCTTTACCAGTTAATCGAACAACTGTTCCGGGTTGGGTACCGGAACGAACTTTAATTTTGAGGTCGCCACTTAGCGTAGGAACTATTGTGTTCCCGCCAAGAATGGCTAGAGTCAAAGGGACTTCGTGGTCGACGATGATGTCGTAGCCATCACGTTTAAAAATTTTGCTTGATTGAACAGCGAAACTAATGTCGAAATCAGAGTAACGAACTTGGGTTCCTTCATCGGCACCAGCCGGAATTTTGACGGTGTATTCTTTTCCTTGATGAACGATGGTTTTTTCGGCACCATGAATGGCTTCATCGAAAGAAATTTTTAATTTGTAATGAATTTTTTGCTGACGGTGTTGTTGACCTCCGAATCCCCCTCCAAAAAAACTACCAAAAATATCAAAGGGGTCGGAAAAACCTCCGGCGCCACCAAATAAATCTTCGAAATTAATGTTGCCTCCAGCTTGGTAATAACCACCTCCAAAAGGATTACCGCCGGCGCCAAAAGGATTACCACCTCCCCCATTATTAAAAGCGGCATGACCAAACTGATCAAACTTGGCTTTTTTCTCCGGGTTACTTAGGACTTCGTAGGCTTCGTTAATTTCTTTGAATTTTTCATGGGCATCGGCTTCTTTGTTTCTGTCGGGATGCCACTTGAGAGCCAGTTTTCGGTAAGCCGATTTTATTTCGGCAGTTGTTGCCGATTTAGAAACGCCCAGGATATCATAGTAGTCTCTAGTAGTGGCCATGTGTGATTAACAAACCATTTTATCAGGGGCTCAAAAATGAGCCCCTGAATTAATTTGATTTACTCAACAACCTCGCCTTCCTCGGCCTTTTCCGTATCAGCTTTGGGTTCTTCAGCTTTGGGCTCTTCAGTGGGCTTGTCTTTTTCACCGGCAGCTTTGTATAAAGCTTCAGCGTGTTTTTGGACAAGTTCGGTGGCAGCTTTTAATTTGGTATCAACTGCTTCCGTGGTGGTGTCGGTTTTTTTGATTTCTTCTTCCAATTCATTAAGGGATTTTTCAATCTCTTCTTTGGCACCGGCGTCGAACTTATCACCGGAGTCTTTGAGAACTTTACGAGTTTGAATGATTAAAGTGTCGGCTTCGTTTTTCTTGTCAACCAACTCTTTTTTCTTCTTGTCGTCCTCGGCATATTTCTCCGCCTCTTGCTTCATTCTTTCGACTTCTTCGTCGGAAAGATTGGTAGCGTTTTTAATAGTGATCTTTTGTTCTTTGCCGGTTGCTTTGTCCTTGGCAGAAACATTTAAGATGCCATTGGCGTCGATGTCAAAAGTTACTTCAATCTGGGGAATACCTCGAGGAGCGGCGGGAATACCATCGAGAATGAAACTGCCTAAGGTCTTGTTGTCTGCAGCCATGGGGCGCTCGCCTTGGAGAATGTGAATCTCAACCTGAGGTTGGTTATCAGAGGCTGTCGAGAAGACCTGTGACTTGCTGGAAGGAACGGTGGTGTTTCTCTCGATAAGGGGGGTCATAACTTGACCCATGGTTTCGATACCCAAGGTTAGAGGGGTAACGTCAAGAAGTAAAACATCTTTGACATCTCCGGAGATAACACCACCCTGAATAGCGGCACCAAGAGCAACAGCTTCGTCAGGGTTGACTGATTTGTTGGGCTCTTTACCAAAGAAGTCTTTAACAACTTGCTGAACCTTGGGCATACGAGTCATACCACCAACCAGGATAACCTCAGCAATTTGGGATTTTTCAATCTTGGCGTCGGCGAGAGCCTTTTTCATCGGTTCAATGGTTTTTTGAATCAAATCGTCAACAAGTTCTTCTAGTTTGGCTCTTCCGATCTTCATGGTTAGGTGAAGGGGTTGGCCATCACGTTGGGTAATGAACGGTTGGTTAATTTCTGTTTCGGTGGTACTGGAAAGTTCGATTTTGGCTTTTTCGGCCGCGTCTTTGATACGCTGAAGTGCTTGTTTATCAAGAGATAGGTCAACTCCATTTTCTTTTTTGAACTCGGAAACGATGTATTCAATGATTTTGTGATCAAAATCATCTCCGCCAAGGAAAGTATCTCCGTTGGTGGATTTAACTTCGAAAACACCATCACCCAATTCGAGAATAGAAACGTCAAAGGTTCCTCCACCTAAGTCGTAAACAACGACGGTTTCATTTTTACCTTTGTCTAAACCATAAGCAAGGGCGGCCGCGGTTGGTTCGTTGACGATACGTTGGACGTTGAGTCCGGCGATTTCACCGGCTTGCTTGGTGGCTTGACGTTGAGAGTCATCAAAGTAGGCGGGAACGGTGATAACGGCGTCGGTGACTGCTTGACCAAGATAGGCTTCCGCATCGGCTTTGGCCTTTTGAAGAATTTTGGCGGAGATTTCTTGAGGGGTATAGGTTTTATCACCAATTTTAATGATGGCCAAACCATCTTTGCCGGCTTCAATATCGTAAGGAGAAATTTCTTTGGTTTTTTGAGCTTGCTTGCCGGAAAATTTTTGACCCATTAACCTCTTGACACTAAAGATGGTGTTTTCAGAGTTGAGAACCATTTGACGTTTGGCAACGTCACCAACTAAATTTTTAATTGGTTCTACGATTGAAGGGAAAGTATTTCTGCCTTCAGAGGTAGGAATAATTTTGGCTTTGCCTCCCTCCATAACAGCGATGGCACTGTTGGTGGTTCCGAGATCGATGCCGATTATTTTGGACATATGTTTTGTTTAATTAATTTATAAAACCTGGTAATTATTTCCCCGAACCGACTTTAACCTTGGCGGGGCGGAGAATTTTGTCAAAAAGATAGTAACCTTTGATAAGAGTAGAAACAACGTGATTTTTTTTGCCTGGGACAACCTCAATACAGTCCATGGTTAAAGGGTCAAACTGTTTGCCGTCCGATTCAATTAATTGAAGTCCTTCATTTTTCAATGTTTCCAAAAATTGTTTGATGACAATTTCCAAACCGGCGTCTTTGAGGTGGTTTTGGGCCATCTCGAGTGAGTCAAGATTGAGGATAATTTTTTCGAGAAGAGTGGCGTTGGCAAATTTGACTATTTGACTCTGGGTCTCTTTGAAGCGCCGTTCCTGGTTTCGGTAATCGGCCAAAGCGCGACGATAGTTGCCTTCCAGTTCGTTAACTTGGAAATTGAGATTTTCAATTTCTTTTTTGGATGATTGAATTTTTTTTACCATTCCTGAGCTATTTGATTAACTAAATTGGCAATGTAGCGAACAAAGGGAATGTTGCGGTCATATTCCTGGCGACTGGAACCGATGATGCCGAGACTGCCGTGATGACCACCAATATTTAAATCAGCAAAGACACAACTGGCGGGACGGAGCAGAGAAACTCCCATCTCATCACCGACGAGAATGTGGATTGGAGAGTTGTTGCCAGCACGATTAAAAATATCTAGAAGACGTTGGTGCTGATCGAGAAGGAAGAAAACCTCTTTGGCAGTTTCAAAATCCTGAAATTCGATTTCGTTAAAAATGTTGGCGTAACCGGCATGATACATCTGGCCTTCTTCGGTGGTCGCAATACAGAGAGATTTAGTTCTTTCGGAGAGAACTTTGGTGGCTTCGCGAAGTAGGTCGTCGCGGTTATAGCGGTGATCCCAAACACGAGACTTGACATTGACCTCTTCGGCAACGGACAAATCTTTTTCTTTCATCAGTTCGTTGACATAAAACTTGATGGCCATGGGGGTAGGAATACGACCAGCTGAAGTATGAGGTTGAGTAAGAAAACCTTTTTCCTCAAGAACTGCCATCTCATTTCGGAGAGTGGCGGGAGAAACGCCGAGACGATATTTGTTTTCTAGAGTAACCGAACCAACGGCTTCGGCCGTTTCAGTAAACTCTTCGACTATCGTTTTAATTATTTGTGTCTGTCTTTCAGTTAGATCCATATTTTTTTATCACTCTCATTAAGACAGTGATTAGCAGTAATATAGCATGAGTGATAATGGAGAGTCAAGCGGGCAAATTTAGGCCTTAACAACGGCGAGGAAGGCGCTTTGAGGAAGCTGAACTTTGCCAAACTGTTTCATGCGTGCTTTTCCCTTTTTCTGTTTTTGGAGAAGTTTGAGATTTCTGGTAAAGTCGCCGCCATGGAGCTTGGCATCGACGTCCTTACGATAGGCTGTGATAGTTTCGCGGGCAATAATTTGACCACCGATGGCTACTTGAATGGGAATCTCGAACTGCTGTCTGGGAATTGCCTCTTTGAGTTTTTCGGCGATGGCCTTGGCTTTGGAACCTGACTTCTCTTTGACGGTGATGATACTCATGGGAGTAAAAAGTTCGTGATTTAAGAGAACGTCTAGTCTGACAAGTTCGGCTTTTTGCCAGCCCGAAAGTTCGTAGTCTAGAGAGGCAAAGCCTTGGGAAACACTTTTTAAGCTGTCGTGAAGTGCGGTGATTACTTCGATAAGAGGCAATAAATAATCGATTTCGACAAGCTGATCAAGGTAGGAAACATTGCCAAGACTGCCTCGAAGATCTTGGCAGAGTTGCATAACGGCACCAACATATTTGTCGGTAACGACAATCTTGACATTAGCCATGGGTTCGAAACCTTGGGCAATTACAGCAGGATCGGGAAAGTCGGCGGCGGAGCTAAAGATTTTTTCGGTGCCATTTCTTAAAATTACTTTGTACTCAACCGATGGAGAAACGGCGATCACCGGCAGACCGAACTCACGCTCCAAACGTTCACCGACAACTTCGGAGTGAAGAAGGCCCAAGAAACCAACCTTAACACCCTGACCAAGAATGGGAGAGTTGATTCCTTGGGTGGTTAGGGCTGAGTCGTTTAGCTTTAATTTTTCGAGAGCATCGACCAAGTCTCTGTACTGAGAACCGTCGGCCGGGTACATATCCAGGAAAACATTGGGGTGAATTTTGCGAAAACCCGGCAAAGGAGTAACTTCTTTGCTTTGAGTGGCAAGACAGAGAGTATCTCCGACCAAAATGCGATGAATATCTTTGAGACCGGTGATGATGTAACCAACGTTGCCTGCCGTGATGACTTTTTTTTCCTCACGTTTGGGATTAAAAACACCAATTTCCGAGGCAGTTAAGACCTGACCGGAGTTGAGAAACTCCAGTTTATCACCGGTGTGCAAGTCTCCGGTAATAACAC
This sequence comes from Candidatus Collierbacteria bacterium GW2011_GWA2_42_17, assembly GCA_000998275.1. Taxonomy (GTDB): domain Bacteria; phylum Patescibacteriota; class Microgenomatia; order UBA1400; family MFAQ01; genus UBA2277. The sequence goes on from LCDA01000001.1 coordinate 108,294, forward strand.
GGACAAAGGCTATAACACCAAGGTGGGTGTCAAAAACCGAGTTAAAGACTAAAGCCTGAAGAGGTTTGTTTTCGATTTTGGGGGAAGGTAAATCGGAGATTATTTTGTCGAGAAGATTGGCGACTCCTTCGCCGGTTTTGGCAGAGATAAAAAAAGGTTCGGAAGAAATATTGAGAAGTTGTTTAATCTGTCTGGTAGCGGCAGAAACGTCAGCAAGAGGGGCATCAATTTTGTTTATGACGGGAATGATGGTAAGTCCGAGATTTCGAGCAAGCCTAAGGTTTGCAACCGTCTGAGCCTGAACACCTTTAGTGGCGTCGACAAGAAGAACGGCACCGTCGCAAGCTTCCAGGGCGCGTTCAACCTCGTAATTGAAGTCCACGTGACCAGGAGTGTCGATAAGATTTAAAGTGTGTCCATGGTAGTTCATGGTGACAGGGGCAAGTTTGATGGTAATTCCTCTTTCACGTTCGATGGGATTACTATCCAAAAGTTGGGGAGTCATTTTGTCTTTTCGGACGGTACCGGTGATTTCCAACATACGATCGGCCAAAGTGGATTTGCCGGCATCAATATGAGCAATAATCGAAAAGTTTCTGATTTTATTTTCCATGTGAGTTTAGCCGACAATCGGTGTCTCGATAACCTCGTCGGTTTCTCCGAGCACCTGACGCCAGTTGCCGAGCTTAACAAAGAGTCTTCTAACATCGGCGTATTGTTTAACCTTGAGAAGATTGGCGAGACCAAAATAAACGACAAGGCCAATAAGGCTGACGGTTATCGTAAGTATGAGAAGAGGCACGGTACGAGTAGTGTCAAAAACAAACTGATCGAGAAGCCTCATAGGTATCCAGAGGGCAAAGGAGGTGAGGACGCTGACAAAAAGCATTTTAATAATTTCAAGAGTAATTCCAAGACTGGGTAGAGTGGCACGAATCGTAAGATAGAGTATCAAAAAGTTGATAGCATTACTAAGACTCATGGCGGTGCTCATGCCCAAAATTCCCCAAGAAAAAGTGTAGGTAAAGAGATAGGAGGTAAGGATAAAAAGTATCAAGGTGGCGATGTTGATGATGAAGGGAGTACGAGTATTTTTTTGAGCATAGAAAGCGCGAGTGAGTAGTTGAACGGCGGCTTGAGGAGCAATAGAAAGAGAAAAAATAGCAAGAGCTTTACCGGTTAATAGAGTTGCTTCCCAGGGGAAATTTCTGGCACCAAAAATAATACGAACAATGGGAATTCTTAGGATGAGAATAAGAATGGCGGCTGGAAGGCAGAAAAAAAAGATTTGCAAAATTGTTTTTCCGAGAGTGTCGGCGAACTTAGATTGGTCCTTGTTAAGTGCTTCTTCGGCTAAGGTGGGGAAGGAAGCTTGTCCTAGTGAAACACCAAAAAGAGAGATCGGAAGAACATAAACCTGACGAGCGAAGTTGAAAATAGTAAATGATCCAGCAGACAAGGCGGAGGCGATATTTAAAGAAACAATGCGTTCAACTTGAACAAGAGCAAGCGAAAAAGAGCGGGGTGGCATGAGACGAAGCATCCGACGAACACCTTTGTGATTAAATCGAAGGCGGAATCTGAGCACATAACCGGTATGAATTGCGGCGGGCAGTTGAACAATAACGTGAAGAAAGGAACCAAAAATGACGCCAGCGGCAGCGGCATAAATACCAATGTAAGGGGTCAAAATTAGAATTCCGAGAATCGTGCCGAGATTATAAAAGAGCGGAGCGATAGCGGGTATTAAAAAACGACGATGGGCTTGAAGAACACCTGTCAGAAAAGCGGAAATTGAAAAAAATATCTGAGCAACCGACATAAGTCTGATTAGATTTACCATCAAGTCGAGTTGTGAACCGGTGTAATGCGAAAGCAGCAGAGAGAGTGGCCGGGCAAAAACGGCAATGATGACAGAAAAAATAAGAAGGGTAATGGTAACTAGAGAAAGAGCAGTGTTGGCCATAAAATTGGCTTTCCTAACCGATTTATTGAGATATCCTTGATAAATGGGAATGAAAGCGGCTGATACGGCACCGACAACCAACAGCTGAAAAATAGTGTCTGGGATAATGAAAGCGGCGAAGTAAACGTCGAGGTCCCCTTCAAGACCACCAAAAAATCTGGCGGCAAGTAAACGATTCCTGACCAGCCCCAAAAAGGCTGAAAGGAGAAAGGAAGCAGCAATAATAGTAGCGGCCGAAAGAATACTTGAACTCTTGCGATTTAGTATTGCTTGCGACTTAGTTAACAGTTTTTGAACCACTGTCGTTATTTTAATTCATGAGCTTCACTTGCGCTAGGTGGAGCTCGTGGTAAAATTAGCGCATGCCAATAACAAAATCAGCAATAAAAAAACTTAGATCCGATGTAAAAAAAGCCGGATTTAACAAAGCTACCAAGACTAAGGCGAAGTCGGCCATCGATACATTTAAGAAAGTTCTCTCCATCGAAACACTGTCTGTCGCTTTCTCGATGGTAGATAAAGCCGCAAAAAAAGGTGTTTTGAAAAAAGGTAAGGCCGACAGAATAAAGGCTCGTTTGTCCAAGAAAATCTCCCCCAAAAAGTAAGGATTTTTGATACACTGAAGGTGTGGCTACTGCTCATAGTGTTTCTAGTATTAACTTATTGCCAAAGGATAGTTTTGAGTTCTCTACTACAGGGAAAGTTTTAAAGTGGATTACAACAGCTGGTAGGGTTTTGGTGGTCTTAACCGAGTTTGTGGTGTTGTTGGCATTTGCATCCCGGTTTTATTTTGATAAAAAACTTGATGATTTAGGAGAAATTTTGATACAAAAAGAGGCTCAGATTGCGGCTTATGCCGATGTAGAAACTGAGATGCGAAAAGTTTTAGCCAAACAACTTCCCGTGCAGACCTCACAAAGTAGTGGTCTTGTTTTCGCATCAAAAATTGATGGGCTGACACAAATTTTACCCGTGGGAACTTCTCTTGACAGTCTATCTCTTGATAAAAACGGGTTGATAGTTGTCGGAAAAGCACAGTCGGAGTATGGATTTGCCCAGTTCATCAGCGGAGTTAAAAGAATGCCCGGGGTGGCAACAATTATTATGAAGGAAACCAGCTTTGATCAAATAACTGGAGGGGTGAAGTTTGGTATTCAAATTACTTTTAAATAATGGCAGGTATACTAAGCAACGAAAAATATTCTCTTTACTTTCAAAGAGTGAGTCTGATGTACAAACGTCCGGAAATCAGAGCATCTTTAGAGGTAATTTTGTCGGTATTTACCATAACGATATTGATATTTGCCGCCATAAGACCAACACTTACGAATATTGTCTCTCTACAGAAAAGAATTGAGGATCAGGAGGTTATCAATAAAAAGGCCGACAATAAAATTGTCCAGCTTTTGAATGCACAGAATCAACTAAATACGTTCAGGAGTAAATTGAGACTTTTTGACGAAGCTGTTCCAGACAACTTCTCTTATATCGATAGTTCCTTAAGATTGGAATATGTGGCAAAAAAGAATAATTTGATTCTCGATTCGTTGGTCTTTCCAGGGATTTCTCTTCTTGGTGAAGTGAAAACCGGAGGTGAATGGACTACAAAATTAATTAAACCGAGTGCTAACGTTTTGTCTAACCAGTTAACATTTTCCGTAAGGGGAAAACCGGAGGATGTGATTATTTTTCTTAAGGACATCGAAAATATGGACAGATTGGTTCTACTTAATAGTGTTTCTCTTACCAAACAAATTGGTCTGACTAGGGCGGAAGACTCACTTAATGCTACTGGGCAAATGACTTTTTACTTCTACACCGACAAACAATGAAAGCAACCAGAACACTATCTTCATATATATTATTAGTAGGAGTAATGGGGTTGTCCATTGTAGGTGGGGTAGTAGCTTACCAGATCTATTCCGCCTCGACAAAAAGTCAGACGACAACACAACAAGCAAAGGCAATTAAATCTTTAGATGGGGCAATCAACCAAACAATAATTGATAATCTTGAAAAGAGAACTGTATATACCGACGCCGAGATGGGATTATTATTGATTGCCACTCCAACACCCGAGATAACCGAGACAGCAGAATCAGTGGTACCGGAGTCTACCGGTTCGGCAACAACACAAATACAAATAAGTGAATAGAACAGGCCTGATGGCCAAGAAAATACCAACTGCCCTCGGAGTCCTAATATTATTAGGAGGGCTGATTGCAGGTGTGGTTCTGGTAAATAATCGCCAAGGTCTTTTGACTAAAGCTGGGCCGACAGAAGCTCCAAAAAATGTAAAGATATCCGATAGAGGAGCAAATACTTTTACCGTCAGCTGGACAACCGACACGCCAGTAACGGGATATCTAAGTTACTCTGAAAATCCGGCCAAAATAACAACACCTGCGGGTGATATCCGTGATCAAATATCGGGAAGTTCTCAGGGTTATACCAATCACTATGTAAAAGTAACTGGATTAAATCCCGACAAGACTGTTTATTTTGTAATTGGATCGGGTTCTCAGACATACGACGACTCCGGAAAACCTTTTGAGGTACGAACAGGACAACAAGTAATTGCGCCTCCTGAAGACGTCATAACCGGAAGAATAATAGGCGCTGATTCCAGTCCCGTAAACAACGCGATTGTTTATGTTGAGGTCCAGGGTGGAGAAACCTTGTCGGCGATGACAAACAATGGGTCTTGGAGATTGAACTTGGCTTTATCACGAGATAAAAATGGGGCGGTGCTGACATATGATCCTAAAGTTTCACTCGTCTCGATTTTTGTTCAGGCGGGCATCTCGGGAACCGCAACGGCGATTACCAACACCGAAAAAACCAAACCGGTACCCGATATCGTATTAGGAAAAAATCAAAGTTTTGTAGAGACGACCGTGGCAACGGAGTCGGGAACATTGGTCGAGCCTGATATAAAAAGTGGTGGTTTTAAAAATATCACCGAAGAAGCGGCTCCGATTCTGGCTCCAGAGGCGACTGAGGCGGCTGGTTCGATGATAATTACAAATCCGGCAATAAATGGAGAAATGATAGCTACCAGTTCACCGGAGTTTGCCGGAAAAACGACTCCCGGGACAACTATCAGAGTTACGGTAAACTCACCAATTGAACTGACGCAGATTATTAAGGCTGATAAAGATGGTATTTGGAAGTGGACTCCTCCTCAAGATTTAGAGCCAGGGGTGCACACCCTGACGCTAGAGTACACCGATGAAAACAATATATTCCAGAAAGTAATTAGAACCTTTACTGTTTTAGCATCGGATGGTACGGCGGGGTTGCCGGCGTTTACAGCAACACCTTCGGCGACGGTTACCATTTCACCAGTTTCACCGACAGGAACGGCGTCGGCAACACCCACACCGACTAAGGAACCAAGTATGCCGGCAACTAGCTCGGGGACCTTGGAAGAAACTGGAGCTTTGGACTTTACTATTTTAATGGGTATGCTGGGAATTATATTATTCGTTTTCGGACGAACATCAAAAAAATGGTGGAGAGATTGATAAATTATCAAAACTTCTTTATAGTGTAGACAGGCCCTGTTTAATGGACCGTACTTAAATGCATGGACGATCAAAATAAAATTAATCAACCGTTGGTTTCGGGTACGACTCCGGTAGTTCCTAAAGTGACTGAAGATATAACCCCCGTTGAGTCCCCGGCTCCAACCCCGGCTCCGGTAACGACCACAACAACAACGACCTACACCGAACCGGTGACTACACCTGTTGAAGAAACCGTAGTGACTCCAGCCGAAACGATGACCCCACCAGTCGAAACGGTTCCGATAACGCCGTGGCCAAGTCCAGAACCTTCGCTTGCTCCTACTCCTCAACCGGAGCCAGTGATGACCACAACAACGACAACGACTATTCCCTCACCAGACCCTTTCTCAGCACCAGCACCTACTCCCGAAGAAGTACCAATGCCGACAGAAAAACCCAAGAAAAAGATGTTACCGATAGTTGGAGGTATTGTGGCTTTGTTACTGGTTGTTGGTGTGGCTGGAGCGGCCTACTATGTTTCCAATCAGTTGTCGACAAGACAGGCCGTAGCCCCTACGGCACCAGAGAGTGAACCCTTGGCTGGAAGTAGATGTGCCGCCGACAAAGAAGGAACATGTGGAGTTGCAGCGGGTTGTCAGACAGGTGAGAGGTGTAAGGTTCAGGCTGCGGGGACCTCTTTTGCGGGTTACTACTGTACTCCAGATGCAACTTGTACGACCCAACCAACACCAACAGCTACTCCCTCTACAAAAACTTGTACTGTTCGTAATTGTTCCGGAAGTGTTTGTGTTTCATCAACAACAACCGTTGGTTATACTCAAGCTTGTCCTTCTTCAAATTGTGTAGATAATACCAGTTGTGCTGCCATAACAACACCGACACCAACACAAAGTTGTGAGTGTATAACTGCTCAGACGTCTGGCTGTACTTCTGGTATCGCAGGAGTGGCTGGAACAAGAACTTGTGTTTCGCTAGGGATCGCAGCAAATCCGGCTTGTGGAGAATGGGGTGAGTGTACACCAGTTGTTCCAACTGCAACAGCTGCTCCAACCGCAACGGTAGCACCTACAGCCGCGCCAACAGCTGCTCCAACCGCAACGGTAGCACCTACAGCACCCGTTGGTGGAACTGATGTGTGTGTGACATATACATATATAGCGGGGGCAACAAGTAGCCAGGAGAACCAGTTGATTTGTAATCCAGATAGAAGCAAAATTAACACCGTAAACTTTACGACGGTAGGAGTAGTACGTGTTCATCTTACGGGAGCAAGTGCTGGGACAACGATTGCTTTGGCTGGAAATGGAACCAGTGCGGCCGTGACAAAAGTTGACGATAATAACTTTGACGTGGCTATCCAACCTGGAACTTATACCATGACCATAAAGTTGGGAAACGAAGCAACAAACTCCTTGGGTTATATTAACCCTACAGGAGGAAGCTGTCGAAGATATGGTGAGCTGAGAGATATTAGTTCAAGAATAACGCCATCGGCATTAAGTAGTTTTGGAATTTCTACAACATCAGGAGTTAGTTCGCCCTTCCAATGCTGGGCAGATACCCTTCAAGGAGTCGATAATGACACTAGAGGGCAGTTGGATGCGAACTATGACTTTAATGATTTTGACGTAGTAATTGGTTATAAAGCGGCAACGCCAACAACACCGGTCGTAGGGGCGTGTGTAAATGTCAAAATATACAAGGCCGTAAACGGGACATATTCCACTACACCTTTAACAACGACTCAATTACAAAATTTAAAGGTGGGTGATTTGCTCAAGTTCGCGGTGACTGGGAGTCTTGATAATCTAAAAGCGCAGTTTAGAGTACATGTAAATAACATTCCAGGAGACTGGATGCCCGCAAGTTCGACTGTAGCAAAAGTATCGAGTTACTCGGATTACCTAGTGGGGTCACCTGGAAGTTATCAGTTTGAAGCACAAGTTAGTACCACACCATAAGATAAATGAATAAGAAAAAAATCCTAGCTATTGCCCTCGTACTAATTGTAATTCTTCTTGGAGGTGCTTCAATATATGTGGCAACTCAACTTTCTACTCGTGAAGCGGTTGCCCCGACTGCCCCTGAGAGTGAGCCTGCAGCAGCGGAACCAATTGGAGCAACACCAGTCGCAACTCAGTGGGTTGGAGACCCCGCCTGTACACTAACCGGGGTAGCAACAGCGGCAGAAACAAAAGTGACCGTAGTGAAGAAGGCCTCAATATATGCAGATGACACAACAAAAGAGGAAGGTTACACAATCAAGACTGATACGGATATGGCGACGATGGGTGCTACTTTCGTATATCGAATTCAAGTAAAGAATACCGGCGTTGATGGTGTAAGTGGAGTGGTTGTAAGTGACACTTTGACGGGAGGAAATTTGGACAAACTAACTTTCGTTGATTCACCAGCTAGTCAGGATTGTAGTTTTGAAGCGGCGACAAGAAAATATACCTGTGCTGCTTTTAGTCTTACGGCTGGACAAAGCATGGAAAAATATTTCAGGGTAAAGGTAACGGGTGATTTTACGGCAGCTTCTACTATTGATAATACGGCTGTTGCTACTTTGGGAAGTCAGACTTTTACGGGACTAAATAGCTTAAGAATTGAACCTCCAATCGTCATAACTCTTTCGGGAAGTAAAACCGCCTTTAAAAACGAAACTGCAAACGTGGCGGGAACTTACACACTAACGTCTGAAATGAGTTCCGTGTCTAAGAGTCAAATATACGTTTATTCAATTTCGCTGACAAATACAAGTACAGTTAATGCCACCGGTGTAGTGATCAAAGACTCACTAAAGGACATACCGGTTACGTTCATGGATGCCAGTGCCGGATGTACTTGGAGTGCAACAGATACGGAGCTAACGTGTAATACCACGATTAGCCCTGCCGAAACAAAGAAGTTTAATTTTAGAGTAAAAGCTAGCGAGGGGATAGCAAATGGCACAGTAATTACTAATACCGGAAAGGTTACCTTCCCCAATGGGTCGATGGACTTAGTTAAAGACTTAACCGTGAGTACGGTAGTTGGATGTAACAATACTTGTACTACAAACGCCGAGTGTGCAACCGGACTAACCTGTGACACCACAACGAGTAAATGCCGAACCGCTGCCTGTTTAACCGAAGATACCTGTACCTGTGCAGTTGCAGCTCAAACTGTCGTAGTCACTTCTGCACCGACGATATCCGCACCAACGCCGACACAGACAGTGATTGCGGTAGTAACAACAGCAACACCAACGCCGACAGTCCTTCCGGAAGCGGGTATTTTTGACCTTCCAGGAATTGCGGCCTTTGGCGGAGGACTACTGCTAGCGGTTGTAGGAATTCTGTTAGCCTTGTAAATATGAAGATTGCCGTAATTGGGGGCGGTTTTACCGGACTTGCCTGTGCCCTGGCTCTTGTTGAAAAAGGAGTTGATGTGGTTTTGTATGAAGAAGCGAGCACCTTGGGTGGATTAGCCGGAGGAGTACGTAAAAATAACTGGAAATGGAGCTTGGAGTATTTTTACCATCATATTTTTACAAACGATAGAGAGATTCTAGGGTTGGCCAAGGATGTGGAAGCGGAGACATTGATTAAAAACCCGGTAACGACGAGTTTCCTTAACAAAAAGGAGGTTCAACTTGATTCTCCCCTTTCTGTTTTAAAGTTTTCAGGTTTGAGTGTTTTTGGTAGATTAAGAATGGGTGTGGGTTTGGCAATTTTGAAGTTAATTCCAAACGGTTTGTTTCTTGAAAAATACAGAGTGGTGGATCTACTACCCCGATTAATTGGCAAGGAAGGGTATCGAGTTATTTGGGAGAAACTTCTGAAGGCAAAGTTTGGACCGTTTGCCTCTACCGTAAACATGTCTTGGTTTTGGACTAGAGTCGCTAAAAGAACCAAAAATTTGGGATACTTTGAAGGAGGGTTCCAAAAATTGGTAGAAAAAACCGGTGAAAAAATCATCAAGCTAGGCGGAGAAATCATACTAGAAAGGAAGATTAAAAGAGTTGAAAAAAAAGAGAGTGGTAAGTGGCTTGTTGACGATACCGATTTCGATGGAGTGGTCATGACAGTGCCCGCACCAGTGATGGAAAAAATATTGGATGTGGAAATGGATCCTTTTCCAAAGATTTCGTACCTATGGGGACAGACTGTGATGTTGGAAATAAACCAGAGGTTAATAAACGGCTATTGGATGAATGTTTTGGAAAAGAACTGGCCATTTTTGGTAGTGGTGGAACACACCAATATGATTGATAAAAAATATTATGGAAACAACAGAGTTTTGTACCTAGGAAATTACTTGCCGGAAGACAGTAAACAACTAAAAATGTCTAAGGAGGATTTGATTACTATGTACCTTCCTTATTTGCGAAAAGTGAACCGACTTTTTAGAAAAAAATGGATTAAGAGTGTGGCCGTTTTCCGCAAACCTTTTGCTCAACCGGTTTTTCCGGTGAATTATTCAAAAGAGTTACCAAAGATAAAGACTAAATACAAGGGGCTATATTTGGCTAACATGAGTATGGTTTATCCGTTTGATCGAGGAACAAACTATGCCGTGAAGATGGGAAATGACGTCGCCAAACAAATACTAAGCGACTTAAAACAGTAGTATGTGGAGCGTCGATCTGACAACAATCCTCAAAACCTACATCATCAGCCTTGGCTTACAGTTTTTGATCTGGCCTTTAATCAAAAAGTATTTTTCTAAACTACCGGATCAGGGTTGGGCTTTGGGTAGAGTACTTATCACCCTGATGGCAGCTCTTTTGATTTGGCAGTTGAGTTACCTGGGAATTGCGGAAAATAATAACGGGAAACTATTCGCAATTTTAGCTTTATTTGGTCTTTTAAGCCTGTGGCAGATTATTACTCATGGGGTAAAGGCATTCACTGTGGCAAAAACGACGGCTAAAATAATCGCCATTGAAGAGTATCTTTTTTTGGTCGGGTTTGGGGTGATGGCTTTGATTCGAGCACATGCACCGAGTTTGGATAGCCTGGAAAAATTTATGGATTTTGGTTTTCTGAAGCAGTATTTATTGTCACCTACCTTACCGGCTCCGGATATGTGGCAGGCTGGACAGACAATTAATTACTACTCTTTTGGACATTTTTGGGCAAGTATTTGGTTAAGAATTTGGGGAGTAGCACCGGCGGTGGGTTACAACTTGATGTTAGCCTTTATCTTTGGTACTTCGATGAGTTTGGTATTTTTAGTATGTGTAACACTCGCGGGAAACAAAAGTTCTAAAGCGGCGACATTCGGGGGAATAATTGGTGCCTTGGGAGTGATGGTGGCCGGAAACAGTCATGTAATCTGGTATCTAATTAAGAACAGGAGCCTTGATAATTATTGGTATGCTGAAGCCACTAGATTCATCCACAATACCATTCATGAGTTTCCCAGTTATAGTTTTGTGGTTTCCGATTTGCATGGTCATGTACTAGATTTACCGATTATTCTGACTTTTTTAGTAGTACTGTTTTCCTGGGTTGAAAATAAAAAAAGGGTTTATGAGATAGCGATAGGAGTATTGTTTGGAGTGATGATGATGACCAACACCTGGGATGTGGCGGTTTATGGTTTGGTACTTTTGGTTTTGGGGGTACAGATGGTCGTAGCGGACATCGGGGAATTAAAAAAACTTTTGAAAACGGTGGGGGTAATGTTTGTGTCGTTTTTGTTGGTGGCTTTACCCTGGTGGTTGTCGTTTAGTTCGATTTCAAGTGGGGTGGAGGTAGTAACAGAAAGATCTCCTTTTTGGCAGTTATTGGTACTGTGGAGCGGAGGACTGGTTATTAATATTCTAGCGGTGATTATTGAAGGAAGAGGTGAGAAAAAAATAGTTATTCGAACACTGGCTCTAAGCGCCGTATTTCTGATTGCAATTCCGGAGTTTGTTTTTGCTCGAGACATTTACCCAAATCATCCAAGGGCAAATACCATGTTTAAACTAACTTATCAGGCTTTTATTCTGATGGGGATTTTGTTGGGGGTCACTTTTGGAAGTTTATTAGATAGGGGTAGAAAAATTGTTCTGGGCTTGAGGGTCGTGGCAATATTTATTATTTTCTTTATCTTTGTGGGGACGATGAACTTCTCGTTTATAGCTTTCACCACTTACTATGGTGGTTTTTCAAATTATTATGGTTTGGATGGTGAAAAATGGATGCAAACCAAAGTCCCGGAAAATTATGGAGCAGTGAAATACTTGAGGAAAAATATGAACGGAAAAAATATGGTTGAAGCAGTTGGTGATAGCTATACCCTATTTAATGTAGTGTCGGTATTTTCCGGAGTGCCGACGATTCAGGGTTGGCGGGTACACGAATGGTTATGGAGAGGTGGTTATAGCATGGTGGCTTCCCGAGAAGCCGAGGTGAGAGAAATATATCAAGGAGTGAGTATTGAAAAAACAAAAGAAATACTTGATAAATACAACATTGGCTGGATATTGGTAGGTCTCGACGAAAAAATAACCTACAAGATTAATGAAGAAAAAATATGGCAACTGGGGGAGATGGTTTGGGAAGAAGGTGATACTTACTTAATTAAAGTCGAATAGCTATTGCTTGCCCTTGAGAAGATTGTCCAGATATTTTTTTAGAGCAGACCAGTTGTTATCTTTGGGAATGAGGACCCACTCACCCTTGAACTGATTAACGGGCGGATTATATAGAATGGTGATGCCGTTTTCATCCGGCTGGTCGGAAAAAGTAACCGATTTCACCGGATTATTTCTAGTATCGAGAGCAATTTTAGCCAAAGTTGGATAAAGCTCACTACCCAGATTGGTGATGAGATTACGATTGAGAATCTCGAAGAAGACATCAAGCTTGTTTTTGTCCAGGAGAAAGGCAGGGGTGAGTATTTTTTGACGAAGGGCGGAGATGACTGACTGTTGACGACGAGAACGGGCAAAATCGGTGCCTTCGTCCCCTGTCGAGTGACGGGAGCGGACAAATTTGAGGGCCATTTCGCCATTTAGATGAGCCGAGCCGGTGGCAAAAGTTATGGTTTCATATCTATCAGAGATAGGTATCGCATTTTCCTTGCCGAGAATAGGAAATTCAGTGTCGGAGAACCCTGGATTAATATCAACGTCAATGCCACCAAGGAGATCAATCGTTTCCTTAAAAATGGTGAAGTTTATTATGGCGGTGTAATGAATCGGGATACCTAGATCTTCGAGAATAGCAGCTTCGGACATTTGAATTCCGGCAGGGGGGTCCTTTTGTTCACCGTAGTAATAGGCGGTGTTTATTTTTGCTTGAAGTGAGGGTACCCAAAGATCGCGAGGGACACTAATCATGGTTGGAGTTTTGGTTTCATGATTGTAGGAAATGACGATGATAGTGTCGGCAAGATTTGGTGAGTCAGTGCCTTCACCCCTAATGCCGAGAATTAAAAAATTAGTAATTCCATTGGTATTGTCGAGATTTTCTACCGGTGTTCCAAAAAAACTTAAAAGGTCTTGGGGGTTAAGGTGAAATCTTGAGAGAAGGCTTAGCCCTTGTGCGCCTAAAAATCCCAGTCCGACAATAAAGAGAGAGGTAAAAATAATTACGAGATGACGTCTGACAAAGGAAACGAAGCGAATGAGAACTCTGGCAGGTCTGATGTGGGCTAATTTCATTTAGATAAGACTGTTGATGATTCCGGCAAAAAGAGTTGGCTCAAGGCTATCGGTACCAACCAGGACTCCGTCGATGCGACTTTGATCTACAAAAGATTTGACGTTGTCGGCGGTGACCGAACCACCATAGAGAACTGGGGCGACATTGTCCAGTAGAAAACCAATCTGGTTGGTGGTGTGGTTGGCTTCGACTGGATCCAGGGGGTGGCCAGTACCAATAGCGGCGATTGGTTCATAGACAAAGAAACAACGGGAAACGTCGATGTTGTTCTGAAAAAGTTCTTTTATTTGTTCATCCAGGTATGGTAGATCAAGACAAACTATGGGAGTGATGGAGTTTTCCAGAAGAAGCTTGGCTTTTTCGGCTACCATCTGGCTTGTCTCGTTAAAATCACGGCGACGCTCCGAGTGTCCAACGATACAGTAGCTGACAAGTTCTCCAAGCATGTTGGCGGTAATTTCGCCGGTATGTTTTCCGGGAGCAAGATGGGAAACGTCTTGGGCACCGGTGATAATAGGGATATTAAGATCGGCAATTTTATGATTAAAAGCGGCGATGTCGGTGAAGGGAAGGCAAAGAATAATGGCGATATCGGCAGGAAATTTTGGCTTAAGGGCATGAATCCCATCAATCCAAATTAAGGACTCGGTGAGATTCTGATTACTTTTCCAGTTGCCAATAACGTACTTCATGGTTTGAGTCAATTATATGCTAACTTTCTACTACAATATATTGGCATGGATGATTTTTTAAAAGGACTAAACGAAGAACAAAGGGAGGCGGTGACTTATGGAAAAGGGCCGCTTTTGATTTTGGCGGGTGCTGGTTCTGGAAAAACGAGGGTGTTGACGTACAGAACAACGTATCTAATCAAAAAAATGGGAATTGGTCCGGAAAAAGTTGCCTTACTGACTTTTACAAATAAAGCGGCTGAAGAGATGAGACAAAGGGTAAAAAATTTGGGTGGAGAAGCTGGGTCATTGGGTTTTGCGGGGACATTTCACACTTTTTGTGCCAAATTATTGCGAGAATATGGTCAAAATGTGGCGGTAATGCCAAATTACGTCATCTTTGATAGCGACGACTCCGAAGCGGTGATGAAAAAAGTGCTTAAGGAGATGGGTATTGATCCAAAGGAATCAAAACCCGGAATGTTTTTGGCTGTGATTAGTAGAATGAAGAATGATTTGGTGAGTGTGACCGAAGCAGAAACTAAAGCGAGTGATTATTTTCGCCGATTAGTGGTGAAGATATGGAAAGCCTATCAGGACAAACTGAAGAAAAATAATGCGGTAGATTTTGATGATCTAGTGGTTAAGGCTGTAGAACTTTTGAAAATCAACCGGATCAGAGAAGAGATAAATGAAAAACTGGAATGGATTTTGGTAGATGAGTATCAAGACACCAACAGAGCACAGTTTGAGATAACCAGACTACTGGCGGGAAAAAAACAAAATATTACGGCTGTGGGGGACGCTGCCCAGGCGATTTATTCTTTCCGCGGAGCTGATTACCGAAACCTGGTTTTGTTTAAGACAGAGTATCCAAAGGCAGCAATGGTAAATCTACCGATGAACTATCGAAGTACTCAAAATATTCTGGATACCGCCTATGGGGTGATCAGTCATAACACTACGCACCCCACTTTACATTTGGAAACAGTAGAGGGATCGGGTGAGATGGTGAATTTTTTTGAGGCGGGAGACGAACGGGATGAGGCAAAATATATCGTAGAACAAGGGCGAAAAACAGCGGAAGAAGATGGCGCCGTAGCAATACTTTACCGAACAAATGCTCAGTCACGTGCCTTTGAGGACGAGTTGATGCGACGAGATATTCCCTACAAACTAGTGGGGGGTTTACGATTTTATAACCGAGCCGAAATTAAAGATCTAGTTGCCTATTTACGGGTACTGAATAATCCGAAAGAAGAAATTAGTCGGATAAGAATTGAAAAACTAGGGAAAAGAAGAGCCGAGGTTTTTGATAAATGGCTTGAGCAAAAAACAGATGATGAGAAACAAGAAAATCCGGGAAGGCTCTTGGAGGAGATTATTAATGTCGTTGGTTTCTTGGAAAGATTTGACGAACGGGATGAGGACGATGCGGCACGAATTGAAAACATCAATGAACTCTTGGCCGTGGCGTCGGACTACAAAAGTGTGGAGAAATTTTTGGAGAGTGCGGCCTTGTCTGAGTCGGAGATTAAACAACATAAATCAAACGCGAAAATTACGCTGATGACAGTGCATGCCGCTAAGGGACTGGAGTTTGAAAACGTGTTTGTGGTGGGACTAGAAGAAGGATTATTCCCCCATTCACGATCGATGCTTTCCGGAGAGAAAGAGGAAATTGAAGAGGAGCGACGTCTTATTTATGTAGCGATGACACGAGCAAAAAGAAGGCTAACTTTATCTTGGGCACGAAATAGACTAGTTTTTGGTGGGCGTCATTCTTCGATACCGTCAAGATTTTTGTCCGAAGTTCCGGAGCGACTGTTAAAAAAGGTGGGTGGGGTGCAGGAAGTCGAGAGAAAAATGTCTAAACCTTTAGCAGAGATTGATGAGTTTGGAGAGAAGAAAAGAATTATTGTCCAAGACTGGGAGATAGCAGAGGCAACCAAAGATGATTTTGCCGAGATTGATAATTGGTAGATTGGCAAATTGAGACAAAAAAGGCGGTGAGATGATCACCGCCAAGGAAAATTACTCCCGATCTACGAAAAGATATTTCCAGAATTTCTTAAGAAAATTCCAGAATGAAAGGCAAAAGTTTCTGTTAATTATCAAGCCATTTTCCTCAAGTAGATCTTCCAGCTCAGAGTCTCTCAAGATGCCTCCTCAGGGTTTGGATTGAATTGGGCTGATTATAAAGGTTGAGGTATATTATTGTCAAAAAAACAGGATAAAATAGAGAAGTGATTAAAGGAATTTCCGAAATTAATAGACGAAATTTTGACAAAGCGGCAAAACATCCGTTGCAGTCGTGGGCGTGGGGTGAGTTCCGTAAAAAAACCGGTGTGGGTTTGTCTCGGTTTGGTTTTGGGAAAAAAAGTATTGAGGATGTTTTTCAAATTACTTGGCACCGTATCCCGTATACCAAGTTTTGTATTGGATATTGTCCAAAATCGACAATCCCAAATAAGGAAGAAGTAACGATGATAAAAGCCGAGGCAGAAAAAAGAGGCGCCATTTTTGTCAAGTTTGAACCAAATGAAAAAATAAATACGGAGACGGAAAAGAAAATAATTGCATTGGAAAAAGAATTTAACTTCGTAAAAGGTAAACCTCTTTTTACCAAGTATACTTTTCAACTGGATATTTCCAAAAGCGAGGAGGAACTTTTGAAAAATATGCACCAGAAGACGAGATATAATTTGCGTTTGGCAGAAAAAAGGGGGGTGGAAATAATTGAGGATAGCAGCGAAGTGGGTTTTGAAGATTATTGGAAACTAATGGAGGAGACTACTAAACGACAGGGTTTTTTTGCCCACGGAAAGGAGTATCACTGCAAGATGTGGCAGACGATGACCGAGTCGGGAATGGGCCACCTTTTTAAGGCAGTTTATGAAGGAAAAACACTAACAGCGTGGATGGTTTTTATATTGAATGACACAATTTATTATCCTTACGGTGCTTCGAGTAATGAGAATCGAGAAGTAATGGCGAGTAATTTGATGATGTGGGAAGTAATCCGCTATGGCAAGAAACAGGGTTGCCGTTTATTTGATATGTGGGGTAGTCTGGGACCGACACCAGATATAAAGGATCCATGGTACGGATTTCATAAGTTTAAACAGGGATATGGTGCGGAGTTGGTCGAGTTTTTGGGAAGTTTTGATTTGGTAGTTAAACCAACCTTGTATAAGCTTTATGGACTGACGGATAGGTTGCGATGGGTGGGACTAAAGTTACTGGCAGGGCTGAGAAAATAATGGAGGATATTCGCCAAAATAAAGGGTGGGAGGGACATCTAAAACATCGTGGTTGGAAAACGGTGCAAGTAAAAGCTTCGGACGGGAGACATACGATGCAGGCTTTTGTTTTACGTCTAGGTTGGTGGCCTTTTTCGATGATGAAAATCCAAAGGTCTAACTATGATCCAGATTTTGAGGAGTTGAAGAGGCTTAAAAGAAAGTATTGGGTGGCAAACTCAATTATTGAACCACAAAGAGTGCAAAATCCGGAGGCTTTTAGACGAGCAGGTTATTATTTGACTCGTTTTCCATACTTGGCGATGAGCTCGTATATCAAT
This sequence comes from Candidatus Collierbacteria bacterium GW2011_GWA2_42_17, assembly GCA_000998275.1. Classification (GTDB taxonomy): domain Bacteria; phylum Patescibacteriota; class Microgenomatia; order UBA1400; family MFAQ01; genus UBA2277. The sequence continues at coordinate 125,687 of LCDA01000001.1, forward strand.
GATTTAACCAAAAGTGAAAAGGAATTGTGGGGTGGTCTGTCGAATAATGCCAAAAGATTAATCGACAAAAACGCGAGAATAATTATTGAAGAGGCCGAACCAAAAAAATTTTGTGAGTTGTGGAAAAAATCGTCAAAGATTTGGATTATGAAACCTGATGAGGTTGAAAATTTGATAAAAAGTTTTAAGGGAAAGGTAAGGTTGGTGATGAGCCGAATGGGTGACGAATATCATTCCGGATTGATGATTGTTTATTCCAGAGATACCGCTAACTATTACATGACTTGGACAAGTGAGGCCGGAAGAAAGTCCGGGGCACACTACAAACTAGTCTGGAACGAAATGCTTCGAGCAAAAAAGATGGGGCTGAAGTACTGGGATTTTGAAGGAGTATTTGACCCGCGCTGGCCACAAAAAAGGTGGAAGGGTTTCACCGAATTTAAGAGGAGGTTTGGAGGAAGATTGGTTCAATTTCCAGGAGGATTCTTTCGTTGGCTTTGAGATTTTGGGTTAAAAGAGAGATTTTTGTTTGGGAAGTAATTCAAAATTAACTAGGTGGTCTGGTACCTCGACAACTTTTATTTTAGCTGTATGGCCGGAAATGAGGGCAATTTGAGAGGGAGAAATGGAAAAGTATTTGGATAAAGACTTGATAATGGCGTCGTTGGCTCTGCCATCGATGGGAGGTTCTTTGATTGAAACGGCGTAGGTGGTCGGGTCGATTTGAACCACTTTTTCTTGTTTCTTTTTTGGTTTAGCAACGATGGTGAGGTGCATGTTACCAGTTGATGGGTGATTGACCATGGGCTATTAAATACTCGTTGGTTTTACTGAAGGGTTGGCTACCAAAGAAACCGTTGTGGGCAGAAAGAGGTGAGGGATGGGCAGATTTAATAACCAGATGTTTTTGCGTGTCAATGAAAGAACCCTTTCTTTGGGCGTAGTTGCCCCAGAGAATAAAGACAAGATTTTCTTTTGATTCGGCGAGTTGATGGATGATGGCATCGGTAAACTGTTCCCAACCTTTGTTTTGGTGACTACCGGCCTGGTGAGCTCTTACCGTGAGGGTGGCATTAAGAAGTAAAACTCCCTCCTTAACCCAACGTTCCAGATTGCCAGAAGGAGAAGGACTTTTGTCTACGTCGGCTTTTAGTTCTTTGTAAATATTTTGTAAAGAGGGAGGAAGAGCAGTGCCGTCAGGGACAGAAAAAGAAAGTCCGTGCGCTTGGCCTTCGCCGTGATACGGATCTTGGCCGAGAATAATAACCTTAACCTTGTCGACAGGGAGACTGTCGAGAGCATTGAAAATAAATTTGGCGGGAGGATAGACGGTGTGGTTTTTGTATTCGTCGTGAACAAACTCACTTAATGATTTGAAGTACGGTTTATCAAACTCGTCTTTGAGTAGTTCTTTCCAACTTTTTTCTAAACGTACAGCCATTAGTATTCGGTCGGGATGTTGGCTGGCATGGTGGGGATGTTTTTCATTACCTCCGAGAGGTCAGTAAAATTAACATCGGTTGGAACGGTGAATTTACTGTTATCAACTATCCAGGGAGAACATTTGACGTTTACTTTTTCGTCAAAGTTGACAGCTCCTTTTGCCGTGTTATCTTTGGTTTCGGTTGTTCCTTCCGATTCGGTGATTTTCAGTTTCATACCTTGGTCCTTTTTCTGTGGGTTCCATGTATACATATATGTGCCATCCGAAACCATACTCATATTGACGCTGGGCATTTCTTTGTCGGTGCTAGTAACAATTACTTCTTGAGCCATTTTTTTGCCGGAGATGTAGATAGTACCTTGGGTATCGGTTTTTGTACCGTCTGTTTCGTCGACAGCTGAAGTGGAGACAGTACACTTTTGGTTTTGACCCATGGCAAGAAGATCGCGTAAGGAAGATGATTGTGACTGTTCGGTTGGGGTGGTTTTGTCTTCACCGGCTTGGTTTTCGGTTCCAGTTGGAGTCTTGACAGTACAAGCGGAGAGAAAAACGGCGGAGATGATAACAAGAGAAAAACGAATTTTGTTAATCATATATTCGTAGTATACCAATTACTGTCAAGAGTTTTCCAAACTTTTCCAGAGATACAAACAGGCAAGCGAACGGTAGGGACTCCAGATTTGAGAAATGGCTTCAATTTTAATTTTATCTTCCCTATCCACTCCATAGAGTTTGGCAACGGCGGCACGAAGCCCAAGGTCTCCAAGGGAAAATGTGTCTTGTCGACCAAGCGAAAAAATAAGGAACATTTCGGCTGTCCAACGACCAATACCTTTGACTGTAGTGAGAGAAGAAATTACTGTTTCGTCCGAAAGAAGATGCAGATTTTCCAAAACCAGTTTGTTGGAAACGATTTCTTCGGCAAGGGACTTGAGATATGAGGTCTTTTGGCGAGATAGCCCGCAAGAGCGAAGGGTCTCATCACTAAGTTTTAATATTTCTTCGGGGCGGGGAGTTTTTTCTTTGGGAAACAATGTAAGGAAGCGATCAAAGATGGTTGCGGCGGCTTTATTGGAGAGCTGTTGACTAACGATGGCTTCAAGAAGGTCACGAAAGAGATTGGTCGAAGGCTTTGGCGAAGAAATGGTGTAGTTATCAATAATGCAGGAAAGAACCGGGTCTTGGCGAAGGTGTTTTATTGCAAGTGAGTTTTCCATAGCTTGATTATAGAGAGAAAGTCGTATAATTTTGAAACTATGACAAGGGTGGAAGACGGTAATAGAAAATTTTTGTTTGACGGGATAACGGAGCTGTTTTATTCTCCGGAGATTATGTCGGGAGCAAAAGAAAAAATTGAAATGGTGAGAGAATTCTTAGAAGAAAATCCGGAGTATAGCTTTGTTTTATATTTCAACCACATTTCATTTAATGATCCGGCGGTACTAGTGCACGTGGCCAATCTTTTAAATCCAAAGGGTGAGTGGCATTTACTGGTGCCAATGTCGTATTCGCACGTCGATACAAAAAGTGTCAAGGGTTTTTTGTCGTCTTTGGGAATGAATGTTGTTAAAGCGTGCGGAATTGAGGCAATACCCGTAGTACAGACATACCAGCTAAACAATCCTAGGTATGGGTACACCGCCGAGGAAGCCAGACAAACATACGTAAACTACGTTCATCGGTTAAAGGAGTTGAAAAGATCAAATACACCAACTGGAGTTCTGATCAGTCCGGAAGGCCATCGAAGTGACACCGGGAAAATGATGGTGGCCGAGTCCGGGATGGTGGCGGCAGGGAGATTGTTGGCACCGGTAGTGTATGTACCATTGGCGGTTTCGTATGAGGGTAAGTTTAAAAGAGACGGAATAAACATCGGAAAGAAAATGTGGATAAATATTGGAGAGGTGACAGTTCAAGAAAACCCGAGAGAGTACCCGAGCGTGGAGGAGCTGATGAAAAAGTTGGCCGTAGCTTTGCCCGAGGAGATGAGAGGGGTTTGGGGATAGAAAAGTACTTGGTATCAATCTAAATACAAAGGGGTGGTATAATATAGGATATGACATATTTTAACCGAGGTGGAAGTGGAGACAATCGAGCCCAGTATTACAGCCCAAGAGAGGGAAGTTTTTCCTCAAGAGGTGGGTTTGACAGGGGTTCAGAGAGAAAAGAAATGTTTGACGCCGTGTGCGCTAAATGTGGAGGTGTGGCCAAGGTTCCTTTTAAACCAAACGGTAGAAAAGAAGTTTTCTGTAGCAAATGTTTTGGTGAAATAAATGGTGAAGAGCCTAGAGGTGGAAACAGATTTGAAAGTAGAGGTAACGACAGAGGATTTGGGGGAAGAGATTCTAGAAGTTTTGATAAACCCATGTTTAGTGCTATTTGTGATGAGTGTGGAGATAACTGCCAGGTTCCTTTTGAACCAAGAAATGGTAAACCGGTACTTTGTAGTGATTGTTTTGCCAAAAAAGATGGTGGAAGAGGTGAGTCTAGATCTTTTGTCCCTTCAGCCCGACCGGCTGCCGGAAACGTGGATTTGAGTGAACTTAACGCTAAACTGGACAGAATCATCAAGCTTCTAACTCCTACCGAACCGAAGAATATAACGGAGAAGATTCTTGAAACTATTGAGATCAATTCCGGAAAAGAAGTTGCTAAGCCCAAGAAAAAGGCCAAAGTAGCTAAGAAAAAGGTTATAAAGGAATAAGTTTTAACTAAAACAAAAGGCAAAAAGAGGCTCTATGAGGGTCTCTTTTTGTAACATATCCTAATTATTTTCTCTTGATATTTAGATTAAGAATAAAGAGTACTCCTATTAAGCTTAAATTGATCAGGACACTAATGCCGATAGCTTGCCATAGAGAGTTTAAAATGGTCCAAATGTAGGAGTTCGAGTTGAGAAAGATCTGGAAGCCAAAATACCAAGCGAGAAGAGTGACAACGAGGGAAATGATGACGAACGGAAGAGCTTGTTTGATGTCCGACCAGCTGGGGAAAAAGGAGTTGGCCACCGTGAAGAAGAGATAACCCTCGAGAAGCAGGAGCCAGATGTCTTTGGCAGTGAAACTAGTTTGGAAGAGTGAGGCAAACCAGATAAGAAGAGCCATGCCGGAGATGAAAGGGGCGATGCCGACGAGGAAACCTTGAATGGGATTGAGCTTTTGGGTTTGGACGGAACCAAGGGCAACGTGAGTAGATTTTTCATCCAATTTGTCTTCAAGATATTCGGGAAAGATTTCAATCTTGCCGGTACGAGCGCCTGTCAGAGCGGCGACGAGGAAATGGGAAATTTCGTGGATGAGGGTGCCGGGAAGAAAGATGGTGCTCCAGACGATGATGACGGAGTGCTGACTTCCGCCTAGGCGATGAACGAGATGGGATAAGTCGGAGGTCATTCTCTTTTTGGTGAGGAGGAGACAGAAGAGACTAAGGATAACAAAAAGTAGGGGCATGTACTTATTTTATTCCTCTTCTTCGGATTGAGTGACCGGGAGGCCGTTTGGCCAGCAGTGATTACGGAAGTCACAGCGAACACAGTGGTTGTAGTCCGTGGTGCGATCGAAGTTTAGTGAGCGGATGCTCGCCATTACTTCTCTAATTACTTTCTTTAAATCGTTGACTTCGGCGGGGGTGATATTGAATCTTTCGCTGTGGAACCTGTTTCCTTTGTCGGCTTCGATAAATTGAAGTTCGGTTTCAGTAACTTTGTAATCGAAAGAGTGGTCGAGGTCGGCCAAGAGCTGATAGAAAACCAGCTGACGTTTGTAATCGCCGTTGGAACTTTTAGTATTGCCTTCGATATCATTTCTCGTTCGGGGTTGACCTGTTTTATAGTCGACAAAACGAACGTGTTTTTCTTTTTTGTTTGTTAAATCAATTCTGTCGGCTTTGCCGGTGAGCGGAATATCGTCGAGGACAATTTGGGAAGTGAGTGATTTACCGAAATTCTTTTCGGTGAAGAGAGCGGGGATGAAACTATCTTTGTAGTAATCATAGTAAAAGGACAAAACTTTCTGACCTTTTTCCAAGTAGTTTTTGAAGTCCGCTTCGGAGAGAACCTCGCGGCGAAGTGCGGTTTCGAAATCTTTTAGAAAATCTTTTGGCGATTCAACTTTGCCGGTATTTTTCAGGTTGATATATAGATACTGTAAGGCAAAGTGGACCGCGGTACCAAAGCTCATAGATGGAGGAGTGGTGCGAGGAATACGATAGAGATTGTCCAGCTTAAATTTGTAGTGGCACTCCAAATATTTATTTAGTGCCGTAGGTGAGAGCTTGAAGTCTTTGATGATTTCTTTGAGGTATTCTTTTTCGCCGGAGGCAAGAACCGGGGAGACTGGAATGGCTAGGAGTTTGCCTAAAATTTTGGCGGCGTTTTTTTGGAACTTGCCGACTTTGATCAGCTTGCGCGTTTTTTTGGGAATCTCATCGAGGAACATTGAAGGAAAAATCATTTTGAGAGAGGTAGGGTACTCGGTGGAGCCGGTGAGGTAGAGATTCTTTTTGGCACGGGTCATGGCCACATAAAAGACACGACGTTCTTCGGCATTTTTATCTTCTTTGTCGGTGTCTTCCAGAGCCAGGATACCCGGAGGAAGCTTGATCATCTGTCTTTTGGTGTGATTGCCCCAGTGAGTGTCGGCGAAGCGGTAGATAAAGACTGTTTTCCATTCCAGACCTTTAGCTTTGTAGACTGTGGTGAGAGTTACCGCATTGTTGTCGCCTATTAGCGCCTGCTCTTCCAACTTCAAGCCATTCTCGTCCATGGTTTTTAGATTGAAGACGTAACCAAATAAGTCAAGACCGGGGAAAGCGGCGGATTGTTTTTTGACATCTTCAAAAAGAGTACCGAAACGATTTAACTCTTGAATCGGTTGAGGTAGGGCGAGGATGTAATCAAGGAGCCCTGATTCTTGAAATATCATTTGGAACATCTCAGGAACGGTGTGAGTAGCCGCTTTGGAGTTCCAGCCGAGGAAACGATGAAAGACGTCGATAACGACCGGGTCGATGTCGGGATGAGCATCAAGGAGAGTGTCCATGAGAGACTCACGTTTTTCGTGGGCGTAACGAGAGATTTTTAAAATGGAGAGAGGGTTTAGTTTGAAGTACGGAAAATTGAGAGCCAAAAACAAGTCGAGATCGTCAACCTTGCTTTGAAAAGTAGTGACGAGAGAAATAATTTTGAGGAACTGGGAAATGAGTGGCGTGGAGAGAATGTTGACACCACCTTCGAGACGATATGGGAGGCCTTTGGATTTGAAAAGATTGACCAAGTTTTCGATGTCGGCGTTGTCTTTGGTTATGACGGCAAAATCGGATGGCTTGGCACCGGCTTTAATTTTTCTTTTCAAGGTACTCGCAATGAACTCGTCTTCGAAAAGGGGTGAGGTAAATTTGGCAACTTTAAGGGACAAATCTTGAAATTTAACGTTGTGGTGGAGAGGGGGTTCGTTGATTATTCCGGCGGAGGCTTCAAGTAAAGTTTGGGTAGAACGATAGTTTTGGTCTAGAACAATTTTCTTTAAGTTGGGAAATCTTTTTTGGAACTCACGGACATTTTCTTTGGAGGCACCTTGAAATCTAAAAATACTTTGGTTAGGGTCGCCGACGACAAAGACATTGGCTTCTTGACCCCAGAAACTGGAGAGGGCAAAGATGAGACGGTTTTGGGAGTTGTTGGTATCTTGGTATTCGTCGCCCAGAATGTACTGGAACTTTTCTTGGTAGGCTAGAAGAAAATCGGCATCTTTTTCGAAGGCTTCAACTACCCAGTTGATCATGTCTTCAAAATCGTAGCGGCCGATGGCAGAAAGTTTGGCTTGATATTTTTCGTAGATATTGAGAAGGTCGGTATTTTTGCCGACTAATGTTTCCCTTTCGTTGAGAGCGCCTTTTTTCAGGTCCCCTTTTTCGAGTTCAAATTCTTCTTGTAAAAGAGTGACCAACTGCTTGTATTTATCAATGGGGTAACCTTCGCGTTTGAGGTCGGCGATGGCGCCAAGAATATATTTAAGATAGTAAGTGGGGTCGCCGGCCGGTTTTAAAAGAGGAAAAGAATCGCCTTCCAAAATCTCTTTAATTAATTGGATCTTTTCCAGGTCTGTGGCAATACTTAAACCCTTGGGTCGGCTAAACCTTTCCGGATTTTCGGAGATGATGTCGGAGCAGAAGGAGTGATAGGAGGTGACTTTGACGTAGTAACCGTCTTTGCCGACGAGCTTTATTAAACGCTCTCTCATTTCGCGAGTGGCGGCGTCGGTATATGTCAAAGCAAGAATGGACTCTGGGTTAGTATCAGTTTCTTTGAGAATATTGGCAATTCTGGCTGTAAGAACTTGAGTTTTGCCTGTGCCGGGACCAGCGAGAACCAAAACAGGACCTTCGATGGTATCGACGGCTTTTTTCTGCGAATCGTTTAACTTTTTGTACGCTAGGTCAAATTCCGGTGTGGTCTGGGGCATGGACTTATTCTATGTCTTTTTTATCGGAATCTAAACCGGACTTCAGACTGTGCGAGGACTCAAGTTTGTTGCCAATCTGATTTAATGTCTGGGAGGTAGTATTCATAGAGTTGTAAGCATTTGTTAAGTGCTTGCCCAGAAGGGTGAAGTCGCCATTTAATTTTTCGTAGTCTTTTTGGACGGCTCGTAAAAGAGTAAAGACCTCGGCGGTTTTGCCGGCAATTTTTTGACCTTCTAAGGAAAGAAGGATTGTTTGTAAATTGGCATAGAGAGTGGTCGGGGAAACAGGAAAGACACGAGAGTCTCGGCTGAGGCTCATGATTTCTTCCTCATTGACTATTTCGTAGTAGACGGACTCGGAAGGAATATACATGAGAGCAAAATCGAGAGTCCCTTCTTCGGGAAGAATATACTTGCCGGAGATATCTTTGAGATGTTTTTTAACGTCACGGATAAAGGCGGAACGGGCTAGTGATTTTTCAGAGGGTGAGGTGGCTTGATATATCTTTTGGAAATTTTCCATGGGAAACTTGGAGTCTATGGGAAGAATACCGGCTTGGGTTTTGATGGCGGCGTCGACAATCTGGCCACCTTTGAAGTGGTGTTGAAGAGCGTAGCCGGTTTTGGGAAACATCTGGGCGATTAAATCAGTTAGGACTTGTTCACCAATGTTACCTCTGAGTTTAGGGGACTTTAGATAGTCTTGGAGATCTTTCATGGAGCGACTGACTTCGCCAAAAGCACCGGCTTCTTTTTTGAGGTCGCCAATGACGGTGGTTGCTTGATCAAGACGGGAGAAAAGTTCGCGGTAATTTTGTTGGAGTGAAGCCGTTGTTGTTCTATTAGTGGTATCGAACGATTGCTGGAGAGACTTGAGCCAAGCGTTGAGGGTAGGGTCGGTGTTTGGTTTTTGCAGCTGGGACTTGAGAAGAAAATAGAGAATCAATAAGCCAAAGAAGAGAAAAGCTATTACAATTGAAGTATCAGTTGACATAGATTTATTTTACAGTAATGGAACGAAACAAACACGAAAGAAATAAAAAATATGGATGGTTGGTTTTTTTTGCCCTTGTTAATTGGCTGGTAATTGCTCTAGCCGTGTGGAAAATAGATCCTGACAATATGGCTAACTTTCTTTTTCCGGGAAGCTACCTGCCAATGGGTTTGTTGCTGATGGGGGGGATATTTTGGCTGTTATCGATATTAACAATGTCATCAATTAGAGCTTTACGTTGGACTCTGGGGATTATTATTTATATCTACTTACGAATTTGGGGGTTGGGGTCTGTCTTAAATGGTATTTTGATTCTTGGATTGCTTTCAGTATGGGAGGTATATATCTATAAGAAAAAACCAAAGGATGTGCTACACTTTGATTAATTAAAGTTATTATTTAGGACAGAATATGCAACTTTCAAATAATCCTCTTAACAAAACAATTGAGAAACAATTATCAGAGATGATGTACGGAATTTTGGCGGAACTTAAGACTCCTGAGGATGTCAAAATGGTAATGAATGATGTGCTAACTGATGGTGAAAGGGTGGCAATTTTGAAAAGACTGGGAATTGCCGTGTATCTTGATAAAGGAAGAAATTATGAAGATATAAAAAATAATATTAAGGTGAGTTCGGCGACAATTGCTTCCGTCGCAGAAAATTTGGGTAACTCTGGATGGCAGGAAATGATTAAAAGAATTAAGGCAGAAGAGTGGGCATCTGAGTGGACAAATAAAATTTCCGGAGGAATAAAGAGAATTTTTGGATGAGCTACAATTGAGGCATGGGAAAGTATTACATCACCACCACATTACCTTACGTTAACGCGGAGCCGCATATTGGTTTCGCCATGGAGATAGTGCGCGCGGATGTAATGGCGAGATTGCATCGGGCTTTGGGGGATGATGTTTTTTTTAATACCGGTACAGATGAACATGGACAGAAAATTTATCAAAAAGCCGTTGAGCTAGGAATTGATCCACAGAAATACTGCGATGAAAGTGCAGCAAAGTTTTCTGTTTTAAAAGAAGCACTAAATTTGTCTTACAACAGTTTTGTTCGTACTACCGATGAGCATCATATAAAAGCAGCACAGGAGTTTTGGAAACTTTGTGATGCAAAAGGAGATATTTATAAGAAGAACTATAAAATTAAGTACTGTGTGGGGTGTGAGTTGGAAAAGACAGACTCCGACCTGGTGAATGGAAAATGTCCAATTCATCCCCAGATGGAACTGGAGATTCGTGAAGAAGAAAATTATTTCTTTAGGTTTTCAAATTATCAAGAAAGACTCTTGGAGCTATATAAAAATAATCCCGATTTTGTGCAACCGGATTTCCGTCAGAATGAGATGAAGATTTTTGTAGGAGGTGGTTTACAAGACTTTAGTATTTCTCGTCTTAAAGCAAAAATGCCCTGGGGAGTGGAAGTCCCTGGAGATTCCGAGCAGGTGATGTTTGTCTGGTTTGATGCTCTGGTCAACTATATTTCTTCTCTTGGCTGGCCGGAAAACAAGGCTAAATTTAAAGAATATTGGCCTGGAGTGCAAATTTGCGGAAAAGATAACCTAAGGCAGCAAACTGCTATGTGGCAAGCAATGCTGATGTCGGCCGGTTTACCAACATCCAAACAGATAGTTGTCGAGGGTTTTATCACTTCTGGTGGAGCAAAAATGAGTAAGAGTTTGGGAAATGTGATTGACCCTTTGGAGTACGTGGAAAAATACGGCACGGATGCTGTGCGCTATTTTTTGACAGCCGAGCTGTCTGTTTTTGAGGACTCGGATATAACAAAAGAGCGATTTGAAGAAGCTTTCCAGGCGAGTCTTGCCAATGGTATCGGTAATTTGTGTGCACGCGTGGCGGCAATGTCAGAGAAAGAAGGGTTAAGAGTGACTTCCGAAACATTGTCTATACGAAAAGAAGTGCTTGAGAAACTTGAAAAATATAGGTTTGACGAAGCAATGGCATTAATTTGGGAAGAAATTAAAAAAGCCGATGGTTTAATTAATCAGAGACAGGTTTGGAAATTGGAGGGAGAAAAAAAGATTGCTTCTTTAAATGAACTCGTTAAGATTATCCGCCAGATTGGAGTAGATCTTGTGCCTTTTATGCCGGCTACTTCCGAGAAAATCATGGCGCAGTATGGCGTAGAGGAAATTAAAAAAGCGGAGAATTTGTTTGCACGATTATCATAATGTTAATTGATACCCATTGCCACCTGACCGACTCAAAGTTCACTGATGTAAAGGGGGTGATTGCGGAAGCGGTGGATGCCGGGGTGGAAAAAATATTTATGCCTTCCGGGAGTGTGGAGAATGCCAGAAGAACGGTTTTGATTGCTGAACAGGAGGGTCTTTATGCGATGGTGGGCGTTCACCCTGAGGAGATTGAGAGTGTGACGGACGTGAATCAAATGATCTATGAGCTAGAAGAAATTAGTAGTAAATCAGAAAGAGTAATTGGAATTGGGGAAATTGGCCTAGACTTTTATTACGATAAGGAGAAAAAAACAAAAGAAAAACAGTTGGAAATATTTACGGCTCAAATTGAGCTTGCAGTCAGATTGAGACTGCCGGTAGTAATTCATATGAGGGAAGCAGAAATGGAGATGAAAGCTATTTTGGAAAGAATGGAGAAGCTCCCAAGAGGCCAGTTTCATTGTTTTGCGGGGAGTGAGAATTTTCTGAAATATGTCCTAAGTAAGGGTTTCTACGTGAGTTTTGCTGGAAATATCACTTATAAATCGGCTCAAGAGCTACGTAGGCTCTTGGCTTTGGTACCCCTTTCGAGACTCCTTTTGGAGACAGATAGCCCCTATCTCACCCCCGAACCTGTCCGCGGAACGGTAAATACCCCTGCAAATGTTAAAATAATAGCTACAGCAATTGCCCAAGAGCTACATTTAGATGCCGAAACAATAATTGATCAAACTGGAAATAATGCCTTATGTTTGTATTCCTTAGATATCTAATCAACAAATATCCCCACCAAAGTCAAAGGGTACTTGAGATTTTGCCCGGATTTGTGAGCTGGTCATTTATTCTTTTCCCGGTGTGGGGGTCAATTTTTTGGCCTGTAGGAGTTGCTTATTTCATCATCAGTTTTAATGTTTATTGGCTTTATAGATCACTAACTCTGTCGGTTGCTTCGGTAATGTCATATTTTAGAATTAAAGCGGCAGAAAAGTATGACTGGATGGGAGATGTAAAAGGATTTGCAGACTGGATGGAGGTTAAGCATGTGATTGTGTTGCCTACGTATAAGGAACCGGGGGATATCTTGGTGCGCACTTTGGAAGCTTTGGAGAAACAGACTCTTGGGGCAAAACAAATAATTCCTTTGATTGCAATGGAGGCAAGAGCGGGAGAGGAAATTAACAGAAGCAGAGAGAAACAACTACGAGATAAATTTAAGGGAAAGTTTGCGGAACTACTTTTTACTTATCATCCCGCTAATCTAACCGGGGAAGTAGTGGGAAAGTCTTCGAACGCTGCCTGGGCAGGAAAAGAATTTCGAAAAGAGTTAAAAAAACACGATGATTGGGATATGGACAAGATGACTATTTCGTCGGTCGATTGTGATGTGGCATTACACCCAAATCACTTGGCGGCCTTGACCTACATGTTTCTTGACGATCCAAATAGATATCACAAGATTTGGCAGGGGGCGATTGTTTTTTACAACAATATTGAGCGTATCCCCTGGCCAATGAGAGTATTTAACCGTATGAGTAGTGTAATTAATATGGCACAGCTGTCACGACCGGACCGTTTAATAAACTTTTCGACTTATTCAATGAGTTTGAGGTTGATGGACGATATTGATTACTGGGATACCGATGTTATTCCCGAGGACTATCGTATTTTCTTTAAGACATATTTTGCCACGGAAGGAAAAGTAGAGGTGGAACCTTTGTATATTTCGGTGTTTGCCGATGCTGCTGAAGCCGATGGTTTCTGGAGTACTTACACAAATACATATGAACAGGTAAAGCGTTGGGCGTGGGGAGCTTCGGATGATTCTTATATTATCAAACGATATATTTTGGATACTAAAGCTCCATTTTGGGACAAAACAATTAGAGTGTTTAAGGTAGTTGAAGATCACTTTATGTGGCCTGTGAACTGGTTTATTATTACGGTCGCGGCCAACCTGCCACCACTTTTGAACCCGACATTTTCCAGAACAGTAATGGGGAAAACACTGCCTCAGGTGTCTTCGGCCATTTTGACTTTGTCTCTCGTCAGTATGATTGCGATGATTCTCATCGATTTAAAGGCTCGGCCTAAAGTAAAGGATCTGCCTTGGTGGAGAGGAATTGTGTCCCCTTTTGAATTTGTTTTGTTACCTGTGGTAGGTTTCTTTTTCTCGGCCCTGCCGGGACTGGATGCCCATACTCGCTTAATGATGGGAAGATATATGGAGTATCGAGTAACAGAAAAAAAAGCATAATAGTGTTTGCCTGATATATACTCAAATTGTGGCAGAAAGACAAAAAATTACTACTTCGGTGACGTTATTTTGGATCGGAGTGATTGTAGTATTAATTATGGCTGGGGTAATGGCTTTGTTTTGGAGTAAATTACCACCTCAACTACCTTGGCTTTATTCTTTTCCTTTTGGTGAAAAACAGTTGATTGGAAAAATATGGTTTGTTTGGATTTTTGCCGGCACGGAAGGAGTTTTGGTTTTGACAAGACTTTTGGCTAATTGGGCAGGTAAAAATGACGTCACCGTACAAAATACAATCATGGTTGGGGTAGTGACGGCAATATTTTTGATGGCGGCGAGTTTTTTCCGAGTTATGATGATCTTTCTAAACGTATGAACCCGGTAATGGTAATTACGGTAATTCCCTTTTTTCTGGCTTTGATAATCAGTCTTGTGGTAACGCCCTTGACGATTATATTTTTTAAAAAAAGGGGTTGGGTAATTGACCCCGCTAAAACTCCTCACCCAGCACATATCCACAAAACCCCGGTGCCCAAAGGTGGAGGAGTTCCGATTTTTTTTGCGGTGGCGGTGACAGTAATGCTTTTGTTAAAACCGGATAGCCATTTGCTGGCAATTGGTGTGGCTGGGTTATTAACTTTGATTGTGGGACTGATAGATGATATTAGGAGCTCGAGTCCATACCTTAGACTGGGGATGAATTTTTTAGTAACGGCCATTATCGTCGGTTCTGGAATTGGAATTGCTTTTATAAGTAATCCCTTGGGGGGAGTAATTGATTTGTCGACTCCCAAACTAGGTTTTGATTTGCTGGGGGAACATCATGAAATTTGGCTCCTCGCTGATTTATTTGCCCTACTTTGGATTCCATCTCTTATGAATGCCATTAATTGGTCGTCTGGGGTGGATGGACAAATTAGCGGAGTAATTACTATCGCGGCCGTGGTCTTAGGTCTCATTTCTTTGAACTTTAGTGCGGATATTACGCAATGGCCGGTAGCCATTCTTGCGTTTGCGACGGCAGGAGCTTTCGCTGGACTGACGGTTTTTCATTTTTATCCGCAAAAAATTATGCCGGGGTACTCGGCAACTTCTTTGGCTGGCTTATTGCTGGGTGTGATATCTATTTTGGCGACAGCCAAAGTGGGTGCTTTGATAATCGTCTTAGGAATTCCATTAATTGACTTCTTATATATTATGATTAAAAGGTTAGTGTCGGGAAAATCGCCGGTATGGGGAGACAAGAGCCATTTACATCACAAACTAATGGCCATGGGTTGGGGAAAAAGAAGAGTAGCACTGTTTTATTGGTTTGCGGCAGTGATGCTAGGAGTCGCAGCTTTGAGCTTTGAAGCTCGGACAAAACTTATAATTATGATAGGATTGGTAATATTAATGACAGCATTTATCGTATGGCAATACTCATTGCGCTATTCAAAACAGTAAGACCAAGGCAGTGGTTGAAAAATTTTGCTTTATTTGGGGCCTTGATATTTACAGGACTGCTTTACCAAAAGGGGGCATTCGGATTAGTGACACAGGCGTTTTTTATTTTTACGATTTTATCCAGCGCGACATATATTTTTAATGATCTTTTGGATGTTAGTACCGACCGATTGCATCCATTTAAAAAAAATAGACCAATTGCTTCTGGCGCCTTACCAATACCGGTAGCTTTTTTTGCATTAATTTCCGGAACAATTATTGGCCTGACTTGGGCATATACTTTAAATCTATTTTTCTTTATCAGTTGTTTGGTGTACCTTTTCATTCAGGTTTTGTATACCGGGTTTTTGAAAAAAATAGCGATTATCGATGTAATCGTAATTGCCTTGGGATATCTAATTCGAGTTTATGCGGGAGCTTTCGTAATTTCGGCACACATGGATGTGTGGTTTTTACTGACGGTAATCTCAGCTTCGCTATTTTTGGCGGTGGGGAAACGAAGGGGAGAGATGACACTGATGATGTCCTCGGGAAAGGGGTCATCTACTAGAGAAACTCTAAAGCACTATACAGAGAAACTCTTGGATATTTACACAGCCATGTTTGCGACCGCAACTTGGATTACCTACTCTTTATTTACCTTTAATCATCCCAAGATTGTGCCGGACGGTAGGGCACTATCCTTAATTTCGATACTACCAAAGACATTAATCTCCGAAAAGTGGATGATGATCACAATCCCCTTTGTGGTTTATGGCATCATGAGATATTTGCAGCTTATCTACGAAAAAAATGAGGGAGAAAGCCCGGAGAGAGTGTTGTTTTCGGACAAACCTTTAATCATCACTGTAGGCTTGTGGGTAGTGGTGATAATTGGTGTTTTGTACTATATTGCCTAAAATTTTACTTAACCAACTTGGCGTAAGTAGAGGAGACAAAGCCCCAAGAGCCTTTGGTATATTCAATTTGATACCAACCGGAGTTTGTGGATTCTTTGTAGGGGAAAATGTCACCAGGATTGACTTTGGCGAGCTCGTTGCTTCCGGTTGAGGCTGTTTCACGAACCTTTAACCAGCCTGTTGGAGTTGAAAGAATCTCGACATAGGGCTTGGCAAGGGTTGCTGAGGAAGTTGCTTGTTTGGGAAGAGGAGTAACTGTTTTGGCGGGTGTGGGGGTGACAAGACCTGCCGAGGGAGTAGCACTGCCAATAGTAGGTGTAGGTGTGGGAGTAATATCGAGAGCAGACATGGTGAAGTTTAAAACCAAACGATATCCAGCCTGAACCGAAGCATTAACTATTTTGTCTTGATAACCTGGGTTGGTAAAAGTGAAGACGTGGGGCCCCGGTTCAATATCAATACTCCTGGGGGAAAAACCCTCGGGCTTGCCGTCGATACTTATTGTGGCACTGGCGGGAAGACTAACAATACTAACTGCGGCAGCTTTATTGTTACTGAGTTTTTCAAAGGAAAGAGTATAGCTGTGAGATTTGTCCAGAGTTTCACCAAACTCACGATGAACGGTAGTTAGGGCGCCGCCAAGAAGGTCAGCTTTGGTTTCCCAGGTTTGACCACTATCAACAGCCGTCATTTGGATGGTGTAGGAGCCTGGTTTTTTGTTATCGATGTATACAGGAGTTTTGCCGACAGATTCTCCGTTTATCAGGACATTAGCTTCGGGACTAGAGGTAACTTGGATACCGGCTTTTTTGGCGAAGGGGTTAAGATTGCACCCGGCAAGAAAAACGGAAAAAATAAGGATAGCAGAGAGCTTGAGTAAGTTTGTCTTCATTTGTGTCTATGATAGCAGATTATGTCAAGATGTCGAACACAAGATATTGAGGCCGGAGAGGGAATCGAACCCTCGCATGGCGGTTTTGCAGACCGCATCGTTACCACTTCGACATCCGGCCACTTCAGGCACTATTTTACCATTTATGAGAAGGATTAATTTAATGGTTGTTTTCTGATGATATTTATTATTGACTTTTGGGTTTTATTTGGTAATAATTAATTGTGGAAAGAGACAAAAGAGGTGGATATAACAGGAAAAAGATTAATGAAATTTTTTTAAAGTATGGTCTCCTTCCATGGCTTACGTCTTAGGCTTTATTTATGCCGATGGAGCCGTGGAGGATTGTAGAAAGTCATCAAGAACTTGTTATCTTTGTCTTTCAAATAATGACCTTGATATTCTGAGGGATATTTTATGGGTAATGTCAACTAAGCAAACTATTGTAATTCGAGGTCCTCGAGTCATGAAAATTGACGATAGAGAGTATTGGTGTAAAACAAATTATTATGTGAGAATTGGGAACAAAGTAATTTATGATGATTTGACTAAACTCGGATTATGCCCCAGAAAGTCATTGGTAATCGAGTTGCCCGAAATACCCAACGAATTCTTCAGTTATTTTCTGAGAGGATATTTTGATAGTGATGGTTGTATCCATATTGAAAATATAAGACGACGCTTAAAGATAATATTCACAAGTGGAAGTAGGAGTTTTCTGGAGAAACTCGGAACATATATTGGCCGTTTAGTAAGCGAGCGACATGTTCCTATATATACTAATCGTAGATCGTTTCAACTTAGTTACGGAGGAAATTGTGCAAAAAATGTTGCAGCATTGATTTATCAAGATATCGTTTCTGCCCCATATTTGAAGTACAAATATGAGAAATATACTAATTATTTATCCACTAAAAAAGTGACTGTTTAAGTAACTTAGTAGAGATCGCCGGCTTTGATGACTTCCTCAACAAGACGATTGGCATAGCCCCATTCATTGTCGTACCAAGCGAGAACTTTCACCAGAGTACCGTCGACGACACGGGTCATTTCGAGATCAACAATGCTAGATTCCGGACGGCCAACGATATCAGAAGAGACTAATGGTTCGTCAGTCACGGCTAAAATACCACGGTATCTAGGGTCATTGGCGGCATCCATAAAAATTTGGTTTATTTCTTCGACGGAAGTGGAGCGCCGAGTAATAAAGGTAAAGTCGGTAATGGAACCAGTGATGACGGGAACACGAAGGGAGATGCCATCAAAAAGCCCTTGGAGTTCGGGAATAGCTTGAGTGGCAGCAATGGCAGCTCCGGTAGAAGTAGGCACAATATTTTGAGCGGCGGCACGAGCGCGGCGAAGATCACGATGAGAGTTATCTTGAAGATTTTGATCGTCGGTGTAGCCATGCACTGTAGTGAGCATGGCCTTGAGAATGCCAATCTTGGAGTGAAGGATATCAGCTACGGGGGCAACACTGTTGGTAGTACACGAAGCATTGCTAATCACAGAAAGTGTGCCGGTGCGATCTTTGGTGATGACGTCTTGGTCGTTGACGCCTAAAACAGCCGTAGGTACACCTCCGCCCTTGGCAGGAGCGGAAAGAACAACAAATCTGGCACCCCCCTGAAGATGAAGAATGGCTTTGTCCAGGCTCGTAAAAGCTCCCGTAGACTCGATGACGACCTCGACACCGAACTGAACCCAGGGAATCTTAGCTGGGTCTCGTTGGGCAAGGACGGGGATTTTAAGAGTTTTTTTAGGATGTTCAATAGTGATGTAGCCAATGATTGGTTTGGCGTCCGTGGCTTCTTTGGGATCTTGAACTTCCTCAGAAGAGATGGAGTAGGGAAGGGTGCCGTAGGCAGTGTCGTGACGGAGAAGATAAGCCCAGCCGGCAACGTTTTGCGAACCGGAAGTATTAATAGCGACGAGATTGGCGTCGTCAAGGTGATTATGTAACCAAACACGCATAGCGGAGCGTCCGATCCTTCCGAAACCATTAATCGAAAAGTTAACCATAGGGCAGGTTATAAATATAACTAACTCAGTTTAGCATTTTTAAGGGTTTCCAGCATAGGATGGGTGCCACTAGCCAGAAACTCGAGCATTGCACCACCTCCGGTGCTGACGAAGCTAAAAGAGGCATAGGAGAAGCCCAGAACAGGTATCGCGGCTAGGGTATCACCGCCACCTAAAATAGAGTAGGCTTGAGAGTCAATGATGGTTTTGAAAATAGCTTTAGTAGCTTGGCCATGAATGCCATCTTCATACATGCCAACAGGGCCATTAAGAACGATGGTTTTGGCTTCGAGAATCGAGCTTATGAACCGAGAGGTAGTCGTTTCGTTAAGATCAAAACCGTCTGGAGTCCTATCTTCCTGCTTGGCAAATAACCCACCAAGAAGAACCTGGTCAAACTTTTGACTTACTTTATTGATTATTTCCAGCTTATTTTGCTTTGTTCCTGAAGCTAACAGAAGAGTTGGGTGAAGGGGATTATTAAGTACTTTTTGGAGCGTTTGGACTTCTTCATCAAACCTAAAACCGGTCAAAGTTGGTAAAATTTCGGGTATTAAGGTTAAACTGGTCGAGTCACGATACGTGGCAAAGGCTTCATAAATGTAAATATCGGCACCGATGGCTAGTTCATTGGCAAATCCCCTATCTAATTTTTCTTCTCGAGGGTCGAACCTTAAATTTTCCATAAGAACCAAGGGGGGTTCCCCCTTCCACCTCTCCCCTGGAGAAATACCCGAAGGAAGAAGTAAAATAGATTGATTTAACAGTCTATTTAAGCTATCTCTTACGGGAGCCAGGCTTAAAGAGGAGCCCTCCCCTGTTGGGCGGCCAAGATGACCAATAATAACTGTTTTTTTGGCGTGCTCAAGACAAAGCTTTATCGTGGGTAGAAGAGCTAGGAGACGGTAGTCGTTTTTGACCCTGCCCTCTTGGCTAATGGGGACATCCAGATCAGCTCGAAGCAAGACGTTTTTGTTTTGGATTTGTTCTTTGGTTAACATATCTAGATTAAGGATATACCAAGTCAGGGGCTATGGGTTTGACATTGGCAATTTGATATGGTATGATACCGTTCGCTTGAGAAATTCAAGCATTTTTTGTACCTGATGCGGGGCAATACCCGCGTTTATGATACTAAACATACTACCAAAAACCAGAACATCAAACCCTGTTTCAAAACTCATCAGACCGATGTTCGAAGGAAAAACTATTAAAGCTGTCTTGGGTGGAATCATTTCAATGACCTCCTTGGCTTCCGGACTAGTTTTCCTCCCAATCGACCAGTCTGTGGTCGCTGCAAATATACAAACTCTTAATACGGAGATCCCTCTTGAGACCCGTAAGAGTTATGCCAATGTTCTTCCTGCTTATACAGGTGTTTCTCAGGGTTTCCGTTTTGGACACCCCGGAATCGACCTAACAGCTCCTTTGGGATCTAAGATCTACCCTATTAAGGAAGGTGTCGTTATTAAGGTTCAGTACCTTAAGTATGACTATGGCAGAGCTGTATGGATTGATAACGGAAACGATACCGTTTCTTTATATGGACACATGGGCAAGATTTTCGTCAACGAGGGAGATACTATAACAACCGATAAGCCGATTGGTGAGGTTGGTTTAACCGGAAAAACTACCGGACCTCACCTTCACCTTGAGGTGATCAAAAACGAGAAAAATATTAACCCCCAGCCTTATTTGGCTTTGGGTAGAGTAAACAAGAGATAAACAGTTTTCAACAGATTAATATAACAATTTGATTGATTTATCAATTATTTGTGTTGTGTGGAAAACCCGTTTATTTTGTGAATAAGATATTAATTATTAAAAAAATCCCCGCCACGCTTCTTGCGTACAGGGTTCTTCGGATGAAGAAAAGACCTCTTGCGAGGTCTTTCTTTGTAGCTTTGATAAATTGCTGTTACATTCCCATGTCCCCCATGTTGGGAGCAGCTGATTCCTTTTTCTCTTCTGGAATATCGGTGATGAGACATTCTGTCGTAAGAATCATGGCGGCAACTGAGGCGGCATTTTGAAGAGCGGAGCGGGTAACTTTGACTGGATCGAGGATACCGGCTTTGATCATGTCTTCAAAATCTAGAGTGAGAGCGTTGAAACCAAAGTTTACACTTTTATTGTCTTCAACAGTTTTAACTGCTAAGTCTTCATCGAAGCCGGAGTTTTTGGCAAGCCAGCGAAGAGGTTGGGATAGTGAGTCTTTGACAATTTTAATTCCAGCTTCTTCGTCAGCATTGTCTCCTTTTAATTCCTCAAGTACTCTGCGAGCCTTAAGTAGAGCAACACCACCCCCAGGAACTATTCCTTCATCAATGGCGGCCTTGGTTGCGCCAACGGCATCTTTGACTCTTTCTTTGAGTTCATTTAGTTCGACTTCCGTCGCGGCACCAACTTTGATGACGGCAACACCGCCTGAGAGTTTGGCGATTCTTTCGGCCAGTTTTTCTTTGTCAAACTCGGAAGTGGATTTGTCGTATTCTTTTTTGATTTGAACTAAGCGAGCCTTGAGAGCTAAAGGATCTCCCTTTCCCCCAATGATCTGGGTGTTATCTTTGTCGGACCAGATACTGTCGGCTTGGCCAAGATCTTCAATGGTGACGGAGTCAAGTTTACGACCAGTGTCTTCGGAGATGAGTGTTCCCCCGGTGAGTATGGCGATGTCTTGGAGGATGGCTTTTCTTCTATCACCGAAGGCGGGCGCTTTGACGGCGAGAACGTTGAAGTTCCCCCTCATTTTATTGACGACTAACATGGCAAGAGCCTCTCCTTCGATATCGTCAGCAATGATGACAATATTTTTGGTAACTTTCATGGTGCTTTCCAGGAAAGGAACAATATCGTTTAGAGCACTAATTTTTTGATCGATAATTAGGATATATGGATTCTCGATAGTGGCGTCCATATTACTGGCGTCTGTGGCAAAATAGGCGGATGCATAGCCCTTATCAAACTGCATACCTTCTTTTTTCTCGATCTCAAATTCCATACCTTTGGACTCCTCTACCGTCACGACTCCATCACGGCCAACAGAAAGTAGAGCTTCGGCAATTCTTTTACCGATTTCTTTGTTTTGGGCAGAGATGGTGGCGACGGCTTCCCAATCGGATTCGGAAAGATCTTTTTTTATTTTTCCCAGTTCTTTGACAACGGCGGAAACAGCTTTATCGATGCCGCGCTTCATCTGCATGGGGTTTGCTCCATGAGTAATACTTTCCATTCCAGCGATGACAATTTGTTCGGCGAGAAGGGTTGCAGTGGTGGTTCCGTCTCCAGCAATGTCGTTGGTTTTACTGGCGGCTTCTTTAACAAGTTGGGCTCCCATGTTTTCAAAAGGGTCAGCGAGTTCAACTTCTTTGGCAACGGAGACACCGTCATGAAGAACGGTGGGTGCACCCCATTTTTTATCAATGGCGACGTTTCTGCCTTTAGGTCCAAGAGTAGTGACAACGGCTCGGGCAAGTTTACTAACGCCAGTTACAAGTTTGGCGCGAGCTTCTTCAGAAAAAATGATTTGTTTGGCCATATTTATTTAACAATTGCTAAGATGTCGTCAAATTTGAGAAATTGATATTTAGTATCACCAATCTCAACTTCATTTCCACCCCACTCTTTGTAAATGACAGTATCCCCCACTTTAGCGGGAGAGTCTACTTCGACACCACGGTCATTGATTAATTTTGCACCAGCTGCCAAGACGGTACCATACTGAGGTTTTTCGGAGTGGGAGTCAGGAAGAAAAAGTCCAGAAGCAGTTTGTTTTTCTTGTTTGGCTGGCTCGACCAGAAGGTAACCGGGGGCGGGTTGGAGTTTTTTGACAGTGAGAGTGTTCACCATACTTTATTTGTAGATAATTGATAAGGCTTAGGAGTTGAGTATACACTAAATAGCACTCACACTCCTCGAGTGCTATTTTTACTTATAACTTGACCTGTTGTCAAGACCTAGAGAGCTGCTCCTTGAAAATTAGGGCAGTTAGCTTTGTACCAAGCCATTGCTTTGGCAGAACAAGAGATTATTTTAGCTTCGTCGAGTATTGGCATACAGTCTACCCAACCATTAGCTGGACAGATAAAGTTAGCTGAAGCCGAAGCGGTAGAGATTGGGGTGACTTCCGGAGTAAGAGAGGGAGTAATAGTAATTATTGGGGTTGGAGTAACAGCAGGAACTTCTGTACTAGACATAGGGAGAAAACGAGCAGCAAGGACTCCAATGAGAATACCAAAGAGAATTAAAGCTATACCAATAAAAAAGATACGGAGAAAGCCGGAAGAACTAGACGACGAGGGAACCGTTGTTATCGGAAGTGGTGGCATCGGGGGTGTTTCCTGGTACATTGGCTGGGAGATCGACTCTGGGGACTGGGACTGGGAGGTTTGATTTGGTGTCTGGGACACTAAGGGTGGATTCGGGTCGCTGCTCCAAGCTGTCGGTGGAGTTGTCTCTTGGCTTGTCGGGGAAAAAGATGGGGTTGACGTCTGATTTTGGGGGTCGCTGTCCGGGAGAGGATTTTGTGGGGGGTTGATGTTTCGATCTGGGTCCATTATTGTTATTTTGATTATTATTAATATTGGTTCCGAAAGTGAGAAGGTTTTTGTTTTTTAAAACATCTAAGACTGATGTTGTAATTCTAAGTTTACCTCCTTGGGTAGAAGTTTTTGCCAGTTCTAAAGCTTCGTCATAACTTACCCATTTAGAGTCATTGTATTCTTCATCTGAAGGAAATTTCAAATTGGTAGATGAGGAAGTGGCATAGAGGAAATAATATTTTTTGCCCTTCATGTTGACCTGATTGCCGGAGTCAAGTTTTAGTTCTCGCAACCCTTGTTTATCGGGAGGAAACTCAATTTTATCGACGGATAAAAGAGTGGGTTTAAAACTTGACTGTTTGACAAAATCTTCACCCAACTCTTCAGTCATTTCACGTTTGAAAGCGTCGACGAGAGTCTCGTGATTCTCCACTCCCCCTTGTGGCAGTTGCCAGAGTTGATGAATTTTTTGATAAACAAAAAGAATCTTGCCGGAGTTCAAAAAGCAACCAACAACACTGGGGCGAAGTCCTTCGGCTCTGTCTTTGTCCAGTTCTTCCAGGGAGGGTTCTTTTGAAAATACTGTTGATGATTGCTTCGTCGCTTCATTTCTCTTAATGACTGGGGGTGGGGGTTGTTGCTGTGGTCGATAAGGAGTGGCTTGAGAATAGGAACGGGGTCTGGGAGGTGTGCTGGGGGCATAAATAGAGGCCTGGGTCATGTCGAGAGCCTCGGTTTTGCGATAGTATTGTTCTTCACTGGCGGCAATAATTTTTTGACGACTATCATCTTTAATTTCCGGAAGTGGCAGGGTGGTGGCCGAGAAGGGATTAGAGATGGAGGCATTAACAGAGATTTTGACGATGATCTGATAACGAGCAAGGCCAACGAGATCGTCTTGGGTGTAGAAGTTTCCCAATTCATTCATAAGGCGGTTGGCATCGGCGGCCCCAACTACAAAGCTTATGAGGGTACCGGCATTACCAAAAATAGCATCTTGAATTTCAATTGGAAGCTGGGCGGTGTACTGATTGGCAAGAATTAGATTTAAACGATATTTGCGAGCTTCGGAAAGGATTTTTATAAAAGAGGTGGTGGCAAAGTTTTGAAATTCATCAACATAGAGGAAGAAGTCTTTACGTTCTGTCTCGGCCATGTTGGCACGATTCATGGCGGCAATCTGAATTTGAGAAATAAACATGGCTCCAAGTAGAGCCGCATTATCTTCACCAATTTTACCTTGAGGCAGATTGAGAATAATAATTTTGCCGTTGTTCATGAGATTTTCAAAATCAACGGTGGAAGTAGGATGGCTGATAATATCTCTAATTGTGGGTGAAGTAATGAACTGGCCGACTTTGTTTAAGATGGGAGAGATAGCCTCGGACTGAAATTTTTCTGAGTATTTGTCGTATTCATCATGCCAGAAGTTATGGAGAACAGGATCTTGAACTGCCGAAAGATATTCTTCTCTGAAGGGCTTATTGGTAAGGAGTCGAGGAACATCAAGAAGGGTGGCTCCCGGCTTACCAACAAGTGTAAGGAGGGTGTTTCTTAAAATATATTCCAACCGAGGACCCCAGGAGTTACCGTAGAGTTTACTAAAAATAGAGACTATGCCCGAAGCGACTAGTTCTGAGTAAGCTGGATTTTTAACATAGAGAGGATTGAGATGAAAAGATTTACCAACAACTGAAGGGTCGAGGTAAGCAACATCATTAATTCTGTCTGAAGGAATGTAGTCTAAGAGGTGCTCGGCCGTGTCCCCGTGAGGATCTACCAAAGCCATTCCTTCACCATGACGAATATCGTTAATAGCCATGTTGGCTAAAAGGGTTGATTTACCGGTACCAGACTTACCCAAAATATATACGTGGCGGCGACGATCCTCCCCTTTTTTCATACCAAAAGAGACAATTCTGTTTTTATATTCTGTTTTGGCAAAGAAATTAATATCCTGCTTTTCCTCTTCGGAGAGATCTTCGGCAATGGGAAGATTTGCCGGTGGCTCTCCCCTTAAAGTCTTTCCCCAGGCAATACCTTTGATGTTCGCGAGATTTACACCGGGTAAGTGATAAATGGCGGCTATTTCGGCGTAGTTTAGGTACTGATATTGATTAGAGTAGCGAGCAGAACGTTCGATAATCATTTCCTTTAACTTTCCGTGAGAAGACGGCTTGACGACTTTAAGCTTAAAGCTATTGCCTTCGGAAAGAGCGTAGGTACCAAAAGCGGCAGATATTTGAGAAAGAAGTTGCCTGGAGCTCGACTCGCTCTGAGAAATAGCGGCGAGACGAATATCGCAACTAAAGGCTTGATAGGCAAGTTTTTTCTCGACGAAAGGTTTTTGAGCGTTTGGTTGGGATTTTTCACCTTCGGTGACTGGTTTGGGCTCGAGAGATTTACGAAGAGCTTTTTGCCAGTTTCCGGGAGCGGCAAAAAGGCAAATTTGAATTACAGCCGCTTGACCTGCCGGAATACGGGAGAGGCTGCCTAAAATGGCGGTCATTTGGTCAACCTTTTCGTCTTCGGTGACGTTGAGGGGAAGCTGAGAGGGAGATGAGAGCACCAACTGACCCATTTGAGGCTGGCCGTGAGACAACCAGTCGGCAAGGTAGTCTTTCATGGGGGTAATGAGAGCAGTTGGATACTGGGCTGCAATTTGAGAACGAACAAGGTGTTCGAGACGTTCCGGACAGGCAATAATAAAATAGGTAGTTTGACTGAGATTGGCAATTTCCAAGGTAATGGTTTCGTAGGTGTTGAGAAGTCTATCCATGAAACTAGCCTTAAGAGAAGACTTGATGGAAGCTAAAAACTCAACAAAAGCAGATTGACCCGTAAGTGAGTCTTTGGCAGGACGAATCTGCAGAACCGAATATTTGGGCAAGGCCATAGGATAAGTATATACAAAACTAGGCGGTCGCGGGGGTAGAAAGTATAGTTTGAACCGGTTGTTTGGAGCCTGTGTCAACAATCTTTACTTCAGAAAAAAGAACGTTCTCAATAATGAGACCTTTGTCTTCAAAAAGTTTATTAAGTTCGTTTTTGATGGTTGTTTCTATTTGAGTTCGTTCCGGACCAATTTCGGTATGGTCGAATTGGCTAAAAGCAGAAGAAATACGACTTCTGGAGTAGGGGCGGACAACTTTGGAGATAAAGTTATCGCCGATGTTTTCCCAAAGCTCTGGAGCGTTGGCTTTGTCGAGCTTAAAAAGAACCGAGCCTTCAATGGAGATTGTTTTGTTGTCTTTGGTGGTAGCCGTAATAGGCTCATCTCCGAGAGACTCTTTTTGAGAAAGATCAAAACCGTGGCGAATGGTATACTCAAGAATTTGAGCGTTGAAGAGTTTGGCTATTTGCCAAAAGGGAATCTTAAGGTGAAGTCCAGGACCCCAAACCCGCTTTAGAACGCCCAAACCGCGATCATAAACACAGGCAACGTGTCCGGGTGGAACGGAAATGAAAAAACCGCCGACAATTTCGTCAACGAGAAAGGAAACAACCAATTTATCAAAATCTGCCATAACTTCTGATATTATATCGTCTTTTCAGGTGGAGTTGGTGTTGGTAATGAAGAAAGGGGAAGTTCTGCCTCCGAAGGTGTCTCTGTTGTGGTGCTGGGGGCGGTTTTTTTGGAGAGAGAATAATAAAGATAGAGAAGCTGTCTGACTAGACGAACAACCATGGTAAAGGCAATCGAGGTAATAATATAGACCTTTTTGCCGGCAGGGAGGAACATAAAAATGACAAAGCAAAAAATGGGAAAGATAATAACTAAGGAAACGAAGTCTTTTTTGTCGGGTTTGACCGGAGAGAAATAAAGATGCATAGCTTCATTGGTGGCAATCATTAAACTCTGAAGAATGTTTAGAGTGTTGTTGGTGTGAGATAGATCATAGATACCAAGAAACATAAGGTCGATGGGGGTCTGAATTTTGGGCATAAAATCATAGAGCAAGTGAAGGTCGGCACCTTCGAGACCAGTAGTAAAGATACGATAAAGCATGAGGATGACCATGACCTGGATGACAACATTGATGATTTCCGAGATAATCGCGCCGGGGCGAGTACGCATGACCCGACGAGTTTCGGCTTTAAGACGAATAGGATCAGAGGCCAAATCCTTTTTTAATTGTTTTATCTTTTTGGCAATTTCGTACTTGTCCTCGGCGGAGCGGTCGCCGGCAAGATCAACAGGCAAAAGAATAAGGCGAACGGAAACAGCAAATAAAATAACGGCGATGCCCATGTCCGGACTGGGTAAAATTTGTCCAACTAGCCAGTAAAGACCGACTAAAATATTGAAAAATGGTTGGTAAAAGTAAGTAGTAAAGATTTCCATTGTTAAGGTAATTATAACTAGTTGTTTTTGAGATAATTGGTTAGAACGGTTGAGAGATCATTCTTGTGGAAGTAGGCTGCGTGAAGAGAGACAACTTCGGTGGTTTTTTTAGGAAGCATATAGAAATATTGAAGGATAAATAATAGGTAGTTAAGAGGAGCAATAATAAAAAATAAGGGGTTTGATTTCTTTTTTGGGTATTTTTTATCAGATAGTTTGTGGTAGGCATTAGCCAGGTAGTGACTAGTCCAACGGTTGGATCTAATAAAGTTTTGGTAGGTGCCTCCCCTGTCAAACAGGGGTCTTACCTGGAGAACTTCGTGAGCAGTGTAAATATTTTGACGTTTTTTGGGGACAGTAAGAGAAAACATGTCAAGCCAAAGATTAGGACAGAAAGCATTTTTTATTTTTATTGAAGAGTTATCCCCCGGATGACGACGATTAAAAAATAAGGAAAGAAAAAATAAAAATAGGGGTCTGGTGAACCAAAGGGTGTTTGGTTCCGTAATTATTAACAAATCAAGGTCGTCGTTTTTTTTAGTGTTATTGGCAGCAACAGAACCGGTAAAGGCAATGAGACGAATAAAAGGAAACAGGTGGATAAATTTGAGGAGTTTGAGGGCAATTATTTCCTTTTGTTTGGTATTGGCTAAAAGACTTTTTTTAAGATTTATATCCTTGGGGTTGAGGGTGTTTGTATATTTTTTGATTAATGATTTAGGTACCAAACGAGGAGAAATTAACCAAAAATGAATTTCCTCTAGAGAAAGAGGGAAATTAAAATAACCTCCGTAGGCAATGGTTTTAGCAACGGCTGAAGCTAAATTCATGGCTTAGGGAGTGGTGGCGGCGGCGGGGGCTGCAACTAAACCATACTGAGATAAAACCTGAGCAAAGCCGTTATTTAGAGTTACAAGTGCCTTGACGACATCTTGGTTCTGAGAGACGGCATTAACAGCATCTTCCAAGTATTTAATCAGACGAGAATTAAGGGCCGTCTTGGCGTCTCTGGTATTACTAGCGGTATAAAAAGTATGAGCAGTTTCGAAACTGGTGACAAAAGGAGAAACAACGGGGTTGTTTTGAGCAAGCGAGGCGACAGCTTTGTTGGCTGGTGGTTGGGGAAATTCTCTGTCTGATGTGGCCGCATCAAAAAGAATTTGCTGAGCTTTAGCTGAGGCTAAGAAACTAACAAATTTCCAGGCTTCTTGGGGATGTTTGGAATTTTTACCTACTGCTTCGAACCAAAAAGAGGTCCAGTTAACAATATCCGAGTCCGGAAGTTGAGGAACGGCAACGGTTTGCCAGGAAAGGGAAGGGTTGATGGATTTTATTTCGGGAGCTCTCCAGAGGGGAGCAATAATCATGGCAACTTTTTCATTAGCAAAAGCGACGGTGGAAGGAGGCAGGGTGTCATCCCAAACACGATGTTTGGTAACAAAGTCGGTGTAGTAACTCAGGGTAGCGGAAGCCTCCGCACCCTTGATGTCGGTTAATTTGACACCAGCTTGGAGGAGCATAAGACTAACAATGTCTGGCCAGTGATCAACATTTCCAGTATTACCAAGGGCAATTCCGGCACGAGTTAACTTGCCAGTAAGAGGATCTACTTCTTTGAGGGTTTTGGCAGCAGATAAAACATCTTCCCAGGTTTTTGGGGGCAAGAGAGATTTTTGCTGAAACATAGAGTTATTCATAAAAAGTGCCAAACCATCCATAGTTATCGGCACACCATAGACTTGAGTTCCAGAAATCAACATCTTACTTACGATGGGATAAAAATTGGTGGAGACTTCGGTAGCCGACACAGAGTTGGCGGGTGCAGGAAAAAGATTTTTTGCAAAGAGAGGAAGCCAGGTGGAGTGCAGTCTGATAACGTCAGGAGAGTTTTGACCTTCAAGGGCTGTCTTGATACGATCTTGATAATCTTGAGGTGACTGGAGTTGGTAACTAATTTTGATGCCTGGATTTTGAGTTTCAAATTCATCAATTACCGGTTTCATTACTGAAGATGGTTCCCAAAGTCCATAGTATGTCAAGGTAATGGTTTGTCCCGTGGTGACAGATTCTGAAGGTAATCTGGAACCGATGAACTTGGTTATGCCATAGACAAGCAAACCAACAACAAGAATTCCCGCGAGAAGGGGAAGAATAATTTTAATTGGCGAGGGTTTGACAACAGGGGGCTTGACAGAGACTGGAGCTTGATAACTTGGGGGGGGTGGAGTGGCTTCCTCGGGGGTGGGTAGCGGAGCAGCTTCCCCTGGTACGGATGGGCCTGGAATTGGAAATTGGTTGTCCATATAAAAATATCAGCTAAAATAGTAGAGTCGGGTTGCGAGCGACACTGTATTAGAGTATAGCAAGAATGAATAAATTTAAAAACCTCATCTGGATTTTTGTGATATGTATTTTAGTGGTTAGTGCCGCCTTTACGGGATATAGATTAGCTTTTAGGAATTTAATTTTCCCCAAGGTGTCCGTGGCTGGTATTGGGGTGGGTGGAATGGATAAAATAACGGCTTTAAAACTTGTTAGTAAATATTTTTCAACAAATCCCAACAACGTGATCTTAAGAATTAACGAGAAGGAAATTAATAAATTAGATGAGATCAAGGTGGAGCGAGATTTCAATTGGGCCATCGAGCAAGCATACTCGGTGGGAAGAAACGGAAATATATTAACCCAAGTATCTGAACAGTTAAGAACTCTTTACTCTTCGAGAAGTATTTCGGTGCCGATTAGTTATGAAGGGGATGATTTGGAAGTGTATGTCGACCAGTTAGCAACTGACTTTAATCAGAAACCAGTTTGGCCAAAATTGGTCATCGAAAAAGATAAAATTATGGCTGTATCGGGTAAAGATGGACTGGAGATAGATAAACTCCAACTTACAAGTAAGATTGTTGAAAGTTGGTCACTCCCGGATAAACAAATTATTGATGTGCCAACAGGGGTTGTCTCAGCGAAGGAAAATAAAGAGCTGGTTGATAGAGCAATTGCTTCTATAAACGAGTGGGGAGGGAGGAGATTAACCCTAAAACATGAGGGTTTTGAAACAAGTCTTAGTCAAGATGAGATGGTGGCTCTTTATGGATTGACACGAGAGGTTGTAAACAAAGATCAATTTGGAAATTTGTTAGCAAGAATACAACCATTGGTGGAAACGGAGTCCAGGGACGCAGTTTTTAGATTTGAAGAGGAAAAGGTTTTGGAGTTTAAACCCGAGGTTGTGGGAAGAGTAATTGACGTTCCTGCTTTTAATGAAAAACTGGGTGAAGCTTTGGTAACGGCTAATAGTGAAATATTAGAAATTCCGGTAATTTTTTCTTACCCAAAAATTAAGGCCGGGGATATAAATAACCTGGGTATTAAGGAGTTAATCGGAGAGGGTAAATCGCTGTTTTCTCATTCGATTCCAGGGAGAGTATTCAATGTTAATTTAGCAGCATCGAGGATAAACAGCACAATTGTTGCTCCAGGTGAAGAGTTTTCATTTAATGATGCTGTTGGGGATATTTCAAAGGCGTCTGGATATCAGTCGGCGTATATTATCAGTGGAGGAAAAACAGTATTAGGCGATGGAGGTGGAGTGTGTCAAGTATCGACAACAGTCTTTAGAGCGGCTCTTAATGCGGGACTGACGATTACTGAGAGAAAAGCACATGCCTATCGAGTGGGTTATTACGAGCAAGACAGCAAACCAGGAATTGATGCAACTGTATACAACCCAACAGCTGATTTAAAATTTTTGAACGACACAGGGAATCATATCCTGATACAAACCAAAGTCGACACAAAAAATATGAATATGAGTGTACAAATTTATGGAACAAAAGATGGTAGGGTGGCGAGTATTTCCGTCCCAAAAATTTCCTCGCAAACTCCGCCACCGGCAACTCTGTATGTTGACGATCCAACTCTACCTCTCGGACAGATGAAACAGATTGACTGGTCGGCCTGGGGGGCAAAAGTGTCTTTTAACTACAAGGTGACTAAGGGAACCGAGACATTATTTGAAAAGACTTTTTATAGCAACTATCAACCTTGGCGGGCAGTATATCTTAAAGGAACAAAGATCTAGGGTTTTTAATTTAATTTGATTCAATCTGAGTTAAAATAGGAAGATGAAAGTTTTAGCAATTGAAAGTACTTGTGATGAAACGGCGGCAGCGGTTGTGGAAAATTGCGGAGAGGGAGTAAAGATACTTAATAGTGTGGTAGCCAGTTCGGTGTTGATGCACCAAAAATATGGTGGCATCGTACCGGAAGTGGCGGCACGTGAGCAAATCAAAAGTATAATTCCGGTAATTACCGAGTCTGTTGGAGAAGATAAAGACTCGATTCAAGGAGTTGCGGTTAGCTTTGGCCCAGGGTTAATGGGAAGTTTGTTAGTGGGTGTAGAGTCGGCAAAAGCTTTGTCTTGGGCATGGAAGAAGCCTCTTTATTCTGTAAATCATATGGCGGCACATGTTTTTGCCAACTGGATAGTCGAAGACAAAAATACCGAAGTACCGATGTTCCCCGCCGTGGGATTGGTGGTAAGTGGAGGACATACTGACTTGGTATTAATGAAAAATACAAAAGAATGGGAGTGGGTTGGAGGAACTCGTGATGATGCCGTAGGAGAAGCTTTTGATAAGGCGGCGAGACTGTTGGGTCTTCCCTATCCGGGTGGACCGGAAATTTCCAAAGCAGTAGAAAGAGTAACGGTACAAATGAAAGAAAGGTTTGGTTCAAAATTTAAATTACCCAGACCACTTTTTAATGAAGACAGCTTGGATATGAGTTTTTCCGGTTTGAAGGCGGCAATTTCCAAGATAGTCACAACTTTAGGGAGCGTTGATGAGAAAACACGTGACGTGTTGGCGTGGGAGTTCTCGGAGGCAGTAATTGAGATATTAATTAAAAAAACGATGCTGGCAGTGGAGAGGTACAAGCCAAAAAGTGTACTGATGGCTGGTGGAGTGGCGGCGAATAAACAGTTGAGAGAGAATTTAAAAATGGCAGTTGAAGGTGTTGGGGAAGTTAAATTCTTTTGTCCGGAGCTTAGATATTGTGGAGACAATGCGGCAATGGTGGGAGCAGCCGCGATAATTGCTCCTCGCGAAGTAAAACCAGTAAATTTGAAGCCGGATCCAAGTGTGACAACGGTTTAAGGACCAGTAGCGACTTATCCCTCTCCTCTAAATGTCATAAATTCTTTGACATCGCGACTGTAGTAGACAAGAGTATTTTTTCCTGTTCTTTTCTGTCCATGGCTGAATGTAGCGCGAGTGATGATAAAATCAAGAAGTAAATGCAGAAAAATTACGATCATACACAGTTTGAAGATAAACTCTATAAAGCTTGGGAGAAAAGTGGTGTTTTTACTCCCCCTACTGGAGAAGAACTAATTAAGAGTGGTAAGAAGCCGTTCACTATCATTATGCCTCCTCCCAATGCAAATGATCCTTTGCATATTGGACACGCAATGTTTGTAACGGTGGAAGATATCTTTATTCGCTATCACAGAATGAAGGGTGAGGCTGCCTTGTGGCTTCCCGGAACGGATCATGCGGGAGTTGAAACTCAGTTTGTGTTTGAGAAGAAACTGGCCAAAGAAGGCAAAAGTAGATTTGATTTTGATCGTGAGACTTTATACAAAATGATCTGGGATTATGTCCAGGAAAATACGGGGGTAGCTTTAAACCAGATGAAAAAATTGGGAGCTAGTGCGGACTGGAGCAGATATAAATTTACATTGGATCCGGAAATTATCGAGGAAGTAGTAAAGACATTTGGGAGGCTGCATGAAGATGGATTGATTTATCGAGCCGAAAAGTTGGTTAATTACTGTACCAGATGTGGCACGGCCTATTCCGAACTGGAGGTAGAGCATGAAGAAAGAGAGGATAAGCTTTATACCATTGATTATGGTCTGCTCAAAGTGGCAACTACCAGGCCGGAAACGATGCTTGGAGATACGGCTGTAGCAGTGAATCCAAAAGACAAAAGATATAGGGACTTAATTGGAAAGACAGTTACTGTGCCATTAATTGATAGAGAGATTCCAGTTATTGGAGATGAGATGGTAGATATGGAGTTTGGTACCGGAGCAGTAAAAATTACCCCGGCGCATGACCCTAATGATTGGGAAGTGGGAGTAAAACACAAACTGGAAGTAGTTTCCGTGATTGGAACAAACGGAAAAATGACGGACAAGGCAGGAGAGTATGCCGGATTATCGGTAAGTGCCGCTAGAGAAAAAGTAATTGACGATTTGGGAAATAAATTAGTTGAGGTAAAACCATATGTTCACAGTGTCGGTGTTTGTTACCGCTGTCATCGAGTTATTGAGCCTCTACCAATCAAACAGTTCTTCATTAAGGTTAAACCTTTGGCTGACAAAGCTTTGGCTGCTTTGAACTCGAAAGAAACAGTAATTTTGGGAGCAGGAAGGGATAAAATTTTGCGCCATTGGCTTTTAAATCTTCGTGACTGGAATATTAGTCGACAGATTGTTTGGGGCATTAGGATCCCCGTTTGGTATACCGACGAGAAGAAACTCGATTATGTAGTGTCGGAGACCTCCCCCGGTGAAGGATATATTCAAGAAACAGACACTTTTGATACCTGGTTTTCTTCCGGGCAGTGGCCGGTGGTGACACTTAAAACAAATAAGCCGGAAGATTTTGAAGCTTATTATCCGACCAACATAATGGAAACGGCATATGATATTCTCCCCTTCTGGGTGATGAGAATGATGTTGTTGTCAATTTATTTAACAGGAAAGTCACCTTTTAAATATGTCTATTTGCACGGACTAGTGCGTGATGAGCAAGGAAGAAAAATGAGTAAAAGTATAGGAAATGCCATTAACCCTCTTGAACTATGTACAAAGTATGGGACTGATTCTCTCCGAATGGCTCTGGTGATGAGCACTACTGCGGGACAGGATAGTAATACAGGAGAAAATAAAGTGAGAGGAATGAGAAACTTTGGTAATAAAATCTGGAATGCGGGAAGATTTATCGCCGAAAAACAGGCCGAGGATATGGTAATGACCGGAGAAAAAGACGGCGAGTTTACTAAAAAACTTTCCGAGGTGACGAATGAGGTGACTAAGCTCCTTGACCAGATGAAGGTGGGGTTGGCATCTGAGACGGTCTACAATGAGTTCTGGCACTGGTTTTGTGATGAGGGCATCGAAATGAATAAACAAAAAAAGGTGAGTGATGCAATGTTGAAAGAAGGATATAAAAAGATGCTCGCCCTACTACATCCTTTTGTACCTTTTGTCACTGAAGCAATCTGGCAAGAGATGTTTGTCGACGAAGGACTACTGATTTCTTATTCGTGGCCGAAATAAAAATTTGACATACATATACCAAAAAGGCGCCGGGGAGGGCGCCTTTTCTAGGTCAATAATTTTATTATTCTTTGGAAGCTTCCTCGGGTTTGGCTTCACCTTCGGCAGGTTTTTCGCCCTCCACAACTTCACCTTCGGCGGATGTTTCCGCTCCGGTGGCATCCTCAGGAACTTCTTCGACAGGAATGACTTCCTCTTTCATAGGTTCTTGGAGAGAGACAACCATTTGTTCCGGATCGGTTTTAATCTCGACTTCGGCAGATACTTTGGCATCGGAAACCAGAAGGTGATCACCAATTGCTTTGAGTGAGCTAATGTCGAAGGTAATACTTTCAGGAATTTCGGTAGGTAGAGCCTCAATTTCAATTTCGTTGAGAGATTGGGAGAGAACGGCTTCATTGGAAGCAACAAGTTCAGATTCTCCAATGATTTCGACTGGAACGTTGGCGGTAACTTTTTCTTTAAGATTAACTTGGTGAAAATCGACGTGGAGTTTGTCTCCGGTAATAGGATTGAAGTGAACTGAGGTAACAAGAGTAGGACGTTCTTTGTCTTCACCTTCGACCTTGACATAAATAAGACTGGTTTCACCGGCCTCTTTGTAAACACGATTAAACTCGACACCATTGATCTGAATAGCTTGACTTTCGATGGTTTTTCCAAAAAGATTGGCAGGGATGACGCCGGTACGGCGGAGTTGTTTGACTTTACTTCCTAAAACGGTTCTTTTGTCGGCTTTCAGTATAAATTTTTGCATGATTCGTATTGTAACTTATTAGCCTTAGCTTCACAAGTTTATTGAGTGTTTTGATCAAGAGTGAAGCCAAAAGAGGAAGTATGAGGAGGAAGGGTTATTTTCATAACAGCAGGTTCGGAGGTAAAAGGTGAAGTAACAACCTTGGGAAGTAAATTTTCAGGATAAATTATTTTGAGAGTGGTACCTGAGTCGGTAGTTCCCGGTTGGCGGTATTCGGTAATTGAGTAGGATAAAGGTGTAGAAAATGTTTCAGAAGTGGGGGTGGTTGTTTTTATCACGACTAAAGTGTCCCTGTTGGGAAAAATTGTCAGAGGAATTTTATAGACATCGAATGATCCTTCTATTGTTTTAGTGACACCTTTGGTAGATGAGGGT
Source organism: Candidatus Collierbacteria bacterium GW2011_GWA2_42_17 (assembly GCA_000998275.1). Taxonomy (GTDB): domain Bacteria; phylum Patescibacteriota; class Microgenomatia; order UBA1400; family MFAQ01; genus UBA2277. Next base: position 161,672 of record LCDA01000001.1, read on the forward strand.
AGATCATTTAAGAGTACTTTGTCGAGAGTGGATGGACTGGGAACATACAAATAATAGGTGTTGGCAATAGAGGAGTCTGAAGAAAATGTTTGGTTCGTGGTGTAGCTGATTTGATACTCGTGTTGAATTGATGAGGAAGTGATATTAATTGAGTGACTTAACAAACGTTTCGACCAAGGATTTCTTCTGAGTGGTGAAATAGTAGACTCACTTAGAGAGAGTGTTTGGGCTGTGCAGACACTTGAGGAGGTGATGCCAGCATTGCAGGGGTGCGGAACAATAACCCCGGAGTATGACTGGTATGTTAAGAGACGTTGGGTGCTGATATCGGATGACCAAATTAAAATTTGATTGTCCCCTATCGTTTTGGCAATAGTCCGCCCAAGAACAGGTAAAGAAATATTTTGATTAAACAGTCTATCCAGATATTGGTCAAAAATTTCCTGGTAAACTGCTGAACCTGAGGCTTCTAAATAACTAGCTTTATATTGATCAATTATGGGAGATTTTTCTTCCAATAAAAGTTGTTCGATGAGAAGGTTGTTGGTGGCAACAATAAAATCGAGTTTCGTTTTCAGAGTTTTTTCCAGGTATGTAGAAACCTCGACAGAAGATTTGGCGAAGTCAGGATTTTGTGTTAGGTTCACAAGTTTTGATTTAGGTGCAGAAGCAAAGCGGCTGTTTTTTGAAGTAGCAAGATCTGTGTCTTGGACGAGTTTCTCGAGTTCAGATTCGGTGAAATATTTTTTGGTGATGAGTTTACCTTGATTGAGAGTAAGAAGAAGATAATAATCAATTTCGCCACCACTTGGACGAAGAACCTGGCTGTTTTGAAGATATACAAGGATATTTTTAGTTTTGTCCCCCGATAAAACGGCCGGGATGATATCGGTTACTTTAATAAATTGAGCAACTTGTTCCTCTAAATTCTTTAGGTTTTTGTATTCATCATTATTTTTTAATTTTTTTTCAAGAAAACTTGGAATCTTGCCGCTGCTGCTTAAAAAGGATATTTGATTGAGATTTTCGTAGATTTGACTGAGATTAGAGTGCAGAGCAAGACTAAGGTCGTTGTAATTAGTTTTTGATTCTTCGTTGTTTAAAGACAGGAGAAGGTTTTCAGCCATGACGTAAGTTTGATGAAGATTTCCAAGACTGGATGAAGTGTAATCAATAAACGAGTAGAGATTAAAAATTTTTTCGGTGCTGCGTGGAGAAGCTAGATTGGATAGAGGTACGAGTGGCCTAAAGGTTGACTCCCCTATTTCTTTTAGTTTGATTGAGTTATTTAGTGATGAAATAGACAGTTGGAGATTTCCATCAAGGGCTTGATTAATTGATTTTTCAAGCTGTAGCAGAGAGAGTCCGGTAGCTAAGGTAAACACTCCCCCCATAAAAATGATGATAACTACAGCAGCAATTAATAGATTGGTGCCTATTTTCTTGAATGTGGGGAGGCTGGTTTCCTTTTTAGGACGAGGTTGATAGATCCAGGTTAGTAGCCGATGTAGAGGATTTGTTTTTATAGGTTTGGTTTCGGCTTTTATCGAGCTGTCGGTATAAAAGGTGATTATTTGTTTTAGATCGTCAACAATTTCCCTTTCCGGATTCCAGTTGAGTTCTCCCCGAGATTTGTTGCCAATAGATCGTAAGGAATTAATTTCAGGATCATCTTTGCCGGTGGCATTAATTTCCGGTTCGTCTTGACTGACGGTAGAAATATTTTTCTTGAGGAGATAGGCTAGTTCGAGATCGGAAATTGGATCACCTAGTATCCAAAAGCTTTTACCGGAGGTGTTTGATAAAAAGAGAGTCTTAATAATGGCTAGGGTAAAGTCTTCAAGGGCTAGGGGAAAGTATAAATTTTCGCCCTTTCGAGAAATGTTTATTTTTTTTGACGTAATGGCTTCGTAAAATTGAGTGTCCAGTGGTGTTGAGGGATTTGGAGAGTAGTGTTGATAAACGTCCTTGGTAAAGATCAGGCGATGAAGAGGTTTGTCCTTTCCTAGATCATCAAGCATTTTTTGAAAATAATGGTTTTTTTCAATATCGAGGGAGTTTCCGTGAAGAATGATGACAGCGAGCTTGACATCATTTTCACGACAAGAATGATAGGTTTCAATGAGATTTTGACTGATGTGAGTAAGATCTTTTTGTAGATCAATAAGAAATATGCGATAAGCGAAGGTTCCCCCTTTATTTTTAACGAACTTTATTTCCTGGTGGAGTTGGTTGTCCAAAAAATTAACCTCTAAGTCGGAGTTGTTACTGCTTATTGAGATTTGGACTTCCCTCTGTGGCATTTATTTAAGTATAAACGAAGATACTTGGTGAAGTATTTTGAATTATCTTTGTATTTACATTTTCTATTTTTTAATTTGTGCTCATTTGATTTATTATTATGTGCCTGATTTGAGGTAATTTATGTTCATACTTTTCACACATGAAAATCTAAACCTGAGGCTATCTAAAGTTATCCACAGCATTAATGGTAACAAAAACCATTGTTATAGAAATAAAAGCCGTGGTGGAAATAAAAGGGAAGTCTACTTATCGAGAGCTTCGTTTACCAGTTTGTCCGCTTCTTTATTTTGTTCACGAGGAACGGTAATAAAAGTCATGAGTTCTATTTGACCTTTTTCTCTTAGACTCCTGACCAGGTCAACCACTTGTTGACGAAGGGCTTTGAGGTGAGGAAGTTTTACTTTATATTTGCCGGTGATTTGTCTGACTATCAGCTCCGAGTCAAGAATATATTTTAGTTTTTGACTGAAGATCTTTTTTTCAAGGAGAACCTCGAGACTTCTAATGACGGCGGTATACTCGGCAACGTTATTGGTATTTTCACCAATAGTTTCTGAGATGGTGAAGACCTTTTTACCGCTTGAGTGGGCATAGACGCCTATGCCGGCAGGACCAGGATTACCACGAGAACCACCATCAGTATTTATTTCCAGAAGTTCATATTTTTCAGTCATGTAGGTATTTTAGAACATAATTGCCAAAGCGAAAAGGAAAATTAGTTTGTTTTGGGGGAGAGTCCAGAAATAGTGGTCAAAGGTGCCGGTGAAAATGACGATAGCAAGGAGTCCGAGAACAAGGGGGTTGGTCAAGATCTTAAAGGTCTTTTTTTTTAGAGCGGTAATGATGAGAAATAGCGAACCGAGAATACCCATTTCAGAAAGATAAAGATAGATGAGATTATGAACGGGCTGAAGTTTGGAGGGGGTTAAAAAGGAACCGGGGAGAAGTTTTTCTAAAGAGGGAATGAAGTTCCCTAGACCGGTACCGGTAAGAGGATTTTGAAGAAGAATTTTTTTGAGATAGAAAAAATAGAAGAGGCGATCAGATATAGGTTGCCAGCTGGAGATAAAATTTTGTAGAAATGGTTGAACGAAGGTAAAAAGAAGAGAAAAAATGATAATTATTTCTGGTTTAAGGTTGAATAGAAGAAAGGCAAGAAAAATAATGGCTGATTTAGAAAAGGTAATAATAATTCCAACGAAGGGAATTATTTTGTGCCAAGGCCGAGATGCTTTTTTAAAGAAGAGATAAAAAACGATAAGAAGATATCCGGCAAGAGAGTTTGCGTGGGAGAAGGTACTAATAGGCCGGAGGATTTCCTGTCCAAAAAAATTGAAGCGTCCAATTCCAGGGGTGATGGAGGAATAGGTTCTTTCACCAAGAAAGTAGAGAGGGCCGCCAAGGGATGATTGGAAGAGTAATTGAAGTACTTCCAAAATAACGACAAAGGATGTACCAAAAAGAAGGGGAGAACTAATATCTTTCCATTGGAGTTTCCGAAGACGAAGTGTGAGAAAAACTAAAAGATAGAGATTAAAACGGAGCCACCAAAACAGGGAGTTGAGGGGAGAAATGGAAAATAGAGTATTGAGAAAAATAATTGACAAAAATATACCAAGGGGAAGGAGATTCTTTTTAAGATAAATTAAAATTAGTTTTAGATTTAAGGAAATTAAGAAAATCAACAGAATGTCGAGAAAATAGAGAGTAGGTGAGAGATAATCAATTTTGATGCCGGCGACACGAGAAAAAGCTGGCCAAAAGTGAAGACCTAGCTGGGTAGGTAAGAAAAGAACAATAATCTTAATTAAGAGGTTGCTTAGCACTTGCCCCGATTGTACAAGAAAAACTTAGTTTTGAGGAACAATAACCATCTGGCGGAAAGGGGCTTCTCCGCGAGACTCAGTTTTAATACCGGGGAATTCGGAAAGGAACATGTGAATAATGCGACGTTCATAGGAACTGAGATTGGGAAGAATAATTTCCTTTTGAAGACTGACGGCTCTCTCAGCAGCATCTTGAGCTAACTCTTTGAGAGTTTCTTCGCGACGTTCCTGATAGTCATTGACGTTGAGATGAAGTTTTGGCCAGACACCAAATCTCTGAAAAATTATTAGGGAAAAAATCATGCGAAGAGCCGAAAGACCTTCACCATGATGACCGACAAAAACACCGGCTGATTCTTGGGGGAGAGTAAGAGAGATATTGACGTTTTCATCGTCGGCTAGATCAATGGCTATTTGATCTTCATTGAGGGCAAGTTGGGAGAGAACGTTAGAAAGTATTTCTTTTATTTTTGACTGATCCATTTTGGTTGTTATTTATTTTTAAGCAAATTGATTATTTTCCGGTCACTCGAGTAATAAGTACACGAGCCTTGTTGTAGAAGGGAATAAGACCGCCCCAACCAGAGAAGAAGTATTGTTGAACAAGAGAAAAAACGGTAGAGATAACCCAGTAAAGGACAAGCCCAGATTGGAAGTTAAGAGAGATAATAACGGTCATGAGGGGCATCATATAGATCATTTGTTTTTGCATACTGGAGGCCATTTCAAGATTATTTTCTTCTTTTTTCTTTTCGTCTTTCTTTTTGGGGTTGTGAACATGTGACTCAATTCCGGACTGCATCATAAGAGAAAAAACGAGTTGAGAAACACCGGCAAGGATAGGCATAATGTAAGTACGATCGGGTTTGGTGAGATCGAGATAGAGGAAATATGGGTTGAGAACTGTGCCACCAACAGAGGACTGTTTAAGAAAATACATGAAGACTTGGTAGAGAGAAATAAGAATAATAATCTGAAAAATTTGAGGAAGACAGCCGGCAGCAGGGTTGATACCTCTTTCTTTATAGAGAGCAACTTGGGCTTGCTGTAGGGCGGCTTTGTCGGTGTGTTTGGATTTGAGTCTATCTAGTTCAGGTTTAAGATCCTGCATCTTTTTGGCGGAACGAAGAGAGGGAATAACTAAAGGAAGAAGAATTATCTTGGTAATAAGGGTAATAGCAATGATGGAAAGACCAAGATTGCCACCGAAGAGTTGGTAGAAAAAAAGAAGTGATTGATAAAGGATTCCGTTTATTGGTGCGAGCATAGTTATTTAATTTTATCAGGAACAGGGTCGAAACCACCTTTTGAGAAGGGATTACATCTTAGGATTCTATTAAGTGACAGTTTTGTCCCTTGAATAATACCATATCGGCGGTAAGCTGTCTTGGAATAGACAGAACAAGTGGGGGTAAAACGACAGGCAAAAGAGGAACCAAAGAAAGCTTTACCGAAGGCATGGTAAAAAGGCGAGAAATATTTGTGGTAAAGAGAAAACATATTATTTGGAAAAAATATTTTTAAGATCTTCAATGAGGGATTGATGATCTTCTATCAAAACCTGCTTTTTGGGAATTAACAGATAGTCTTTTGGGGAAATTAAAGAAAAAATGTCTTCGACGAGAGCTGAGGTTATTCTTTTAATTTTGTTGCGATCAGTAGCGAGAGGGGCGGTTTTTTTTGACAAGAGAATAGCCAGACGGGGAGATTGAGACTTATTATTCTCGGGAGTGTCCGCAACAACTAAGGTAAAAAATTTACCAAAAACGGTCTTACCAACTTTGTTTAAGCGGTCCCTTTCAAAACGGAGAGATAAGCGATGAGCTCTAGCTAGAGCCATAGATTAAACGGATAATTTTGTCCTACCTTTGGCGCGGCGACGTTTGATAACGTTGCGACCGTCATGGGTGGCCATTTTAATGCGGAAACCGTGGGTACGAATGCGTTTCTTTTTCTTGGGTTGATAGACTCTTTTTGGCATGGTTTTATTTTATCATTTCCGCCAGGAGCGGACAGGGATTAACGGGTTATTATACCTCAATCTTATTGATTTATAATATCAATTTGTTTTTTTAAGATCCAATAATGATTGAAGAAGATTTTGCGGAGATCGGGCACAGTGATGTTCTGTGATGTCTTTTTGATGGGTATTTTGGGGGTTGTAGGTTGTGGATAACGTGATAAAACTGAACTACACCTGCCCGATTATTAATATTTTATGTTATGGAAATTGACGCCAGTCATCTATGGCAAGCAGTCTGCGGAGAGCTGGTGGTTTCTATGTCTCAAGCCGGTTTTAATGGATTTGTAAAACCCTGTTATATCAAAACGATAACACCAATCGACAACGAGAGAATAATTGTGGAGCTGGCAGCGCCGACAGCATACCACGTGAGGACAATCGATGAAAAATACTTCAGTACCATTAAACAGGCGATGGAAAAAATATCACACAAGAGATGTGATGTGGCTTTAATTGTGGTGGAGGCGCAAAAAAAAGAAAAGGAAACAAAAACCAGTTCGAGAAACGAGAAGGAAGAACCAAATATGAATTTGTTTGTTTCAAATGAGCCCGACAAACAAGTGGGTAATAATTTAAACCCTAGATACCAATTTGAAAATTACGTAATGGGGAGTTCGAATCGCCTGGCTTTTGCCGCTGGAAAAGCGGTGGTAGATTTTCCCGGTACCCGACACAATCCTTTGTTTATCTATGGGGGAGTAGGAGTGGGTAAAACTCATCTAATGCATGCCGTAGGTCACGAGTTAGTTAAAAAAGGGATTGGTAAAGTGGTTTATGTAACCTCGGAGCAATTTACTAATGATTTGGTGAATTCACTCCGATCAAAAATGACTGAGGCTTTTAAGAAAAAATACCGTCAGGTGGGAGCGCTGCTGATTGATGATGTCCAGTTCTTTGGAGGAAAGGACTCAACACAAGAGGAGTTTTTCCATACTTTTAATGAACTAACAAATAAGTCGGCACAGATTGTGATGACATCTGATCGTAAACCTCAGGACATCGAAGGTTTAGAGGATAGATTGAAAAGTAGATTTTTGGGAGGAATGGCCGTAGATATCGGTTTACCGGACTACGAAATGAGATTGGCAATCTTAAGACAAAAAGCTCAGGAAATTAAAGTCGAAGTTGAGGATGGAGCCTATGAATTAATGGCAAATAACTTTAATACTAATGCTCGAGAACTTGAAGGTACTTTTGTAAAGTTGGCGGTTGGAGCAAGTCTGGAAGAGGGAGTACTGACGAAGGAAATGGTGCAACAAACAATGGGACTGCCGGCGAGTTTTATAAAGGAAGTTAAGGTAAGACCTATTAAGGTAGTATCAACAGTGGCTAAATATTTTGATTACAGAAATAAAGATTTATTGGGAACAAGCAGAAAAGCCGATTTGGTGGTGGCCCGCCACATTGCCATGTTTTTATTACGTGATACCTTAAATATTCAGTTGGAGAAAGTGGGGGAGATTATGGGTGGAAGAGATCATACCACCGTGATGCACGCAGTCGAAAAAATGAAGATTGAAGTAAACAAAAATGCCGATGTAAGGCGAAAAGTAACAGCCATTAAACAGGCGTTATACACTTAGGTATCCACATTTTATCCCCAACACGTGGATAACTTGGAAAAAAGTGGATTAATAAGATTAAATTAAAAATTAGTGTTGATAAGGGAGTAAAGTTATCCCGAAAATTATCAACAAAAAAAATGAGTTGTTCTGAAAATAATAGTCTTTAAAAATAGATAATTGTTGCAAAAATACGGATATAACAAACGAAGATAATTTAATAACAAGAAAGACAGGCGATGAGCAAAGCTATAATCAACAAATCAACAGACATTACTACTACTGTTACTATTTTAGATTAATATAATAATTAGAAGAAAATTCTATGAAAATAATTGTCGAATCAGGAGAACTTAAAAGAACTTTAGGAATAGTGAGCCGAGGTGTGAGTTCAAGACCTCAGCTACCAATATTGTCAGGGGTGATGCTTAAAGCGAAAGATAATGAAGTAAGTTTGGTGGCGACGGACTTGGAAATAAGTTTTTGGCTCAGTCTTTCAGCTAAGGTTGAAGAAGAGGGTGAAGTGGTGGTACCGGCAAAGTTGTTTTCAGAGCTGGTGTCGAGTTTTCCTTCTGGAAATGTAACTTTGTCTGTAGAAAAACATGTAGTCAAAATCGAAGTAGATGGCATTGTTTCTGAAATTGTGGGTCAGGGAGCTGAAGACTTTCCGAGTGTTCCGAGAGCCAATAAGGCTCAAGTCGTCCTTCGAAGTGGAGATTTTAGACAAAAAATAGACAGAGTGTGTGTGAGTGCGGCTCGTGATGATACAAGACCAGTGTTGACAGGAGTGCTGTGGGAGATCAATGAAGAAAAGGTGTCTTTGGTGGCGACAGACGGATATCGTTTGTCGGTTGATAGTCTGACTTTGTCAAAAACAGAACTAGAGAAAGAAACACGACTAATTCTTCCGGCAAGATCACTGCAAGAAATTTCGAAAATGTTGGGTGAAACAGGAGCGGATGATTTTTCGTTGGAGTTTAATAAAAGTAATCAACAGGTCATTTTTAAAGTAGGGGAGATTGAGGTAACTTCGAGACTAATCGCAGGCGAGTTTCCTCCTTATCAACAGATCATGCCGAACACTTACTCATCAAGAGCGGTATTTGGCAAAGGAGAGATACTAGAAGGCGTCAAAAGAGCCAGTTTGTTTGCAAGGGACAATGCTAATATCGTAAAGCTACAGATGGAAAAAGATAAAGTGGTGGTGAGAGCAGAAAATTCACAAGTAGGAACAAGTGTGAGTAACGTCCCGGCAACGACAGAAGGTGATGAATTAACGGTGGCTTTTAATGCTAGATATCTGCTGGATTATTTGGCTAGCTGTACTTCAGAAACAGTAATTTGGGAAACTGAAGGTGAGCTAAAACCAAGTGTATTTCGAAATGAGGATGAGAAAACCTGGGTTCAGGTAGTGATGCCTGTTCGGGTTCAGGAGTAATTTACTTTGAGGCAGGTAAAGCATAGATGCCGGACTGTTGGGTGACGTTGGTGCCGGTTAAATTTCCTTCGAGAATATAGATGGGAAGGTAGACATTTTGAATTTGAAGATAGCCAATTTGTGATTGGGAGACAGAAAGATCTATTTTTTTACTGGAAGCTGTTTGAAAATTTACATCAAGATCAGGAGAGGCATTTAATCTTTGAGCAGAGTTAGCTAATTTTTTAACATCAACGAAAGGATAAATAACTAATTCCTTGCCTAGGGCGACGGAAGTAAAGCCACCAACAATAGAGATACTATGAATATTTAGATTGTGATCAAGATAGAAGGTAAAAACAGCACCAGTTTCCGACTGAGCGAGGACAGGAAATTGATTGATTGACTGATAGAAGGAAACGCGAACAAGATCGGCATTTTCTATGGTTGAAGGAGAAGAATAAATATTAAAAGTTTTATAGTAATCGACCCTTTGATTTATAAGGGTGGCTTCAACATCTTCACCAAAAAGATCCTTGATGATTTTGCGAGCGGCAGTGAGACTATTTTCTTGAGTAAAGAGAGGTCCATCTTGAACAGGAGGATTATTGGTGGAGTAGATAATGGAGTTGTTTTTGGTGTTAATAACAAGAGAGTGTTTGCTGTTTGACCAGATGGAGATATTAGTGTCTTTGACAGTGACCTTTTGAGAATTTGAAAAACCGAGTAAAGAAGGAAGTCTGTTCTGATTATCAGATGAAGTTAAAGGCGAAACAAGTGAGTATTCATAAAGTTTTTCCGGTGTTTGGGGATCTTTAACTTCGTTCCATTTGATATTTAAAACAGGAGTGGGTAGGGGAGAGGTAGTAGTGGAGGTAGTGGTAACAAGAGAAGGAATAAGAGGTTCGGTGCTTGGAGATTTTTCGGTTTGTAAAACACCAGTAAAGGCGTTGATAACAATAATTAAGACGACAACAACGGCAAGAATTATTAAGTTGGTTCGGAGTTTTGATTGGGTAAAAAAATTAAGGATGTTTTTCATATGGTTATATTAGTTAGTATAAACCTGAGGTCTATTAGAACAGCTGGTTATACCAGGGTAAAGTTCACCAAGGGGGCAGTTTTCGGAAAGTTGAATTCCACCGGCCGGACATTGATTGTAAAGAAGACCTTTGTATTCATAGTGAAGGTGAGGTCCCGTTCCAGCAGTACCGGTGGTTCCTAAAATAGAACCAATTTCGACGCTACCTCCGACGGCAACATCAATACTGGTGAGATGAGCATAAACAACTTTAAAAGCGGTGCCATCTTCGAGGACAGAATCAATAATGAGAATGTCGGTATTGAGATACTCCGATGAAAAACCGGCAAAACTAACAACACCAAAGGTGGTACTAATAACAGGAGTACCAAGAGGGGTACCAATATCAATAGATTGATCATAACCGGTGTTACCATGAGAACCTTTTCCCCCCGGACCTTGAGTGAGGATATAACCTTCACCAACCGGCCAGGTATTGGGACATCCAGGAAGAATTGTACCGGTATAGGCAGTTTTGGGGGTCGATTCAAGTTGAACAAGAGTGGATATTAAAGGAGCAACGACAATGGAGGTGATGTAAAAGAAAAAGACAATAAGAGTACCGGCGGTAATGATACCAACAGCGGAACTAGCAGCAACCACAGTAGTGGTGCCAAGACCGGAAAAAAAGGAGACTACTCCTCCCGCAAAAGAGGCGATACCCATGGCGGGGATAGCAAGAACGTCACGAGTTTTTACTTCTTCACCATAGACAGATCTGGCAAGAGCTTTAGTAAAGCCAATAATTTTTTCGCCGACCCAAAAAGAGATATCAATTAAGACGGCAAGAAGAAGTCCGAGACCGGGAACGACATTGGCAACTTGAGCACCAGCTTCGAGAGCAACTTTGATACCAACTTTGGCACCGACTTTAACGGCAGCTTTGGTGGCGGCCTGTTGAGCAAGTTTTTTAAAGGTTTCCTTGAGACCGTTTTTGAGAAGCATTTCGGCTCCTTTTTTGAGAGTCTCGTTTGTAAGGCGTTGGACTAATTGTCTGGTAATAAATTCACCGGCTTTTCGACCCGCCCAAGATCGAAGAGTTCCCCAAGGATCTTGAATAACCCGAAAAACAGTACCAAAACCTCCGGGAATTTTATCTGAGACTCTTCCAAAAAATTTTGAAACTGAACCGAAAGTTCGGCCAATTCTGGTAGATGTTTGAGAAATCTCTTTTCCTAAAAGAGACTGGGAGATCTTTCTGATTTGGCTGCCGGCAGAGTCAAAAATATCTTTGCGTGTGGTATAAAGTTTTCCTAGAGCAGAGTCGGGTTTATTTTGGGCAAAAAGACGAGCTTTGGTGAGAAGCTGGGGAGTAAGTTCTTTGCCATATAAAAGAACGGCTTGCGGAGACAAATCAGAATTTTGTGTTTGGGGGGTGTTGAGAAGACTGGCGGCATATTCAGCTTGATAACCTGAGTTGGGACGGAGAGTCCCCGGAAAATTTTGTCGAAGGGCATCTTCAAGAAGATGAGCATCATCCATAGGGGTGGGGATATGGGCTTTAATACCGTTAATCTCAAGATTGTTATGAATTGAAACAATATTTTTATTGGCTAGTTCAATTCGATCCTGGAGATCTGGATCGTGAGAAAGTCTTTCTTCACGGTTTTTTTCAAAGCCTTTGAAAGACTCCGTTTGTTTGGTTATTAAATCGGTAAGTTGGGTCGAATGAGATTCTATTGAGGCCGAAAGATGTTCATTTTCAGCAATAAGATTTTTTATTTCAAGAGATAATTTTTTCTTTTCTGATTCGGGCAGAGAGGAAATTTCATCTTGGAGACTAATAATTATTTGTTCATTATCGGAAATTTTTGTTTCAGATACGGTAGCTTGACTATTTAAAGAAGTCACTTCTTGATAAATAGTGGAAACAAAACCTCCGGGAATGGTAGCAAGATTAGTTTTATCCGACTCTGCAAGAGATGAAATGTCGATTTGGAGAGTAGAAGCTTGAATTGCCGTGTCGAGATCTCGGACACCAACGAGATTAAGTTCGGCTGCTGAGGAAATAATTTGCTCTTGTAATTTAGGAGAGAGTTTGGAAAAGCCAGTATAAGTATGGGCAACTTCTTTGATGGCAACGAAGGATGAGTTTAAAGCTTCTTTTTTGGATCCTGATTTAGGAGACCCAAGAGAAACAAGAAGGTCATCTACCTGTTTAAAATTTTCTCCTTGAGATTGTCTTCTTTCTCGATTGGCCAAAGCAAGATCTTTAATTTTAGAATGAGCGATGGCAATTTTGACTTGTTCGGCAACCGTTTTTTGAGGACTTGATTTAATTTCTTCACTTTCAAGTAAGGCAAGATTTTGTTGATACTCGGCAACCAGAGCTTCAATTTCCGGAGGAATTGAAGCTGCTTGTTCTTTAGTTGTTTCCTTTTTTATAACCTCTTCTTTTTCTTTTTCCGCTTGTTTTTCTAGATTGGCGATGTAGTCGGTGACAGCAGAAATAGGAAGATTTTTGAGAAATTTGGAGTAGCTGTTGGTGAAAAAATATTTTTCGCCAAAGTATTTTTGGGCAAGGGAAAAGATTTTTAAATCATCTTTGGTGAGAGAGGCTTCCGCTTTTTGAGAACTGAGAAGATCAGTTACTTGATGAAGCTGCTGGATAACAATTTCTTTTCCTGATGCCATGAGTTGATTTAAGTAGTTTGTTGCTTACGTGCTTCGAGAATTTCCGAGGGTTTAGTGGTGGCCAGAGCATGTTCGTCGGGGGAGGAAATAACTCTTATGGCAACATGGTTTTGTCCAGCAAAGAAAATACCTTCACCTACACCAGCCGAGACCAAAAGCTGTTTTTCTCCTTGAGAGAGATAAAAGACTTCGGCAATTTGATTGATGGCGGCAGAAGATTGTTTTAGAAGAAATTTGAGAGCAGAGTTGGTAATGATGGCTTTACCATAAGGGGAAGCTAAAAAGTCATCTACATTCTGAGAAATGACGGTAACCCCGAGATAGTATTTGCGAGCACGTTTGACAAAGCCTTGGAGAATTTTGGCAGAGTCTTCGAAACGCATAAGATACCAGGCTTCATCGACAATAAGCATCCGCTTTCGGAGATTTTTGCGAATCTCGGTCCAGACAAAATCAAGAATCATAAACATAACAATCGGACGGATTTCGTCGGCAAGATCACGCAGAGAAAAAACGGTTATTGGAGCATCAATATTGATATTTGATTGTTGATCAAAAGTGCCCTTGATACTTCCCATGACGTAGCGTTCGAGTCTGGCAGCCAAAACTTTAGCGGTCTGGTCTTCCATACCAATGATGGCGCGGTAGAGGTCTTCCATTCGAGGAGGTTCTTGGGTATGAGTGGCAGGATCGTCGGTAATGTTTTTTTGACGATAGGTGAGAACTAGAGCACGATTCATAGTGGCTTCTTCCATGGGAGACATAGCACCAATCATTATTTTAAGAAGGGACATGAGGAAGAGGTATTTATAACCCATTTCGTCTTCGGTACTTTCCGCAGGTCGAGCAATTTGAAAAGGATTAATTTTATGAGGAGAGCTGGAAGAAAAAGAAATATAGTTACCACCAACTGCTTTGGTAACCATTTCATACTCATTTTCCGGGTCAAGAATAATAATTTGGGTGTCAAACATAAGAGAGCGGAGAATTTCCAACTTGACGGCGTAAGATTTTCCGGCGCCAGCCGTGGCCAGAACAAGCATATTGGCATTTTCCAGAGAGAAACGATCAAAAATGATAAGGGAGTCGTTGTGGGCATTAATTCCGTAAAGAATTCCTTGATTGTCGGAGAGTTCGGAACTGGTAAAAGGAAAGGTGGTGGACAGAGCGGTAGTGTCCATGTTTCGGGTAATCATTAATTTGTCTTTACAGTAAGGAAGGGTGGTCTTGAAAGCATCCTCCATGGAAAGAGAGGCAACTTTGCTGATGATCAGAAGAGAGGCGAGCATACTTTGAACCTGAGAGGTGACGGTGTTAAGTTCTTTTTCGGACTCGGCAGAGATACTGATGTAGAGAGAAAATTGAAAAAAACGTTCGGCTCCCTTAACGAGTTGTGCCTGAAGAGACTTGGCATCTTCAAGAGCGGCTTCGGTAGCTGCTTGGGGAATACGACCCCTTTCAATATCCGTGTTGATCTCGGCTTCCATCTCGGCCAGACGGCGCCTGAGATTGTCTAAGGTGTCTTTGGAGTCACTGGGATAGACGTACATAGAAATATCAAGAGAGTGATTGAAGTTTATGAGAGGGGCGAGCCAGTTGGCTGAGACATAGCGAGGATAACCGGTGATAAAGAGAGTACGGATGTAGTTGTCATCGATTTTTATAAAGGAAAAATCAACTTCAATGGAAGAAGGAGCTAAGACATCCTGAATTGAGGCGGCATTGGCGGTGTCTTTGATAGCCGAAAGGGGAGCTCGAGGTTTTTCTTCCTTGGGTGTGACAGGAGATGCCGCTACTGTTGGTATAGTTTCGGTCTTTTTGGCACCAAGAGAGAAGAGATTTAACCCCATGATTTAAGTATAACCTAAGGTCATTAATTAGGAATTAGCGGGGATATTGGTGGGGATTGAACTTATGGTGGTTGAGCTCTGGTTGTAGATGGTGTAGAAGAAGGTAACGAGTTCGCTGGTAGTGAGTTGAGAAGCTTTGAGACCAATACGGGCAAATTGTCTAATCAAATGGTCTCGACGAGGATAAAGAACGGTAGAGGCCTTTTCTTCAATATAGACAAGGTCAAAGGGCGGTTTTTGAGGAGCTTTGGCAAAAGGATTAAAAGATGATTTTGAGAGACCGAGTTCAATTTCGGAGAAAGGAATAATGACATAAAATTTCTTTTCCAAAACACGATTTTCCTTGACTAGAGATTTAACAAATTGACGATAAGCCAGAAGTTGCTCCTTTATTTTTTGTGAGGAGACGGATTGAATACGAGTGTCAATAAGGCCAAGGTAGTCAGAGATATTTTTCCTTTGGGAACGGACAAGAATTTGAATAGGGAAAGAAAGAGAGTTTAAGAGACCGGCGTAGGCATAAATGGTGGCATCTTGTTCTTCTTCGGAGAGAAGGTTGAAGTTTATAGCTGTAGTTTTGAGAACCAGAGCAGCTGAGCCATCTTTAAGGAAAACAAGGTGATCTTTAATGGCGTAGATATCGAGATGTTCTTGGGTGGAGGCTTTGATGTTGTCGGGCATGTTTATTGAGCTTGAATTTTTAGAGGTTTAACAATTTCTCCGGTGAGTTCTAAGGAGTAGGGAGCAAAAGAAAAACCTTCTTTTTCGGCAAGAATTTGAAATAGACCGGAGTCTAGAGGGCGAGCAAACATAAACTGTCCGAGTTTGTTGCTCTTGGTAGCACGGAGAGTGAGGTTGTCTTTTTTGATTTCGACCAAAACAGAGTCAAGAATGTGGCCGGAGGGAGTTAGGGTAAGGCCAACGAGTGTATTGGGTGTGGTGGAAGTAAAAGGAATGGGAAGATTTACTGTGGGGGCGGGAGTTTTTGTTGATGTGACAGGTTGGGTTGGGGGTAGGGGCTGAGAGGAAACGTTGGGTGTTGGGATTGGTTCTTGAGTGGTTGGCATTGGTTCCGGAACAACAACTGTTGGGGTAACAACTGTTTCGGTAATAGAGGTAGTCACAATTGATTGGGGAACGGGGGTGTTTGGCACGATTTCTGGTTGCTTTGGAGAGATAACAGGTGGTTGGGTTATTTCAATACGAGCATTGGTAACCGGTTGAGTGACTTGGAGATTGTTTTCTTTGGTGGGGACGGCGGTTTCGGTTCCGGCAGCAGTGGCCGGAGTTCTTTTCCAGGAGTATTGGGTGGGTGAGTAGATTGATTTAATGAAGGCAATCAACCAGACATCAAGAGAACGACCTTGAACAGGGAGAAAGGCCATACCAACACCAAGAAGAAGAAAAGCAAAAACAATGGGATATTTAAAGAAGAAGGGTAAGGGAATACTGTAGGCAATGATGGCAAAAATGATGCAGACACCAAGAGAAGCAAATTGTTTTAAAGTCATGTCACCAATTAGCCTGAAGCGGTAACTACTGATGTCTTGGGGTAAAGGATGCTGTTGAATGGCCATAGGTCTTCATTCAGTATAGCGAATTTGTGGTAAAAAGTAAGATTGATGATATAATTTAGACAGTTATAGGTTTATATTTAACAAGAGATGTCAGAAATACAGTTAAGTGAGAGAATGCAACGATTAATCGAAAAAAAAGGTGGTATTCCCGGTGTGGACAATGTGAGTTTACCAAGAGAACAGAAAACGGAAACTGTACCTTCAACTGAAATTGAAAAGAAAATTGACGAATATAATGCTAGTGACGATTTAAGTTTGGTATTGGCAGTTGTTTCTCGTGAGGATCGATCAGATACGACAAGATATCTGGAGCATAAAGAGAAGGTTAATGAAGCAAATAACAGATTAAAAGAACACGGAGTAGACGTGGATTCCTTTACAAGACGAGATATACAAGTTGGAACTGAAGAAGGAAATAAAGTTTTGGGACAAAGAAAAGCAGTTTTGCGAGAAATGTTGGTAAAAATTAAGGAAGATAAAGATTTAAACGATGAGGAAAAAAAGATTGTTGACATAATAAATTTGAAGGTGAGTGATTTAAGGAGAAATGAAGAGTTTCAAGGAGAAATAAAAAAAGAAAAACAAACAACAATTGTTCCAAAACAAGAGAAAGAAAATCCTCCACAAGAAGAGAGAAAAAAATCTGAGACTGATCAGAGATTGGAAAATATTGGGAGATATCCAGCATTGCTCGAACAGAGAAGAGCGCTGATGACGTTAAGAGATATGTTGGTTAAGAAAGGTGCCTCTCCCGAGGATATTGAGAAAGTGAACGGGGCAGCGAGGGCTCTAACAGAAAAGGAAAACCAAAGGATTCAAGAATATAGAGAAAAAGGGGAAATGAGACCGGAACTAGAAGAGTCTTTGAGTAGATACAATGTGGAACTAGAGAAGGCTTATGATATGTCAGCAAACATAATCAATGTCTATCAGATGTCCCCAATGGAAGGAGTACTAACAAGATCTTTGGCAGAAGTGAGGAGTGTTGGTGTCGATGGTGAAGATCTTGCTAAGGAATTAGAAAAAGAACTCTTGGACATGGGTCTTTTGCACGACCTGAGATTAATGGTGAATAGTAGGGGGGCTGTTGACGATTCGATGTTGAAATACGCATCAGAATTAAAAGGAAAACAATTTGATAGATTAATTCATCTACAAGACAGAATGTCCCAACACGATAATGATGGTGTGACGTTGTGTTTGGCGAAGATAGATGAAGAGGCAAGGAGATCATATAACGATATCAACGGCAACAAAAACAATATTTTTAAATTGGAAGATCCAAACCTGGAAGATAGAGTCCTCGAAGCAACAAAGAGTAATAGGCTACACTATTTAATTGCGAGGGATCTTTATCGAGTTACTGGCGGAGAAGCAAGGTACGGTGTGGCCGGATATGCTCATCAAGATGGTAGTAAGGGGAATGCTTGGGTAATTGAAAAGAATGGTGATGATAATAATGGAGCTTTCTTTAGAAAAGCAATGAATAAGAGAAGAGATCTCGTGGGGGCGGTGGATTCAACAGCTAGTGGAAATTATGTCTTAAGATACTGGCCAGAACTTTGGAAACATCTTGACCCCGGAGTGAGTAGTTTTTGGGAAAAGCTATGGTCCGACGCAGAAAAAGCTGCTGGGGAAAATGCTAGTTTTTTTAAAACTCAGAGCGAAATCCGTATGAAAGTTGATAATGAGGTTGGTATTCCACCAAGAGAGTATGCTGTTTTGACAGTAGAAGCTTTAAGAAACTTGAGGCTTGGGGTAGAAGAGCCAGGAAAGGTGTCTTTAGATAATGAGATAGCGTTTAATACATGGCTGGAAACCATAGGAAAAGTGTCAACGACGATGTCAAAAGAGATACAGTACATGAGCAACCCAAACTTTAAATCTTTTCAGTCGATACTTGGAGTAGATTATTACCCAGTGATAATGAGAGAAAGATTAAAGGATGGAAAAAAAATTAGGATTAATAGAGAACAATATTTATTGGAAAGATTGGGAGATCTGGTTGAAAATTACAAAAAATCTCAGACGATGTCACTGACTCAGATGGCAAAAGAATTAAATGAATATAGAGTTTCTGGTTTTTTGTTCAGAACTGACGAGGAACTGAAGGATTTTAAGAAAAGATATGGAATTCCAGAAGGAGGAAAGGCCGAGGATCTTCAAAACTTAAAAGATTTTGGAAAAAAACTTACTGGGAAAGATAGCGGTGCCCGTAAGGTGGCGGGTAGTGTTGCGGGCGATATTCTAGAAAAAATTCTTAAGGGAGGATTCTAAGATTGGTTTAGTGTGGAGAATAATTCAAAGCTTTACTCTTCGAAGAGTGACGGTTTATGCACTTTTCTTACTGAGTGATTGATCAACTACTCAGGCGAGGGTGTAGGGGTGGTACCACCGCCCGCTCCTGGGGGGGTGGGTGTAGGAGAGCCACCAAAGTTTGCTCCTGAAGAGGTGGGAGTTGGGTTACCGCCGAAACCTGCTCCTGGAGGAAGTGATCCGGAACCTGGCTTACTTGACAGTTCAGTGATTGCCTTTTTGGCTCCTGAGTAAACTTCTCTACCTGTAGTAATATTCTCACTGAGAGCACTGCCATACTTGAAGGGAGCAACTTTGAGAGAGTCTCTGACCATGTCGACATATTTGGAGGCCATGAGAAGAAGTCCAATACCAAGAAGAGCGAGAAGACCTCGGGCATCAAAACCAACGAGCGGAGGAGCAATTAATGGTATTCCAGTAACTTTGATGTTTGATCCATCAACAAGGCTTCTTACGCCGTAGAGTCTTTCACAAAAAACGGCCGGTTCGTCGGCACTACCGGGTTGAAAGAAGGTTCTCATTGGACCGATGATATCAGTACAGGTACCAATTAAAGGCTGAATCATAAGAATATATGAGAAGAGTAAAAACAACATAGTGACGGGAAAAACGGCAAGGTTAGCCACAATTCCTCTAAACCAGGTGCCAATGGCTGTAGACCCAGGGAGAGCATTTCCCAGAAGAATAATTGGCCCAATAATTAGAGAGATGACGACGGAGATAAAGGCGCCAATTAGTTTGAGAAATAGTTTTCCGTAGGAAATAAGGACGGCAATAATGAGAACAAGCATAATAAGAACCCCGGTAATAGTAAAACTTACTAAGATGCCAAGGCCTTCGCCAATACCCCCAAAAATGAGATTAAGAACAGAAGGAATTGCAACGGGTCCGGCAATAGCCGAGTTCAAAATAAATGAACCAACCATTCCACCCCATGAATTTCCAGAGGCAAATTTTGCAATATCGCCGACATAGCCAAGAACGGTAATGTTTTGGCTTTCAAGGTAGCCAAAAATGAAGTAAATGATTACCCACATAAGATCATAGATCAGACCAACGATGGCATACGAAAAAGTGATTATCAGTAAAGTAATAATGAGTTTGGGGATAGCGAGCTGAACAGTGATGACCGTTTTTTGACCAAGATTGACGCGAAACATCATCATAAAACCATAGACAATAAAGAAGACAACAAGGATTAAATAAGCAAGGTTTCTGACGGCGATCCAGATATTGAGAAAAGGAGAAAAAGTGTTGAAGCCTGTTCCTGGAGAAGTGGCGGCTAGAGCCGAGGGAATTACCTTGTGTTTTTGAAGATTTTGAGTGACATGGGCAAGATATGACTTGGTGGAAACCGGTTGATTTTGAAACAAGAGACTAATCATTTTTCCGGATTGGCCGATAAGACCAGTGTTTTGGTTGGAAATTAGTTTTTGCCTAGCGTAGTCGATGGCAAGTTTTTGTTCCTCCGGAGTGTTGTAGCCTTGGAGTTTAATAGCGTCCAAAATTCCCTTGAGTGTTTTGGAAAATGTTTGTTTGGGGTCTTTTTGACCGTAAATTTTTTCGGCCAGATCAAGAATAACGATGTCAGAGAAACCAATTCCTTCTCCAGAAAAAGTGTCGGCAGTACACTTGCCGGAGTACCAGGTTTCTAGATTCATCTGATTGCCGGATCTTTTGGCACAAAAATCTTGGAGAGTTTTGTCTAGAGTGTTATCTTTTGTGATGATGTCATCAAGTGCGGGAAGGGTCTCTTCGGCATTGATTTTTGGTACAAAAAAAAGTGAGATAAAAATGAAGAAAATAATGGTCAGAATTGGGGCGAGGCGACGTAACATATTCAAAAATTATTATACACGAGTGAGTAAGTTTAAGGCAGAAGATTAAGAGTCTTTATCCACTCTTCGGCAATGTCACGAATATATTTTTTATTTCCCATGGAGATGTGAAGATCTTTGATGTTGACATTATTTTCGACGAGAATACTAATAACTTTTTCGAAAGACTCTTTGAAGGCAATCATGTTGGGATTTGTGCCAGGATCGGTTTGGTTGTAAAGGTAGTCCGGTCCAAAGATCTCGATCCTGATAGTTTCGGGGGAGTCATTTTTGTATGAGGAAATGGAGATGTCGGTGGCAATACCAGAAGATGTTTTGAAGTTATAAAGATAAATCGGAAGTTTGGGAAGAAGAACTTGTTTGGTTTTGAAGGCAATGTCGGGGCTTGATTGGTTGAGAATGGAGGTGGTGCCTATTTGACTCTCCGGAATAACAGGTTCCGGTTGGATTCCGGTTTTGGAACTTAATGATCGGGTTATGAAAATAACAATCAGAACAAGAAGAATCACCGAGCCGATTAAGAGAAATATTTTGGTTTTTCTTAACATTTTATGGAAGTGAGTTGTAATAATTTAAAGCAACAGAAAAGGCTCCTGGACGAGTAAAGAGAACAGCAGAAGAACAGTCGTTATCTTTGAGACAACGAAGATACATAGTGGCGTGCCTTTGATCAAAACGGCTGAGAGGGTAAGGATCATCCTCTCCTTTAAAAAGAGGGGGACACGAGCCGTAGTTTGAAGCGGGTGGGTTGCTGAGACAGTTTGAGTTTCCACCACCATTGTAAAAAGAAAAGGCAGTGGTGAGAGCTTCAAAACCGGTTGGGTTCCGACCTAGATCATTTTGAAGGCGTCCACGAGCGAAGGCCAGCTTACCGGCGAACTCTTCGCCGGCGGCAATCGCTGTTTCCAGAAGAGTACTGTAGGTGGCACCGCCATTGTCTGGTTCCGGATCACCAATTTTTCGGCCGCTGATTAGGGATTGGCAAGCGTTGTTACCCGCCTCCATAGAATGAATGGCGGCGAGGATAACACAGGAGACACCAGTTTCCCTTTCGGCTTCGGCATAAACAGCGGATAGTTCCGAAGTGACAAGAGGAATAAAGCTAGTAAGGGGCGAAGTAAGACCAACAGCATATTGGGCGAAGGAATCCTTGCTGCAGGATCCGGTTAGAGGTTCTGCCGAAAGAGCACACTCACCAACAGGAACAGTAACCTTTCGACCACATTTGGCGGAAACCTGTTGGTCCGAGGGGACAAGCCAACAATTTTGTAGGAGATGCATAGCGTCTTGGGCAAGATTACTTTCGCGATTGATAGTGTCGGCACCGTCAACGGTAACGGTGGCGGAGGTAATTTCAGAAGTAGCGGAGGTACTGACTGATGGAGCACTGACAAGTTTTTTGGGAGATGCGGACTCGGAGGCAGAATCGGGGAGAAGCATTTTATAAAAAGAAGGCTGAACCGGATTTAAAATTTTGTCCGAAACGAAGTTAATTATTTGTCTAGCGGTCTCAGTTAGGGGAAATTTAGAAGCGTTGGGGAATAAGGGTTTGCCACCAATGACTAAGTCGGTGAGAGTAGTGACATAGGGGTTGTTGAAAACAGTAATGGGTTTACCGACGGCGGTACCGGTGAGTTCATAAACATTTTGACCTTTGATAAAGTTACAGCCCCCGCTACTATTACAGGAAGTTTCGTTATTACTGTAAGAGTTGCAGCGATAATAGGCATAACAGTAATAGGAGTTGGGGTCTCTACAAACACATTGATCGGGAGTACTGCTTACCAATTGAGGAGTGGCGGAAACAACGACGTTTTGGGTAGTTGTGGGGTTGTTGGGATAAGTTTTTGGTGAAGAGAGAGACGAACCATCTGTAGGAGTAAGACAGTTATCGTTGAGTTGAGGATTGGCGGCGATAAGTAAAATTAGGGGATATTGGAAAATTTCGTTGGGGGTGGTGGGATATTTGGCGATATTTTTATTCGTCCAGCTTGGAGTATAAAAATCAAAAAGGCCAGGAGTTGAAGAAAGTGAAGTTTTGTCGCCTTTGAGGCCACTAATAATTGCTTTGAGATAAGGAATATTTTCTTCAGAGACGTTCAGACCGCTGGAAATATAACCGCGGGCGTTGTCGAAATTAAAAGGAAGGAGGGCGTCATATTCTTCCTGAACTTGAGGATTATCCTGCCCAAGTTTGGTGTATTGATCATAGTATCGGCCGTTTTTCCAACAATCAATAATAAAATTATTAACTTCAAGCCCAAAGGTTTTTAGACAAACGGGAAGTTTATTTTTCCAAGCGGTATCGACTTTAACCTCGTGTTGTTTTTTGTCTTGCCCGACGTAGTAGAAAGTATGGTTGGTGGTTTTTTCGATGAAATAGGCTTTAAGTTGGGCTTGAGAAAGACTGTCGAGCATGCGCCAGTAAGTGCGGAATGATTCCCGAGGGGCTTCGGGGTCGGCTCCGGGGCGGTCAAAGAGAGCATTAAAGAGATATTTTTGGGCAATTTTGTCGGGATTGGTATTGTTGAGAGTGGTACTGTCCGGGCCGAGAAAACCAAGTTGAGCTGCGGAGACATCGGTATTGATAGTGACATTTCTTAGTACGGGTAGCCCCAAAGGAGAAGAAATGTTGCCAACGAATGTTTCTCTGTAAGTGATCGAGGGAGCGGAAATACAAGAGAGGGGGTAAGAAAGAAGGGCTTCATTTGAGTCGACAGGATTTATTCCAAGGTTTTCAACGTTTTCGACTTTATCGTAACAGGTGCTATTGGGTGGGTAGACGGTACCATCACAGGGAGTATTGTTTATAGGTAAGGGTTCAGCAGTAGGGGTGGGGGTAACGGCAAAAGAAGGTGTAGAAAAGCCTATCGAAATAATCGTAAAAAATATTGTGGCAAGTAGAAATTTCTTCACTAAAAACAATTATAAACGGATGTTGTCCTTCTAGAGAGTAGGGATAGTGAAGGTGGTAACATCAGTCCCGGTAAATTTGCTGATTAAAACAAGAATCAGCCAAGCAACAGAAAGAAGAATGAGGCCAATGATAGCCCAGGTAAAGGTACTCCAAGCGGCGGCGACGGCTTTGGGGTCGGCTCCGGCGGTAAGAAGGCGAATACCAGCAAAAATAATCATGCCGACGGCAACAAGAGCAAGAAGGGCGGGAACTGGGCTGATAAGGTTGCTAAAAACACACTCGATACCTTTGATGGTGGCAACTCCTTCGGGGGAAACACACTCGGGATTAATCTCTACCCAGGAAGCGGCATAGACTTGGGGAACAAGTTGAAAGTTCATAAAATCATTATATCCTAACAAAAACCCCGGTTGCCCGGGGTTTCTTGACTAATTCTAAATACTTAGTAAGGGAGAGGAGGGGTAATATTACCGGAAAAGATATCAATACCGAAGAAGTAGGAAATGAGTTGCATGAGGGCCCAGGAAGCGGCAACGATGGCGAGACCGACAAGAGCGGCGGTAATGCGGTTTCTGGCCTGTTCGGTTTTAGATTTATCACCTCCGGAAGTGAGCCATTCGATACCACCAAGAACCAAGAAGACGAAGGTAAGGATACCGGCGACAATAAAGGCAACTTGAATGGCGGCAGAAATTAATTTACCAATATCGGTGATCTTCATATTGGCGGGTCTAAGTGAACCGATTTCTGCGGCGAAGGTTTGAGGAATTAAAGACATATATTTTCTTTTTATTAATTAATGGAGACTGTATTTATTATTATAGTGTTTTCTTTGGTTGTCAACTGCCGACGGGATTGTCAGTACAAAGCTGACTGAGATCAATACCGAAGAAATCAAGAACGAGAACATAGATGGCGTAGCTAGCGGCAACGATGGCGAGACCAATTAGAGCATTGCTGATCATTTTTTGGGCGGTTTCAACTTTACCTTTGTCGCCTCCGGAAGTGAGCCAGTTTATGCCGCCGATAACCAAGAAGGCAAAAGTGGCAATAGCGGCAATAATAAAGGCAACACTAATAATATTGCCAATAAGATTGCCGATACAGGAGTAACCAAAAAAGTTGTTTTTACTAACTTCTCCCCCGATATCAACGACTTGGTCCGCGGCGAAAACAGAAGGAATTAGTTTAATCATAGGTTGCTTGGAAAAACAGGGGCAAGAATATTAATCTTAAAGGCATTTTGTACGAAGAGGGCAATGGCGTAGGAGGCAATGAGAATGGCCAAGCCAATAAAGGCATTACTGATCATTTTTTGGGCGGTTTCAACTTTGCCTTTGTCGCCTCCAGCTGTAAGCCATTCAATTCCTCCCCAGATGAGAAAAATAATGAAAGCGACTCCACCAAGGGTGACAATAGAGCGCCAGAGAATGGCGATGTAAAAAGCGAGTCCTTCGCTGGGAGTTTTGGAGGCAATATCTAAGGGAAGAGCACGGTTGATGATTTCGTCAGCGTAGACCTGGGTAACAAAAAGATTTTTGATAAGAGTGACCATGTTTATATATTGGGAAATAATATTGAAAAAGGGTTAAGGAAATCAATGCCGAGGACTCCACCAACGATACCGGTAACAAAAAGGCCGACAACGATGGCAACAAGACCGATAACTCCTTGAGTCATCTGGGCTTGAGCTTCGGAGACCTTGGCTTTGTCGCCTCCGGCTGTAAGCCATTTGAGACCACCCAGGGTAAAGAAAATTACGAAAGCCAGACCACCAACAACAGTAAGGGTGGTGATCACGGTAGAAAGAATATTTCCAAGCTGAGTTTTGGTTTCGGAACCACTGACACCAACATTTTCAAAACCAAAAGGGCCAATACCTTTGATACCACCGACGTCAATATCGGCAGCGTGTGCGGATTTGATAATAGTGTTGAGTAAGGACATTTTAAGGAGTTACAGATTTAAATTTAGGTATTAGAATGGCGGTGAAATCGCCAAAGAGAAGTTGACTGATGATGGCAATAATTACGAAACTGGCGGCGATAACAACCAAACCGATAAGACTCATGGTAATTTTGTTACCAGCTTCTTGAACTTTGGCCTTGTCACCACCGGAGGTGATATAGGTAAACCCGCCGATGAGGAATTGCCAAAGGGTAAAAAGACCGGCGACAATGACAAAAAAGCGAATAATGGTAGTAACAAAGTCACCGGTTTTACCGATGTCCGAGGGAATACCTTCGGGCAGGGAAATGGTGCCGACGACATCTTCCGTAGCCGCGTAGGTTGTTTTGAAGAAGAGATTAAATAAATTGCTGAGCATATTGCTTATAAAAATTTAAAACCAAGGACGGCGCCGATGAGCCTGGTGATAATGAAGGCGGCGACGACGACAACTAAACCAATTATGCCATAAGTTAGAGATTGTGAAGCTTGAGTCGTTTTGGCCTTGTCACCACTGGCGGAGATGAGGGAGAAGCCGGCAAACAAGATGGTGGCAAAGGCAACAATGCCGGAAATAATCAAAATGTTGTAAATAAGAGGATTTATCAAGGTAGAGAGAGTGTCCCTGCCTTCACCGACAAAAGGTTCTGCCGGGGCATAAATTGTTTTCAAGTCGATGGCGAGAGCCTCTTTAACTAACATTGATTACTATTTTACAGTAAAATTCGGACATGATGAATAATTCTTTAGGATATCTGGCAAAAGAAAGACTAGAGGAGCTGGTAATAAAGATTGATCAAAGATTGGAAAAGTATTGGAACGAGGAGATAGAAAAAGAGTTTGGATTTGAAGAGTCACAAAAAAAGCTGGTCAAAAAAGTTCTGGAACACGCAAAAGAACATAATTTAAGAGCAGCAAAAAGGCTCCGGGCATCCTTTGTTTATTTTGGATATTTGCTTTCGGGGAAGAAACCCGGTGAGGAAATATGGAAAGTGATGGAAGGAATTGAGTTGGTGCAGACAGCCTTGCTAATGCATGACGATTTTATGGATGAAGACGAACTACGTCGGGGACGGCCAACAACCCACGAGTATTTTGGAGAAGGAGATAAACATTACGGGGAGTCGATGGCGGTAAATGTAGGAGATGTGGTGTTGTGCCTTGGTTATGAGAGAGTACTGAGTTGTGGTTTAGATAAAGAGAAGGTTCTTGAGGCGACAAAAATTCTCATGAGGGGAATTACCAACACGGCTTTTGGACAAATATATGATGTCACTCTTCCCAAACTTGGTGAGCTAACAGAGGAAAAGGTATTGGCAATACACAGAGCAAAAACTTCCATTTATACATTTCAAAACCCACTAATTATTGGAGGGATACTAGCTGGCCTTGATGAAAAAGTACTGGAAACATTGAAAGAATATTCTTTTAAAGGTGGAGTTGCTTTTCAGTTACAAGATGACGTTTTGGGAATGTTTGGAGAACAAGAAAAAACAGGAAAGTCGGTTGACTCAGACTTACTCCAAGGAAAGAGCACTCTTCTTGTTGCAAAAACATTAGAGCTGGGAAATGAAGCCCAGAAAAAAGCCCTGCTTGAAGCGTGGGGAAATAAGGAAGCGACGGAGGGAGAGATTAAAAAAGCAAAAATGGCAATTAAGGAGTCGGGATCTTTTGCTTATTCGGTAGACAAGGCGAAGCAGTTGGCGAGGGAGGCGGTGGAGATTGCGGAGAGTTTGAACAAAAATAATCTGAATAGGGAGGCAAAGGAGGCAATTGATTATTTAAAAGGAATTGCAGATTATATTGTGACGCGAGAAATCTAAAAGTTGAGAGTGTTTGAGAGAAAAGGGGAGATAGTATTGGTGGATATGGAAGTACCACGATATTGGAGAGAAATGAAAACAAACACCAGCTTTACCGGGAGAGAAGTTGGCACATACGGAGTTGAGCCAGCCTATTTTAAGTACCCAGGGGGAAAGATTGCTTTGCAGGGAACATACGAAGAAATCTATTCGCGTTTTGAAAGCAAGGGTTTTGAACCTGAAATAATTGAAAAAGTATTATTTAACCTTTTTGGGGCTGTCGCCTCCGAAGCGGCGGTCTCGTTTGAGAAAATCGTCAATAGCCAAGATGAGTTGGTCGGGAGTGAAGTCCGGAAAGAGAGTGGGAGTGAAGAGAAGTTCGGAGTAGACAGATTGCCAGGGAAGATAGCCAGAAAGACGCTTTTCTCCTCCCGTGCGAATAATTAAGTCGGGGTCAGGAATACCGGCGGTGTCTAAGTAAGAAGAAAAAAGAGACTCATCGATTTTTTCAACAGGAGTATTATTAGCTACGATTTTTTTGACGGCTCTTAGAATTTCGTCACGGCCACCGTAGTTTAAGGCAAAAGTGACGGTTATTTTATGATTTTTGGAGGATTTGGTAATCATTTCCAGAGATTTCTGGGCAATGTCTTTGGGGAAGCGGCTAATATCTCCTAAAATGCGCAAGCGGGCGCCTCTTTGGATAAAGCGGAGAGCTAGAGAACCAAGAGCAAAACGAAAAACTTCAAAGAGTCCTTTGAGTTCGACTTCGTCACGTTTCCAGTTTTCGGTGGAGAAGGCCCAGAAAGTGACATAGGGAATACCGAGCTCAACACATTTTTCGATAAGAGGTTCGATGGCCTTTTTGGCAGCCTGTTCGTGGCCTTTGACAGGATCAAGACCTTGAGCTTTAGCCCAGCGACGATTGCCGTCCATAATGATAGCCACATGTTTTAGGGGGGGTTCCATGGTGTTGATTATACCAAAATGAGGCTAAACAAGATTGTCGAGGCCGAGAACTCTAGTGACTAGTCGGACAATAACAAAAGCGGCGATAGTCATGATGAGACCGATTAGACCATTGGTGATGCGAGTCGTGGCCATCTGGACTTTTTTAGGGTCACCGGAGCTCATCATATATCCCCAACCGGCCATAACCAAGTTAGCAAAGAAAATAAGACCGACAATAATGAAGACAAAATTTAATAAGCTAAAGCCTCCCTCGGAAAAGAGATCGGTGATTTTTGAGGTGAGAGGAATGTTGGGAGCGGGGTTAGGTAGATCGGAGATATTAACGTCTGCAGCTAAAATTTGGTTTGTAAGAGTCATTATTTTTATGATAACCCCGGGATACCCAGGATGTTAATACCAATTAAATTTACTAGGAAAATAGACAAAAGAATAAAAATGAGACCAATAACGGCGGAGGTGATGATTTCACTGCCGGCTTTAAGTTTGTCCGGCATACCGGCAGAGGTGGTTACAATGAAGACGCCGTAGAGGATAAGGGCGAGAGCAATACCGCCCCCAAGACCGGTGGCTAAACGGAGAATAGAAGTGATGAGGTCGTTGCCGGAGCCAACTTTGATGCAGCCAAGGGCGGTATTGATACCACTGCTTTCATCCCCTTGGATACAAAACGGATCAGTGGCGGTAGGAACAATTTTACTGTAAATAGGACTTTCACATTCATAGGTTGTCCCATCGCTGCTTAGTTGACAACCCTCTTTAGTATGATCAACAACACATTCTAAGTTGGTTTGACAAGTTGCTGCAAAGGACTTGGTCGAAAAAAGAAAAACAAAGGTAATTAGAAGTAGAGGGATGGCAAGGAATTGGCGTTTCATGAACAACTCAATTTTATCACGATGGGTTAAACTAGATAGAGATGAAGTGGAGATATTTATTAGTAGTTGCGATAACCTTTGGTTTTTTTGCCGGACTGGTATCGGCGGAGGTGGATTGTGGAGAAGATACTAGCTGTATTCAAAAACAAATTGATGAATTAAATATTTTGTTAAACACTAATAAGGGTGAAGCCAGTAAAATTCAGGCGAAATTGAAGTCAATTCAGTCACAAATTTCTGTAGCTGTGACAAAACTAAAAATAACAGAGGCAAATATTAAAGACAGAAGTGAGAAAGTTTCAACACAGTATTTAATATTGTCCGTAAAAATCAGGGAGATGTATATGAGGCTTCGGTCTCAACCATTGTGGATTTCTCTTTTTTCGACGATGAATATGGGAGAAGTACGAAGAGAATTGGCATATCGACAGGATAGCAATGAAGCCGATAAGCAGATGATAGTGAGTTTGGTTTCCGAGATAGGGAAACTGGAAGCAGACAAAAAAGCACTCGAAAAACAGAAGTTACAGTTGGCAAAATTGCAGGCAGACTTGGATGCACAAAATGCAGTGTTTCAAAAAGAAATAAAAGAGATTTCGACAAAGATTGCAGTGCTTTCAGCCAGACAACAGGCAATTTTAGCCGAGAAACAGGGGACATTTACAACAACGGTAGGAGATGTACCCTTGGCTGATGACGTAAATGCCAGGCCGGATTACAATCCAGGGTTTTCTCCAGCCTTTGCGGCATTTTCGTTTGGAGCACCTCACTTTAAAGGATTGAGTCAGTATGGAGCCTTTGGAAGAGCAAAGTCTGGACAGAATGCAGAGACAATTTTGCATGCTTATTATGGAGGAGTTGAAATAAAAAAAGATTACGATACTGGGAAACAAATTAGTGTGTCTGGTTATGGACGGATGGATATTGAAACTTATGTAAAAAGGATTTATGAGGTGCCTAATTCTTGGGGAGATGAGGGTGGCTTTGAGGCGCTCAAAGCCCAAGCCGTGGCAGCGAGAAGTTATGCTTTGGCTTGGACTGACCAGGGGAATGGAGGAGCAATCTGTACAACGCAGGCTTGTCAGGTTTATAAAAATGCCGACAAGGGAGGAAACTGGGAGAGGGCAGTAAACGAGACCAAGGGCTGGGTGTTGTGGAGTAATGGTAAGCCCCTTAAATCTTGGTATGCATCGACTTCCGGAGGATATCAAGAGTCATATACAGATAGTTACAGTGGATATACAACGCCTTCTCTTTGGGACACACCGTCAGGAAGGGGAGGTTGGACATCTCAAGCTTATGAAAAAGTGGGAGGAAGCCCGTGGTTTTATAAGGGTTGGTACAAGGGAACTTCGGGGGATACTTGTGGAAGATCGCATCCATGGCTTACAGGAGAGGAAATGGCGGATATTTTGAATGCTTGGGTGGTCTTAAAAAGTGGATCAGATGATAGAGTATCACCAGTTGGGAGTTGCTGGGGAGGAAACCCTTATTCTTTGTCTGAGCTAAAGTCGAAGGCTGGTGGAAGTGGATATTCCAGTGTCACAGGAGTGTCGGTGTCTTACTCTGACGGAGGATATACATCTAATGTACATTTTGAAACCGACCGAGGTGGAGTGGATATATCCGGAGCAGACTTTAAGAAAATATTTAATTTGAGAGCACCAGGGAGAATTTCTCTTAAGAGCGGACTTTTCAATATTGAAAAAAAGTGACCTAGTGTTTTGATACAATTGAGTTATGCCTGAGATATTTGGAGCAAACAAGAGTGAAGATATTCAAGAAGTGAAGGACTTAGAAAAAAGCGGAAAGTTTAGAAGCTTGTTTGGTTCTTTTGTGGTGACGCCTCCCAAAACGAGATTTGAGTCACAAGACAATGATGAAAAAATTGTAATACTAGGGAGAAGGCACTTCATTACAAATATGAAGTGGTTGACCCTAGCTTGTTTTGCGATTTTTGTGCCGATGTTTTGGGGAGAGTTCCCGATGATTAAGGCTTTAAATACAAACACGAGTTTTGTTATGAGTATTGTTTGGTACTGCGCATTACTTTTCTATGTGATTCAAAATTTTGTCTTATGGTTTTATAACGTGTATATCGTGACCAATGAGAGGTTGGTAGACGTTGATTTCTTTGGGTTGTTGTATAAAAACATAAATGTGACACAAATAGGAAAAATCGAAGACGTAAATTATTCTCAGAGAGGGTTGTTCTCGAGTTTTTTTAACTTTGGCAATGTGGTGGTACAAACTTCGTCAGAACAAAGGTCGGATGACAGGAGCGAAGGATCGGCTTTTACTTTTGACCATGTGGCCAATCCGGACTTGGTAGTTAAAATTATTTCCGAACTGATGGAAGAGGAACAAAAGAAAAATAAATAACGAATATGGAAACAATATTGGAGGCTCAGATTACAGTCAGCTTAATCGTCGGAATAATGGCAAAGATAATGATGGTCTTGTTACTTTTTATGGCTTTGGTAATGATTCGCCAAACAAGCCTAATGGATCGGGTAATTAAACTACCGGTTGGTGGAAGCATTAAGTACTTGGTGTGGAGCTTTTTTGGCCTGCTGTTGCTATTGACTGTTATAGTAGTATTAGTGTGAATACCAGTCTAGGTATCAATTTTTTCAGGACAGTTAACGAAGAGGGTTCAAATGGTTGGGCCCAGGTTTATGCACGTATTCCTTTTGATGATTATGAACTTGTCGATAAAGGAGCACTTTTTGGAGTAGTTTTGGGGAAACCCGCCGAAAATTGGGCGGACAGGGAAGCCGAGTTGATGGAGTGGACGGATGAGTATTTTAATAAAGTGGAAGGTGGAGGTGATTTGGGAAGCTTTGCCGAAAGTTTTAAGGAAAAGTATGGTGACATAGAAGGAGCCTGGTTGTGGATTATGCCAAAAACGGGCGGAGCAAGGGAGATTAAGACTGTGCGATGGGGATTATCCGGAGTAAGCCTTTTTAGAGGCGGAAAAGAGTATAACTTGGCCGGAGAAGAAGGAAAGGTTCTACGAGGCATGGTCGAGGCAAAAGACAGTTTGACAATGTGGTCCGGTAAGTTGGGAGAGTATTTAAAAGAGGAAGAAATAAAAATAGTAGATGAAGAAAAAGTATTGAGTATTGGTAATAGGCTGACGGAGTCTCGAGAGGCAGCAGCCGGATTATTTTTTGATTTTGTTAAAACACAAACGGTGTCGGTTGTGGAAAAAACTGAAGAAGTTGAGGAAAGTAATCTTGTAGTTGAAGAGATAGTGGAAAAACCGGAGGCAGAAAGGGAGACGCTTTACAGGCCGGAGCAAGAGGAGGACTTGGCCGGAGAAGAGTTAATTGGGCCGGTTAAGGCAAAAGATAAACTGTTGAATTGGTGGAGAAAAATTAGACCATCGGGAAGGGAAGATCTTCGAATAGACCGCGAAGGAGGACAAAAAAGGAAGAAGTGGGCTGTTTTAATGGGAGTGCTATTTCTAATTTTATTGGCAGTAAGCTTGGTGACCGGGTCAATAAAAATTCAAGCCGACAGAGAGGCGAAGAAGTGGAAAGAGTTTTCTGAGCCAATAATGAATAATATTCAGGAAGCCCAAGATTTGGTGAGAATCAATCCATCGGGAGCAAGAAAATTGATTGAAGATGTAAGAAAAACTTTTGATGTACAAAAAGCAGAGTTTGTGAAGGGAAAATATAAGGATGAGGTGGCGGCTTTGGAAGAACAACTAAATAAGGCGTGGACAGTGACTTCCGGAGAAAAGGAAAGCCAGTTTGTGGAGATGGTAAATATTCAACTAGTACGACCGGGATTTGTGGGAGACAGAATGAGTTTAATAAAGTCTGGAAGTGTATTGGTAATAGATAGCAAGCTGGGGACGGTGGTGTCGGCGGCGACGGCAACGAAGGATATAAAAGTGGTAGCCGGAAAAGGTGAAGGCCTTGAGTGGTTGGACGCAACCAGTGATGGGAGTAGGGTATTAATTTTGAATCCTAAAGGAGTGAGTGTAAACGGGAAAGAGACGGGAGGAATTATTTTTGACATGGCAGTGAGTAAAGCGACGACAATCGGCAGATTTGGAGCAAATCTTTATGTGTTGGATAGCGGGAATAAAGAAATTTATAAGTATGGAGCGATAAGTGATGGCTATGGAGACAGAGTTCGTTGGTTAGCACAGGATCAGTCAATAAGTGTGACTCCTGTGGATATGGCAATTGACAGCGATGTGTGGGTTTTGGGAGAGTCTGGGGTGGTAGAGAGGTTCAGGAGGGGAGCCAGAGAGCAGTTTGTTTTGAATGGTGTGCCGGAGGGAGTGAAGACGTCGAGAATCGCGGTGCAACTGGAGGGCAGTAGTTTGGCGATGTTAGACAAGGTAAACGGAATGGTGATTGTGTGTAGTAAAGAAACGGGAAATTGTGAACAGCAGTTAAAGTCGGAAAAATTGAAGATGGCAACAGATATTGAGTACGACGGAACAGTTTTACTGGTACTGACGGAGGGAACAGTAGGAGTTTTGAACTAATTGCTTGCTACAATATATCCATGATTGTGGAGAATAAAAAAGCCAGATTTGATTATGAGATTATTGAGGATTTTGAGTCCGGCATTGTATTGAGTGGAGCCGAGGTAAAAAGTGTTCGTGATGGTGGGGCAACAATGTTGGGAGCAAGAGTCATTTTTGAGAATGACGGGGCATATGTACTGGGACTGAGTATTCCTAAATATAGGCATGATAGTGCGGAAGAATATGATCCTGACAAACGAAGGAAATTGTTGCTACACAGGAAAGAAATCGTCGAAATTCAGAGCAAAATGAGGTCAGCAGGGTTGACAGTCGTGCCTATCTCACTGTATAATAAGGGCAGTCTCGTGAAGGTGAAGATCGCTTTAGTCCGAGGCAAGAAGAAGTTTGAAAAAAGAGAGATACTCAAAAAGCGTGAAAGTCAGTTGGGTCTTGCGAGACGTTTAAAACTAACTAACTGAAAGGGTTAAAAATGGACCTATTTTGGAGTAAAGTCATGCCTGCCAGCATCGTTAATTATTCATGGAGTAAGGATTTTTCGCCGGGTATGAGCCTAAAGAAGTGGCAAGACGGCATTAAAACTAAAGTTCAGGCGATGGATGATGATGAGTTCGATTTGTTTCTCGCCGGGGTAGTGATGGCTGCGTCTCGTGCCCAGATGATGGGGGTTACTTTGACGGAGAAAATTGAGTATTTCAGAGCTTTAAGATCCTAGTTAAGTTGCTTTTAGCCTCGGAATTTGATACACTATAGGTGGTTCTTATGGGGACGACCGGAATCGATGGATTAGTACATTTACAGCTGCAAGCCTCCTTTGGTAAAAGGAGTAAAAAAGACCAAAATACAACTGTCAATAAAGAAGACAAGTTACTTGGTTTCACCTCAAGTGAAGCCAAATCTTTCGCTCCAGTTTACGCTTTTGCCTAAACTCGAGTTTTAAGACGTCTTAGGAAATACCGGATCCCGGGGTACTCTTAAGGCGAAAAAACACCGGATTGAATGACCCAAGTTTGATTAAGGCTTGGGTACTAACTTTTTCTTGATCGACCATAAAGTGTTCTTGTTTGCCTGAAGCTTTGTGGAAAATCGGCAAACTAAGCTTGTAGAAACTGTAGGTTTATTATTTCAGACGAGGGTTCAATTCCCTCCGTCTCCACAACAGACAAAAATCTCTCCTAGTGGGGAGATTTTTTGTGGTTACTCGGTTAGAATTATTTTGTGCTTGGTATAGTGTTTGATTTTTTGTTTCCAAAAAAATGCTATGGATGTGGAGAATATGGGAAAGATTTATGTGGTAAATGTTTTCGAGAGCTTTCGATAGCTGACCAAATATGTCCGGAGTGTGGAGAAGAGTCGCCAATGGGCTGGACACATGAGGAGTGTAAAAAGAAACTAGGGATGGATGGGCTAATTGTGATTTATGACTATCAAGATGTAAAAATGAGGTCGATAATTGATGGAATTAAATTTGATTTTAATAAGGAACTAGTAGAGAGGGTTCTAAAAAACTTTCGATTTGAGACGGGAGAGAACTTTGATTATTTAGTGTCCGTTCCTTTGTATTTTTACCGCGAGAACTGGAGAGGGTTTAATCAAGCGGAAGAAATGGCAAGCGTGGTTGGTAGAAAAATGGAGGTTGAGGTAAAAGAGATACTGCGGAGAAAACAAAAAACAAAGCAACAATCATTAATTTTGGGGAGAGAAATGAGAGAAAAAAATGTAAAGGGAGTTTTTGAGGTTAGGAAAAATTTTAAGAAAAAATTAAGAGGAAAGAGGGTTCTTCTGGTGGACGATGTGTTTACTAGCGGAGCGGATATGAGGGAGTGCACCAAGATACTCAAGAAAGAGGGAGTGAGGGTGGTTTGGGGATTGGCTTTGGCTCATTAAATGTAATAGAATGCTCTATATGCCAATATTAACTTGGACAAAGGAAAATTCGGTAGGAGTTAAAGAAATTGATTTACAACACCAGAAGATGTTTTCGATCATCAACGATCTTTATGACTCGATGGTGGTTTTCAAGGCCCATGAAGGAATTGATGAAGTTATTGAGAGTTTAGTTGATTATGCCGATTTTCATTTCAAAACCGAAGAAAAGTATTTTGAGAAGTTTGACTATGAAGAAAAAGAGGTTCATGAGGCTATTCATCAGGAATATAGAGATGAAGTAAAAAGGCTCACAGAGAAAAAGGGAGAAGGTGTTGGGGTTGAGGTATCTTACGATATTTTTGATTTTCTACAAAAATGGTGGGTGGGGCATATAAACTTTGAGGATAAAAAATACACGGAGTGTTTTAATAGCCACGGTTTAAGTTAGTTTTTTTCAACCTTATTTTGCGGAGGAGGTGGGATTCGAACCCACGTAGGCTTGCGCCTGCACGCTTTCCAAGCGTGTGGAATGGACCACTATCCGACTCCTCCGTACAGGTGTATATTTTACCAGTTCGAACTTGGATTCACATCACGCAAGTTTTTGGACGGCGTCCCAAAAGTCACTAAGCTCGTCCATCACGATCGTTCCTTCCGGTACCTCGCCTTGTCGATAAACGGACCAGGAACTAGGCATCCAAAGGACCTTTGCCCCCAGAGAAAAGGAAGGAATGATATCGCCTTTGAGATTGTCTCCGACAACAAGACATTGATGACCTTCGACACCGAGCATCTCGATACCACTTTTCCAGTGTTCAACAGTTTTGAAGCCATTTTCGTCGGCGATTTTGATGGTGTCGAAGAAGTTTAAGAGTCCGGTTTGATTGAGTTTCCTCATGGTCCAGTCAGTATTCGCGTGGGTGACGAGGCCAAGTTTAAAGCCAGAATCCTTTAGCCCTTTGAGCATAACTTTGGCGCCGGATTTTATCCTAGGCTCGTCGGTATAGATTTTCATGAGGATGTTGAGATTTTCTTTGACTACTCCATCGTCGTTTAGCTCTTGTGAAAGTTGGTCAAGAACAAGGCTCCATCTTTGTGGGGAGACGCCCATTTTGTGATAACCTTCGTCGTTTAGCTCTTGTAGTCTGATACGAAGAGTTTGAGGATCTATTCTGAGTAAAGTGGAAATTGTTTCAACATATTCCGTCATGTATTTGGAGAAGAGTTCACCGGTATGGATGAGAGTGTCATCGAGGTCAAAGAGGACGGCTTTGATGTCTAACTGACGAAGTTTTTCGGCAGTTTGGTTATGGATTGGTTCTCTTTCAATCATGGCCTATGATAGCAGATAAATTTGTGCACCTGGTGCGATTCGAACGCACGACCTTTCCCTTCGGAGGGGAACGCTCTAATCCAACTGAGCTACAGGTACGTGAGGTGATTTTATCTCTTTATTGGCACAAGGAGAAACATACAAAATGCGGAGGGTACAGGGGTCGAACCTGTTAGAGCTTGCGCTCATTGGTTTTCGAAACCAACGCATTACCGTCCTGCCCACCCTCCAAAAAGTGCGCCCGGCAGGATTTGAACCTGCGACCCCTAGGTCCGCAACCTAGTGCTCTATCCAACTGAGCTACGAGCGCAAACAAGCATATTTTACCATCTACAGGTCTTTTTCGTTCGCCTTGTTTAGTAAATGATCTGCTATGTTGTGTGCGTAATACACAATTTCTTTTTAGAAAATCAAGTTTACTCCAGCGGAATTTTGTCACCAAGCCACTTAACCAGACGATCACTCCAGGTGATGGGTGGCTCTTGATAGGAGACATACTGGAGCATGAGTTTCCTTAGTTTGTCTTCGGATTCGGAGTTGATGACAATAACCAGATGCCACGGTGCCCCGACGAGGTTGATGCGCATAAGTCTGCCGCCCCATTTACTTTCAAACCAAAATTGATTCATATTTTCAAAGCGATAAGTTCTCTCTTTAGTTTTGAGTCCCCAAGAAGAAAGGGCATATTTTTCCAAGCGGGGCTCGGTACGACTCATGGCCCAAAGCATAAAGACCATAGCACCAATTACCAGTACGGGCATAAGACCTTCGATGAAGTAAAGAATTACACCGGCAAGAAAAGCCATAACGAGAACGGAACTGTAGAACTCTTTGCTCCATTTTTTTTGAGGTCTTTCGTACGAAGTCCATTCTAAAAGGATGACTTCTTCAGAGTTTTGAGGGTCGATATTGGGCACATTTCATCTTAACACAACGAACGATTACCTTAGAAGTTTTTGAAGGAGAAAATAGTGGCATTGAGAAGAAGTTCTTTTTTTGACCAAACGGATTCTGGTGCCGTGGCGGAGATGGCATAACCGCGGTTATCAAAAACGAGAAGAAGATTACGATTTTTCATGGTAGTGCCATTTGCTTGATAGCTACCACCAATGAGGTGATAAGTGTTGCCGCTAATGGTCATGTCTTTATCTTCTTTGATGACATATTGACTGAAGCTTTTTATGAGACCGTCTCGGGCAGACTGGACATAACTTTCAAGGGTCTCTCCAGAAGCCTTGCCGGTGGAAACATTCACAAAAGTGAGTAGGGCACTGCCACTTGCGATAGTAGCTTTAGGGTCGACGATGACAAGAATTGATCCGGACTCGCCCGAGTCATCAATTTGCCAACCTAACGGAACATTGATCAAGAATCTGGCGAGTTCGTTGCGATACGGTTTGTCTTCAAAAAGAAGATCTTGGGTGATAAGAGTGGTCGTTTCGCCAAGCGGTGTTGGAATGGGGGTGATTGAAGGGTTTGATGTGTCAGGAGCGTTGATAATTAGATCGGGTTGTTTTGTGGATTGAACCAATTTCCAAATTAAGGTGCCAATACCGGCGAGGATTAAAGAAATTACCAGACCGAGAATAATCCAGGGAAGGATACGAACTTTTTTCGGGGGAGTGGGAACATTCTCCTTAGTGTTGATTAGATCATTTATCACAACAGGAGTAAGAGGTTTATCGTGAAGTTTGGTTCTGCGAATTCCCAGCATAAGATAAGTGTAACAAAAAGGTGAGTATTGCGCGAAAATAATGAGTTTTTATTCAAATTTACTGAACTTTTATCTAAAAGGTCTTAATAAGGTAAAATTTAGATAGATGTATAAAACCGGCTTAAATATCAAGACGTTTGAGGCAAGAGTTATTTTGGGGTTAAGGGTGGGCTACTCAGACGAGACGGTTTCTTTGGATGAAGTAAAAAAAGCAATAAGAAAATCAGCCTCAAAAGTGGATGGTTTTACTTTTTCTGGCACATTGACCCCAAGTGAAATATTCGTCTCGGGTAAATCAGAGTATGAAGAGCCGACCATCCTGATAGAAACTTCAATTTACCCAAGGTTTCCAGAAGAAAGAGATGTCTTCAAGAAAAAATTTACAGAGTTTATTGGAAACTTGGCGGTGGAGTTGAAACAGAAGAGAGTCGCTATAAGATTTACAGACGAATCGTTGATGGTTGAAACCGAATACGGCAAAAACCACGATATTAAATAATTACGTAATTGTTTAAATGCGGTGTGCGTTCGAAAAATTCGAAAGGGCGAGCCAACAAAAACGTTTCCCAACTGGCGGAGGGGATGGGATTCGAACCCATGGTATCTTGCGATACAGCGGTTTAGTAAACCGCCGCACTAGGCCTCTATGCGACCCCTCCTGAGGCGGAGAGTACAGGGGTCGAACCTGTTAGAGCTTACGCTCATTGGTTTTCAAAACCAACGCATTACCGTCCTGCCCACTCTCCGAACCTATATATTTTACCATTCGAGGAGTGAGTTTGAGGGCGGGTTGGTATAATGAACAGGATTGGAGACGTCCAGTAGTGGTTTATCTGAACGGTTCGCTAAACCGTAGCTCGAAAGAGCCTCGTGGGTTCGAATCCCACCGTCTCCGCCTCCTTTTTTATTATGTTTTTCTTTGTTAAAGTTGTTATACTGGCCTTATAAAGTTAGAAATTTTACACAAAGGAAGGTGGTGAATAAATAAATGAAAAAGTTACTTTTCTTAATTTCGACAGTATTTGTTTTTGGTTTGTTGGTATCCCCGGTTCTAGCTGTCCAACCAACCGATAAAGGCTTCAACGATTATGGATATAACTACAGCGCCAGGATATTTTCTGGTTTAGCCGATGGGGTTGATAAAAAATTGGACGGAATGGTTTGGGGCAGCCCTACTTATGCCAATGATCGATTAGTTATGAAATGGAATGCTGAATGGGATCGAGGAAATGATGAAGGTTGGACAGATCCTAATGGATATGATGCCTGGGAAAACAACGAGTGGAATGGTGCAGTACCAAACGGTAGTGGAGAAGTGTGGCACTACAAAATCAAATGGGTAGGATCAACTTTAGAGGAAAGTCCACGATGGGTGGAAGGTGGATACCCAATTTGGGGTCAGTTTGAAGTAATAATGGATCAAGGAACTGTTGGTGGCGAACACATGTGGTTGACTCATGGAGTCCCTTCGGGGTATAACGCACACTAAAGTATTTTTAGTAACATTCAACCTACGACAAAGTAGGTTGTTTGTTGTTTAAGGGAAAATAATTAGAAAAGTTCGAATATTGGTCATTGCGTTCTGCACCTTTAGACCGTTGAAGTTGGTGTGTTAGAATTATTACATGGTAACTGGCCTGCATGGAGGGAGGAGAAATGAATAGTGAGTTTTTTACCGGTCTTGTCTACAATGCATCACTTCTTTTGGCGATGGTTTTGGTTTTTGAGTTGTTAACATCAAGACGTGAAAGAAATAGTTCTTATCTTTGGCAAGTGATGGTAGGAATAATTCTTGGGGGAATTGGCCTGGCGGTAATGTCGACGGAGTGGGAGCTAATTCCAGGACTGATTTTCGATACAAGAACTGTTTTGTTGGGGATTTCCGGATTATTTTTTGGTTGGATTCCAACACTGATTGCTGTCATTGCGACAGCTTTATACAGAGTTTCTATTGGAGGAGTGGGAACTCTGGCAGGTGTATCGGAGATTATTATGGCCGGGGCTTTTGGGTTGATATGGAGGCATTTTAGAAGAAAAAATTTACACCAGTTATTTTGGATTGAGATGTATTTTTTTGGTTTGCTAATACACGTAGTTGATTTGGCTTTGGTAGTATTGTTACCCAAGGAGATTATGAAGGAAGCACTTTTAACTATTTGGTTCCCGGTGATAACGATTAATCCTTTGGCGACTTTAATGTTGGGGGTAATGATGTCCAATAGATTGAAACGGGATTTGGTGGTAGAAGAACTGGCCGAGAGTGAAGAGAAGTATCGGGTTCTGATTGAGCAGGCGGCAGATGGAATTTTTGTAGTGGACACTGGAGGACATTTTTTATTGGTGAATTCAAAGATGAAAGAAATGTTGGGTTATACCAATGAAGAAATTAAAAAAATAAATATAGCTGATACATATCTGCCCGAGGAAAGAGAGGTTGCAAAAAAAAGACTGGATCAGCTAGCATCGGGGACGAACTTGAATTTTGTGAGAAAGATGTTAAGAAAAAATGGACAGTTGTTGGTAATAGAAGTCAAGGCAAGAAAATTGTCTGATGGAAGGTTGCAGGCTTTCGTACGTGACATTACAGAAAAAGAAAAGATTGAAAAAAGGTTAATAGAGTCGGAAGAAAAGTTTTCGCAAGTGTTTAGAAATGGTCCTCAGATAATCACAATTTCATCGCTTAAAGAGGGAAAATATCTGGATGTTAATAACGCCTTTACGGAGGCTCTTGGCTATAAAAAGGAGGAGGTTATTGGAAAGTCGGTTTTGAGTTTGAACATTTGGGCGGAAAATACGGACAGAGAAAAAATGACTGAAGAGTTGAAAAAAAATAAGATTATTCGAGATAAGGAGTATCGGTTTAGAAAAAAGAACGGGGAAATAATTACTTGTTTGTGTTCAATAACGACTCTTGTAATAGGCGGTAAAGAATACTTGTTGGTTTTGGGAATAAATATCGAAGGTAGAAAGCGAGCGGAAATAGAGCTGGCTAAAGCAAACATGGATATCTTGACGGAAAAGCATAAATTGGAAGCAATCTTGCGTGATATGGGCGACGCCGTTTTTGTAACTGACGATAAGAGAAAAATCATTTTGGCAAACAAAGCAATGGAGATATTGTTTGGTTTGAGTGAAAAGGAAATGTCTGGAAAAAATATTGATGAGATATTAGCCTTGTCCTATGAAACGACGGGCCAAAAACCGGTTGATTTAATTGAAACGGTGTTTGAAAAAAAACAACAAGCAAAGCCAATAGATACTCTGGTGATAAAAAATAAAAGCGGAACTTCGGTGTCAGTTGATGGGGTGGCATCTCCGATTGTCGACGAAAATTTGAAGTTGGTGGGAACGGTGTGGGTCTTGCGAGATGTGACAAAGGAGAAGGCACTGGAACAGATGAGAATGGATTTTATATCTTTGGCTAGCCATCAGTTGCGAACTCCACTAACCGGAATTAAGTGGTTCGCGGAGTTGTTAGATCAAAATGCGCCAAAAATGTCGATTGATAAGATTCAGGAGTATATAAGAAAAATTGGTGAAAGTAATAATCGAATGATAGATTTGGTGAATGATTTGATGGCTACATCAAAGGCTGATAGCGGAAAGATCGTAAGAGTGGTGTCGAGTTATCCGATTAAGGACTTGCTCCAGCGGGCGATTGACGAACAGGGAAGACTCTTCTTGGACAAGAAGATTGCAATCGAGGGAATGGAGCTTATTTCTGACGACTTAAAAGTTGATGCGGATATGACACAAATGGTTCAGATCTTCGGCAATTTATTCAATAATGCAGCCAGTTACTCACCTGAAGGAAGTAAAATCGAGGTCGGGGCAGAGCTTGGTTTGGGCCGAGTGAGGATATCTGTGAGAGATCATGGGGTGGGAATACCACTGAAACAACAGGGTAAGGTATTTGATAAGTTTTTCCGGGCAGATAACGTGGCAAAGACAATTCCGGGATCAGGACTGGGTCTTTATGTGGCCAAGAGCATGGTGGAGAGCCACGGAGGAAAGATCTGGTTTGAGTCTAAAGAGAACTTGGGAACGACCTTCTTTGTAGAGTTACCAATTAAACAAAAAGATGGAAAAAAAGAAGAAAGTGATGATAGTGGAGGATGACACGGTGCTCGCTAACGCCTTGTCTCTCGCCCTTCAGAACGAGGGTTATGAATTAAGTATAGCGACTGATGGAGAGGAGGCGGAAAGGATGATCCAACAGGAGATTCCCGACTTGATACTTCTCGATCTGTTATTACCAATTAAAAATGGTTTTGAGGTTCTGAAAGTGATACGTCAGAACCCAAACACGAAGAATATCTCGGTTGTTATTCTGACCAACTTTGAACAGGAGACAAGCATTCTGGAAGGAAAGAAGTTGGGCGCGAAAGACTACATTGTGAAAGCAAATGTAGATATTCAGGACATTCCGGAGATTGTGAAGAAACACTTACCCTCGTAAAGAGAAAATAGGGGAGCAACACAAGTTTGAAAAAGTGTGTAAGATAAAGGTATGATGAACAACCTATCCTTTATGCCGGTATATAGTGGTATGGCACCTTTGATAGTAATTTTGGTGCTGTCAGATTTGATTTTGAAAGGAGTAGCGCTTTTCAAAAGTGCTCAGAGGGATCAGAAAGTTTGGTTTGTCGCCTTGCTCTTGGTAAATAGTTTGGGAATTTTGCCGATCATTTATTTGATCGTGAACGGCGATATCAGACTGACAACACCGGCGAAGAAAAAAAGGAAATAACGGGAGCTGTTTTGGAATGAAGTGAGGCCTTTTTTAGAGTACAATTGAGCCAGATTGATACCAATAAAACCCAAAGATGGAAGATCAAGTTGAGGAAATTAAGAGAAAGACTGACATTGTCGGTGTGGTGGGGTCTTATGTCGCACTGAAGAAGATGGGGAGACACCACAAAGGTCTATGCCCGTTTCACTCGGAGAAGACACCATCGTTTATGGTGAATGAAGAAATGGGGCTGTATAAATGTTTTGGGTGTGGTGCCGGAGGAGATGTAATAAAGTTTCTGATGGAGATAGAGGGAATCGAGTTTCGGGAAGCTTTGGAGAGACTGGCCGAAAAAGCCGGAGTGAAGCTGGTAAGTAGAAGGAGGGATGATAATGACGAACGAACAAAGATGTTGGAAGTCATGGATCTGGCGGCGCGATACTACCACTGGCTACTGATGGAGGGAAATGCGGGAGAGGCGGCTAGAGAGTATCTTAGGGGGCGGAAAATAAACGAGAAATTAATGGAGACTTTTAATATTGGATTTGCGATGCAGAGTTGGGAGGGAGTGGTTAATTATTTGATTAAGAAAAAAGGATACAGTGAAGAACTGTTGGAAAAGGTGGGACTGGTGAGTCGGAAGTCGAAAGACGGGGGAGTCTATGATAAATTTCGAGGAAGAATAATGTTTCCTTTGCAGGATGCCGGAGGCAAGGTGGTTGGTTTTACGGGAAGAATTTTACCGTCATTGGCCAAAGATGATGAACCAAAATATATGAACTCTCCGGAAACGGCGTTGTATCACAAGAGCAGAATGCTGTATGGTTTTTTCCAAGCAAAAAAAGCAGTTAGAGAAAAGAGGAGAGCCATTTTAGTTGAGGGACAGATGGATTGTATTAGCTCTTTTGCATCAGGAATTACGGAAACAGTGGCCGTTGGAGGGACAGCGTTGACAGAAGATCAGGTAGAGTTACTGGCCAGACTAGCGGACAAAATTTATCTC
This sequence comes from Candidatus Collierbacteria bacterium GW2011_GWA2_42_17, assembly GCA_000998275.1. GTDB lineage: Bacteria > Patescibacteriota > Microgenomatia > UBA1400 > MFAQ01 > UBA2277. The sequence continues at coordinate 205,774 of LCDA01000001.1, forward strand.
TCCATGGATGCAGATGAAGCAGGAAGCGTGGCTATAAAAAGGTCGGTAGAGCTTGCAGAGAAGAGAGGTATGAGTATAAAAGTTGTACAGATAGAAGGCGGTAAAGATCCGGATGAAATTGCCCGAAAGTCTCCAGAAAAATGGAGAGAACTGGTAGAAAAATCAGTTGATGTTTATGAATTTATAATGACCGCTGCTTTTAAAAAATTTGATGCGACAAAAGTGGAAGGCATTAAAAAAATTACGGAAGAAGTAGTACCCTTTTTGGCAAAAATTGAAAACGGAGTGGTGAGAGAGGTTTGGGCAAAACGGCTGGCCGACAAAATTGGAGTGGCGACAAAGGGGGTGATAGGAGAAATTGAAAAAAAGATTTCCGGAAAGCAAGAGACAAAAAATACAAGTGAGGAAAGGGGTGAGGTGGAGGAAAAACGAATTGTAAAACTAGCTCGACGACTGATTGGTCTATTGATTTTGAGACAAGAGGCGGTAAAGGTGGTCGCGCCTTGGTTTGGGGGAGTGAGTGTCGCCGGGGCAGAGGGAAAATTGATTACTTGGTTGTTAGAGAATGGGGAAAATCAGCCGGTAGATGAACTGGTAAAGAATATCCCTGAAGAGTTACGAGAGGTAGCAGGAGAAGCATATATGGCCGAAGACTCGGAGGAGGTACCTGGTCAAAAAGAGGTTGAAGAAGCAGCCGTACAGCTGTTGAGAGAAATAATCCGTGACCGGAAAAAGGAAATAATGGAGGAGATGAATCTGGCGAGGAGGGAAAAGAACGAAGAAAAAGAAGATGAAATATTCGCGAAGCTTAATGAGCTAAACAAGAAAGAAAGTAAGATAATAGCGTTTTTGGGTTGATTTTAAGCTCTTTTGTGGTAAGCTAATGGAGACTATTATGGCTGAAAATAAAGGTACTCTTTCCATTCAACAAAAAATCAAAGCGATTCTCGAACTGGGGCAAGAACAAGGCTTTGTAACCCAAGACGATATCTTGGTGTATTTTCCTACGGCTGAAGATGAAGTAAACGACTTGGATTATCTTTATGAGTTGCTGTTTAAAGAAGATATTGATGTGTTTGAGAGTGTGTTGTCTGGGCAGGATGCCGAGATTATCGAAGCGACCAGCGACCTGGAAAAAGAGTTGGAGTCACTTTCAAAACTGGAAGACACGGAAGTAAATGATCCTGTCCGCATGTATCTTAAAGAAATTGGACGCATTCCACTATTGAAGCGTGAACAGGAAATTTCTTTAGCCCAGAAAGTGGAGAGAGGAGACCGAAATGCCAAAGACATGTTGACTAAGAGTAATCTACGTTTGGTAGTTTCCATTGCCAAAAAATATATGGGCAGAGGAATGAGCTTTTTGGACTTGATTCAAGAAGGTAATAAGGGTTTGATTCGTGCGGTGGAGAAATATGACTGGACAAAGGGATTTAAGTTCTCAACCTATGCTACTTGGTGGATTCGTCAGGCGATTACCCGCGCCATTGCTGATCAGGCCAGAACAATTCGTATCCCGGTACATATGGTGGAGACGATAAATAAATTAATTCGAACTCAGAGAAAGTTGATGCAAGATTTGGGTCGTGAACCTACAGATGAAGAAGTGGCGGCAGAGCTGGAGACGACACCGGAAAAGGTGCGCGAGATTTTAAAAATTGCCCAGAAAACAACTTCTTTGGAAACGCCAATCGGTGACGATGAAGATTCAATGTTGGGGGATTTTATTCCTGATGAGAGACAAGCAACACCTTATGAGTCAACAAGTAAACAGCTGATGCACGAAAACCTGGAAGAGGCTCTGGGAAGTCTGACCGAGCGTGAAAGTAAGGTTTTGAGAATGCGCTTTGGACTTGACGGTAGTAAACCTTTGACGCTGGAAGAGGTGGGTAAGGTGTTTGGAGTGACTCGCGAGCGCATTAGACAGATAGAGAGTAAGGCCCTTAGAAAGCTGCGACACCCTTCAAGAAGAAGAAAACTGCAAGATTACTTGGACTAAGTTTAGATTTTGGGGATTGGTTTACCGGGAACTTTATGATGTTTAGGGCAACGGGCTTGATAGCCTTCGTCTTCGTCGCCAATGAGAACGATGGGGTCGTTAAAATTGGCTGGCTGGCCATTAATAAGTCTCTGAGTTTTGGAGGCGTCGGCACCGCAAATTTTTCCGTCAACTTCTTCAGTACAAATAGCGGTAGGTTTTTCAATCTCGTCACAAAGAGCCAAGAGGGTGGGCATAGAACCGAAAGGCTCTCCTCTAAAGTCTTGGGAAAGTCCGGCGAAGATGACACGGATATCGGCTTCCAGAAGAGCTTGAACAACACTAACAATTTCCGGGCCGAAGAATTGGATTTCTTCAATGGCGACGACTTGAGTATCCGTGTCTAGACATTCAAGAATGTCAACAGCGTTTTTTACAGCACAAGCTTGGTGTTCTCCACCAGAGTGGGATCGGACTTTGTCTTTTTCACCCCAACGGTCATCGATGATTGGTTTAAAGACTTGAACCTTTTTCTTGCTGATTTCGGCTCGAGAGATTTCCCGGAGAAGAGTTTCTGTTTTTCCGGCAAACATGGAGCCGGAGATGCCTTTTAAACTTTCGGTCATGGCGCCATTATGGCAAAGAATGGGGAATTAGACAAGGGAGTAATTTGACAACGGGGTAAATTTAAATAAAGATAGGGTATGTTAATACAATTGTTGGTTAATGCTCTCGGTTTTTTTATTACGGCGAAAATTGTTCCAGGGATAGTGATTGCGGACTGGGGAACGTTGGGAGTAGTGGCGGTAGTGTGGGGGGTGTTATCCATAATATTAAAACCAATACTGATTTTATTGACTCTGCCGGTAAACTTTTTGACCTTGGGTCTGTTTACTTTTGTAATTAATGCGGGCTTGATTATGCTGATGGGGGAGATTGTGCCAGGCTTTGGAGTAAAGAACTTTGGAACAGCCTTATTGGCGGCCGTGGTTTTGGCACTATTGAACGTGGTTTTGGGGAGATTGAAGTAGCTTGGTGTATAATATAGGGCAGTATTCACCTTTAGAAAACGGAGGGCACCTTGAGAGAACTCAGACGGTTGTTGGGGTTAAATGCCGGAAGGCCTTTGGAGTTTTGTGTCGGGGAGAATAAGTTTTTGATTTCCCATTCAGTCATGGGTGAGAACGGGGAAGAGGCGATCTTGGTTGAAAACTTAGAGACGAGAGAAGTATTGGTCTCCGACAAATGGTCGGAGATTGCCTACTTTGTGGCGAACAATAATGACCTCTTCTATCGTCTGGTATTGACCATGGTGGCAATGTCTTTTTTAAAGCAAAAGGTTCCAAATGAGGCCGCTAGGGATGATTTGTATTCTGCCTTGCATCGGCTGGCGGAGGAAGAACCCCTTTTAAAAAAGCTGATGAACCTTTCTTAAGTTTTGTTGCCCCGATTTATGTCGGGGCATTTTGTTTGGGCTTGTACTTAATAGCTTTAGTTTGGTAAAATAGCCATGTTCGTTAATATTCCCCTGTAGCTCAGTTGGTACGAGCGCCTCCCTGTTAAGGAGGATGTCGCAGGTTCGAGCCCTGCCGGGGGAGCAGAATTGGTCTTAATCTGACCTCTAGAAAACATCTCATATTATGAGAGATATTGGCTTCGAAGACAGTCTGAAGTATATAGCTTTGGTTAAAAAAATGGTTGGCAATGCTTGGATTTCCAAAGAATTTAAAAAGATCAATTCCTATAAATCTCCTAAAAATAAGTCTAAATTGAGTTTTATTGATTATACCGACAAATTCCATCCATTGGCATTTCTAATTTATCAAGTAGACAAGCAATTAAAGTTTTGCGCTGAAAAAAAATTTTTCGAAGTGTCTGAAGAAATTACACGATTATCTTATTTGGGTGAGAGTCTATCAACTCTACAAAATAAGGGAATTAAAGGTCTCGATAATAAAATTAAGGCTTTAACTTCTTCTGATAAGGCGTTGTTTGATAAGACTGTTTATGAAATACAAGTAGCTGCTATATATGCAAAGAATAATGCTTCGGTGGAATTTATCGAAACAGAATCTAATAAAAGTAGAAGAACACCTGATATATTAATCGCTGACGAGGTAGAGATAGAATGTAAGAAAAAAGACAGATCTACAAGCAGGGATATAAAGAATATAGAATTTTGGAAATTAATTATGCGTAAAACGACAGGCCTGATGGAGCACTTTGCATCAAATTTTGCAGTTTTTATAAAAATACAGAAGAACCCCCGAAGTGAAGATACTGATTTCATTCTCCAAAAACTTCGGGAATTGATCGAAGAAAAGAGACAAGGAAGATTTGAATTTAGAGAGGAGGGTATCGGTATAACCTTATATATGATTTCCACTAAAGACCAAGAGATTGAATCGAACGGGATTCAGTTTGGTACAAGTGAAGAATTAGATTATGTTGTTCCAACAATGGAAATACAGAAACAGACCGATGGCAAGGTTGTAATAAGAAACCCAAGGATTTTTGGTTTCAAAAGTGCAATAATTCCAGATCGTATTACGAGCGTTATCAATTCTATTAAAGACGCTAAAGGCCAATTCAGTGGCAATAAGCCTGGACTGATCTATGTTAATCTAAATACAGTCGACCGTTTCATGCTTGAGGGGGATTTCAAAAGACTTGATTCTTTGATAAGAAAGATATTAATAAATAATTCAAGAATATCCGGCATCGTCATAACCTCAGAATATTTTATAAAAGACAATAATGGATACGTCTATTCACACAAGTCTAAAGTTGTCAGGAACGAAAATGCGAAGTATCCTATTCCGCTAGATTTTCAAATCGTTGGAGAAAACGTGAGTTAATCTGTATATTTGCTTTAGTCTTTCTCTAGCTTGTTCAGACCAAATAGGATTTTGAAAAGCCTTGAGAACTTGGGACAAAGCAGTGGTCAATGCGAAACTGGGAACACGGAGCCAATTGGTATAATTAATGTATGTCTAAGAATCCCGTTGTTAATGCTTTAAGTGCTTCGGTTTACATAATCCTTGTGGTTTCTGTCATGACTTTCGTGACTCAACCGCTAAAGAACAAGCCAGATACCTTTTTTGCTCCGATAACAATATTATTTGTCCTTACTCTCTCTGTTGCTGTAATGGCTTTCTTGTTTTTTTATCAACCACTTCAGCTTTTTATTGGAGGGAAGAAAAAAGAGGCAGTAAACCTATTTGTTAAAACCGTCGGAGTCTTCGCAGCTATCACTGTTATTGTTTTGATATTGCTTTTTTCCGGGTTGATTTAGATAAGGGGCAAGACCTATTTCTTAACTGATTCGTGATGTTCTACCTTTAAAATAATATTTGGTTTGGCACCTGATATTATAGGTAGGAGATGATTGAGCACTTGTTCGGCTGTCATTTTGAATGTTTTGCCGCGAGCTGACTCCTTAAACCATCCAGCTTCATTTCTATAATATCGTTCGGTAAAGTTCTTGGTGCCAAGAAAGATGGTGTAGCTATCATTAGTTAGGTTCATATATTTAATTTTAGTCGATTTTTCGAGAATAGTTCGAAAATTGACCCACGTGGGGGGCCTTTAACCCTGCAGAAGCAGCCAAGGCTTTAAAGGTTTCACCCTCGGAAGTGGAAAAAAAGGAGTATTAAAAACTGTTAGGTTTGGTCAAAGAGGAGACAGGAGATATAAAAAAAGAGGACATTACACAGTCATTTAAGAAAAACAAAAGTTGGGAGAAATAATTTTAAAAAGTATTAACGATTGATTTAGAGGAGTGTTATTGTTTCAAAAACTTTATCGACAGTATCCAATTTTTTAATTGACTCAACATCTAACCTTCGTTCTTTAATCAGTTTGTTAAACTTTTCCTTAGAGCTTTGGTCATCTACTTGGCAAAGAGCTTGAGTTGTTGAGGAGTAAGCAGTTGACAAAAACGATTCACCAAAAGCTAGGCCAGAAATTTGTTCTCCAGGGCGATCTATCAGTAAAACTCTTGCCCCTGAGCCCCAAATTGAATGGCCACAATCTGCCGCACCGCTAGTCACAAAAACTTTTTTGTCTGATATTCGACAAGAAACGAAATCTTTTGATTGACATAGGGTTTCAGCACTATCCCAGAAAAACCTATGACCTTGTTGGGAAAAACCGTTGAAGTCAGCAAGGCTTCCTTCTCTGCCCGCTGAGAAATCTGGACTAGTTCCTCCAAAAGTAAAACTGGAGTTTGAGAAATAAGCTCTATAAAACCAACCGGTTTCACCTCGATTAAAACTTGTGCTAGGTGTTCCCCAAGCCGATGGATATAAAAATCTCACTTTGATTAACTTATCCTCAAATTGATTCCAGTTTGAGGTGTCAATCTCGCTTTTAGGTTTAATTGATTCTGATTCTAAAGCAGAAAAGTCCAAGACCAAAGATTGTGGCTTAAGTGATGGAGAAGGAACAGAGCTGTTTAGTTGTCCGTCAGTTACTGAAATTAAAGTATATGGATCAAAACCACCCCGGCTAATTATAAGTTTAAATAGCACACCAAGAACTAAAATAGATATTAAAACCATACCTACCCCCTTAAAAGCATTTATAGATTCAAATTTCTTGCTGAGGTTTTCTTCCACATTTTTAGGGTAGTTTTTATAAGTGAAATAATATGCGATACAAGCTGGAATAATAAGCCAGATAAAAAAGAACGCAAAAGACAAAAATGTGCCATTATTTAGTAAACTATCTGAGGATTTAGCGTAAATATTAGCAAAGCCAGTAAGAATAAGTGTTCCCAAGAAGGCAATGCCCAAGAAAATTAAAATAAAAAGCACCCATTTTTTTCTAAGAAATCTCATATTAAAACTTCGTTGTAAAATAGCCAGTAATATGGTTTTTATTTATCTGCTGTTTTTCAAGATCTAATACAAAATTTTTTCTGTTATCAGGTACTATTAAATAATTGAACTCACCCATCTTGACCCAAGTATTTTCTATATTTGCATGCGTTTCCGTATCTTTCTCTAAATACTCCTCTTGAATCTCATATTTGCCAGCGTTATTATCAATATAAACCTTACCACCTTGCACTCTTACTGATTCTTTTGGTTCAGCTAAAATTCTGCCTATTTTAACTAACCCAGGTTCTGGCTCATATAAGACTATTAAACTTCTTCTTGGTTCTCCTGCCAAAAATACTCTTCTGAAAAGTGCAGTTTGGCCATTTTTTATAGTAGGCTCCATAGATTTACCACTGATTTTATTAAGGCTAAAGAGTAAACCAAGAAATACTAGCAGGATGATTGGGATACTTAGATAAAGTAGAAATTTACCCATATATAGTCATTTTCATGCTCATATAAAAGAGCTTACTATAAAAAGTATACAGTTTTTTACCCTCGTCAACAATAAGAATTATCGGAGGTTACCCACTGAATTGTTCTTAATTTGTCCGAATTAAAACTTCTGATAAATTGCTATACTAATTCATGTATGGACATAAACAAGCGTAACGATAAAAAGTTAAAATTAGGTGTAATCGGCTGTGTTATTGTTATTATTGTCCTTACTGTTCTTGAATTTCCTGCCCCTGTCGGTTTTGAAACAAGGCCGCAGGATAATGTCTCACTAGGTTGGCTGATCCTCTTTCTTTTAATAGTGATAACGGAGATTGCCACTATTCCGCTTATTCTTAAGAAACCTAAATTAGGAAGCATATTCGGAATAATAGCGGGATCACTAAATATTTTGCAGGTTATCGCTGATCAACTTCATCTCATGCAACCCGAAGTTGCTCCACTAAGGTATTCTCTTCTAGAATATTCCGTCGCTGCAGTTTCTGTTGTACTAATTTACCTATCTTTAATGGAGAAAAGAAATTATGAATAATCCGCAAAATACTAACCAGTCGGTTCAGTATCAGGAAGGGTCAGTAGTAAGTAAAGAGATAGTAAATAAACCTACGGGTACAGTAACTTTATTTGCGTTTGATAAAGGACAGGGATTAAGTGAACATAAAACTCCGTTTGACGCGCTCGCTGTAGTAATTGATGGTACTGCTGAAATAACCGTATCAGGAGTAGCAAGTATCGTAAAAGCAGGTGAACATTTAATTATGCCTGCAAATGCACCACACGCCTTGAAAGCCATAGAACAATTCAAAATGATGCTTGTGATGATCAAATCGTAAGCATATTTTTGAACAGTGACTACTACTACAGTCAAGCGGTTATTTTTTAGGAATAAATATAGGGAAAAAGATTATAGAAAAGGTTCCTCGAGGGTCATTTAGAAAGATAATCCTCGTAGCAATGCTACCTATGAGTGTTAGGTTTATTTACATAGGGTTGATTAAGCATTAAAAATACTGTTTTGTTTAGGTAGTATGAAAAATTGACGTAAAAAAGGTGCCCTTTTGAGGGGCACCTTGTGAAGGGAAGCTGGCAAGCCCGAGGTTATTTTTTAGTGGTTTTTGCCCCACCAGGAATTGGCGGGTCCAGTAGTGTCTCCAATGCCACCATTTCTGGCGGCGTCTGGAATCCACCCGGCCTTTAAGCCTTCGAAATATTGGAAGGCTCCATGGATACTCCCGGACTCGGAAGCGTGCTGAAGTCCTGGGTTGGTTACGTAATCGTCGAGATTGGCCTTTACCGTGGTGGTGGCCACGGCCATAACGAATAGAAGCAGAATTAAAGCAGTAATCAGGTACAATTTTTTCATCAATTCTCCTTTTTTCTTATTTTCTTAGTGTGCCAGCCAGCTTCAAGTGAGATATAATAACACTTATAGGCCTGAAAGTCAAGAATATGTACTGGCCGGCCACATCGGTGACACTGGGTAATTTAAGGTAGCATACTCAATCGGGGTCTGGTAAGCAAGAGATTGGTGGGGTCTCTGGAAGTTGTA
>LCDA01000002.1 GCA_000998275.1 Candidatus Collierbacteria bacterium GW2011_GWA2_42_17
TACTCAATCTCTCCTCACTCTGTGTGGTGAAAGACCAATCAATAACGCGGTTGATATCACCAACGAACTCACTCTTCTCTACGGTTTACCTGGTCACATTTTTGACCTGGACAAACTGGCCACTCAAAAACTCACTATCCGTGAAAGTAAAAATGGTGAGGAAGTGATTACCCTTGATGGCCAAAATAACAAACTCAAAGGGGGAGACTTGGTAATCGAAGACGGCGCCGGTAGACTTGTTGATCTTTGCGGCGTCATGGGAGGATCTGTCGCCGAAGTCGACGAACACACCAAAAACATCCTCTTAATTTTTCCGGTTTATCAACCTAGTAAAGTAAGACGCACGTCTCTATATCTTCAAAAAAGAACTCTGGCTTCTCAGATTTATGAGAAACAACCAGACACGGAGCTATGTTTACCGGTGCTTATGAATGCTATTAAACTTTTTGGGGAAAGAACCGGCTCTCGCGTATCTTCCGCCGTTTTCGATAGCAACCCTACACCACCCAAAACCAAAGAAATTATTCTTGATATCGACTGGGCCAACAATCTCATCGGGATTCAAATTCCACCCAAAACAATTATTTCAATTTTAGAGAGTCTTGGTTTTTCCACCAAAAGCAAAGACCAAAATCAAATTATCTGCACCGTTCCCAGTTGGAGAAGACACGATATCGACATCAAAGAAGACTTAGTTGAGGAGATTGCCAGAGTCTACGGCTACTCCAAACTTCCCCCCACACTTCCTTGTGTAAATCTTCCCCCGGAAGCCAAAAATAATTTACTTAGCACAGAGTCAAAAATAAAAACCCTTCTTTCTTCCCAAGGTTTCAATGAAGTTTACAACAACTCTTTAATTTCCCTGGATCTAATTGAAAAGGCCATGCTCAAAGAAGCATCGCACCTAAAGTTGAACAACGCTCTTTCCAAAGACTACGAATACCTTCGAACCACTCTAGTTCCTTCAGTACTCCAGAACATCAAAAATAATCAAGGAAAAACCGAAGAACCCTTTTATTTATACGAGCTCTCTAACGTTTACCTCCCAACAGGAGAAAAACTTCCTCGAGAAAACTCTATGTTGGTAATCGGTACAACTATTCCTTTCCGTCTTACCAAGAGCTATCTCACCCTTCTCTTTGAACATTTAAGTCTCAAAAAATACAAGTTCAAGACTTCAACCTCTAGCCCCATCTATTTTGTCGAAGAAAAAACGGCCACAATTAGCTCCGGTGACTCAACCCTAGGGTTCATCGGCTCCATCAAACCGGCAATCTTGCACAAGTTAGGCATTACCTCAGATCCCATCATTATTGAACTTGATGCGCAGAAACTTGTCGACTCAATTTCAGAAAACTATATTTATAGCCCCATCTCTGATTTCCCCGATGTCGTCGAACAAATAACCATCAGTTCAAACGAAAGAGTAGGGGACATCATCGAAAAAATTCGCTCGGCCAATAAATTAATTAAGGATATTAGCTACCTAGACTCGTTTGAAAAAAACCATTCCTTCAAAATAACTTTTTCTTCACCCAACAAAAATCTTACCCAATCCGAAGTGAACGACATCAAAAAAACCATTGGGGCACTCTTTAATTAAATAAAGTGGGTTATGGTGTGGGAGTTGATGTGGGTGTAGGTTCTACCCAGTCGGTATTTACTCCAAAACCATGTGTTTTTGATTCTTCTTTACCTTCGTTATTTCGGGCACTCACTCTTACTGAATGTTGGCCAGTTGAAAGCGAGATGGCTCTGCTTAAATATGGTTCTTCCGTAAATGTTTGCTCCAATGTGTCATCAACGAATAATTTTACTTCCACAATTGGTTTAGAACTAACCACGTTTATTCTAAAGGTTACTGAATCACCATTTACCCTTGAACGGTCACTTGGAGACACAATCTGAATATCCATAGAAGCACTTGATCCACAAACCTCCGTTGGTGGTTTATAAAGAGAATCTGTTTGCTTCACAATCCACTCATTAATCCCTTTCTGCCACAGCCCTTTAGCTGTTAGAGGATCGTTTTCCTTTATTACTACGTACTCTTTTTCATCATAATTTCCCTGAGAAACCGATATCGGATCGGCAAGCTTATTTGGATCGGATTTACATACTTTCAATTTTGTGTGAATTGTGTCCGGTCCGCTAGGTATACTACCGTTAATAAACCATTCTTTATAGGAGGCAAATCCATCATGTGCCGGGAAACCGGAGATTCTATCTACCTCAACTTGGCTGACTCCATCCGGAGGAGTAAATGGTTTGTCCGGACGTTTAGTTAGAACATCCAGTATTTGTCGTCTCCAGATTGGAGCGGCACCGGACACACCGGATGCCACATTTCTCATTTTGTCGTTGTTATTGTTTCCCACCCAAACGCCTACAATGGTGTCCCTACTCCAACCAACCGTCCAGTTATCACGTAAGTCATTGGTAGTACCGGTCTTCACAGCCACAGCTCTACTTCCCAAATTCAAATAAGAGTTTGGGCCAAAAGTTAATAGTCTCGCATTATTATCAGACAGTATCGAATTAATCAAAAACCCAACACGCTCATCCAACACTTTTTCTTTTCTTAACTCTTTGTTTTCAAATATCACTTTTCCGGCGCTGTCCTCAATTCTCAAAATAGCTACCGGCTCAACTTTTAACCCTCCGTTGACAAAAACACTGTAAGCCGACACCATATCAATAAGTTTGATATCTGCACCTCCCAAAGCCATTGATAAACCCACACGGGAAAGAGTTTCTTTTGTCGGAGTAAGAGTGGTAAATCCCATTTTGTATCCTTGGCTTAATACTTCATCGACTCCAACTAAAGCCAACAACTTCACTGCCGGGATATTGATAGAGCTCGCCAGCGCCTCCCGAAGATGAAGTAAACCATGCTCCTTGCCATCGTAGTTCTTGGGAATGTAGGGTGTATTTTCATCTTTACCGGGAAACTCCGTTATCACGTCTGCCAACACCGAAGCGGGGGAGTATCCTTTGGCAAAAGCAGTCGCGTAGACCAACGGTTTTATCGACGACCCCGGCTGTCTTTGTCTCATGGTTACGTTTACCTCTCCATCAATTGTTTTATCAAAAAAATCCTTGGACCCGACCATACTTAAAATCTCACCCGTATTTGTATCCAGTATTATTGAAGCACCATTACTTATATTTAAACTTTTTGATACCTTATCAATTTCTTCCTTAACAATGGTTTCTGCTTTTTCCTGCAAAGACCAGTCTAGACTGGTAATTACTTTGAGACCTCCAACATCCAGAACATTTGTTCCATATCTTTCTTCAAGAATTTGTTTTATATACATTACAAAGTGAGGTGCTTTGATTTTTGTTCCCAAACCTCTAAAGACCACTTTGTCCAGCTCGGACACCACCTGCGTTTCTTGTTCTTTAGTGATTTTTTCATCCTCACGCATTCTTCTGGCCACCTCTTTTGCCCTTGGTACATAAGCCAGTGGTTCACCAATATAGGGTGAGTATCTCGAGGGAGACTGCGGTAATCCGGCCAAAATAATACTTTCCGTCAAGTTCAAATCTTTTACTTCTTTCCCAAAATACTGTTCTGCTGCTGCCGCAACTCCGGCAGTACCACCTCCGTAAGGAACCTCATTAAGATACATCTGCAAAATCTCATCTTTGGAGTAAGTTCTCTCAATTCGTACCGACAAGACAAACTCTCTTATTTTTCTGGAAATCTTTCTTTCATTTGTCAGAAGCACCGTTTTAACCAACTGTTGCGTGATTGTCGATCCACCAATTAATCTTTGGTTCACAATCACGTTTTTTATAATACGGGGAATTGCCAGGGGATCAAAACCTTTGTGCTTATAAAAATCTTTATCTTCTATGGAAATTGTGGCGTCCTTGAGGCTCTGTGGTACGTCAGAAAGGGGAGTGAATCGACGATCCTGATCGGTAATCACATCATACAAAACAGTCTCTCCGGTACGATCCAAAATCTCCGTCGAAAAACCAGACTGTCTTTGTACCTTTCCGGGATCGGGTAATCCCCGAGAATACCAAACGAAAACAATAATCGTCAAAACAGAAACACCCACCAAACTAAAGAAAATAATTTTTCCCCAGTTATATTTACTTAAAAGAGGGCTTAGATTCAATCGCTTCCTTCTATACATATTTTATTTGGATACAATAATATTATAATAACTTATATTCACCAAAACATATGACTAAAAGAAAAAGAAAAATATATACTGCCATTATTTTTATCGGCTCACTGGCTTTAGTTCTTACCACTTTCATCTCCGCTTTCATCTACTAATAAATGAGTAGTCTTTACCACCCCGAAGATACCGTTACCACGATTAAGGGGGTAGGGGAAAGCACGGCAGAAAAACTCACTCGTTTAGGCATAGATACCGTTTGTGATCTTCTCAACCACTATCCTTCCCGTTACTTCGATTTTTCAGAACCGATTCCGATAAAACAATTAGTGGTAGGCAAAACCCAGTCCTTTATCGGCACCATCGGTAAGGTTAGCACCTTTTTTACAAAATCCGGAAAACTTCTCACTCAAAGTGCCATCAAGGACTCCTCCGGCAAAATTACTCTCACCTGGTTCAACAACCCCTATATCAAACGTCTCATTAAAGAAAATACCGTCTATACCGTAGCGGGTAAAGTTTCATTTTGGGGTAAAAGTCTCACGGTTGTCGCCCCCATTATCGAAGAAGGAAACACTCCTTCAATCAATACTTCCGGTCTAGTACCTATCTACCCACTCACCGAAGGTATTACTTCCAAATTTCTCAGAACCAAAATTCACACGATTCTTTCGTCAATTAAACTCACGGACCCGTTAGATCCGCAGGTTTTAAACTCCCTTGATTTAATCCCAGAATCCGCTGCTTACCAAAACATTCATTTTCCCCAATCTAAAGAACTTCGTTATCGTGCAGACAAGCGTCTTTCTTTTAACGAACATTTACGTATTAACATTAATAATCAGCTGGAGCTACAAAATTTAGGAGAGTCCATTTCTATCGTTATCAAAAACAGCCTTACTAAGGAAACAACCAATAAATTTCCCTTCAAGCTTACCCCAGATCAAGAAAAAACCGTTACTGCAATTTACAAAGATCTCAAAAGCAATGAGTTCACTCACCGTCTAATTCAAGGGGATACAGGCTCTGGGAAAACCGCCACTATTATTTTTGCCGCCAATCAGTGTCTGGGAAATAATTTAAGCTGTGCTATCCTAGCTCCCACGGAAATTTTGGCCACCCAACACTTCAAAACCTTGCAATCCTTGTCTCTTTTTCCCCAACAGATTCAGCTCATTACCGGCTCATCCAAACAAGCCCCCAAGCTCAACAAGCCTTCAATCTTCATCGGCACCCACTCTTTACTTACCAGTCTTCCTCCAAAACTCAAATATCCTCTTGCCTTTGTCGCCATCGACGAACAGCACAAGTTTGGTGTCAAACAAAGAAACGAACTTCTCAATCGTACTCCGGTTCCTCATTTGTTCAATCTTTCAGCCACTCCTATTCCCAGAACGGTCGCTCTTGGTCTTCTCGGAGACATCAATATCAGCAACATCACTCACCGGCCGATAAACCGTTTACCGACCAAAACCTTTGTTATTTCACCCACACACTTCAAAAAAAGTCCCGCTTGGCTAACGGAACAACTAACCAAAGGTAGCCAAATTTTTGTCGTCTGTCCCAATATCCAAGACCATGAAACCGGAGTCGCTTCGGTCGATAAAATCTCCAAACTATATCAAAAAATAATTCCTGCTAAGTATCCCGTCCTCACTATTCATGGAAAAATGAAGCCGGAAATCCAAAACGAAGTTCTTTCAACCTTTCAAAAACAGGGGGGTGGTGTTCTGGTGGCCACCTCTCTCATTGAAGTTGGTATCGACATCCCCTCGGCTAATATTATGATCATTCACTCAGCCGAACGTTTTGGTCTGGCCAGTTTGCATCAACTTAGGGGTCGTGTTGGTCGGGGAGAAACACAAGGCTACTGTTTTCTCGTTCCTTCTGCCGACGACGAAGAAGAATCGGAAAGACTTCAACTTCTTCAAAAATATAACTCCGGTTTAATTCTTGCCCAGAAAGATCTTCGTTTAAGGGGAGCTGGAGAAGTCTTTGGAATCAAGCAACACGGAACTTTACCCACAACACTTAAGTACTTTTGGTCAAAGCAGCTCTTTTTAAATGCCAAACACATCGCTAAGACTCTTGTCAGGAAAAACCCCAAAATGGCCCTGCAGATTGCAAGCAGGCTCGAAACTTGCTAAAATAGGGCAAGTAACATTAATAATCACTAAACAACATGGCCGCTACACCAAAAAGAAAAATATCTACAGCCAGACAAGGAGCCAGACGTTCTCAAATTCATCTCATTGAACCTATGATGATCACATGTAAAAAATGTGGTAACTTGAAAAAGTCTCACTTCGCCTGTCCCGTTTGTAAAGCTAAATAATCTACTGTGAAATCTGCCCAAGATCCCAGACACCTTAAACGAATTGCTGTTTTTAAATCGCTTTTTGCCGGAAGTTTTACTACCCAGCCGGAACATCCGACTAGGGTAGATAAAATTCAGGCTAACATCGAAAGGATCGACGACATTGTCCAAAAATGTGCCCCCGAATGGCCCATCTCCCAAATTAACCGTGTTGATCTGGCAGTACTAAGACAAGCAATTTATGAATTATTAGTTAAAACCGAGACTCCTACAAAAGTTATCATTGACGAAGCCGTAGAGATTGCCAAACGTTACGGAGGAAAAACCAGTTCCAGTTTCGTCAACGGTGCTCTTGCTTCGGCCATTAATCTAACCGGCAGATCCGAAACCTCCGATGACCACTCAAAACCTTAAACCTCTACAAAATCTTTTAGGCTACACCTTTAAGAATGAGAAACTTCTCCAAATCGCGCTCACTCACCGTTCCTGTCTCAACGAACCAGGTGTTACTGAGAGTTACGAACGATTGGAATTTTTGGGCGACGCCGTCCTCGAGATGATTATCTCGGTTTACCTCTTCAACAAATACCCCGACAAAATGGAAGGTTATCTCACCGCGGCTAGATCGGCTACCGTCAGAACCGAGTCTCTCTCCAAAATCTCCAAGGATCACGGCATCGACACTTACATCATCATGAGCAAGGGAGAAGAGTCTACCGGCGGCCGAAACAACCCCTCAATCCTCGAAGACGTCATTGAAAGCCTAATCGGTGCCCTCTACTGCGATGGTGGTCTTGATGCCGCAAACCAGTTTTTTAAGAACTTTATTCTCCCCAACGCGGAGAGTATTATCAACGAAAACCAGCTCAAAGACGCCAAATCTCTTCTTCAGGAAAAGGCCCAAAGTAAGGGTTTTGTCTCTCCACTTTATAAAACAGTCAAAGAATCCGGACCTGACCACAACAAGACGTTTGAGGTGGTTGTTCTGGTAAATGATAAAGAAATTACTACTGGATCAGGCAAAAGTAAGCAGGAAGCCGAACAAAATGCTGCTAAAAAAGCCGTTGAACTGATATAATATCGCTATGCTAAAAATCAAACTACAACCGACCGGTAAAAGACACCAACGCTTCTATCGTATCGTGGTGGCCGAAGGTAAATCCAAGTTATCAGGTAAAGTTATCGACACCCTAGGTACCTACAATCCACACGACCCCGAAAACAAAATTGAAATTAATAAAGAAAGTTATCAATTATGGCTGAACAAGGGAGCCCAACCGACAGGCACCATTAGAAAATTAGTTAAATAAAATGAAACAACTAATCGAGTACATCGTCAGTAACATCGTTAACCATCCAGAAAGTGTCACCATCACCGAAGAACAAACCGAAGACAAAGAAGCCACCAAATACCTAATTAAGGTTGATCCCGAAGATGTTGGTCGAGTTATCGGAAAAGAAGGTAAAGTAATCAAATCCATTCGTCAAATTGTCAGAATCGCCGCTATCCAAAAAGGTACCCGGGCTATTGTTGACCTTCTCGAGGATGATACTTCCAGACCCGAAGCCCCTGAAGAAGTAATCGAAGAAAAAGTGGAGGAACTTGAAAAAGAAGCCCCTGAGGAGCTAACCGAAAAGAAAGAGGAAGCACTAGAGGAAGTTGCCGAAGTTATTGAAGAAAAGAAAGAAGAAGCTTCCGAGGAATAATTAAACAGGGAACCGTTTTTTTAAATTTTTTTAAAATCCAAACAGTTTCTCCGACGTATTAGTTGCTATCGGTACTTCGGCCCCTCCTGTTTGACTGAATGAAGAGAACCCCGAAATTTGCTTCACTAAAGCCATGTCTGCGTCCGTAAAAGGTAGCATTTTAGAGATGTCCACTTTTTTGAGAATCGCTTGATAGTACTTAATCTCCAGATCCATTGTTATCGACTTGTCACCTTGCGTTGACTGTGAAAGTTTACTTACCTCCTGCATTCCCAAATCTGACACAATTCCAATCGGCAACGAAGTCTCCGCTTTATCAATAAAGCTCAGTATTTTATCTACGGGAGCCGAAACAGATAATTTAATTGGATAACTGATGAAGTTTGCCATACTATCATTAGTTTCACCTCCTTTACCCGTCTCAGCCTTATCATCACCAAATAATACTCCGGACGGTAATGAATAAGACACAATCGACATCCCGGTTATTTCATTGGCTATATTTCGCAACAAAAATACGGCATTTTCCGGAGAATAGGTCTGGGGAATCGCCTGTAAAACCAAGTTTTGAGTCGTTTCTGGTATCTGGTCATTAAGCTTGTCAAAACCCGCCTTAGAGTTCTTTAGAGACTCCAGATCGATTTGTTTAGCCTCCACGCGTGACCTCAAAAGATTAACGCTCTCAAATTTTGGCCAAATCGCAAAAATTAATACGAAAAGCATCACTGCCGAGGCTAGCAAAAAAGTCGCCATTGTCCGAATTGTTCCTTCATCCACCCAATCAGGTAATACAAAGCCGAAGATGTTCTTATATCCAACAATTTTATTTTCAGCCATTTCCTTTTAACTCAAGTTGTAAACTGGTATTGTACGCACCGCTTTTATCCTTAGCCACTTCTTCAATAAAAGCTCCGGAAAAAAACTTGCTTTCCTTCCACATATCAGTATTTAACAGAACCTTTTCCAGGGCCTGTTGGGCAAAAATATCATCCGCCGTTACAGTCAAAGAAATCCAACCCGCCTGTTTAAAATCAATACCTGCCAAAGTGGCGTTTGGGGGTAGTAATAAAGCTATCTGATCGAGATAATCTTTATAGCGAAACTTGTTCTTATTAATTCTTTCAAACTCGGTTACTATTAACTTTGTTAAAACGAATCGACTCAGCCTTTCATTATTACTCAGCATGGCACTGGAGATACTTGCAGACTCACCCTCTACATTTTTTAATTTATTATTCAAAATGATTGTGGAAATCACCACATACATTGTTGCTCCCACAAAATATGCCGAAAACAATCCAAACAACGAAAAGGTCACTATCTTTGTCCAGTTTCTACCGGTATAAGCCTTTCGTTTTTTGCTAATTAAATTTACCTTAATCATGAATTTTCAGTCGCTAAACCATAAGCTATCGCAAAAACCGGTCCCAAAGCTGAATTCTTTTGATCAATACTCATCCCCGAAAAAGGGTTACCCATCACGATTTCAACTCCAGAAAGGGACTCTGACAAATAGGGGATTAGACCAAGTAGATATGCTCCTCCCCCTGTCAAAATTATTCTATTTACTGTTGACTCGGGGTGTTCATTTTGATAAGCGATGGTCAGTTTCTTCAATTCACCGGCCAAGTTGTCAATCACCGGCTTCAAAACAGTAAACATCTTACCCTCAAGCTGATCCTTTACCATTCCGTACGTCCTCTTGTAACTTTCGGCCTGGTCTAGGGGCAGTCCAAAGGCGTCTGCAATCAACTTAGTCATCACCAAGCCTCCAAACGGTAGGTAATAATTTCCAAAGATCTGTTCTTTACCGGCCAAAACCAACCCCGTACCACTGGACCCAATATTTACCAGAATAGAAGGGTTTTCATCACTCATAACTGATGAAAAAGACCTCATCAAAGCGGGAATCTCATTTTCCAGCCTCAAAGGTGATAACTCAACCAGCTCCAGTAGTTGAACATAAGCATCCGACACCGGTGTTGGTACCGCCACTACATAAACCGAAATTTTTTCATCACCCTTTATCTTATTTGGTTTATTCAAAACTGCCCATGACGTCTCCACCTCATTAGGGGGAAAGGGGACAGATTGATCCAGCTCCCATTTTATTGCCGTTGCCAGTTCTGGTGAAGACATAATCGGCAACTGCATTAACTTGGAAAACACCAACGACTCGGAAATAGAAGCAACAACTTGTTTACCCTTAAGACCGGCACTCTTAATTAACTCTTTCAAGTGATCGGCCAGGGCAATTTTCTCGGCGTTATTCATCGCCATTAGATTCTTATTGGAAGGATTAGCGGCCACAACTACCGCCGAGATTTTTTTCCCGTCAATCTTAAGAATTTTAATACTTGTAGAACCAATATCTAAACCAAAATGGGCAGCCATACTGTACTCAGTATACCTTAATTTACAATATCAAAACATCATCAATTACCAAAATTACTGAACAATACTTCCTCCGGAGAACAGGGCATAATCAAAAACCGACGGTATACTATCAGCAGCCGACTCATCATACTGCAGTCCGTACTTTACCGTTTGACTTCCAGACTGCACTGACCCGGTCGACTTTATTGACTTTATCTGTGAAGGAAATTCTGCACCGACAGGCAATACCCTTAATAAAGCCGGAGAACCTAAGACAGTAATTCTCACCTTAACCACGTTGATATTCAGAGCAATATTGGGTGTTCTTTTTGCATAACCTCCAGAACCGGCTGTCGCAACGGTAAACCCATTTAAACCGTCATAATCATAGGCATAATCGGTGACAGTTCCGGAACTCGTTATCACGGAAATAAAAACTGCTGGTTTATTACTTGGATTATCATTGTCCGGCCCCCAGTAAACAATAAAACTCGTTAAAGCGGCATTTGCCGGTTGCAAATTAAGCTCTACAGTACTCCCAATATCCATTGATCCCAAGTCCACACTACTCTTACCGATATCGGATTTTTCTGCATAATAATCCGTCCCCATTAGCCCGGCCGTGCTTCCCGACGGATTCATAATTAACTGTTCTAAACCAGTCTGGGCAAAAAGTAATGCTTGAACTCCCTCAGACTCCGACTGTTGAATTTTTGTGTCGACTGTCGAACGAGAAGCTAAAGACACCGCCAAAGTACTCACAACCGTCATTATCAGCACCAGCACCAAAGCTACCTGTCCTTTGTGTTCACCTTTTATCATTTCAGTTTATACCGCTATTAAGCAAATTTATGTCCTTGTTAAAAACACCCGTAGCCACTTCACCGGATTTTCCGCTGGCATTGGCTTCAATCACCATTTTTATCTTATCATTAACCCCGGATCTACAATACCAAGTAAACTCCATTTTTGTTACCTCGATCTCCGGGTTACTAATAGGTACGGCTGAGTCCGAAGACACCACTCCTCCCGAAAGAGAATAGGTTGCTTTTCCACCGGCAAGATCCATCACCACTAGAGTACTCCCGCTAACACCACTAGTTCCGGCTGCTACACAGCTTAGTCTGTCACTGGTACCAACGCGGACGACCTCACCATAACGCAAACTCCTCTCAATCATTTCATCCAAAGACCTCAAACTATTATTTAACGCCGTCTGAATATCACTGATACCACTCGAACGGAAACTCCGATAAAAAATTGCTGTCCCACCCGCTAACACGATAACTAAAAGCGATACTGCCACCACCAACTCAACCAACGTATATCCCCTTAATCTGTTTTTCATTTTGTCAATTTTGCTAATATCTGAGAAAACTCGGTCGTAATCTCTTTGTCTGCATCCTTCCACACGATCTTCACCGTCATCTTCGTACCATTCGGAATACCGGTACTGTCATAAGTAATCGTACATACATACTTAACTGGATCAGGATTATCCACACAGGTGCTATAACCACCTTGCGGGTTAGGACTCTGAAAAAATAATGTTGGTTCCAAATCTCTTGCCTGACGATAGTAATTCAACTGATTCTGAGCAATATTTGTCGCCGCATTTTTACCAGCCTGGAAGCTGGCCAAGCTTAAAGATCTAGAAATAAGATCCGATACCCCCACCAAAACTACGGCAATAATTCCCACGGCTACTACAATCTCAATCAGTGACTGCCCTTTGTTGTTTTTAAGGATATGTTTCATACTCTTTTGTACTGATATTTCCGTTTGCGTCTGTTTTTACTACCACAGTGTAGGGATCATTGGAATTTTGAATAGGAAACTCTCCAACTTGACTGATAGCTCCCGTTCCTGCCCCAAAATAGATATCTACTGTGTCCGTAAAAAATACTTTCGTCAATACTTCCTCATTAGCTTTCACCAATATTTCTACGCCGTTACAAAATGCGGAAGTGGTCATGGTCACACAACCCTCTCCTGCGCAATCTGCTTTTAAACGATACCTTTCCAATTTGGAACCGCAACCTGCAGGATAAACCAAGTTTTTTGCCATTGCTTGTACTTTCCTCATCTCTGTTGCAAAATTCCTGGCATCATTCATCGCTGCCTGCCTTTGACTAAAACGAAAATAAGCAGCTATTGACATACCCGACATTAAGATAATAATGGCAATCACCACTATCAACTCGATCAATGTAAAACCACTATGTTTTATTATCCTCATGGATTGGTGACCGATTTTGCTCCACCTTCATAACAACTTGCTGTCAGAGTATACCCACCACCTGCCGGTGCGTAAGTATAAGTCGTGGTTGGGCAAGGTTTTGGATCAAGTGGGGTAGTTGTTAAAGTAACTACCGTAGTTGTCAAAGGACAGGTAACAGAGGGGTAAATTAAAGCCGGATACTCTCCATCGATTGATCGGCACATCTCCAAAGCTTGTCGAATAGCCTCCATATCGGAGCTTCTTCTAGCATTCCTGGAATTTTTGCTTATCGTCGTATAAGACACCACCCCGGCCGCAAAAATCACCGCAATTATTGTAATTACTACCAAGAGCTCAATAAAAGTAAAGCCGTTTCTTTTCATTGTAAATTAGCTACACAATAATGAGTTTTTCCTGCCCAAGTACACCCCGAACCGGAGTTCCCTGAGGTGTCTTTTTCCATCAACGCACAGATACAGTAGCTCGTAGTGGTTGCGCAGGTTGTGTTTTCAACATATTTATAAGTAGCATCATTTATGGGGTCTACCGGCCAAGAACTTTTCAAATACGAAGCAGCCGTCGAACACGTCGCCGGATATTTGTAACTGTTCGCAGAATAATACTGTTCCAAGGCATTCTGCATGGCTACTAAGTCCTGTTTTCTTCTTGAGTCTCGTCCACTTTTTTGAGTTGCCGAGTACGACACCGTTGCCAAAGCAACGAGAATTCCGATAATCCCGATTACTACCAACAACTCCAATAGGGTGAAGGCGTTTTTAATTTTATCCATTTTATTGATTATTAACTTGATAAATAACTCCGGTGTTTGTAGTTCCTCCACAAGCAACGACAGGAACTAATTTCGTTGAATCTGCTGTATTTTCCAAACAGGCAGTAATTGAATAACTCAGATTTGAATTTAACGCCGTATAAACATAATTTGCCCAAGTACTTCCCTTGGGATCAAGAAATACAACCGTGGAATAACCTCCGTTTATCAAATATGTTGTTTGATCGGCAGTCGAAAGAGTTGCTGGATATTTTCCGTTGTTGTCGTTTCGATATAATTCCAAAGCCTTCTGAAGCTGACTGAGATCGCTTTTTCTTTGCACGTCTCTGGCTCTGGCTCTGGCTTGATTGAAGTTAAAAATTGCCATTCCGGTAAGAACGGCAATAATCCCCATGGTGACCAATAGCTCGATTAAGGTAAATCCGTTTTTTTTCATTATTATTTTGCTTTTATTAATCCAGTTTCGGTAATCTTATAATTACATGGAGAAGAACCGCAATCGGCTCCATCTGATGCCCAATCGGTTTTTGTGGTGGTTCCGGATATCACTACGACATCTTTGTCTTCAAGATTTTCCAGAGAAGTGTAATAAGCAAAACTACTCAAAGAGGCGTCTGGTTTGTAGTAATATTTTCTTGCGTTATCCGCATCAACCGGTAGTTTGTCTAAATAAATCGTCGATTTTCCATTAAAACAATATGTAAATTTAGTCGTGCAGGCTGCGGGAGAACTGCAGGTGTCAGGTGCAGAGGTAGAACTACACATAATTTGACCGCTTCCGTTACTGCTCGGGTATGAACCCGCATCGTTGTAGTAAAGCTCAAGTGCCTTAGCTATCTGATTTAGGTCATTTTTTCTCTGTGTGTCTTTGGACTTAACGGTTGCTTGAGTAAACGAACCAATTCCAATAACGGACAATATACCGATAATCGCCATCACCAAAATTAACTCAATCAAAGTAAATCCTCCCATTTGTCTTCTCACAAATTCATTGTGCTTTAAACCTAATCAAATGTCAAACAAGTAGCCCCATATACCAACTCCAAACCGATCCGCCCCATACCAGAGCAATAACTGTTCCGGCAATCAAAAACGGTCCGAATGGTAAATACTGACCTAGCTTTTTCTTTCCGAACACTATCAAGGTCATCCCTACAACCGCCCCCAAAACGAAAGAGAAGAACACACCTGGAACTATTTTCGGCCACCCTAGCAGTAGCCCAAGAGCGGGTGCCAAATAAATATCACCCATTCCAAAACCGTCAACCTTTTTAATCATTTTAGTTAGCATTTGAATAATCAAAAAAAGTAAGCACAGACCCAGTCCAGATAGAAGAGCTTGCACAAAGTCCGTGACCTGCATAATACCAAAGCCGGTTAATCCCACGCGATAAAACAGAGCCAAAGAAAAAAGTAATAGGTTAAGACTAAACGGGATTACCATATATAGTAAATCCGTCATAAATATGGCCAACATCACCATTCCGACAGTTAGCCAGAACACCGGCTGAATAAAACTCCAAGGAGACCCAACTAGCTTAAAAAAATTAAAACCCACCAAAAACCACCACACAAACATTACCCCGGTCAAAACTTCAATCAGAGGATAACGGATCGAGATCTTTTTATGACAATAAGCACATCTTCCCCTGAGCCACAAAAAAGAAAACAAGGGAATATTATAAAACCATGCCAGCTGATGTTTGCATTTTGGGCACATGGATCTACCGGATAGGGGAGAGGAACCATGAGACACGCGAAAAATTACCACATTCAAAAAAGATCCCCAAATCATGCCCATCACAAATATAAATAAAACTATCAAAACCATAGAACAATGATACATCAAATTCCTTCGTTCCAGAGCACAAAAAAGAGGGGGCACACCCCTCTTTTTCAAGTAATACTAAATTCTTACTGGAAACACTGGACGCACTGTCCGGCGTCTCTTTGGTCAACTGTACAACCCGCGGTGACTACACCTGCTGTTGCGATGTTATAGATTGTTTGAGCGTCAGATCTGTTTGACTTACTCTCGGGGGGAAAACAAACTCCCACTCTGGTCGTACTACCCGAAGTCAAATACAAGGTAGTTGATAGTCCGTCAAAGAAGGTGTCCTTTATCTCGCCATCAACACTTAGAGTGTTATCGATACAAGTTTTCATTAAGGCATCATGACCAGGCGACCCAGCCTTATTAACAAGGACAGCTGGGAAAGGATAGGCCGTTGTCGGAGTCCTTAAAGTATCAATTGTTGCTGATGTGCAGTCATACACAGCACCAGTCATTTTGTACCAAGGTAGATAGCCATGTGTTGCGTAATATCTCTGTGAGGAACCAAGCATCTCAATCGCCGCACTCCTGTTGTTCGTGTCACGAGCTTTTTTCAACTGTTCAAACGGGTCGATTGCGGCTAGTAATCCAGCAGCCAAAATTCCCAAAACACCGATGACAATCAAAAGTTCCATCAATGTGAAACCTTTATTTGTTTTATTCATTTTTTATTATTTTTTATAATTGCAACAACTAATATCACTATGAATGATTAAAACTGACTTGTCAAGTTATATATAGGCATGATCACGGCTATCACCAAAAAACCAACACCTATACCCATAACAATCATAATCATCGGTTCAATAGCCGTTGTTAGTGCCTTAATTTTTGTCTCACTTTCACCCTCATAAAAGGTCGCTAGTTTTGCCAACACTTCATCCAGTTTTCCGGTTTCTTCACCAACAGAAATCATCTGCCCTAAAATAGGAGGAAAGACCTCCAAGGACTGAATGGCTTCGGCCAAACTTACTCCCTTTTCAACCAAAACCGCCGCTTGTCTTACTTCCGCCCCGTATACCTTACTCCCCAAAGTCTCCGAAACAATTTGCAAAGTATCCAAAATTGGAATTCCAGCTCCTAGCAAAACACTCACCGTTCTGGCAAACTCCGTCAAAATAATATCCTTTCGTAGTTTTCCCCAAATAGGGATTCGAAACGTTAACTGCTCGACAATCAGAGAACCTACTTCTGTTTTTGCCCAGTTTCCGATCAAAACTGACGCCAAAGCAACAACTATCGCAATTCCGTACCAAAACCTCACCACAATATCGCTAATTCCCATTAAAATCCTCGTGGGTGTTGGCAACTCGGCTCCAAAATCCTTATACATCGCGGTGAGTTTTGGCACTACAAACACCATCATGATTGCTCCGATGACTACCATACCGATAGATACGATCATGGGGTATACCATTGCTCCTTTTGTTTTACTCCTAAACTCTCTCTGTTTATCCAAAGCGTCGGCCAATTTCTTTAGAACCTGATCAAGCACCCCGGCCGACTCACCGGCCCGAACCATGGCGATATACACCGTAGTAAAACCACCTCCGGAACCCTGAAGGGCCTCAGCCAAACTCGAACCCGCCTCAACTTCCGTCAAAACCTTCTCTATCACTGTTTTCAGTGCCGGTGTCGACTGCATCTTCAATATTTTTAAGGCATTGACCAAGGGCAATCCGGCACCCACCATCGTCGCCAGTTGTCTAGTAAAGTTGGTTATCTCATCCTGTTTGGGTTTGGAAAATTTACCAAAAATGGAATCAAAATTGAGTTGGTCTGCTTCCGTAAGCGAAGTAATAATCATTCCCTTACCACGCAAGATTGAAACCACTTGTTTTTGATCAGTTGCCTCCATCACACCACTAGAGGCGTTTCCTTTTTGATCTCTTACTTTGTAATTGAAAGCTTTCATTACTATTTATTTCCCAACAATTTGTCTAATACCGACGGTCGAATGGCATACTCCATCGCCACTGTTTTATCAACGACACTTCGGTTGACCAAATCAGACAAACTTTGCTCCAGTAAGCTCATTCCCAAATTTCCGCTCGTTTGAATTACATTATCAATCTGGAAACTCTTGCCTTCGCGGATATTATTACGCACTGCTGGGGTTGCGATCAATATCTCGGTCGCCACAGCTCGTTTACCATCAACAGTTGGGACTAATCGTTGAGCCAATACTGCCTCCAACACCATCGAAAGCTGCAATACAATCTGGGGTTGTTGTTCTTCAGGGAAACTATCCACGATTCTCTCTATTGTTTGCGAAGCCGAGTTTGTATGTAACGTTGCAAATACCAGATGTCCCGTCTCTGCCATAGTCATCGCTGCCGCCATAGTTTCGGCGTCTCTCATTTCTCCGATGTATATCACGTTTGGATCTTGGCGCAAAACCGACTTCAAGGCATTATCCCAAGATCGGGTATCCGATCCCAGCTCACGCTGACTTACTATTGATTTTTTATTTACATGAATAAACTCCACCGGATCCTCAATCGATACTATATGTTCCGTTCTGGTACTGTTAATTTCATCTAAAACAGACGCTACTGTTGTCGACTTGCCGGAACCGGTCGGGCCAGTCACAATTACGAATCCTTGTTTCAACTTAGCAAATGCATGACAAATACCTGGTAAGCGCAACTCGTCAATTGCTGGAATCTTATCCGGAATAAAACGCAAGGAAATTGCCGCCGATCCCTTTTGATAATAGGCATTGGCTCTAAACCTGGCTTTTCCTGCTACAGAAACAGAAAAATCTATTTCCAGATCCTTTAGGAATTTTTCTTTCTGGGTTTGATTCATCAAGTTGCTGATATATCCCAAAAGAACTGAGGCACTCATCAATCCGGCTGCTTCATAAAGAACCAGCTTTCCCATGAATCTAAAAATTGGGTAGGAATCGGCCATCAAATGCAAATCAGATGCATTTTTTTCGGCAGCCATTATCAACAGATCCTGAATGACGTTGTCGTTTTTTTCCATTAAACTTGAGCTACTCTAATAACTTCTTCAAGGGAGGTTACTCCATCCAATACCTTCAGGTAACCATCTTGTTTCATAATAATCATGCCGTCTTCTCTGGCTGCGTTTTCGACCGTAGTCGCATCGGCCCTCTCCATAATCAGTCTGGCAATTTTGTCGGTTACTCGCAACACTTCATAAATACCGATACGTCCATAATATCCCGACCCACCGCACTTATCACATCCTGCTCCTTTATAAAGCATAAAGGGGGTGTTATTTTTTTGTGCCTCAGCCGCTTTAATAGGGTTTGATTTAATCCACCCGTCAAGTAACTTTCCCAGTACTTCTTGTATATCGGCAGCCACCTCCGCTTCCGGTACATAAGCAGTTTTGCACTTATCACACACCGTACGCAAAACACGCTGACCGATAACTGCCGTCATTGAACTAGACAATAAAAATGGCTCTGCTCCCATATCCAAAAGACGAGGAAGGGCTCCGGCGGCTGAGTTTGTATGAACGGTTGAAAACACTAGGTGACCTGTAAGGGACGCTTGCACTGCCAACTGAGCCGTTTCCTCATCACGAATTTCACCCACCATAATAATGTTCGGGTCTTGGCGAAGAAAAGAGCGCAGTCCGGAAGCAAATGTCAGACCAGCCTGAGGATTAATCTGAACCTGGTTCACCCCACCAATTTGGTACTCTACCGGATCTTCCAACGCTACAATGTTAACCTTTGGCGAGTTTACCATGGTCAGAATCGAGTAAAGCGTGGTCGTTTTACCTGAACCCGTAGGACCAGTCGCCAAGATGATACCATGAGGAATTCGTATTGCCTCTTCTAAGGTAGTTAGGGCTTTCCCACGAAGACCCAACTCCGACAAGGAAGGTACTTTATCGGTTTTCTTCAAAAGACGCATCACGATCTTCTCACCGTTCACGGTAGGTAGGGAAGAGATACGTAAATCTACTTCACCCCACTCGGACTGAAAATTAAAACGACCATCCTGTGGAATTCTTTTTTCATCAATTTTCATGCCGGCCAAAATTTTAATACGGGAAATCAATGAGGCATGATAATCTTTATCCAAGGTTAGTTTCTCCTCAAGAATACCGTCAATACGGTAGCGCACTCTTGTGATATTTTCCATTGGCTCGATGTGAATATCCGAAGCTCTTAAACGAATGGCATGTTCCAAAATTTTCCTCACAATTTCAACAATCTTTGGTTCTTTGATGATCTGTGAAATAGTGTCTGACGTCACCAAGCGCACACCCTCCTCATCGGTTACTTCCTTGCCTCTCTTCAAAACACTCGAGATCTCCCCAGACAAACTTTGACTATATACATTGGCGATTAAGGTATCCAAGTTTTCCTTGGATGTCAGCAATGACTTTATTGTGTAGCCTGTTCTTTTTTGAAAAAAATCAACCGTCGAAAGCTCTTCCGGCTTCACCATGATCAAGCTCAAGGTTTTGTTCTGTTTATCCAAAGTGTACGGCACCACTTGATAGGTTCTGGCCAAATCCACTGAAATTAAACCAATCAGATCCGGCTCGACCGAAATTTTGCTCTCCGCAAAATAGGGGATACCCAGTACTTTTGCTTTTGCCTCAGCCAATCCTCGCTCATCCACTAGCCTCTTTTCGACCAATAGTGTGGTTAGTGATTTTCCTGAAGTTACTGCCTCGATTTTCAAGGTGTCAATCATCGCTTCCGTCAGTTTACCTGTCGAAAGAAGATAATCCAGTAGGGCAGTTTCCTGATAATCCATACCTTAACTATAGCAAATTTATCTATGTCTTAACCAGTTTCCACGAGCTTATTAGAAAATTTCCAAATGTCAGTTTTACATTCACATTCGTGAAGCGGATTTTAGACAAGGAATCAATCGCAAGTTTCAATATTTTTAATCTATTTTTATTTACCGACTGTTCCAAACCAAATCTAAGTTTTACTATCACTTCTTCCAAACAATTTTCTACCTCCTCTTTCTCCATCTCGTCCGCAAAAGCTAAACACTTTGCAGGACCCTTGGCAAAACACTCCAGAATACTTTTCCAATAAACTCCCTCCGTTTCTTTTTTTTTCATTTGATTTACAATCACACAGCGAGAAAGTATTGTTGGCAAAAGACCATTCTCATTTCCGGCCACAAGGAATAAACACATCGACTCACTCGATTCCTCCAGTGGTTTCAAAAGAACGGCCTGACACTCGGGTGAAAGTTTATCTGCATCCCAAATAACTAAACTCATTCCGATAGATCCGGTAGAAACATTTCTTCCAAAGTTGATAAAACGTCGCAAATCGTCTATCTTACCTTCACTACCTTCATAGCCCATCGTCGAAACAATAGACAAACCCAAAGAAGAAAGCAATGTCTCCCGTTCGTACGTGCCGGCCACTATAATCTTTGGTAACATTAGCTTATTGTACAAACAGATGTACTTGATGTGTTAGTGGTTAACCATTAAAATGAACCCGCAGCGCTAAAACTTAAAATATGCCGGAACAAACATACACCGCCAAAGATATTACCGTCCTCGAAGGACTCGAACCAGTCAGAAAAAGACCGGGAATGTATATCGGCTCAACTGACGAAAAAGGTCTTCACCACCTTCTTATCGAAATTGCCGACAACTCTCTTGATGAAGCTATTGGTGGTTTTGCTAAAAATATTTACGTTTGCATTCACAAAGACGGCTCTGTTTCCATTTCCGACGATGGCCGTGGTATTCCCACCGATAAGCACGTATCCGGAGTCTCCGCCCTAGAGGTTGCCATGACTAAACTTCACGCCGGAGGAAAGTTCTCCGACACGGCTTATAAAGCTTCTGGTGGTCTTCATGGTGTTGGAGCCTCTGCTGTTAATGCTCTTTCCTCCAAAATGCAAATCATCGTTCGTCACGGTCAGGAATTTTTCATCCAAGAATACAAAATCGGTAATCCCGACTATCCTGTCAAAACAATCTCCGAAACAGAAGCCAAAGTTCTTCTCCCTGAATATCATCGTCACTTGTTATCTATTCAAAATGGCACCTTTACCCGTTTCTGGCCGGACTCAACTATTTTCAAACTAACAACAGACTTCAACTACAGCAATATTAAAGGTAAACTTCAAGAAAGAGCCTACCTCGTCGCCGGTGTTTATATTCATCTTTTTGACGAAAGAACAGACAAACAAGCCAATTTTTATTTTGAATCCGGTCTCAAATCTCTCCTTTCTCACAATAATAAACACAAGAAGGCTTTACATGAAGTAATTTCTATGTCCGGAAGTGTCGTAGAAAACAATCTCCCCATCGGAGTAGAGGTAGTCATGCAGTACACCGACACCTACACCGACAGTATCGAATCTTTTGCCAACACCATCAACACCTATGACGGTGGTACCCATTTGACAGGTTTCAAAACAGCTCTCTCCAAAGTCATTAAAAATTACATGACTGCTGGCCAGGATCCGGATAAAAAAGACAAAAACAAAGCCAAGGATCTCGACTTCACCCCCGATGACCTCAAAGAAGGCCTTACTGGTGTCGTCTGGGTCAAGATGAGTTCTTCCGAAATTCAGTTTGAATCTCAAACCAAAACCAAAATCAATAATCCTGAAGTTCAGTCTGCCGTTTACCAAATTGCCAAAAAAGGTCTTGAAGAGTATCTTGAGGAACACCCCCAAACAGCCCAAATCATTATCGCCAAGATCACTCTCGCCAGTCGCGCCCGTATGGCAGCTAAAGCCGCTCGTGAAGCTGTTGTCCGCAAAGGTGCCCTCGAGGGCATGACTCTGCCGGGCAAACTTGCCGACTGTCAAGAAAAAGATCCTGCCAGATCAGAAATTTTCATCGTTGAAGGAGACTCAGCCGGTGGTTCCGCTAAACAGGGGAGAGACCGTGCCCACCAAGCCATTCTTCCTCTAAGAGGCAAAATACTAAATACCGAAAGAGCTCGTCTGGACAAGGTTATCGAATCGGAAAGCGTCAAAGATCTCATCATTGCCTTAGGTATGGGAATAGGGGATACCCTAGACATTGAAAAACTTCGTTATCATCGCATTATCATCATGACCGATGCTGACGTAGATGGCGCACACATCGCTACTCTTTTACTTACACTTTTTTATCGTCATACGACTGCAGTTTTCGAAAAAGGTTACGTCTATCTCGCCATTCCACCTCTCTACAAAATCAGCCATGGTTCTACCAATAAATACGTTTATACCGACGAAGAAAAAGAGACCTATCTCAAAACTCTTACTCCAGCAGAACAAGCAAAGGCTGGTATTCAACGCTACAAAGGTTTGGGAGAAATGAATCCGGAACAACTCTGGGACACTACCATGAATCCAGCCACCCGCACCCTCAAGCAAATCAGTGTCCAAGACGCCGCCCACGCCGACGAAGTCTTTACTACCCTCATGGGTCAAGAAGTCGCCCCTCGTAAGAAATTTATTACCACTCATGCCACTCTTGCCAATCTCGATATCTAATTATGAACCTACTTCACTCAATTAAAGCGCATAAAACAGACTCTTTGATCAATGTTGTTATCGAGATTCCTAGTGGCTCTCAATCAAAAATTGAATACGATACCGACAAAGAAGAGTTCGTCGTCGATAGAATTTTATCTACAAAACTTTCCTTTCCTTTTAATTATGGTTTTGTACCAGAAACGTGGAGTAACGATAACGACCCTTTGGATGCAGTTGTCCTAAGTTCGAAGCCCCAAAATACAGGTGCCGTCATCGAATCAAGAATTATCGGTTTATTAGCCACCAAAGACGAGAAGGGTACTGATGCCAAACTAATCACCGTCCCAAGCTCCGAGACAAATCCTATATTTACCAAGATTAATACCATTGAAGATCTTGACGAACAAACACTCAACAACATTCAATATTTCTACAAAAACTATAAAATAATTGAGCCGGGAAAATGGGTAGACATCGATGGTTATGCTTCCAAAGAAGAAGCCGAGTCAAAACTTAAAATAGCTATTGAGGAATACCATCAACATTTTCAAAAATAAAATATGGAAGACCAAAACGAAGAAAACCAAACAAATAATACTGTCGTCTCCTCCGACGATCAAATTACTCCCGTCGTAATAGAAGACAAAAATACAGAGTGGGGCATCATAAAAAATGCTCCCATCGTCGAAGAAATGGAGCGCAGTTATCTAGACTACGCCATGTCCGTTATTGTTTCCCGTGCTCTTCCGGACATTCGTGACGGTTTAAAACCAGTTCATCGCCGTATCCTTTTTGCCATGAGAGATATGGGCATTACTCATAAAAGTGCCTACAAAAAATCAGCTCGTATTGTCGGTGAAGTACTAGGCAAATATCATCCACATGGTGACACTGCCGTTTACCAAACAATGGTTCGTTTGGCTCAAGACTTTTCCATGCGTTATCCCTTAGTCGATGGCCAAGGAAACTTTGGTAGCATTGATGGCGACTCTGCTGCCGCTATGCGTTACACCGAAGCTCGTCTCTCCAAGATTGCTAGTGAACTTCTCGAAGACATCGACAAAAACACGGTTGATTTTGTTGATAATTTTGATGGCTCACAACAAGAACCCCTTGTCCTTCCAGCCAAACTTCCCAATCTCTTGCTCATGGGCTCGGATGGTATCGCTGTTGGTATGGCCACCAAAATTCCTCCGCACAATTTACTTGAAGTTGTAAGCGCCATCAACGCCTTGATAGATAAAAGCAAAGTCTCCACAACAACTCCAGTTGAAGATGACAATCTCCACACAACAAGTTATAAAAATCTCATTGGCACTCTGGAATCCGACATTGAAATAGACGAGCTGTGTCAGCACATCAAAGGACCGGACTTTCCAACTTCCGGTATCATCTACGACACTAAAGAAATCAAAAAAATGTATGACACTGGTAAAGCCAGTATCACCGTTAGGGGAGTGGCCGAGATAGTTGAAAAGAAAAATGGTCGTTTCCAAATCCTCATTACTGAGCTGCCATACCAAGTAAACAAAGCTAAATTAATTACCGATATTGCCGAGCTAGTCAAAAAGAAAAGGGTCGATGGCATCTCCGATCTTCGTGACGAATCCGATAGAAAAGGTATGACTGTTGCCGTCGATCTCAAAAAAGACGCCAAGCCCAAGAGTGTTCTCAATAATCTCTACAAATACACTGAGTTGCAAACCAGTTTCCCTGCCAATGTTGTCGCTTTGACTTCTGATGGTACTCCACATCTTCTAAATCTCAAGCAAATTCTTATGGAGTTCACCGCTCACCGTCAAATGGTTGTTGTTCGCCGTTCTCAGTTTGAGTTAAAGTCCGCCAAAGACCGTGCCCATATTTTGAAAGGCTTGCTCATCGCCCTAGCCAACATCGATGACGTCATTGAAACAATTAAAAAGAGTCCCGACTCAGACACTGCTAGAACAAACCTAATGACAAAGTTTGGTCTTGACGAAATTCAGGCCAACGCCATCTTGGAAATGCAGCTTCGCCGCTTGGCCGCTCTCGAACGCCAAAAAATTGAGGCCGAGTACCAAGAACTCATGAAAACGATTGAAAAATTAGTCGCCGTTCTCAAGGATCCCAAAAAAGTCTTCCAGATCATTAAAGATGAACTCATTAAACTAGCCCTAGACTATCCAGAGAAGAGAAGAACTAAGATTGTCGCTACGGCACCCGGTTCTCTCTCCGAGGAAGATCTCATTCCTTCCGAAGAAACTATCGTTACCCTTACCAAATCCGGATATATCAAACGCATGCCACTTTCTACTTTCCGAACTCAGAAAAGGGGGGGAAAGGGGGTTTCCGGAATGACCATCAAAGACACCGATGAGATTCAGCTTTTAACCAACGCCAATACTCACGACCGACTTCTAGTCTTTACCAGCAAAGGAAAAGTATTTGCCCTTAAAGTCTGGGAACTACCCGAAGGCAGTCGTATCAGCAAAGGACAAGCCATTATCAATCTTATAAACATCGAGACTGACGAAACCATCAAGAGTATTCTGCCAATGCCCAGACAGGTCGAGAAAAATCGTTTCCTTTTCTTCACTACCAAAGCTGGCGTCGTCAAACGGACAGCTCTTCTCAAATATGAAAATATTAAAAGTAATGGACTAATTGCTATTAAGCTCCAAAACGATGACAACTTGGTCTGGGTAAATCAAACCTCCGGTTCCGACCATATACTACTTGTTTCCAAGGATGGCAAGTCGATTCGTTTCCACGAATCTGATGTCCGCCCAACCGACAGAGACACTCAGGGTGTCAGAGGTATTTTACTGAAGAACGACGACTATGTTATCTCTATGGACGTTTTCGGACCGGAAGAACCAGTATCTACAGATAAACGTGTCAAGCTGTTCAGAGACCTTCTCATCGTCACCGAAAAAGGAATGGGTAAACGCACTCCGCTTCCTGAATACCCTGTGCAAAATCGTTCCGGTCAAGGACTTAAAGTATGTGAGACAACAGACAAAACAGGTAAGCTTGCCGGTGCACTTCTGGTCGACCAAGACTCCGAAGTACTACTAATCACCACCTCTCAGGGTCAAGCTATCAAACTCCCTATAAAAAATATCCCCAGACTCGGTCGAGCCACCCAAGGGGTTATTCTTATGCGCTTTGCTAAAGATGGGGACTCTGTAGCTGCCGTGACCACCGTATCCGACTCCGAAGGGGAATAGTCACACCCGTACGTCCAGGCCTATATCCTATAGTTGATATTTTCGTGGTTAAATGCTATAATCTTCAACGTACTTTCAATCTATAGACAAGACATGGAGGAGCCATGGAAAAGAAGAAAATGCCGGTTATTGAAAACGGTTTTTTTGTCATAATCCCGGTAGGGGTGCAGGGTGGTGTTTACGAAAACGCCACACTCCTTACCAACCTTCTCAATAAATGGTGCGAGGAAAATCCGGGGAAAAAGATTGTTGGAAACCCAAATTTCCACATTACTCCGTCATCCGGCGGAAGAAACATCTCAATTGACTCCATCTCTTTCTCATTCACCTGGAAGTGATTTCCCAAGTCCCGCATCGCGGGACTTTTTTGTAACTAATTTATCTACTAATTATTCTACTGATCAAACTCTTTTCCTCTTCCTGAAACCGGAGTCGCGCTCACCGTCGCCGTTTGAGAAACTGCTCCAAGCCGAAGAGCCAACAGGGTGGGTTCCTTACCCATACCAACTGGGAAAATTATGGTATCGCCCTTAACTGCTGGCCACCCATTAATACCACCACTGGCTTGATACTCCCAAACTTTTTTTCCAGACACTTTATCAAAGGCATAAATTTTTCCATCTAAGGTGGAAGTAAAAACAAGATTATTTACCACGGTAGCCGCACCCACATTCATCGACAAGAAGTCATACTTCCAAATAATTTTTCCGTCTGTGACATCAAGAGCCACCAACTCTCCCTTAGCCTTACCAAGATCAAAAGACTTGGCTACAAACTCGGTCGGGGTGTACTGTACTTCCATGTTGACAACCGGCACATAAACAACCCCCTCGGAATATGCCATATTGGTTTCCACCCCTCCCAAAGGTCCGGGGGAAACTCTCGTCACCCCACCTGGTAAAACCTTTAAGGTATCGTTTAAGTGAGTCCCAACACTTGTCTCCCAAATCTTATCTCCAGTATTTTTATCAAAGGCATACACCTTACCCATCTTTCCCGCTCCAACAATAATATCTCTAATTTTCCCATTGGCCTTCATAGTTGATAGAATAGGGGAGATCTGAAAATCATAGTCAAATAAATCATGGGGTAGAACTTGGTTATACCAAAGAAGTTTCCCTGTTTTCTGCTCCAGAGCAACGATACTATTGGTATACAAATTCTTACCCAAACGACTAGTTCCGTTAGGGAACTCTGCCGTTCCCGGCCAGGGAGCCGGATTCCCAATTCCCCAGTACATAATATTCCTTGTGGTATCAATAGCTGGAGGGTACCATGCTCCACCACCGCTATTTACTTCAATATTTCCCCAAATATCCTTGCTGTCTACTGTATCAAAACTCCATAAAATTTTACCTGTTTTCTGATCCAACGCATAAATAATCCCGGTAGATCCACCTTTGTAAAAGTTTTCGTTACTTACACCCGGAACTGTTGATACATAAACCATGCCCTTATACGCCGTTGTCTGTATATCAATACCGCTGTTTGGATTATCGGACAAAGTTGTTGTCCAAAGTTCCTCACCTTGTAAATTTAAACCAACAACGCCATAACGTCCTTTAACTGCAAAAATCATTCCGGAATCAAAAGATACACCGTTTGGCCCAGCGTTGTCCAGGTTATACTCTTTCATCCAAATCTGTTTCCCGGTCTTAAAATCCACTGCGTATACGTTACTCTTCAAATCCTGAAAATACACCACGTTCCCGATAATCAGTGGATTGGTTGCCATCGCCCCCCATTCACTTACTCCTTCAACAGGTAAAGACCAAGCCACTCCAAGACTAGAGACGTTATCCACAACAATCCCAGAATTTACTGCCTCTCTCGTATTGGATAAATTTTGATTCGCGCTTGGCCAATCACCAACGGTACTTTTTATTCCCCAAGTAAAGAAACTATATACTCCCAAAAGAATAGCCACCAATAACAACACAATAGTATTTCCTTTTTTAGAACTCACCTTCTTAGTTATCACGTTATTTAGTGACAATGATAGTCGCACGCATAAAAGGATGGATTGAACATATATATGTATATGTTCCTTCTTTTGTAAAGGTAAAACTATATCTTTGGCCTGTCGCCATTTTTGGGCTTACAAAAGTTCCATCATCGCTTACCACATCATGAAGATAACTTTCCTGATTTACCCAAGTAACCGTTTCACCCACTTTTATAGTCATCGTCTCAGGGACAAATGTATTTTGTCTAATCAATACTTCGCCCACAGCCGGCACCGTTGGAGTAATAACGGTTTCCACTACCTGAGGTGATACCTCGTTCGGCCTAGGGTACATTTTTATATACCAATACCAACCGACAATCATCAATATTAAAATAACTACCGCAAACATCAAACCGTCTTTTCTTACCGCCATATATTTTTGTTATTTATTAATGTTGTCCAATATAATAATAACACCATTTTTGTAATATTTTGTAAGAATTCTTATACTTTCTCGAGTGACTACTTCAAATATTTATCGTGAATCTGTTTCAGTTGAGGGTTAGTTACATGAGTGTATATCTGAGTCGTAGCCACATTTTTATGACCTAACATTTCTTGAACGCTTCGCAAATCCGCACCCTGTTGAAGTAAGGTAGTGGCAAATGAGTGTCGTAAAATATGAGGGCTTACTTTGATAGGCAAGCCAGCCATTCGTCGATATTTCTCTACAATTCGCTGAACCCCTCTAATCGACAATCTAGCTCTTTCACCACCCATTCCCGGATCCCACTCACCATTTTTCGGAATTCTAATCCAAAGTGCTCTGTATGGATCCGTTCTTGTTGAAAGGTATTTATCCAGCCATCCCGCACATCGATCTGTCAAAAACACCACTCGAGCCCGTCTTCCTTTTCCGATTATTCCAAATTCTCTCTGTTTCAAATCAATCTTATCAATATCCAACTTGGCGAGTTCGGACACACGTAACCCTGTACTAAATAGTACTTCCAGTATCGCCCTATCTCGCAACCCGGCCATGGTTGAGGTGTCCGGAGACGTCAGCAACCGCTCCACCTGATCTCTGTCTAAAAATTTAATTTGATGCTCTTCACCTTTGGGTAAATCCACTTTCTCCGGAGACAAGGTCTTGATACCTTTTTTTGCGCAATATTTTAGAAAAGCACGTAAGGCGATCACGTAATAAGCCTGAGTAGTAGGGGATAACCGTTTTCCATGAATATCCTCGAAACGGGCTAAATACAATCTATATCTACGTACCATCTCGCTCGTCAATTTCTCAATGTATTCTTGAGCATAATGTTTTTCAAACCAATCGCGAAACATCTTAAGATAGTGGGAGTAGTTACGGATGGTGAACTTACTATAGTTCTTTTCCACTTCGATATAGCTCAGATACCTTCTGATATGAACTCTCAAAGTAAGATCCGGAGCCTGTTTCTTAGCCATCTTCTTTCATCATATCAAATTATTGTGCGACATAAACTTCAATACTTGATTTCTATAAAAAAATGAATACAATATAGGGCAATCGCACCTTAACACCACGCTTCAGAGGAGGAGTCATGGTCTTTCAATTTCTACTATTGGGTATTCCTGTTTCTGTACACTGGACTACCATTTTTCTGTTTCTTATAATCTTTTGCGACTCTTTTTTATATCTAAGAATGAACCTAAAGGGGAAGAGTACCAGAGGATACATTATCGCCGGCATCTTTTCCGTGGTTTTGATTATTCTATCTGTTCTAGTTCACGAAACCGGACACGCTGTTGTAGCTGGAAGTTACGGATTTAAAATGACAAGTGCTGGAATTAATGGGGCTTTTGCCTATGTTTCGAACGGATTCAGCATGAACACCATCGAACCATACAAAGAGTTTTTGATAGCTCTGGCCGGACCAGCCTCAAACTTTTTGCTCGCCTTGCTTGGTGTTCCATTTATATATTTACTCGGACGCTCTCTACCCGAGAGTACTATCCGGTACTTTACGATTGTGAACATCAGACTGGGAAGAATAAACCTTTGGCCGGTAGCTTTACTTGATGGCGGTCGGATTCTAAACTCTATTATTCGTTACACCGCCGGTACTGCCAATTGGACAAGCTACATTCCCTACCTAGTCTCGGTAATCTTTATCATATACATATTCAGCAAGAAAAGGGGGCATTTCGAACTCGAACATCTCATCGAAAAAATACCCTAAACAAGCACGCATCTTCTTACACCCTGGAAACAGGGTGTTTTTATTTATCAATACCTTTGTATGTAATGGGTGTGTAATGGGTGTGTAATAGAATAGTCAATCTCAGTCCCCGCAAAATAGCGGGGATTTTTATTATTTCGAAATAAAAAAGTAAAAATATTTTCACACCGTGGAAAATAGGGGATAAGAAGTAGGGGAGACTTAAAACAATTTTTCAATAACATCATCAAAAAGTTATCCACAATCAAAAATAAAAATTAGTTGCGGTAAAACAAAACTTTAACAAAAAAATATTATTTAATAAAAAAATTTACGGAAAAATAAGTAATTAATAATCAATGACATAAAACAATATTTATTCATAAAAATGAATTCAAATTTAATTAATTAAAGTCTACATATCAAAAATTTAAGTTCAAATTTACCATTACTTCGTTACACTAAAGAACAAATTAAAACAACAGAAATCGTTAAAAATGCCGGTCCGTACAATGCCCCTAAAACGGCTTCTGGAACTTTTTGTGGGTACTTTATCATGGGCCATTAGCCTTGTATTTTCGGGTTTATATATGGATAAGCTCAAAATGAGGCTAATAGGCACAAACCCCAAAAGAATGACCAGAAAAGTACCATAGGGGAGCCCGAACCGAAAACTCTTCGGGATTATGTACAAAACTTGATGATGGGTGAATATATATCATCCGGTGCACAACTATCTGAGTTACGTCGCAAAAGTGTTATTGTGCGACGTATCATAAATCATTCTTCTCTACCACTACTAAAAACAAAAACAGGGAAGTGCAGAAGAATAACATTATCCTATCTCCCAATCAATGCCACAAGATTCATCAACAATAAATGTTTAATTATTATTAATTAATGATTTCGTCGAACCCTCTTTCCAGACAGACCTGTCGTGTTTTCTTCATTCTTTTGCCAACTGTATCAAACCCACTCACCTAGCAAGTTATCCACATGACTGCCAAATTTCGTGAAAACTTCCCTATTTTGTGAAAACTATTATAGGCTGATAGTTATAGGATATATTATAGGGCTTTATGTTCCTCTCCCTCTCCCCTTTTTCCATGGCAACGAAATATTTTTTACAACACCAGTATATAAAGAATAATATTTATCTACCCCACCCAGGACGTCGTCAGAAATCCTACTACAATAATGATTAATACTGTCACTCCATACTCCAGCAGGCTTTCTAGATATACCCTATTAGACAGTCGTTGTTCCAGGATGCCAAATAAAGCGTAAAGCCCAGAGGTTAATATCAAGCCGCCCATAAATGGTTTAATCGGCCAAAAAGAAAGCACTCCGGACAGAATGGCAATTACAAAACTAGACGATACTGCATATCTCCAAACTTGAGGACCAAAATCGTTCTTTAGATCAACACTCCACAGACTCGGATAAGCCAACACAAAAGACACCACAAACGATATCGGAACCACCCACCAAAAAGCAAGTTTCAAACTCAAAGCAACGGTAAAGAAAAATAAAGAGGTTACCAGGGTCAAAATAAAGTTAACCGAACGAGCGGCACGGAATAACTGGATTGTCCTAATTGAAGCCACTGAAAAAATATTTTCAATCAACAATATGCTGTACAAACCCAACCCTACCAACAAAAAATATACGACTTTGAAAATTCCCGCCAAAAGCTGTGACGTTTCAATAGATAAGGTTCGTCCAAACATACCGGGAAATGCAGTTGGTAAAAAATTTGAGAATAATCCGCTTCCCAAAGTAAACATCATTGGTAAAACAATCAAGGTAATCCACTCAATACCCTTCAGGTCGTCAAACAAGACCCAAACGGACAAGATGTATGAAACCGCCGCCACAGCCAGAACCAAGCCAAATCTATAGTCTACTTGAGCCAAACTGGTTAACCATAAAAAAAACGCAATCAATGTACTAATCAAAATAAATTTTGTTCTTTTAGACATAGTTACTCAAGATTTGACCAAATATCAACCACATCATCAAGGTCTTCCAAAGCCTCTAGCAGCTCTTCCACTCTAATTTTAGACTCTTCATCGAGTTTAATCATCGGTATCGGCGAAAGAGACCTCATATACGAGACGGATCCCGGTCCTCCCATTTTTGCTTCGTGCTTATTCAAAACAGAGTTTATTTCCGCTGCCGTTCTATTTCGATTATCAGACACAGCCGTGATCAAAATTCCCACACCTTCACGACTATATGCCTCGTAGACTACCTCTTCGGAAATATTTTCCCCACCAACACCCAAACCTTTTTCAATTGCCCGCTTAATATTTTCCATCGGCATATTAACTGCTCTAGCTTCGTCAACACAGGCTCTCAAAAAAGGATTGCCGTTAATATCACCAGAACCACCCTTTTTGACGGCTATGTGAATCTTTTTTGCGATTTTTGTAAAAACAGCACCGCGTTTATTATCTTCAATCGCCTTTTGATGTTTTATGGTGGACCACTTGGAATGACCGGACATGTCTCAATTCTACCAAACAATCTGCAGCTTGACATTAGACATATTTATCTTTAATATGGCTTCCAGCATGAACAATGACTCTACGCACGATTTAACACAGGAAGCAATAAAAGCCGCAGTCAGCAAAAACTGGAACGAAGCTATCAGCCTGAACACCAAAATTTTAGAAACCTATCCCGATGATATCTCAACTCTAAATCGCCTTGGTATCTCCTACTCCATGATTGGCAAAAACAAAAAGGCAGAAGAAAACTTTAATAAAGTTCTCAAAATCGACATCCACAACCCCATCGCTAAAAATAATTTAGTCCGCTTAAAAGCCAACAAAACTACCGGTCTTTTAAACCCCTTCACTCAAACCGTTAGTTTCATTGAAGAGCCGGGTAAATCCAAGGTTGTTCCCCTTGTCAACCAAGCTGAACCAAAGATTTTTTCCGCTCTTAATATTGGTGAGCCCGTTGAGCTGGAAAACTGCAAACATAAAGTAAAGGTGTCCGATATGAAAAACATCTTCATTGGCTATCTTCCTGATAATATCTCCCATCGACTTCTTCAGCTTCTAAAATCCGGTTACAAATATAAAACCGTCATGAAGTCCGTCAACCCCAAAACTCCTCAGGTGTTCATTCAGGAAATGCACGCCGCCAAACGCCTTAAGGGTGTTCCTTCTTTTCCTCTTGACGACAATGAAATTCTTCCCTCACTCTCCGCCGGAGAATCAAGTGAACTTCCTCCTCTGGAAATCTACGATCCTCTTATGGGTGAAGAAAGTTAAATTTATTTTATCCAAATCCTCATTTTTTCGTCTTTATCTACAACAAACTCTGGTTGAGCAATTTTTGTACAGCCGACTTGTTCCCTCAATACTTTTTCGGTCATCTCGTATCTCCTGTCCGTACTATATACACAACCCCTTCCTTCAACACTTTCCTCCGCATCAGCCTTCAACTCAATTACATGCATTCCGGCTGACTCTAATTGATTAGCCAAAATACTCCCCAACCCGGGAATTCCTGATACATTATTGATTGATACATCAGCGTTTTCATCAAGTATAGGTTCGATTACAAACTTATTTTTTGTCCACAAACTCATCGTTTGATTGAACTCTTTAAACTCTTTCCCGTCAGGATCCGTTACACTATCAAACACTGACCCTGGCACTGTCATTTCCAATACTTTTTTTGACTTTACCGCATCAGCCATAAACTGCCTGATAAGTACTCTGTCACGAATACTTAAATCAGTTTTTAAACCTACCGAAAACATTTTTCCCAATACATTCTCTATCGTCGAAACATCATCAATTTTAATGGTTCTCGAGATTACTACTCCCATCGCTTGACCCAAAGACTTCTCCATATTTTCGTAAGGTTTTTTTTCGGAGACTCCGTAGCTCCACACCGACACTAGTGGATAATGAGCTTCGGAATTAAATACTTTTATTCGAATGTTTTTTGGCATATTTATCCAACCTACCATTCCTTCCTCGGGTCGAACTAACAACACGCTTACACTTTCCTCTCCCACGATCACCATGTTAAGACCCATTTTTGAACTATAAACTCCCCTTCTGGTCACATCATAAACAAGCAGTCCCAAAAGCACTATCAAAAATGCGCTTCCCAGAATTAATAAGATTTTGTCTTTAATACTCGCCTTCATAGGTACTCCTTAAAACACCATCCTGTTTCTTTTTATACTTAGCTAAAATATCCTTATCTATTCCATATTTCTTAATCACTTGCCCCATGTGCCAGCCGCTAACAAAATGCGGAAAGATCACATAAGCCACCCCGGCTTGATAAAGTTCCTTTGCTTGAGCCAAACTTTCCGCATCCGCAATTACCGGTACTTCAATCTTCCGATTCCTTAACTCTGAAATTAAAGATAGTGAATCGTTTAGACTTTTTATGGTTGAGATTACCAGCTTGGCTTGTGCGATGTTTGCCAATTCCAAAACATCTGGGTCAGTCGCATCGGCAAAAATAACCATCTCCCCCTTCTTTTTTAGATCGGTTATCACCTGTGGGTTAAAATCTACCACCACAGTTTCCTCACCGATTTTCTTCAAAAATGCCAGAATACTCTTTCCGGTTCTATCTCCTCCAAAAAGAACAATATGATTCTTGTGTTCAACTTTTATTTGCTTATTTTTCCCGCTGAATTTAAACAGTAATTTCGATATTTTACTTATTTTAATACTTAGTTTTTCGGAATTACTTATTAAAATAGTCGACAGTGCCATCGAAAACAAACCGGCTAGGGTTACTGCCCTAACTAACGGTTCATTCCACAATCCCGTAGCAAGTCCGGCTGACATAATCACCAAAGAAAACTCCGACACCTGTGTCATGTTTATACCCAACATTAATGCATTTCTGCCGCTCAGACCAACAAGTCTCGACACCATATGGGTCACCAAAAACTTTACCAAAACGATCATCGGAACAAGCACCAACAATAACTTCCAATCCACACCCCCTAACCCAACTTGAAATCCAAGCAGTACAAAAAACATCGTTAGGAACACGTCCCGTAAAACCCTGATCTTACTAATAATTTGAAAATGCCCCCAACTTGTGGACAGTGATAACCCGGCAAGGAGTCCTCCAATCTCCGGAGACAAACCCAAAAGCTTCACCGAGCCAAAGATGACCAAAGCAAACCAAGACAGACTGAACAACACTAAATCCTCAGCCGTTTTAATCACGTATCTCATTAACTGCGAAATCAAAAAGTGACCAACAACATTCACCGCCAAAACCAACGACAAAAGTTTCGCCAATAGTGTTCCCAAACCAAAGGCATCCGTCCCTCCTCCTGCACTTGGTAAAAATACCAGTATTCCAATAGCCAGAATATCTTGAAGAAGCAAAATACCCAAAGTCAGTCTCCCCGAATAACTTTCAAGCTCCCTTTTTTCAGACAGCACCTTGACCGCGACAATGGTACTGCTAAAAGTCATCGCGATTGCAAAAAACACGGCCGCCAAGGGAGAAAAGCCTACAGCAAACAAACCAAACACCACGTAAACCGCAGTCAATAATAATGTTTGACCCACAAAGATAAACACCGCTTCTTTACCTACCTTTCGGATCTCCGTCCAGTTCATTTCCAAACCCACCAAAAATAGCAACAAGGTCACCCCTAAAGTCCCCAAGAGTTCCAACACCTCTACGCTCGGCGAACTAATGAGTCCGGACAAACCGATAACAAATCCGGACAAAACATGACCAATAATCGAAGGTAAACCAAGATAACGAAAGACAATTCCCACCAAAACAGCGATGACAAAAACCGCAACCAACTCGACAACAAATAAATCC
Organism: Candidatus Collierbacteria bacterium GW2011_GWA2_42_17; assembly: GCA_000998275.1. Classification (GTDB taxonomy): domain Bacteria; phylum Patescibacteriota; class Microgenomatia; order UBA1400; family MFAQ01; genus UBA2277. Next base: position 36,032 of record LCDA01000002.1, read on the forward strand.
ATTACTTCATTCTAATCGGAAACCATCCCCTTAAGCAATACTTCACAGTCAGTGGGTAAAGGAGCCACCATCTCCAGCTCCTTGCCTGAAAAGCTTTTAAAGATAATTCTTTCGGCATGTAAAAAATGATGGCTCAAAAACTCTCGATCCCTCTCAGCCAGCTCCTTGTTTAAATACTTCTCATCCGCAAAGATCGGCCAACCTAAAAAGGACAAATGCACTCTTATTTGATGGGTTCTTCCTGTTTTTAGATTCAAACGAAGATAAGTTAGTGCGTTCTTCCAGTGTTCCGAGTTTTCGTATCGGAATCGTTTCAATACCTTCCATGAAGTCACTGCTTTCTTTCCCTCATAGTGAACCTGCCATTTTTCCCGATCAAACAAACTTCGTTTCATTGGTAAAATCACCGTTCCCTCACTCGGTTCCACCCTCCCATGGACCAAGGCCACATACTCTTTAGTGAGTTTTCTCTCCTTAAATAATTTCAGGTAGTATCGCAAAGCATCCGGATTCTTGGCAATCACCAAACAGCCACTCGTTTCCTTATCCAGTCGATGGCAAAAACCACTTCTCTGACGAAAAAGTTTATCGGTATACTGAAAAAATTTCTCCCCTTGCCTCTCCTCAATCCAGTCCTGTACCGTTGGTGCGGCTACCGAGTCGGCGCGATTCACCACCAAACCCACCGGTTTATTGATTACCAGTGTTTCTTTGTCTTCGTAGAGTACTTCTATTTCCATCAACTCCCAGTATATACGACACCACCCCCAAACTAATAAGAACGTCGCTTAAATTAAAACAAAAAGGTAAGAAGGGTAAGCAGATATAATCCCACACGCTTCCCCAAATAAATCTATAGAAGATATTCCCCAATCCCCCCAAAGCAATCAAAAATAAAGACCGTCTAAACTTCCTGAACTTAATTAACTCGAACAAAAACCATCCGATAAACAAACTAAGGGCTATAAAAGAAACAATATTTCCGATTTCCGAAGCCATCCCAAAGGACACTCCCCTATTCTCCAATCCCAAGCCAGATGCACGAAACATCGTCTGAAAAACCAAATCCATTAACAGAATAAAAATACCTCCAAAAATCACTCTCCAGACTTCTTTTCCATCTTTCTAGCACACTCCATACAGTACTCGGCCGTTGGTGTTACCGCCAGCCTGTCGGTATCAATCATTTTTCCGCAGTTGCTGCAAATGCCGTATTTCCCCAGCTTAATTCTCGTCAATGTTTTTCGAATTGCTACCAAAGACTTAGACACTTGCAACCTCATCGCAAAAGATCTATCGTGTTGAACGTTCTCGGCCACATCAGAGTCCACCGAGTTGTCGGCATCCCTATTTCCGATCACAAAAGGGTCAACCTTTTTAAGCTCCTCTTTTGTTTCCTTTAGTTTCTTTTGTTCTCCCTTCAAGTAAGCCACCAAAGGCTTCAATAGCTTAGTGGGAAACGATATTTTTTTATTGTCTTTTTCCATTTTTAAGAATATTTTTTAAATCCTCCGTTATTGTCCTGCCAGACCTAATATACACTAAAACCAACCCTCCAACAAACAACATTCCCGACCACAATCCTACCGTCCAAAAATAGTTCCCAGTCATAATTTTTTCGGCAAGAAATAATAAACCCCACCAGGAAATCGAAAACCCGGCGACAAACCCGGATCTCGCCGATGTCTTATTGTTTCGATACCAAGCAAAAGTTCTATATCTCTCTTCGACGTTCCAAAAATATATAAAAACAAGTAGATATATCAATGCCAAAACAATATACTGCCACATGAAGGCAAGAATAGCCAAACCAGCAAGAAAAATTGCTGTACCGGCCGAAATTCCTAGAGTGGTCAAATCAAACCAATCCATAAACTTAACTTTAATTTTCCGTAAACAAAGCCAGAGACCAAAAGCAATTCCGAGTATAACGCCAAAACGGTCTAGTCCCGGGTAGTTCGTCAGTAAAAATAGCCTTGGTAAATGATTCCAAAACATTCCTATATTCAAGATCGCAAAAACTATTCTTCCGATAATAAACCCCCAAAAGGCTGAAAGCACCACACTATCTAAGATTGATCTATTCTCAAAATGAGACTCGTTGGCTTTCTTAAAAAAAATAAATGACCCCCACAAATAAGCAATGACGGCCAACAGCCCAAAGCCGTAAACCGGAATGTTATTTATACGTATTATTGCTTCGTTCATTCAGATTTATTGTATACTAAAATTCACCATGCTTTCTATTGCCCACGGCGCAACTGGCGCTTTCATAGCCTCAAAAATTCCGAATCCCCTGATAAGCATCCCCCTAGTTCTCCTCTCTCACTATATCGAAGACAGAATTCCTCACTGGGACGTAGGTCAAGGTCTCACGGCCAAGAAAAAATCCCGCAAAGCCGCCTTCCTCCAAGAACTGTTTTTTGATTTTCCCCTCTCCATCATCATTGTTTACTTTATTTTTCAGGCTGGGCATCCATTTGATTGGCGTGTCTGGATGGGGTGGTTTGTTGGACTTACTCCTGATTTTCTGGAATTTCCCTATCTCTTTATGGACGCGCGGTTCTTTCCCATCAAACAACTGGCCGCTTTTCATGGTCTGGTTCACCGTTCCACTCCCCACAAACTCTGGGGTCTTCTTCCCCAGCTACTCGTCATCCTCCTTGTCATACTTCTAAAATAGTGTAAAATAATCCACAAAGTTCGTCGCATCTTTAAAAGGAGGCCTCCGTGGCAAACAAAGAACCTAAGTTTAAGACGTTTTCAACCAATCCAAACTACTCAAGTACGCGAGATCTTCAAGACCAAGTCGACTCATTTTTCAGAGATTACGTCAATGTAGAAATCCTCAGCACAGCTCAAAGCCAAGTTGGCGGCTTTATCAACTTGTCCGTCTTTTTCAGGGGAGACAAGAAAAATCCAAAAGAATAGAACAATACCCCGACCTCGCTAATAACGAGGTCTTTTTTTCACTTTTGTTAATTCGCTCTCGCTGTATACTGCCCCGTCTCGGTATTTACTTTAATTTTATCTCCAACACCGATAAACAAGGGTACCATCACAATAAGTCCAGAAGCGGTCGTTGCAGGTTTAAGAACATTACTTACTGTGTTTCCACGAGCACCAGGCTCGGTCTCAATAATCTCCATAATAACGCTGGCTTGCAGCTCCACACCCAAGATTTTTTCATTCCAGAAAAGCACCCAGGCTTTTTCACCCTCCACCAAAAACTTTACGTCATCTCCCAAAACAGCCAAGGGAATTTCATATTGTTCAAAAGACACTGGGTCCATAAAATATGCTTTTTCGTCATCTTTGTACAAGTACTGGAGGTGTTTCTTTTCCAGAAGAATATCTTCCACCATGTTGCCGGAAATATATCCCTTTGTTACAATCGAACCATTAAAAAGGTTCTTTGCCTTCACTTTTATTGTTGCATTTCCCCTACCCATCTTGGTAAAGTCATACTTCATTACCCGAAAAGGATTACCCTCTTCGGTAAAAGTAACTCCCACTTTAAGCTTGTTTACATCAATCATTTGCGTATTCTACTCCCCTTTTGGGGAATTAATAAAGTGCCGAGAGAGGGGATCGAACCCTCACGGGATTGCTCCCACAGGTTTTTGAGACCTGAGCGTATACCATTCCGCCATCTCGGCAACATCTGATATTTTACCACGCACCGCCCCTTCATAACTTTTTTACCGGTACACCCTCGCCGCCAATAAAACTCAAAATAAACTCGTTTAAGACCCATATTCATGGGTCTTTTTCTATCTCTTCCCTACCCACTCCCAATTCACCACCTTCCACCAACTACCCACATACTCTGCTCTTCTATTTTGATATCTCAAATAGTACGCATGTTCCCAAACATCTATTCCCAAAAGAGGTTTTTTCCCCAAAGAAAGTGGATTGTCTTGATTTGCCGTAGACATAATTTCCAACTCCCCTTCGTTATCTTCCACCAACCACCCCCATCCGCTTCCAAACCTTCCCAAGGCATTTTTTTCAAACAAAGCTTTAAACTCTACCAAGCTACCGAACTTCTTTTCAATTCTCTTTCCCAAATCGACCGATATCTCTCCTTCTTCCCCACCCTTCATTTCTTGCCAATAAAAATTATGATTCCATACTCCTCCGGCATTATTTTTAATCGCCGCCACCTCACTGTTCATTAATTCCTCCAAGGTTTTGTTTTGTAAATATGGCATTCCCTCCAGTATTTTATTAAGATTATCGACATAACTCTGGTGATGTTTTCCATAATGGATCTCTACTGTCTGTCGGTCTATTACCGACTCGAGAGCGTCATATTTATAGGGCAGCTCTGCCAATACAAACGGGTAATGGTTACTCATATTTAAGTAATAATTAATACACTATCAATTTATCACAAAAAACTATCTTCCCCTATCCACTCCATAAAACTTGACCCGGTCGCCTCTAAACTTCAAATCGATTGTCCCTGACGCACCGTTACGGTGTTTAGCAATCGACAACTTCACATCTTCCAGGTTATTTTCATCGTTGCGGTAAAGGAACATCACTACGTCGGCATCCTGCTCAATCGAACCCGACTCCCGCAAGTCGGCCAAAACCGGTGTTTTATCTGTTCTACTTTCCACTCCTCGGTTAAGCTGGGATAGTGCCAAGACCGGAATTTTTAATTCACGAGCCAGGTTTTTTAAGCCCTGAGAAATTGCGCCCACCTCTTGCACCCGACTTTCGTAATTTTTGTCACCCACACACAGCTGTAAATAGTCGACCACCAGCAACTTCACACCTACCTGGGAGTGCAAACGACGGGCTTTTGTTCTAAGTTCCAAAATCGACTGACCCGGAGTGTCATCAATGTACAAAGGTGACTCTGCCAATACTCCCATTCCCTCTGATAGCTTGGCAAAATCATCGTCCTTAAGATTTCCCGTTTTTAACTTCCACGCGTCAATATTTGCCTGAGATACCAACATTCTATCGACCATTTCCAAGTTACTCATTTCCAGTGCAAAATAACCAACCGGCATCTTCTTTTCTACCGCCACATACTGAGCCACATTGGTTGCAAAAGCGGTCTTTCCTATACCTGGCCTGGCCGCCAAAATAATCAGGTTAGAGTCTTGCATTCCAGCTAGCATTTTATCCAAGTCCGAAAACCCGGTTGGGACACCACGGAGACCATCAGCAGAGTTTTGCAGCGTGTCCAGTCGATCGAAGCTTTCCGCCAAGGCATCCTTAATCGGAATAAAAGATCTCCGCATATTCGTCTGAGACAACGAATAAATTTCTTGCTCTGCTTTATCCAAAACTTCATTCAATGGTTTACTGTCATCAAATCCCATCTCCCCCATCGTCGCCCCTGCAGAAATCAACTTTCTCTTTATGTATGTTTCGCGAACGATCTGAGCATATTTTCCGACATGTGAAGCCACCGGCACTTCATTTGATAGCTCAGATAAATATGATTTTCCTCCTACCCTATCCAGTAATTTTGCCTTTTTCAGCCAGTCGGCAACCGTCAAAACATCAATCGGATCGCGATTTTCATAAAGAGTCACCATTGCCTCAAAAACCGACCCGTTGTTTTCACTATAAAACATCTCCGGTCGTAAAAGTACTGCGATATCGACGATTGCGTCCTTGTCAATTAGAATCGCTCCCAGAATAGATTTTTCCGCCTCATCTGAATGGGGCGGTATCCTTGTGTTAGGCATTCATTATTAATACTTGAGTATCGTCGGGCAGACTTCCTTCGTCTACTTTTATTTTATGCACCGGTTCTCCAGCTACTAAAAATTTATTCTTATCCAAAAACTCTTCCAGTGTGTGTTTCTCTGACCAGGCTTCCGTCATTCCGGCAACCTTGTAGTGCATGGGAATTACATAAGATGGCTGGATATCCTTAATCAGATCCATCACTTCATTTGTCTCCAAAGCCGTCACCCCACCAACACCCACCATCAATACATCCACCGATCCAATCTTTTCAATCTGTGCCTCGGAAAGTTTGTGTCCCAAATCTCCTAAATGCAAAATGTTCAGTCCATCCATTCTTACATTCACAATTAAGTTTTTTCCTCTTTCGGCTCCCTCTACTTTATCGTGATACATTTTGGTCGCTGCTATCTCTACCCCTCCGATTTCATACTCCCCTTCCTTGTCAATTACAAAAGTATCTTGACGAGTGACCGGGCCGGTTATATTTTCCAAAGCATTATGGTCATCATGACCATGAGAGACCGTCACTATATCGGCTACCTCTTTCGCAAAAGGCAGACCAACCATCTCACTTTTAAAAGGATCCATGATGACTGTCATCCCTTCTTTATTTTTTAACTTAAAACACGAGTGGCCAAGATATGTGATTTCCATGAAACAATAATACCACAGCGGCCACACAAGAACCCGAAAGAATTGTGGTGGCCACACCCACAAAACTTGCAAATGTGCTTCCAAACTGTTATCCTTTCACTCGAAAGCCTATGCGCAAAGAAGTCATTCTAGCCGTAATCATTGGGATAATCCTCGGAGGAGTCATCCTCTACGGTATTAACCTAGCAAATACCTCTTCCAAAATTAATCAGGGTGACACTGAGACAGAAAAAAGTAGCACAAAGGTCACTCCCTCATCCTCAAAAAAACCAGATAGTCTAATCTCTATCCTCTTTCCTACAAACAACTCTGTCGTCACCGAAAACCAGCTTACCATCAAAGGCACGACCAAACCCAACTCCAACATCGCCATCATCTCCGAAAGTGATGATATCCTCACCATGTCTGATAAATCGGGTAATTTTTCGGAAGATATTAACTTAATTCCAGGAGAAAACACCATTACCATCACCATTGTTGACGAAAAGCAGGCTACTTCTTCTTCCATTATTACTGTTATTCGCACCACCACTCTACCGGAATAAAATGAAAAAACTATTTTTGTCTCTCACCACTATTTTTCTCAGTCTCGTCTTTGTTCAGCCTGTAATGGCTATTACAGCCACCCCTTCGGCTACCCCAACTCCAGATATAGAGGAAAAATATAAATTGATTGTCCAGGAAAATGTCTCCAGTATTGCCGCCAAACTACAAGAAAAGGTTAATCTTATGTCTCTTGTTGGCTACGTTGGTAAAATCACTACCATTAGCTCGGGAAACTTAACCGTGGACTCACACGGTGTCCTTCTTCAGGTTACTTCTACAGCCAAAACAGTCTACCTAAAAAACAATTCCACCATCAAAGTCACCTCTCTCGCCATAGATGACAAAGTCATTATTATCGGTACTTCTATTAAAGACGGTATCATTCAAGCCAAAAGAGTTTCGGTTATCAAAGACGAGCCGATACTTGTAAAAACAACCGCGGTGATTGCCAAAGTTGTCTCCGTAGACATCAAAAAGAAAACCCTTACTCTCACTATTAATGGTGCTGACCAAGTTCTGACTCTCTCCAAAAAATCCACCGTCAAACTGGACCAGTTCAGTGCCGGTCAAACCATTCTGGGTATTGTTAAAGAATACGATGGTAACCTCTCCATTTCCCGTGCCAAAACCCTTTAGTTTAGGCTAGAATGGATTAATGCCCCGGTCCAACAACCGCACTCTCGCTTACGCTATTCTTTTGTTAAATACTGCACTCTGGGGTTTTTCTGCACCCATTATCAAGTATTCTTTCCAGTTTACCTCCCCATCCCTCTTTCTTTTCTATCGCTACCTTATTGCCGCGATTCTTTTTCTCCCCATCTTTCTCCTCTACCGCTCCCAAAAATACCACCACATCGATCACCCCAAAACGCTCGTCATTGCCCTTCTCGGCACCCCTCTTTGTTTACTTCCCCTTTTTTATGGTCTTAACCAAACTTCTGCAATTGAAGCTTCTATTCTAGAATCCAGCAGCCCCATTTTCACCATCATAATGGCCATTCTTTTCCTTGGCGAAAGACTAAAACCAAGAGAAACAAAGGGTCTTTTAATTGCTCTAATCGGAACCGCCGTGATTGCTTTCGAACCACTTATCACCGGCTATAACCATGTCCAGCTATCTCTTCAAGGCAACCTCTTAATCATCTTAAGTAATATTATCTGGACTTCTTTTCTCCTCTTATCCAAAAAATTCAAGACCGATCCCGTCTACCTTTCCTTTTACTCTTTTGTTGTCAGCATTCCTTTTTTCTTCCTCATCCATTCTTCCCAACGTCTTTCTTTCGCTCTCAATACCGAAGCCCTTCCCGGCATTCTTTACATGGCCGTTGGTGGCTCCATCATCGCTTTCTGGGCCTATCAAGAAGGCCAGAGACGTATCGAAGCATCCGAAGCAGCTATCTTCACCTATCTCAAACCGGCCTTCGCCATCCCTCTTTCCATATTATGGCTAAAGGAAGCCTTCTCCCCTGTAGCTATCGTGGCTACACTCCTCATTGTCATAGGTGTCTTTATCTCCGAAAAACGATGATTAAATAAAGGACTGATATAATACCTCCCAAACAGCACGTTTCAATTACCACATAAGGAGGAAGAATGCTTGTCAAACGGAAACCAATTCGTATTTTTCCACTCCGTAAAACGGGGTCCTATCCATCTATCGCCAATCGTCAGATAAAAATATTCCGCATTCCCAAACCTCACATTCGTTAAGGAAGTGACATGTTTAAGATGCCTCTCTCTGAGCCCCTTTTCGGGGCTCTTTTTTGTGCCACAAATCAGATATAATTCACTTATGGATAACAGTTCTTTTGCAGCAAAATGGCAAGCAACCACTCAAAAATTTCTGAATACATCAGATAATCTCGGTAAGGATATTGATCCAAAAATTCTTGATACCGTTATTGCACTAAATCTCTTGGGGGTTAGTACCTCTCAGTCATGCGAAGGCCATTTAGATCGCGCCCTTGCTGGTCCTTGGATTATTCTTGGTACTCCTACCGACCTAGAAGTTGAGACAGTCAAAACACAAATGAATACTGTCTACCAAGAAGCTAATCAAATAAAAACTACTAAACCCAATGATTTTGCCCGTGACGAAAATTATATTCAAAAAATGGAGTTATACCGGGAGCTTCAAAAAAAGACGGTCGTTCCTACCCAGAAAAATATCCAAAAGCTAATCCCTCTATTAGAGGAATTTTACCAAGCAAGACAATTACCCTATCTCAATCGACTCATTATCAGCAGTGAAGACTCCCCTATTCCTCGCTTAAGAAACCAAGGACTTTACCTGCAAGACATTGTCGCAAACGAAGCAAGAGCAGCCAATTTATTGGCTTTTCAAGAAGAAATGCTTGCTTTCACAAACTTCCTCAAGCAAAAGTTGCAATATACACTATAAGCTGTTAAAATAGCCCCAAATTGATCGCTTTGATCAGAAAGGAGGCTTAAAATGTCTGAACCCGAGAACTGCCCCACTTGTGGCGGGAGTGGCCAAGTAACCACCAACGAAGGTCACCAAGTCGGTTGTGGAACCTGCGGTGGAAGTGGCACCATCAACCGGCAAGTAAAAGCTCGTTATCCACCTCGCAAGAGGTGGTTTTTTATGTCAAAACTAGCCTCCTGTGATACAATATGAAGGCTATGAAACAGAATCTACATCCTGAATACCAAGAAACCACGGTTACCTGCGCTTGCGGGAACGTTTTTACAGTTGGTGGAACATCCGAAGCACTCCATGTCGATGTGTGTGACAAGTGTCACCCCTTCTTTACCGGCACCCAAAGATTCATCGACTCCATGGGTCGAGTTGATAAATTCATCGCTAAACGTAAAGCCGCTGTCGGCTACGTCAAAAAAGGCAAAGAGAAGAAAGAAGTCGACACCAACCCCAAAACCCTCAAAGAAATGCTCGAGGCCAAGAAAAAGGCTGAAGCCAAAGTCGCGGAAACCAAGGTCGAAGAATAGCTGAAGCCCGCTTTAAAAGCGTTCCCTCTTACCAATGTACAATTAATCTAATACTATGGATAATCCGTATATTGTCTCCGAAATCACCCGTATCGAAAAAGAAATTAACGCCAATGAGGCATTAATCAATGATCCAGACTTAGGTGCTCTCGCCAAGCAAGAAGTTGACAAACTCCAAAAACAGCTTGAGTCTCTTCAGACCAGTCAAATTCCCAAGACGGAAGAAGCCGAAGACTCCGAAAACTTCAATGACTCCCCCGCCATTGTTGAAATTCGTGGTGCCGCCGGAGGCGATGAATCAAAAATTTTTGCCAACGACTTACTCCGCATGTACACCCGTTTCGCCCAGGAAAAAGGTTTTACCATTGAAAATATCGATGATGGCGTTGTCAAGTTCTCCCGCCCCAATCGAGCCCTCTGGGATCACGGTGCTTTCGAGACCTTTCAATACGAATCGGGAGTTCATCGAGTACAGCGAGTTCCCGTCACCGAAGCCCAAGGACGCATTCAAACCTCTACAGCAACCGTTGCCGTTCTTCCCGAAGTAAAGCCAACCCAAGTCGAGCTTCTTGATAGCGATCTTGACTGGCAGTTCACCAGAGCCGGCGGACCAGGCGGTCAAAACGTCAATAAGGTCAACACCGCTGTCCGTTTAACCCACAAACCTACTGGTATCACCGTATTTGTTCACGAAGAAAGATATCAGGCTAGAAACAAAGAAATTGCCCTCAACATGATTCGCTCGAAAATCTGGCAACTACAGGAAGAAAAGCGTCTTAGTGCTCTCTCTGACAAACGGTCTCAAGCTGTTGGCTCTGGCATGCGCGCCGAAAAGGTCAAAACTTACAACTTTCCCCAGAACCGGCTTACTGACCATCGTCTCGGCAAATCTTGGCACAACCTCAAAGAAATCATGGAGGGTGATCTGGGAAACGTCTTTGAGTTCACCATCGCTGAGTTCGCCACGCTTGAATAATTGCAACGGGACTTGTGACGATTTACCTCTTGGCAATAATGACACCCTTCAATACCTCCAACGCTTTATCCATCTGGTTATCTGCCGTTGGATTCTTTTCGTCATAAACATACTTAACCACTACATCCGGCTCGAGACCGTCACCATGAATATTCTTTCCCGATGGTAAAAGCCACTCGGCCACGGTTACATGTAAACCAGAACCATCGGGTAGTTCTTGAGCTTCTTGCACCGTTCCTTTACCAAAGCTCTTTTCACCTACCAACTTAACCCCCAGACTTTCTCTGAGAGCCCCGGCCAAAATCTCCGACGCCGATGCCGATCCTTTATTAATAAGTACCACCAAAGGCATCCCAACCAGTTTTCCGTTACGATTAACACTCATTACTTCCGTTTTTAGTTTGTCTCTTTGCTTCACAATGACACCGCTGGAAATAAACTCACTTCCCAAATCAACAGCTCTTTGTAAATATCCACCCGGGTTATTTCGAAGATCCAAAATCACTCCGGTTGCGTTTTTACTTCTTACCTCTGTCACAATTTTGTTCCATTCCGTTAATGTTTGTTCACCAAATTTACTCACGGTAATTACCGCTACTCTCCCATTATCGATCCAAGTAATCTCGGAAGAAGGAACTTTGATTGTATCGCGTACTAAAATTACTTCTTTAGATGTTTTATCCCCTTCTCTGAATGTGGTCAAAATTACCTCGGTTCCCTTTTCTCCTCTAATTAGATTTACGGCATCCGTTACTGTAATGCCGGAAGTATCCTTATCAACATTATTTTTTTTGTCGGTAATATTCAAAATCAAATCCCCCGCTCTGACCCCCGCCTTCATCGCCGGGCTATCTTTTAACGGAGCAATCACTGCCAAAGTTTTGTCAACGAATCCCAGTTCAATTCCCACTCCTCCAAACTCTCCTGAAAGATCTTCTTTGGATCTACTGTTGTCTATCGGTGGAAAAAAGTTTGTATAGGGGTCACCCAAAGATCTCGTCATTCCCTCGGTAGCTCCATACATTAGTTTTGTCGCATCAATATCCTCGGTTTTAAGATAACTTTCTTTCAATCTTCCTAAAACATCATTCATCGATGTCGTATCAATCGCCGTCAAAGACCTAATCTTTTGTCCCGCCTTCCACTCGCCCAGCCTAAACCCTCCATACACTAAACCCCCGGAAATAATGATAACCAGAAGCAACTGCCTAATTTTTTTTAGGTTCATGGACAAAAACAGGTATTAAATTTGCTAATTAAACTTTATCTGTCACTGGAAGAAGAGCCAAATGTCTGGCACGTTTGATGGAACGAGCTAGTCGGAGCTGATGTTTTTCACAAACACCAGTGGTCCAACGAGACACAATTCTCTTCTTAGGCGACACACCAATTGCTAGAGACTCGAGATCGGAATACACCGGCTCGGTTTTCTTTACGCAAAATGGACATGGTTTACTTGACTTTCTGATTTTCTTTTTGATGATCATTTTATTTTTATATATCTAATATTTAGAAAGGAATCTCATCAGACTCCTCAACTACTTCTTCTTTCTTCGACTTTTTTTCAGTTTTGTCTTCTTCCTTCTCGGGATTAAACACTTCCTCTGCAGCAGTCACATCAGCTATCGGAGAAACTGCTTCATCGGAACTATAATGTGTTTCATAGCCACCCTCAGGACGATCGCCCTTAGGAGAGTCTAAAAGAATCATTTCGTCGATTACCACTTCGGTTACTTGCCTGTCGGCACCATCTTGGCTTTTCCAAGCTCTGGTTTGTAAACGACCTTCCACATAAACCTTGCGGCCTTTGGACATTAATTGGGAACAAATCTCACCTAACTTTCCCCAAGCAACAATGCGGTGAAACTCTGCCCCTTCTTGTTTCTGGCCACTTGAGTCGGTCCACTCACGATTTGTTGCCAAACCAAAAGTACAGACTCCGGTTCCCGAAGGAGTGTATTTCAACTCAGGGTCGCGGGTCAGGTTACCAATTAACTGAACTTTATTTAAACTTCTTGTACTCATTTTTCCTCCTCTTTTTTAAATCCTAATCAATAAATATCTTAACAGTTTGTCATCCATCTGCAAATCTCTCTCGAGTTCCTTAGCTGCGCTAGGAGCACCTTCGATGGTTAGTTTGAGGTAATATCCTCTGCTCTGTTTTTTAATCTCGTAAGCCATGGTTTTCGTTCCCCACTTATCAACTTCCGCTACTTTCAGAGCGCGTTTCTTGCACTTCTCGGTAATGGCTTTTTCTGCGCCGATTTCATTCTCGGAAACAGGATAAATGACAACGAGCTCGTACTTGTTTAGAGTCGAACCCATGGACGGTTTGGTTTCGGTTGTCTTTGTTTTTTTCACCTTTTTTGTTTTTAATAACAAGATATTCTACCATAGATAGCCACAAAAAACCCTCTAAGAATTATTTCTTAGAGGGAATAACTTTCCTGTCATCCATTAAGAAGTGACAGGATAAATATAATAAACATCGCTCCGGCCAACACGACAAAGGCCAAAAACAATATCTTTGCCGCTTTTGGGCTAACTGGTAGCCCATTGTCAAAGCCCTGAATTCTCAGGACACAAGCCGCGGCCAAAACGAAAAAAACCAACGAGGAACCACAAAACAAAGTTGGCATCTCTACCTCCATGTCAATGTATAGCCTGTAATATAACACAGTTGTGCCTAAAAGTCAAATCTCACCCTCCAATCATAAACTCCACCACATCCCCATCCTTCATCTCATACTCCTTTCCCTCAAACCTCACCCTACCTTTGTCTGCTGCCTCTTTCCAGCCGCCCGCCTCCACGAACTTGTCATAATCGCACACCTTAGCTTTGATAAACTTCTTTTCAAAGTCGGTGTGAATTACGCCTGCCGCCTGAGGAGCTTTCGTCCCTCTGGCAATAGTCCAGGCTCTACTCTCCATCTCTCCGGTCGTCAAAAAGGAAATCAGTCCCAAACTGCTGTAGGCCTTTTTAATTAAAAGGTCCAAGCCACTCTCTTTGATCCCCAACTCGGCCATATACGCCTTGGCATCTGCCTCGTCCAAACTCGACAGTTCCGACTCTACTTTGGCGCTTATATACAGTGCATCCCCCATTGGCCCACGCAAACGAGGATCAGTCTCCGCCACGTTATAAACTCGAATTTCCTTCTTGGCCGTCAGTAAAAATAGGTCACGTGCCAACTCAAGGTCAACCTCATCTTTCAGAATTTCTCGAGCCGGCTTACCTTCATTTAGTCCGGCAAAAAGCTTATCCACTACTGCCTTCTTTTTTTCCGAACCCTTGGCTTTGATATCTTTACTGTCAATTGCCTTATTTACCGTCTCCAAATCCTTCAAAATTAGTTCCGTCTCCACGACACCATAATCAGTTTCCGGGTCAACCGAACCCTCCTTTACAATTTCCGAGTCCTCAAAATCCCTCATTACCTGCAAAATCACGTCTACTTCTCGAATATGAGTCAAAAACTTGTTGCCTAAACCTGCTCCAGTAGCCGCTCCGGCCACCAAACCAGCAATATCTACAAACTCCACCGTGGCTGGGACAATCCTGCCCGAGTGAGAGATATCCGAAAGCACTTTAAGACGCTCATCGGGCACTTCTACCACTCCTACGTTGGGTTCTATCGTTGCGAACGGGTAATTTGCCACCAAAGCTTGCTGACGCTTCAAAAGCGCGTTAAAAAGCGTGGATTTCCCCACGTTTGGTAAACCAACTATTCCTACTCTAAGTGACATCGCCTAATTTTATCATCTGAGCTGCTCGAGATGCTTCAGAAAACTTGCTGTGACCAAATCACCGTTATGCCTATACTTTCTCAACCAGCTATAGGTATCCTTTACAAAATACTCTATTTCTTCTTTAGGTACCGACCTAAATCTTGGATCGTGATAAAAAAGCCTTCCCATGGTCATTCTCCGACACTTAAGACAACTTCCACACCAGTGTCCAGAGCTGTTTTTGGCAATTTCAGGAGTTTCCCGTACCCATTTCTGTCTGGAATTAGGTAGTTGGTAAGTAGCACTAAAACAGTTCTGTACCAAAGGAATAATATCTATTCCCAAACTCTTTTCCAATCTAATTACTTCACCTACCGTCTCAATATCACCCACATCTATTCCTTCAACCTCCATTTTCAAATTAGCCTCGGCTATAAGATTGTTAAACATTTTCCAAGCCCCTGCATTCTCACTAAAATGGCTTTTGGCTGGATCTTCAACCATGTCCCCTTCTACAAACATTTTGTTTACTCCATAAGGATAGGCTGTAACGGCCGAAACAACCGCCAGTAAAAAGTCGCGCGTTCTCATAGTATCAAAGCCATCATTTTTTGAATTATTTCTTAAACGCACTAGCTCATATGGTATTTTCCACTCATCACACTGTTTTTTGCTCGCCACAAACTCCTCATGATTCCCTTTTCTGTTCAAATTCCTCAAGTGAACCGCCACCACTGGCTTCTTTTTTTCCTGCATTAGCGCCAGTCGATAAGCCGAGTCCAGACCACCAGAGTGCGCGCTGGCATACTCAATTTTTTGGAGCACCTCTTCTCCCTTATTCTGCTTTTCAAATTTAATCTCATCGGACATTTTAAAAATAGGTGGTCGATATCCGTAGTATTTATATAGCTCATCGATAAACACCTTCTCGGTAACCCCAAAATTTGTCTCCACTATTTTTGGAAAAAATGGTGCGATAAGATGTGCCACCATCACGGTTCTCATCAATCCCATTCCCTCTTCCGGTACCCCACCATAATCTCTGTGTTCCACCAAACCCAATCCTCTTTTTTCTCCGGTCAATACATTCATATCCAGAAAATCTTTTCCGGACACATTTATATGGATTCGCTCGCACTGTTCAATACCTGACATGGGGATAATATATCACGAGTGCGTAAATCGAGAAAATGGCCCAACGACCTCCTCCCATTGTCGTCTGGAAAGAAACCCAATTCTCCAAAAGTTAGGTGCTAAAATATCACAATGAGATTAACTCAATCTGAAAGGAAAGCTATTTTTGATCAAGCTCTCGGCGCCAACAAATCTTTTGGGGTTGACTGGAACTTCGACGCTGAAGATGTCGCCTTCAATATCAAACAGGTTGTTCCCCATCTCGATATAAATGGCGTCAGACCAAAACAAATAAACGGGGACTGGATTGAAATTGTAACGATTGAAGGAAAAGACTATCAATTTAATCTGGACTCGGAAATCAAACCTTTGGAAATTGTCGGTAAGGCCAACTTACATCTCAAGTCAACCGGACAAACATTCGTTCTTTTTGACTCCAAAGATGACGAATACTGCTTTATCCTCATTAGTCTCTCCGAACTTCCCGAATACCTTGAGAAAGGCTTTATTGAGATTTAACCAATAAAAACCCCACCTAAAAGATGGGGTTAACCTACTCAGACAAAACATTCCACCAGCTTCAATGCTTTGATTAAATCACACCGGAAAACGGTGGCTTTGTCATCATCTTGCTCGGAGAACTTAACCGTAATAATTACCATTAGCGCTCCGTTGGTGTCCCGATACATAGGTTCAATCAAAAACTTCCCTGTTTCCCATTCATCCTTCGACCGAGATTCCAAAACCTCCAATAACTTATTTGTGTCAATCCGAAAGGTATGCTCAACACCCACGGAAAATCGAACACATAACTCGTTCTTGCCGACATAAACAACCCCACCCAAGTCATTATTCATAAACACTGGTAGCATTTTCCACCTCCCAATTTCAATGTGATTTTATACCCAGAATTCTACCACTTTTTATCTTAAAATCCCCATCAACCTCATTTTTTTACCCCTGCTCATCTTTTTAATCTCCACTTCTCTCCTTGTAGCCTCACCTCTTCCCTGCACTTTTTCGCTGTAACGCAACAAAACAGGACCTCTCCCTTTGGTATACCTTGCCCCCTTACCCTCATTGTGCACCACCAAACGGCTTTGAATATCATCGGTTATCCCTGTATAAAATGTTCCGTCACGACACTCCAGAATGTACACCAACCAGTCTTTCATCTTGTCACAATCTTCAACCTGGGTGCTGACAAGGTTATTACTCCATTGGTTGTTTTCCCTTCAATATAATACTGATTCTGCCCTCTCCAAATAGACATCGCTTTGGAATAAAAACTCTTTTTCCCGTCACTACTCGAAACATACTCGCTAAAGTCTACCGCTCGGTGATTGGTCGAGTCATAAAGCCGAACTGCTCCTGTTCCCTGTAACCACCCTTGCCAGGAAACCTCTACCGTCTTCCCGTACAAAGAAATGTCCAGAGTAAAGTCTGTCCCGGAAATTTTCGCCCAATCAAAGCTGTTTGTGTCTCCGCCCAACAAGGAGACAAAAGACTCTTTTGCTTTACTAGTACTCTTAGAAGAAATCAAACCAGCATTTTTTTCCAGATAATAAACCCTGTTTTCTAAAGAAGTTACTCTTTCTTCCATTGTCCTTGTGGTTGTCAAGGCCAAAACATTTTCGTTCCCCCTTGTTACTACATCCCAAACCTTCCATCCGGCCAAACCGAACACCACCAACAATATCACTGCATAGGGTCTTTTTAGAGCCATAAATCAGTCTAACACAATCAAATCTTCTCCACTTTGGCACCCTCCGCGTAGTCTTCGACTCTGTATCCCCTGTCCTCAATTTCTTTACGCAAAGCATCAGACTGTTCCCAGTTTTTTGCTTTTCGAAACTCTTCTCTCCTGGTCAAAATTTCTTTTATATCCTCAGGAACTCCCATATTTTTTTCTTCTTCGGTTCCCAGGTTTAAACCCAAAACAGAGTCCATAACGACGATTAGATTTTTCTTTGCTTCGTCTGATATCTCACTCTTCATCATTTCCCAAACAATGGAGAGCGCCGATGATGTATTCAAATCATCCTCCATCGCTTCCACAAACTTTTTATAATACTCGCCCCCCTCCGCAGACCATCCGTCGGCGGTTACCGGAATATCGGTCAAATCGACCACCATTTTATTTAATTTTGTCAAAGCTGTTTTTGCCCCGTTTAAACCTTCCCAGGTAAAGTTCATTTGTTTGCGATAGTGTGTCGTCAAAAAATAGTAACGCAGCGCCAATGGTGAAAAACCCTTTTCCGCCAAGTCCGTCAATTTATACAAATTTCCCAAACTCTTGCTCATCTTTTTGCCATCAACCATCAAAAAAGCAGTGTGCATCCAGTACTTTACAAATGGTTTTTTACCCGTTGCTGCCTCACTTTGGGCAATCTCATTTGGATGATGAATTGAAAGATGATCTTCCCCGCCGGTATGAATATCAAACTGCTCTCCCAAATACTTCATACTCATCGCCGAACACTCGATATGCCACCCTGGAAACCCATCTCCCCAAGGACTCTCCCAATGCATCACATGATTGGCAAATCTTCCCACTCTTTTAAACCATAATACAAAGTCCGCCGGATGTTTCTTGTGCTCCCCTGTCTCTACCTCTTCTCGAGCACCTACGGTTCTCTCATCAAAAGACTGATTAAACATTTTGCCGTAATCAGCAAACTTTGTTACATCAAAATAAACCGCCTCGGGTGTGTCATATCCATACCCATTTGCCAAGATTCTCTCGATCAAGGCAATCTGTTCCGGTATATGTTCCGTCGCCTTACACACCACTGTCGGTGGCAACACATTCAACTGTTCCATCACTTTATTGAAATACTCGGTAAACTCCTCTGCCACTTCCCAAACGGTCTTGCCCATCTTTGCCGCCCCCTTCTCCATCTTGTCTTCACCACTGTCGGCGTCGGATGTTAAGTGTCCCACATCCGTCACATTCTGTACATGAGTTACTTTCAACTCCTCCAGAACCTCCAACACTCGTCGTAAGACATCATCATGAACGTACTTAATACCATGTCCAATATGAGTAAAGCCATACACCGTCGGGCCACACGCATACATCCCCACCTCTCCTTTATGGATTGGTTCAAAATCCTCCACCTTTTTTGTCAGACTATTATAGAGATGCAACATATCCAAATTGTACCGTAATAAGGCTTCAAATGCCTACTCCGCTATTCTTCCTTTTTCGGTTGTGGTCTGTGATCTATTTATTATTCTTTTTATCCAGGACTCTTGCTCCATTTTTTTTCGATCGCTCTTTTCGATCTCCTGTCGTTTCTCCATCATTTTTTCTTCCGCAATCTTTTGATCCAGTACCCGTTTCCTTTGAATATACCTAGACAGCTCATCTTTTACCTGTTCAAATCGTCTCTTTTCCGTCTCCTTCATTTCTCCACCAACCCTATTTCTTTCAGCTCCTTTATTTTGTTCCTTGTCTTCTGTTGCCTGCACCGCTTGACCACGAGACGATGAAATCTGCTCTATCGACTCGTGAGCTATATCTGCCACCGCCCCTGCCGTTCCTTTTACGGCACTCTGACCAATCTCGAATAAATTGTCGGCCACGTTTTGACCAACTTGACCTAATACACCGGGCATTACCTTCATTTAATCACAAAAAGCCCCCTCTTCGGGGGCAATATCCAGTCTCTCAGTCTGCTTCTAGATAAAACGCAGGTCCCATACCGTCCTGAAGACCCTTGAAATATCCCTGCAAGTAATCAAAATTCATGTCCGGTGTTACCTCAAACAACTTTTCACCGACAAAACAGGTAATCGTCACTCTTTCTCGAGAAACTTTTTCAAAAACCCTTTTACAGTAGGCTTCAACTCGCTCACCATCAATCCTCTGTACTACAACCATTCCCATTTTTCCTCCTTCAAGGTGCTGTTATTGCCGTATTTTACTACATCTCACTTCTACCCTCCAAAGCTCTCAGAAGTGTCTGTCCATCAGCGTACTCTACATCTGCCCCCGTCGGCAAACCTCTTCCGATTCTCGTAATCTTCATCCCCTTCCCAAGCTCCATATCCTTTATTTTGGACGTGATATACATCGCTGTTGCTTCTCCCTCCATATTTGGATTAGTGGCAATTACCATTTCCTTTATCTCTCCCGTCTTCACTCTGGCCAGTAGCTGTGGAATCCGCAAATCGTTTGGTCCGATGTTTGCCAAAGGATTAATTACTCCTCCCAGTACGTGGTATACCCCTTTATAACCATCCGCTCTTTCAAAAGCCAAAAGATCAAGGGCATTTTCCACTACACACACCTGGGATCTATCTCTATTCTCGTCCTGGCATACCGGACAAAACTCCTCTTCACCTACGTTAAAACACAAGGCACAAAGCTTGGTGTTCTTTTTAAGATTTTCCAAAGCTTCACTAAACTTTGTTAGTTTTTCTTGTGGCACATTTAAAAGATAGTAAGCTAACCTCGCCGCCGACTTCGGCCCCACCCCAGGTAAAGACTCAAACGCATCAATCACTTTCTGAACCGGACGGATACTTCTCATATATCGATTACATTCCCTTCGGCATATTAGCGAGTACTTTGGAAAGATCTCCCATCGAGTCTTTCATTTCTTCAGCTGAGTACTTCTGAGCCTTGGTAATGGCCTCATTAATCACCTTGACCGCCTTATTCATATTCTCATCATCAATGAATAATTCTTTCAACTTTCCGTCACCCGTAACTATCGCTTTCACACCATCTTCCTCCACCTCGGTTTTGTGAGACTGAATCTTCTTTTGTAGTATTGCCAATTTTGCAATGGCGGCACCTTGTGAACCAAACTGTTTTATTCCGTTGAACATTTTTGAAAAATATATTAATAACTTTTCTCAAAACCTATTGTATATCATCCTCCGAAAATCTTTTCCGCTGCCCCAATTATTCCCTTATCCTCAACCGTGTCGTTATTTACCGGCTCTACATTTACATCCTGCAGTTCAGGTTCTGTCCTGGATGGTCCTTTTTCTCCGAGAACACACCTGAAAGTCATCGGCCCCCAGATCTTGGTCATCTGTTCTTCAATCAGTTTCTTTTTGACATCCCGCTCCAACATATCTTGCTGAAATCGTGAGGTAACCGACAGTGTTAAAGATTTTCCCTTAACATCTACTGGTGACACTAGTCGTAACATTCCGGCCAATGATCCATAACTGGCAGACATCACGTTTATAAAGTCCATCCATTCCATTTTAATTTTTTCAATATTGGCCAACGGACCATCATAATTCTGCACAACTAGATTGTCCTTATTTTCCGGATCTTCCCCGCGTATGGCACTTTCTGCACTTACAGATTTTATTTCATCCTTCTTTTCTTCTTGCCGGGCAGGCGCCTCAACTTTTGGGATACTCACCCCTCCACCGCTGTCATCAATTGCTAAAGTTAGCAAGGCAATTTCCAAAGGCAACAGCGGTAATGGCGATACTTTTATTTTGTCGGTAGCCTCAATTAACTCGTCGACCAGCTTCAGCTCGGCCTCAATTGCCGTACCTCTTTCCAAATTATCTTCCAGCATAAGTTTTACTTCCGTCAGTAGCGACGTTGCCAACACTTGAGCCTTTATTCCCGCCTTCTCCATCTCCCCAAATATCCTCACAACCTTAGAGGACTCCCTATTTTTGGCAGCTTCCAGTAGTTTCTTTATCGACTGCCGCCCAACAATTCCCAAGACCTGTAAAACCAAAACCGAGTCGATCGTCTTTCCATATGCCGCCACCTGTTCCAAAAATTTATGCCCTTCGCGGAAACTGCCATCCGTTGCTTCAGCAATCTCCTGCAGTGCTTCTTCGTCGATGTCAAGAGCCTCTCCCTTGACTGCTTTCATGAGCGATCCCACGATTTCTTTGTTGGTAGCCTTCGTAAAACTCACTCTGGCGCAGCGACTTATGATCGTCTCCGGCACTTTCTGAGCTTCTGTCGTACAAAGAATAAAGATTGCGTGCTTGGGAGGCTCCTCAAGAGTCTTTAAAAGAGCATTAAATCCCGCCGTTGACACCATGTGCACTTCATCGATAATGTAAACCTTTTTAGGCAGCTGCACGGGGGCCAAACGCACCTTTTCGCGTAGGTCTCGGATATCATCCACCAAACCACTGGAGGCGGCGTCGATTTCAATTACATCCACACTGTTACCGGCGATCAAACTTTCACAAGCTTGACACTTACCGCATGGCTCTTCAAGGCCGTCTTTCTTACCCTGATTTTTCTCACAATTTACTACTTGAGCAAGGATCCTAGCCGCACTGGTTTTTCCCGACCCCCGAGGACCCACAAACAAGTATGCGTGGGATATCTTGCCGCTCTTTAAACTCGACTCCAAAGACTCCCTCACAGACACCAGGTCCAACTCACCGATTTTCTTTGGTCGATATTTTTGATAAAAACTCACATTAACACCTTATGTTGTCCCCCTCACTCGTGTCAACTACTAATAACCCTATCACAACCACTCAGTTTTTCCTTACACTATATCAATTTCCTTTTTCAGACACTCTCTTGAAAATCGTTAAAACTTACTCAATATGAAAAATTAGTTCACTCTCATCGCCTCAAACCTCATTTTTTACAAAAAATACCCGGGTAATCCCGGGTAATCTTCATTATTTTCCACTGTGAATGTTTATCAAATACCAGTCACCTTCGTAATTAGTGATAAGGATTTCTTTGTCATCCTTAATCTCGATATCCAAAATTCCCTTCCAATCCGATACGGATACCAGTAAGTCATCCGTACCCTCAACAACAAAAACCAGATACTCTTTTCGATGGTCCTTCTCACCCCTTATCTCCAGACGAACTGGACTCAGAAGACTTTGGTTGAGTTTTTGATCGAATACTGTACTTAAACCACCGTCTTTCGCCAGTTTATATTTAAAATCAAACAGGCGACCGGAGAGTAACTCGGTTAACTTTTTAATCGGCGTTGACATCTCGTTCAAACGCAAGATAACCATCTTGTATCTATTAATCGCCATTCTTTTCCTCCCGATTCCGTCTCAGTTAATCAAAATGACTTTAACCAGTGTGTCTTTCGCCGACAATTTACGCGAGATGACTATCTGTCGGTCAGACTCAAAAACAACCACCGGACTTTCTTTAATGTCAAAGCAAAGGCTCCGATACGGATACATAGGGATCTTCACCAGGCTACCGATAACGACCACCGGCCCACAACGAACTCTCACCTTTTCCAAAACAGTTACGTTTCTGTTAAACACCGAATGACAGTTAACAACATCGAAGGCTTTTCCTCTTAGCATTTCAACGATGCGGTCTGCCACCCTCTTTCCGTCTTCAACACTCGATATCGTGATTTTCTCAGACATCTCCACCTCCATGGAAAATAATATATTAAGGATCTGAATCGCCCATAGTATATCACAATCCTGAACCTAACTCTAATCGTGGTGAATACCCAAAAGGTGGAGAAGGCCGTGGCAAGCCAAAAACTCGATTTCTTCATCGACAACTCTGTTCCACTGAATGGCCTGTCTTTTCGCCTGAGGATAACAAATAACAATGTCGCCCAAATTTAGACCATCAAAGTCATCAGGCATCTCCACTCCCTCTTCCAAAGGGAAAGACAGTACATCGGTCACTTTGTCTTCATGAAAGTACTTCTTCTCCAACTCCCTTATTTTCCTCTCCCCTACTACAGACAAAGAAATCTTCACCGCCCCCTTGGTAATCTCCTGCTCCTCCAATGTCTTAAGCAGGGCATTTTTTATCCTCTTCCTATCAAATGGATATCTACTGTCGGCTGCAATGTCTAAATCAAGTTTTACCATATCCTTATATTCTATATCAAGCTCAACTCAAACCACAAAAAACCGGTGTCGCTTAAACACCGGTAACAAGCTTCCTCGCCTATCTTAACTTAAAATACTCGAATAGCGCCTGGGCTCTGTCTGCCTCATACAAAGCCGATTGTTTATTGCACACCGGGCAGGCAAAATATGGAACCTTATCCGGCAGTATGTCTTTAATGATCAGGTCTGCCGGTCTTTCTATTCGCAGAACTGAGCCGCAATAAAGACAGGTAACGTCCAAGGGGAATATGGAGTCCCCTCTCCTCAACACAATTATGGCCATACAACCTCCTTTTGAAACGAACTAAGATACCGGAATTCTACTACGAAAACTTGAGACTAACAATCTTGTTAATGACTGCCCCGTCCGCCTTTCCTTTGAGTTTTCCCATAACGGCTCCCATCAAACGACCTCCGGTAAGCCCGGTTTCTGCTGCAATTTTGGCTACCTCAACTTCTACTTCAGCCTCCCCCATCATGGTTGGTAAATATTTCTCAATCAGCGCTAGCTCATATTTCTCTTGATCCGCGCGAACAGTTTCACCCACTTTTTCGTATATCTCGATTGAATCTTTGCGCTTCTTGGCTTCTTTATTCAAAACACGCACTACCTCCTCGTCCGGAAGTTCTCCCTCTTTATAATCAGCCTGGGCATAGCCCAGTTCAGATAAAAGCAATCGCAAAACTCCCAACAAACGAGCATCCCCCGCCTTTTGGGCAGTTATCGACTCAGACTTTAGCTGTGAGTAAAGCATTGTATAAATTATTTTGTTAACCCGGCTGCGCGTTTGTTTCGACGACGAATTCTGGCTGAAGCCTTACGAAGTTCGATCATCTTAATGTTACGCACAGTTGAAGGTTTTTGGAAACCGGTCATTCCCACAGACTTTACTCTTTCGAGTCCAGAGTCCTCATATGTCAATTTTTTAAATTCACTAATGAGTTGTTGTGTAGTTTGTCCTTGTTTTTTTCTTGCAACGAGTGCCATAAATAAATGCACCTCTCTTTCTGTTTTTTTGTTTTACGTTTTTATTGTCGCCTATGTCTCTCCACCAGGTTCGGTTTTTGTCCCGCCCATGACATGGATATGCTCATGCTCAAAATGGTTGTACCCGGCTCCGTTATTTACCAGTTTATATCCGGTTTTATCTAAGCCAAGCAAAGCAACCACCTCAAAAACGACTGGCATTATTTTACCCCAGAACATACCACTTTGGCTAGTGGCAACATCAGCCTTTTTTACGTGGTCCTTCGGCATTATCAAGACATGCACGGGCGCGATCGGATACTTATTTTTAATGGCAATAAACTCCCCACTTTCCCAGACAACTTCTGCCGGAGCCTCTTTCGCCCCTATTTGACAAAATAAACAGTCTTTATCTTTCATAATTTCATCATAAACTATATTCCAAAACTTCAAAACCTAAAGAGAAAAGGGGTGTCTTTTTTTAAACAGATTATTTTACAAACAGCTTGATTACATCCTTCACGGTAATCAAAACCATCAATCCCAAAAGAAAAATCATTCCTCCTGTATTCACATACCCCTCAATCATATTTTTTTTCTTTTTACCGATTATCTTTTCTACTCCCAAGAAAGCCACCCTGCCTCCGTCTAAGGCCGGAAAAGGCATTACATTCAGAATAGCAAGGTTGATGGAAAGTATTCCCATAAACTGTAACACAGCTACCCAACCCACTCTATAAACTTCTTTACTCACCTGATAAATTCCTACGGGACCGGAAACATCCTTGGGTAGTCCTTTGCCGGTAATCAAATTAACTACAATCATTTTCAGGTTACCGGCAATTTCTTTCCCCCACCCCCACGCTTCTGAAAGCCCTACCACCACTCCTCTAAAAGGCATCTGCCAAAGCGGATACTTTTTCATCTCCACACTCGACAAAGCCACTCCCAGAGCTCCCTGTCCTTCCGGAGGACTCACTCGAGGAGTTATCTTCACGGTTTTTTCTACTCCACTTTTATCCTCCAAAACAATTTCCACTTCTTTTCCCTTCAAACTATCGATTTGTTTTACAAATTCATCAATCCCCACAAACGACACCTCCTTTTTTCCAGAAACAATTTTCTTCACCAGACTGTCTACCTCAACTCCAGCAATCGCGGCCGGAGAGTCTTTAGCCACCTCCACAATGATAACCTTGTCGGTTTTTGTGGGAATTCCTAAATATGAATAGACAATACCAAAAACAACAACTCCTAAAATAAAATTCATCATCACTCCGGACAACAACACAGCCGCCCTTTGCCACATCGGTTTGTTAAAAAACGCCTCCGGAGAAGTAGCTTGTTCTGGATTTTCCATATCCTCGCCATAAAGTTTCACAAAACCTCCCAAAGGCAACCAGTTCAGACTAAACAATATCCCTCTATGTTTAAACAAACTTTTGGCCCTTGGAGGCAATCCTATACCAAACTCCTCTACTCTCATCTTAAAAAGACGTGCCATCAAAAAGTGACCCATCTCATGAATCAAGATTAAAACCGACAACATTAATATAAAAACGATAAGTTGCATTAGTCCATTCTACACCGCCATTACCTCCTCTTCCTTCACCCTACTCATCTCCTCTACCTTTTCGTTTAACTCTCCCGTTATCTTATCCAACTGTTCGAGAAGCATATAAATGTCGTCTTCCGATACTTCCTTTTTCTCCTTAAGCGCGTCAATTTTTTCTTTAACATCCTGTCTGGCCTGCCTTAACATTACTTTTCCAGACTCGGTTTTTTGTTTGAGAAGTTTCACAAAATCCAGCCTGCGTTCCTGTGTCAGTGATGGAATCACGATGCGAATAATGTCTCCGGCCACCGCAGGCGAAAGTTTCATTTCGCTTTCGGCAATCGCCTTTTCGATATCTCTCATCAGACTTTTATCAAAAGGACTAACAATAAGCATGTTGGGGTCTGGTGCCGATATCGTAGCTACCTCCACTAAACGCATTCTTCCTCCGTAAGCCATCACTCCGAGGTTCTCAATTAGACTGGGTTTGGCTCTACCCACACGAATGGTGTCGAAATCTTCTTCAACATTCTCGATAACCTTGGCAAACTTCTGACGCAAAAGAGCAATTAACTCGTGTTCTATAACCATATCTCAATCTTACCAGAAATATTTATTTACTCCGGAATCCGAACTCTTCCTAAGCTCATCTTAAAATACTCCGCCATAAAGGCACTCGGCAAGCCGATAGCTCTGGCTTTAAAACTTTGTTCGCAGAAAGCTCTTCCATCCTCCGTTGTTTGACTCGGAATATTGATCCAGATGTGCTTTAAATATTTGTCATAATACCTTTGGGGTAAATCGCTAGGTCTTTTTTCTGTTTTGACGGTAAACTCTTCACCCGTATACTCATCACGGTGACCCATCTCTGATTTCACACTTACACTAAAATTTTTTCCAACCTTAGAAACTAATAAATCCACATCACAGTTGGCGTCCCAACTAACCTCCGGCAGCTCCACCTCAAAACCTGCTGTTGAAAATAACAGAGCCGCAGATATCATTCCTCTCAAACCGGCAAATAAACAGTAGTCATCTCCGTTCATCACCTCTTTATGCTTCAGAGACGCAAACACTTCACTCATCGCCAAAAAATACTCCGGTGCCTTATCATCCAAAAAACTTCCCGTCTCTAAAACGAGACATTACCTCTTTCAACGCCGCCTGTTGGATCATTACCGACTGTTTCTTGTACTCTTGCCCACTTTTTCTACTTTTATCTTTAAAAAGCTCCATCATGCTCGAACAAACTCCCATCAGTTTTTTATCACTCCCACTTATCTCCATTTTCCCCTCAAGTTCAGAAGATTTTTTCCATACATCATAAGGAGAACAAATACTTTCTTTGGTTAACTCTGATCGCCATTTTTTAAGCTCAACTAAAAAAGCATCTTCTTTAGGTGCCGCCTCGGTTTTCTTAACCAAATTAATATCTTTGAGTTCAATCGAATCAACCATATTAAAACTCTAACACACAAACACTCACGTTCCAACAACGAGAATTTGGTGAACAAATCAAATTATCCTCTTTCAGCAAGCACCCTCTCTTACTCCATGCCAAGCTTGAATCTGGCGAAGCGCACTACCCGAATGTTTTCTCCCGTTTTACCAATAAGTTCTTTTACCATTTGGTCTACGGTCTTTGATCCGTCACGGATGTAAGGCTGAGACAATAGTTCTTCGACATCTTTAGGATTCATTGAAACCACCTGTAAAGTAATCTCTTTACATAGATGTTCAAACTCTGAAGTACTGGAAACAAAATCGGTCTCGCAAGCTATCTCCACCATTGCTCCAACAAGTCCACCGGCATGAGTATAGGTGTAAACTTTTCCGCTATTTACCTCACGTTCAGACTTCTGTTCCGCTTTAGCTAAACCTTTGGCGCGAATAATCTCCACAGCCTTCTCCACATCTCCCTTGGCCTCTTCAATGGCTTTTTTAGCGTCCATTACTCCGGCTCCGGTTTTTTCTCTTAGCTCTTTAATTTGATCCATCATTTGCTTTAGGTGCGGCTGCTAAATCTTTACGTTCCTTGAGACCTACTTCCAAAGCCTTTCCGAAAGCGGCAATGACAATCTCCAAAGCTTTAGCAGAGTCGTCGTTCATAGGCACAACGTAGTCGACCATGTCGGGGTTAGCATTGGAATCGACCAAGCCGATAACCAAAGCACCACGATTGTTGGCTTCTTTAACGGCGAGTTTCTCTTTGTGTGTATCGATGGCCACAATTACTTCAGGAGCATCTTTGAGGGTAGCAATACCCCCCACAACTCTTTCCAGTCGGGCAATCTCTTTGTCAAACAAAACCTGTTCTCTCTTGGTGAATTTCTTGAGCTGACCCTGATCTCGTCTGAGTTTGAGGGAGTTCAGTCTTTCCAGTGTCAACTTGACTTGTTTCCAGTTGGTGATCAAACCACCCATCCAGCGTTGGGTAATAAATGGCACTTCAATCCTCTTGGCTTCTGTCTCGAGCATCTGTTTGGCCTGTCTTTTGGTACCAACCAAAACAATTCTTTTTCCTTCCAAGGCCGCTTTTGTCAGAGCCTTGCAAGCGTCCTCAAGTCCGGAAACTGTTTTTTCAAGATCAAAAATATGAATTCCGTTCTTTGCACCCCAAAGATATTTCTTCATTTTGGGATTCCACTTTTTGACCACATGACCAAAATGGGCACCTGCTTCAAAAAGTTCTTCGATTGTCGATGACGCAACCTTCTTAGGTTCCTTAACCTCAACCTTTTCCACTACCTTCTTAGCAACAGCCTTCTTGGTAGCAGTTTCCTTCTCTACAATGACTTCCTTCTTAACAACCTTCTTGACTTCTTTTTTGGGTGTAGCCTTCACCACTTTTGTTTCAGCTTTTTTAGTAGCCATATTTTTTTATCTCTTTTATATTCCGAAACTGGTTAGAGATTCGTCATCGGAACAAATTTATAATTAACCTGCCTATTTTACCACAACCACACTCAAAATATCCTTTTATGGTATTATATGTCTCAAAGTTCGTTTAAATTCAAAAGGAGGCACCTATGTTTTGGCTTGTTTGGCTACCGCTCGGTATCGTCGCTTTTCTCCTCATTGGACCCAAATTAAACAAAGAGTTAGGGTTTTGGATCGCAGACCAGGGAGGAACATTGCTTTGGGTTTTTGTTGTAGTGGCTGTGGTGTTCATTGGTTCAATAATTAACTCTTCTTTTGTCCCGCTTGCAAAAACAGTCTATCCGGATCTTAAAAACCCCATATATCTAACCCCAATACCCGGAAATCAAGATAATAAGTACCTCATCTCTACCGAAGACTTAATACATGGCGAAAAATACACCCTCTACTTCTTAAACAGTGAAACCGGCATTCCGGAACAAATAACTTTCGACCATTCCCGGGTTCGAATTGTCTACGATAATCCTCCCCGACCCTTTTCTGCCAAAATTTTGTACACCTGCAAAGCCAAGCGTTTCTGGCTGTTGAACTGTACAAACCCTTCTCCGTACCTCTACGAGTTGCACCTTCCAACCGACCCAATCTTAAAATGAACTCTCACCCGCCTAACCACGGCGGGTTTTTATTGGTCAAATACTAAAACAGCACTACGGTTGTTGGCTTCTTCCTGCTTTAATTGACATCTCGTTACTATCGGATATAATCCTCCATATAAAGTTCTTTAACTCTTAAAGGAGGAACCCTTGGAAAACCGTGTCTTCGTCTCCAATCGTTATAAGTTCTTTCCCGATCTGCACACAAAGCTAAAACAGCAGCGATGTGATCTCGCCAACAAAGACGATATCCGCCTGGAATATAACCAGTATCACAACCTCTACCCCGAAAAGTACGCCCTTCTCGGACCGCCCATTGTCATCCAACACAAAAACATCTTCGGCAAAACTGTCACCTCTCATCCCAAATCGAGAGTCCTCTGTGGAGTAGAAACAAAATTCAAAAACGACTACAGCGACCTCATCGTTCATGTCAAGCTTTCGGTTTACGGTCAAAAAAATCTCGAGGCTGTCACTCTGATCGCCCAGGAGATTTATGCTCCTTTGTTGCCATCAACTGCCATCCACGTCATCGTCGACCTCGACTACGAAATCTGGGAGTATCTTCTCTAGTTTGCCCCCCCGCCTAACCACGGCGGGTTTTTATTGGTCAATACTCGACAGACTCTCAAAAAGGGACACAATGGTTAGAGGGCCAACCCCACCCGGAACTGGGGTGATCATCAAAGCCTTTTCAAAAGCGTCGTGAGAAAAATCACCGTTCGTATATCCCAAGTCGATTCCTATAAAACCATCATCAACCATTTCTCCTTTTATAAGCCCCGCGACTCCCGTCGCCGCAATCACCACGTCATATTTTTTCAAACTCATCAGGTCATCTCCTTTATCCAATCCCGTTACTTGATACCCTAATTTTTGTAATCGGAGTGTCAGTCTTTTTCCCACTTCGCCCATTGCCCCAACAACAACAATTGTCTGTTCCTCATCCACATTAAATATTTCCAAAACTCTCTCCACTGCCCCGACAACCGCCGGAATGAACCTAGATTTCGGGTTTAGTCCGTCTATATCCTTTTCCGGATTAATCGTATACAAAATTTGTTCAGTTTCCTCTTTACTAGCCCCTGTTATCGGCAACTGTACCAATATACCGTCTACTGTTTCGTCGGTATTGGCATCCGCCAACATCTCCCTCAACTCCTCCTTGTTTTTTGCAAATGACACCGTTACCAAAACCCCAAGTCTCTCCCCCATCTCCCGTTTCAGACGTACATAAATACTTTCTTCTGCATGTCCGTCACACTGCAAAATCAAAAGGCTCTTTCCTAAAAGCTTTTCCGACTCCTCCAAAAATTTAGCTACTTTTTCCGCTTCTTTCTTTCCGTCTAATACTAGTTTGGGCATGGGTATTTTTTGCAAATTACTAATAACGCCGTTTACCACCTTATTTGCGTAGATCTAATTGTATCTCAAATCAAACCAAACTCCTTCAGGGTAACCAGAGAATCATCCAGTACCTTAGGAATACTTTGCGACACATCAATCACTCTCCAAAAATCAGGATACTTTACCGACAACTCCAGATATGCATCCCGTACCCGGGAATGAAACGCGAGCTCCTTCATGTCATATCTGTCTTTGTCATCACAGTTCATTTTGCGCACCATCGCCAGTTCCGGCGCCAAATCATAATGGAGTACCAGGTCCGGCATTAATCCCTTCGTCGCAATCTTAGAAACCGCAACGATAATCGCCTTATCTACCTTCTCCGAACTTTGATACGCATAGCTACTAAACCAGTATCTATCCAGAAGCACTCCCTTACCCTCCCTTAATCCCTCCAAAATCGGAATCACTCTCGTGTTGATGAGATTAGCTCTCGATGCGCTATATGTTAGAAAGGCTGCCATTGGATCAATCTCAATACCGTGAGTTTCCTGAACCGCAGTACGCAGTAACTCACCGTAATCCGTACCTCCTGGTTCTCTAAAAAATTTCCAATCCTGAAGATACTCTCTGATTCCTTTAATGGCCGTTGTTTTGCCGCTTCCCGATCCTCCCTCAATCACCAGCAAAGGTTTTTTATTCTCGGTCATTTTCTGTCCTTTGAATTGCTAAAAATGTCTCTCTTATTTCTTGCGGTAACTCTGCCTTTGTATCTCTCACATATCTACGGTACTCTTCCAGCACTTCCTCTTCCGTCGTTCTCCTCACCCTTAAACTATCCTTGTCATCCGAAGTCGATATTGTTTTTTCCAGTATCTCACCCTCTCCACCAACATACTTTTTATGAAACGCGCTTTCAAATATTCTTTCTGTCATGAAATAACTTAAACCAATTTCTCTCTTTTGTCTACCATCTATACACATATCCATATATACGCACATAGGCATCTTCTCTTTTTTTCTTTCCACAAAAATCATTTGACAACCAACTCGCTCTCTGCACTACAATACCTCCATGGACCGAAAAGAAGCATATCCCTCAGTTGAGCTGTCCCGATTTAAATCCAGGGTCTCTTTAATTCTTCACTCGACAGCCCCAATTAATACCAGCTCTTTTACTCCGGAACAAATTTCCCTCCTCAACTCGGCCACCACCATCGTCAGTGCCGCGGCCCGAACTTGTTACTCTTCAGAAATCCAAACTCCTCTTGATTACCTCCAAAAATCAGATAAATATCGTCAGATCTCCGATAGTGTCGTCATTAGCACCAAAGAAGCCGGTCACAACACCACACGTCAGCACGCAAGCTACACTTTTGCTCTGGAAAACATCTCTCGATTGGCAATAAATTTTCTCCACTCACAACCTTTCTACAACTCCGAAGAAATGTCCCAACGTTACGTCAACATGGCCGACACCAGGTCTCTCACTCCCGACACCGGCAACGAAGACCACAACCGCGCCCTCTCTGAAGCAGCCACCTCGCTCAGCACCGCCTACAATCATCTTCAAGAACTCCTCACCCCTACCACCAGGAAATTTATTCTTGAACGCTTTCCCGGGCGTGACACCGAGGCTTGGAGAAACAAGATTAACAATGAAGCCGGCAAAAAATCCCAAGAAATTGCCCGCTATCTTCTTCCACTTGGTATGCCTACCAATCTTCATTTCACCATCAACGAACTAACTCTCAAACGTCTCTATCATCTCTCGCAAAACCTCCCCATTACCAACGAACTATCCGCCATTATTCAGGGCATGGTAGACGTAGCCATATCTACCGACCCCTCACTCCAACAGGAGTTAGACAAACCTCTTCCTATTCTGGCTCGTCCAAGATATAACCCCAAAAACACTGACCATCACTCTGAAAATATCGCTATTATCGACAACCTATCTCCCATCTCTCCCAACATCACTCGAGCTGTCCGTCACATCCTTGGAGTCACTTCAGAGGAAATCTCTGATGATGATGCCCTCAAACTTGTTTTCGATCCCAACATTAATCCCTTAATGACCCAAGTTGATGGCGACGGTGTCATTGATCATCTTTCCCAAAGTCTTAATCAGGTGAATCTTTCAGTCGAGCTCTCCCTAAGCCATACCGCCAACTACCAACTCCATCGTCATCGCTCTCTTAACCACACCACCCCCTTAATCATTCCTCTTCCTCAATCCGAAAGCGACTATGTTATCCCCACCATTCTCGACTCTAATCCTGAAGCTTATGAATTCTTTTTGGAAACTCTCGCCCTTCATAGCCAAAAACTCCAAAACCTTTTTGACCAAGGCATTTCCCTCGAACATCTCCAATATCTACTCCCCAACGCCGTTCGTATCCATAAATCCGTTTCTGGACCTTTTGGAGCCTGGTATCACTTTCTCAAAACCAGAAATTGTTTTAATGCCCAAGAAGAAATCAATGCCATCGCCACCTCAATCACCAAACAAATAATCGACATTGACCCGGCTCTCGCTCCCCATCTAGATCATCTCGTCCCTTGCGGTCTTCGCAAAGAATCAAACGTCAAACCATACTGTCCCGAAGGTGCTCGCTTTTGTGGCGTACGTATCTGGAACCTTTCCGTCAAAGACTATCCCCGGCGTAATATCTAAAAATTTCTCTCTTAATCGGAAGGTTTTTCTTGTTCTTGTTCTTGTTCTTCTTTCTTTGCCCCCGGCTTGTGCCAGCTGGCCCAAGTACAGTTTGGATAGTCTTCGCAACCATAAAAATCTCTCCCCGTTCGTGTCTTTTTAAGTACTACTCTCTTGCCACACTTTTCGCACTTTACCCCTGGAACATACTCAATAAAAGGAGCCGTATACTTACACTCGGGATATCTCGAACAAGATAAAAACTTCCCAAACTTACCGTCGCGAACTACCACTTCGCCTTCATGACAAAGCGGGCATTTCTTTCCTGTACCTACCGTCGGCACACCCACCCTTGCACTATCTTTGTCTACTCTTAGAATATTGTCTCGGAACAAACCCCAAAAATTACTTAACATCTTTTTCCATTTAAGCTTTCCCTCGGCTATATCATCTAGCTCACTTTCCATTTTGGCGGTAAACTCATAATCCATCTCCTTCGGAAAGTTTGTTACCAAAAAATCTACCACGGCCACCCCTATCGATGTCGGGAAAAACTTTCTTTCTCTCTGCTCCACGTAACGTCTGTCTATGATTGTCGAGATAATCGCCGCGTAGGTACTTGGCCTTCCAATACCTCTTTTTTCCAACTCTTTAATCAATGAGGCGTCATTAAATCTTGCCGGTGGTTGAGTGAACTTTTGCTCCCCAACTACCTTATTCTTTTTCAGTTTTTCGTTTACCTCCAACATCGGTAAAATCTGTTCTTCGTCTTTGTCTTTATCTTTCAGAAACAACTTCTTCCACCCGGCAAACTTTATCACCGCTCCGGTTGCCGTCAGCTCGTTTTCCCCCGCCCTTACGATTACCTTGGTATCGTCGAAAATGGCATCGCTCATCTGGCAACCTACCGTTCTTCTCCATATTAATGAATAAAGCTTTTCTTGATCATGGGCCATCTCCTGTCCGGTAAATTTATCCGGTGAAATCTCTATATGTGTCGGACGAACCGCTTCGTGGGCTTCCTGGGCAACCACTTTTCCGGCCGTTTTATACACTCTGGGTGTACCCGGCAAAAACTCGGCCCCATATTTTTCACCAATGAATTTGCGAATCTCTTCAATCACCGTCGGCACCAAGTTAAATGAATCGGTACGGTGATAAGTGATATCACCTTGCTCGTAGAGTTTTTGAGCCACATTCATTGTTTTCTTCGCCGACCAACCCAAAACATTAGCTGCCGCCTGTTGTAAGGTGGAAGTTTTGAATGGTGAATGGGGAGCAGTTCTTCTCTCGGACTTTTTAACACTATCAACCAAGTACTCAGCACTTTCCAGCTCTGCCAAAACTACTTTTGCCTTTTCCCCTTCATGAATATCGGCCACCTTTCCTTTAATCCGTGCCAACTCGACTTCAAACTTCTCTCCTTTCTTCGTTTCCACCTCCACTTTTATCTGCCAGTACTCTTCCGGCTTAAACTTCTCAATCTCTCTTTCCTTCTCCACAATCAAACGCACCGCCACGCTTTGTACTCTTCCGGCCGAAAGACCACGACGAACCTTCTTCCACAAAATTGGTGACAGTTTGTAACCTACCAAACGATCCAGAAAACGTCTGGCCTGCTGGGCATCAACCAAGTTAATATCAATTGCTCTCGGGTGTTCTAGAGCCTCCATAATGGCTTCCTTAGTGATGGAATGGAAAGCAATTCTCTTAAACACCAGTTTCTCTTTCTTGGCCAACTTCCTTGAGTTCTTGAGTATGTGTTCCACATGCCAGGCAATTGCTTCTCCTTCACGGTCAGGGTCGGCCGCCAGTATCACTTCATCAACCTTAGCTGCCGCATCTTCCAGCTTCTTTACTGGAAGCCAAAATTTGGTAATCACTCCCTAAATACTTCCCTAAGCTTTTTGTTTTGGTAGGAGACTCAACAATAATTAGTTTATTCATTACTTATAAAAATATACATTAAAACCGAACCAGTATTCTACAACATTAAAAAAATAGCAAAAATGCCCTCCATTTCTGGAGGGCAACGTAATCAAATTATTGAGGTTCCGCGGGAATATTCATTATTGGTAGAGTTGAACTACCTAACCAATACCTGGGGTAAGCCCCATCCCAACCCAACGCTAGCAAGTATTCTATATACTCCGGGGTTAGGTTTTTCTGAATCGCAGCCACGGCCTCAGACTGGGCTTCCGCTTCAGCCGTAATTCGATAGGCTTCGGCATCAGCCGCCAACTTCACCGAATCAGCATTACCTTGAGCCTGAGTTACGTTCATAATCGCATCTGCCTCAGACTTCCGCTTGGTCACCAGGTAATTCGTCTCAGCGGCAATTACGTCCGCCTTCTGTTGTTGGGTGTTGATCTCGGTCTGCTGCAGGGCCTGTTGTTTCTGAAACTGCATCTGCGAGACGCTGTCCAGATAGGCATTGACCTTGTCGTCGTAATCAAAATCGACGATTGCTAGCTGACTAACGTATACCAAGGGTGTTTCGCCATCGGATGACATCAGTTGAGCCTGCAACTCACCTTCAACCGAAGACTCCATTACCTGACGCTGGCTGGCCACAAAATCGTAAGTGTTTTTACCCTGAACTTGTTTCAGAGTTGATACCCAGATCTTCTCCACCCAACTTTCCAAGTAAGTCTTTCCGTACTTTCGATGTAGCTCAAGAATTGTTTCTTTGTTTACTTGAGCCCAGCCGCGAGCCGAAAAGAAAACCACCGGTTGTCCAGGAGAACTAGAGCTGGCTGACACCCCACCATCTTTAGCCGGTGTCGAACCAATCTCAATACTCCGCAACTGGGTGTTATACACAAACACCTTCGTAATCAGCGGTGTGACGCTTTTGGTAAATGGCCAGACATGGGTTCCAGGGTTTAAGATATAGAGTTCACCCGTCCAGGTGTTCTCAACCACACCGACCTGAGTTGGCGAGATCTGCACTGCCGCTGAAAAAACAATCGACAGCAACAGACCAGCCACTACCAAGGAAATCGGCAACCGATATACTTTACTCGGTTTTTTTTCTTCTGACCCATACCCTTCTTCCCGGTCGTTTAAAAACGCGTACGCAAACAAACCAATCCCGGCGACAACTATCAACCAAAACAAGATCTTCAACAAAACTAGCATTTTTGCCTCCTCGCAAACCTAAATGTGAATTTAAAGAACTCGAAAATTATACAAAATAAAACCCAAATAGTCAAATATATAAGCCTATTTTAAGAACAAAGGAACCATCTCTTTGGCAATTGGTGCCGCCACGGCACTTCCTTCTCCACCCTCTTCGACTAAAACCGTCACTACCACCCAATCCTTTACATTGTTTCCGACGGGAATCACCATCGTCAGCCAAGCATTTGGCATTGTATCCTCCCCACCTTTTTGCGCTGTTCCGGTTTTGCAATATATTTTTCCACCATAACTATACAAGGGAAAGGCAGTACCCCCGGTACTACACACCGCCTGCATTCCCTCCAGCACAGTCTTTCTGTTAGTCTCATTAATCTTCAAGTCGACACAGGTACTTGCCCCAACCAACCTGGGCGAGCATTTTATCCCGGATACTACCGCCGCCGTCATCATATTTATCTGCAAAGGAGTGGCCATTAAATCTCCCTGGCCAATAGCCAAGTGATAGGTATTTCCCAAAAACCACTTCTCGCCAAAAGTTTTCTCTCTCCAGTAAGGCGATGGCATAAAGCCGCTAGACTCTCCCGGTAGATCAATTCCTGTCTTTTCCCCCAATCCCAATTTTTCACTCCATTTAACCAGATTATCTATTCCCAAAGCCTCCCCCGCTTTATAAAAGAAAATATCATTACTGCGAGCAATCGCTTTCACTACGTTTATCTGTCCCTCTGTCTGACCATATTTATCTAGTAGCCAGTTCCCAAAACGATAAGCCCCAATTACAATTTCTCCGCTATCGGCAATCAAAGTATCTTTGGTTATTTTTTTCTCTTCCAAAGCCGCCAAAGCCGGCACCAACTTAAATACCGAACCTGGTGCAAAATCCCCAGACAACGCTCTGTTAAACAAAGGCTTCTTTTCCGTGTTTGAAAGCAGACTCTCCACATCTTTAAACTCTCCCCCAAAGTCACTTCTTTTTCCGTCTGCAATAAACAGATTCGTGTCATAAGACGGCACGGAAACCAAAGCCAAAACTTTTCCGTCAACTGTCGTTACCAACACCACTCCACTCTTCCCTGTTTTTTCTAAAGCATTTTTCAGTGCCAAAAAAGCCGTTTGTTGTACCGACAAATCCAGATTCGTCACCAAATTTTCACCGGGAACCGGACTCTTTCTCACCATTTCCGTCCGTCTTGTTCCTTGGGCAGTTTCTTCAACCACAGTTTCACCAGGAGTTCCAGCCAGTCTCTTTTGATACTGGCTTTCCAGTCCGGATATACCGACCAGAATGTCTCCGTTAACCCCCGAATCAGTTGGTTTTCCGATATAGCCAACAACTCCGGCCGTCACTTCTCCAAAAGGATAAAAGCGCACCACTTTCCCATCGTTCTCAATGTTCATTGCTATATTTTTCCCGTTTTTATCGGTTATCACCCCTCTCTTGGCTTCGATAAACTCTACTCGAACCATATTTCCCTTAGCTAAATCAGTGAAATGTCCACCCATAAATACCGTCAAAAAAAACACTCTTGAAAATCCCACGGCAAATAAAAGGATGAGAATCATACTGGTCAGTCCAAATGACTTGTTCTCGGACATTCTAATAGTTTATTCTAATCGTTTCTGTTCTCTCAAACCAGGACAGCGCCAAAAGCCCCGACAGCAATACTACCAGCGTCTCCCACAAACTCCAACTCAGTCCAAAAGCCATATCAAAAACAACACTGCATACCACTCCCAAAAGCACCATTACCCAACCCATCTCTTTTCTAGTGCTCATAATAATAGAAAGTCCGCCGATTACAACCAGTATAAACAAGCTCGGTAAACCAATCGACAAACCTCGTAAAACCGAAATCAAAATACCCACCCCAAATGCCAGCCAATAAACTCCATTCCAATTTAATAGGGTCAAAAGAAATGGCCAAAAAAGACCCCACCCCAGTACCCCCTCACCCAAAAGTACCATTATCAAAAGAGTTAAAACTGTTTTTGTGGTATTCTTGGATTGCTTATCCATAATTTTATGACGTCAACTAAGATTAATTTACTACTCTTACCTCTGTTGGTCTCCATCCTACTATCAACTGCCGGCAAACTCAAGATAGGTAAAACACTAGACAACGTCTTCTATACCATTTTAACCCCTATTCATATGCCGGTAGGCTACCTCCGCCAAGTAGCCGACACCCAAATATCTTTCATCAGCAGTCTCCCTAAACTTAAACAGCAAAACAAAGACCTAATATTCCAAAACTCGCGTCTACTTTCTGAAAACGAACAGCTCAAACAATCCATCGTTGATTCGAAAACAGCTATCCTTACCCAAAACTTCAAGTCCGTTCTTCCTGTACGACTTACCGGCTCCATTGGCAACAACTCCGTCTCCTCATCCCTACCTCTGGACAAAGTCAAAAAAGGCCAACCTCTAATTTTTGGCAAAATTCTTCTCGGCACTGTTGCCGATGTCAAAGGTTCGGTTATCAATATCACCCCCCTGGATAGTGATCATATCGAGGTTTTTCCCGTACATACTTCCTCTGGTCAAAAAGGGCAGTATAAATTTATTTCTAACACTCCCCAAATTACCGACATTCCCAGTCTCTCACCGATCACCTTTGGTGACTACGTTTTTACCGAACCAGGAGAACTCATTCCGGGAAATCTTATTATCGGTAAGATAACCAAGATAATCTCCGCTCAACAGGAACCTCTCCAAAAAGCCCAGATAAAACTGGAAACAACTTTAAGAAACACAACTGACGGTCTGGTAATCATTCTTGAACCATAAAAAAGCCCCCGTCCAAAACGAGGGCATTCCCAATTTATCCACCACCAAGGACTAAGTACAGAACAGCGTTGACAAGAAATGATCCTTGATTGACAATTCCCATCACCGGATCAAAATTAGCCAACACTCCCTTCGCCAAAGACAAGGTAATCCACTCAAACAGCGGTAATGTAACCAACCAGCCAAGCAACATTACCGCAAAACATCCGCCTTGAACGAAGTCTCCGAAGGCTCTTATTGCGACCATGATGATCACACCCACCAAGGCTATTCCAAAAATGAACCACGAAAGTCCAAGAAAGAACTGTTCGACACCCACCACGTGAGTGAAGAAATCAAACCACCAAGCATTCCCAACCAGCGCTGAATTTCTTACCTGAAAAAGAGCAATCAACAAAGATAGCCAAGACATATTCCAACCTCCTATATGTGAGAATTTTAAACTACGCGCACATAATAGCTTAATATAGGGTATTTGTCAATCCTATTTAGATAAAAAACTTTACCTCAAGCCTCCAACAACTCTAACTTTACTCAATAATCTGTCGTTCTCCAATACTCTCGCACACCCCCTTACCACCGCCTCCATTGGTGTCTCCGTCACCCAGACCGGCATACCCGTCTGTTCGGCAATTAGCTTATCAATTCCCCGAATAAGCGACCCTCCTCCCGCCATGACCATCCCCTTTTCCAAAATATCGGCTACCAAATCCGGAGGAGTCTCTTCAATAATCAGGGTGATCTCGGAAAGAATTTGATTAACGACAGGCATCATTGCCTCTCGAATCTCAATACTGTTCAACTTCATCGACTTCGGTAACCCGTTCTCCAAGCTTCTACCGCGAACTACGATCTCCAAAGGTTTTCCTTCCTTCTCACACTTCAATGGAAACGCCGACCCTACTTTAATTTTGACTTCTTCGGCAGTACTCTCGCCCAAAAGTAAACTATATTTCAGTCTTACAAAATTAGAAATTGCTTCCGTAAGCTCATCACCTGCCACCCGTAACGATCGATTCAAAACCAAACCACCAAGAGAAATAATTCCGATTTCGCTTGTTCCTCCACCAATATCACAAACCATCTGACCTTCGGCTTTTTCAATGGGAAGCCCTGAACCAATCGCTGCCGCCATCGGTTCTTCGACTAAAAACGCTGCTCGCGCACCGGCCGACAACGCCGCTTCTTGCACCGCTCTTCGCTCTACCTCAGTAACACCAGATGGAATACCGATTGCTACGCGGGGACGGGCAATTTTAAATCCGAGACCTTTATAGAACTCATGGACCTCTACTATATAGTGTTTAAGCATCGCTTCCGCTGCGTCAAAATCCGCAATCACTCCATCACGCAACGGTCGAACCACCTCGATACTGGCAGGATTCTTTCCCAACATCTTTTTCGCTTCTTCTCCTATAGCCAAAATTTCTTTGGTCTTCATATGGCGAGCAACTACTGATGGTTGTCTAATCACCACCCCCTTACCGGCAACGTGAACCACAGTATTAGCCGTACCCAAATCGATACCAACATCAAGAGTGGCTAATCTCCACAAAGACTCGAACATAATATGGCTAATAATAACAGATTACCTCATTTTTTGAGAGGCAAAAACACTACCAAAAACATAAATCACAAAATGTTAAACTAATCCATGTCTTTCTCCTCGCAAACTTTGACCAAATTAATCCGCCAACTCTTCTACACCCTTTTTTTCCTCACCCCTCTTCTTCTTTGGCCCTACACTTCTGAGGTTTTTGAATTCAACAAAATGATGTTCGTCTATTTGCTGACCGTTCTCATTGCCTCCGTTTGGGCCATTAGGTCCTTCTTAAATAAAAAATTTGAAATCGTCAGAACTCCCCTCGATATTCCCATCCTGCTTTTTCTCGCTTCCCAGATCATCTCCACTATTATTTCCATCAATTCTCATACTAGTCTCTGGGGATATTACTCACGTTTCCACGGTGGTTTAATGTCCACTGTCTCCTACATCACTCTTTACTACGCTCTTGTCACCCATTTTCATGGCGAAAATAAAGCCATCAAAAATCTCTTAATCGCCATTCTTTCTTCAGCCGCCATTATCTCCCTCTACGCCGTCCTCGAACATTTTGGTATCGACAAAGACATCTGGGTCCAAGATGTCCAAAATCGCGTCTTTTCCACTCTTGGTCAACCCAACTGGCTCTCCGCTTTTCTCGTTGCCCTTCTTCCCCTCTCTCTTTTTCAAATAGTAAGCTCCGCAAAAAATAATCACCGTTTTCTTTACGCCTGCCTTTCTCTTCTTTATCTCATCGCCATCATCTTTACCAAGTCTCAGTCCGGCATTGCCGCTACCGCTGTTGTTCTAGTTCTCTTCCTTATCATCACCGCCATCCAAAAGAAAAAATCTCTTCTTCTCCTAGCCTTTATTCCCCTTCTTACTCTCGTCCTTGTTTTCAAAGGAGACTCTGTTCTCCGTACTCTTTCTTCCCTCAACAAAATCAACCCTTTTTACTCCGACACCATCACCATCATTACCGAAGAAAACAAAACCCGGATTGGCGGTTCCGACTCTATGGCTATTCGTCGTGTTGTCTGGGAAGGCGCCCTCAAACTCGGACTTAAATATCCTCTTTTTGGCACCGGTGTTGAGACTTTTGGTTACTCTTATTACGCTGTTCGACCCGTCGCTCACAACCTCACCTCGGAGTCCGATTTTCTCTATAACAAAGCCCACAACGAGTATTTAAACTTTTTGGCCACCACCGGCTTTGTTGGTCTTTTTACCTATCTTTTCCTCATTGGTTCAATTCTTTATCTTTTTCTCAATAAAAAAACAGACCATCACGATCTGCGTTTTCCTCTTCTTCTTGGTTTTGTCTCAATTCTAATTACCAACTACATTGGCTTCTCTGTCGTCAACATTGCCCTTTTCTTCTTCCTCTACCCCGCCATTTATATCTCATTAATAAATAAAAACACTCTTCTATCACGCAAACTAAATCTCGACTCCACCATCGGTATTATCATTGTCTCTATCCTCGCCATCTGGGCTATTATCGGTCTATCCAGAGCCTGGCGAGCCGACATCGCCTACAACAAAGGCAAGGGGAATCTTGACGAAGCAGAAAGAGCCGTCAAACTTAATCCCCGAGAGCCTATTTACTATGCCCAACTTGGCAATATTAACTCCCTCGTGGCCACACAGTTGATTGTTCCCCAGATCGCCCAACTTCCTTCCACCGCTTCCGCCGAAATTAAAGCTCAAGCAAACTCCATTCTCAATAAGTATGTTGACCAAGCCACCGGTAATATCAACAAAGCCCAAAGCCTCAACCCCTTCAATCTAAACATCCTTAAAACGAAAGCCAAAACCGAACTGGCTCTTGCTACTATTGATCCTAAATATCTTCAAGACGCTCTCAATACTCTTCTTAGGATTATCGCGCTTTCTCCCAATGAAAGTAACAACTATCTTAATCTCGGCATTCTCTATCAAAGCCTGAATAAAACCGACCTCGCCAAGACAGCTTTCGAAAAGGCTCTCGAGCTAAACCCAAACTCTGAGACTGCCAAGGGCTATCTTCAAAAACTTTAGGCACGCTCTTTCTCCATCACCGCACATATTACAGGTCAAATGGTAAAATATACCTGTTATTTATGAAAATCCTGACCACACCCGACCCATTTTTACGACTTACCGCTCTTCCTGTCGAAAAGCTCGACAAGAAATTAAAGGAGCAGATTGTCGACATGATTAAAACCCTAAAATCCGCCAAGGATCCCGAGGGTGTTGGTCTGGCAGCCACCCAGGTTGGTATTAACCGTCGCCTCTTCATCATTATTTTTAATAATATTCCCGAGATTTTTATCAACCCCGAACTTAAAAACTTCTCCAAGGCCACCTTATTTGATGTTCATACTCGTTCCAAAGATCGTTGGCTTGAGGGCTGTCTTTCCGTTCCCCGTCTCTGGGGTGCTGTCAATCGACCCTACTCTGTGGAAGTCGATTATCTGACGCCATTAGGCGATAAACTCGAGAAGCGACACCGTAAATTCGAAGACGCCGACGCTTCCTACATCCAGCACGAAAACGATCACCTTAACGGTATTCTCTTTACCGACCGTATTCTGGAACAAGGTGGAGAGATTCTAAGGGAAACACCTTCCGGTCTCACCCCCATCGAGATGTAAAAATGCCCCGCAAAATGCGGGGCTACTATACCACTCTCTATCTTAAGAAATTAACCCTAGGAAAATACTTCGATCATTCCCTTTTTGTTAAACTCATCCATGATCGTCACAGGCAGACTGATTCCTTGTAAGGAATACAATTTAGCCCACTTGATTGAAACAACAACGCCACACCTTTGGCAAAGCGTCTCAATCTTTTCCACCTGGTAAGCTACACATCCGTAATGCAGGCTAAACTCAGGCTTGACAAGCTCGTCATACTTTGCACAATTCACAATCCATCTCGACTGATTTTCTCTCAAATTGTGCCCCACTCTTTTACACTTATTTTCAGGGTGCAAAAGCTCATCAATGAATCTCATTTTTCCTCCTTCCTCCTATTTAAAGTTCAATTCGGATTTCCAACCGGAAGTATAACTCTCGTGAATATAATAGTCAACCTATAAGACAAATGTTAAAATAGAGTTATGAAACCCAATCTCATCTACTTTGGCTCTCCCGATTTTTCCGCCACCATTCTTGAATCAATCCTTAAAAGCGACCTTATTAACGTAGTTGGCGTGGTCACCACTCCCGATATGCCCTCGGGAAGAAGCCTCACTCTGACTCCCTCCCCAGTTGCCATTCTGTCAGACAACCACAACCTCCCCGTCTTTAAACCAAGCAAGCTCGATGATGCTAACCTTTCCCATCTCAGACTCCTCAAGCCGGACATCTTTCTGGTTGTTTCCTATGGCAAGATTATTCCCAAAACATATTTGGAAACTCCAAAAATTGGCACTTTCAATATCCATTTCTCTCTTTTACCAAAGTACCGTGGCGCTCTTCCCATAAGTGAAGCCATTA
Source organism: Candidatus Collierbacteria bacterium GW2011_GWA2_42_17 (assembly GCA_000998275.1). Lineage (GTDB taxonomy): Bacteria > Patescibacteriota > Microgenomatia > UBA1400 > MFAQ01 > UBA2277. The sequence continues at coordinate 80,616 of LCDA01000002.1, forward strand.
AAAATCAGGACCAGACTACCGGTGTCACCCTTATGGAAATGGACGTACTCTTAGACCATGGCCCCATCATCTCCCAGGTCGAAATTCCCATCAATATCCAAGACAATACCGCCACATTGACCACAAAACTTACTCAAGCTGCCATCTCTCTATTGGCCGATAAATTACCCGAAATCTGTGCTCAAAGATACCCAAAAACTCCCCAAGATGAGTCCTTGGTAGTTTTCACACCAAGCCATAAAACGGTTTCCCGAGAAACCGCCTTCATTCCTTTCGATAAAATCCTTATTGCTCAAAATGGCATCGACTCCTCTGCCCTTCACGCCCTTATCCGCTCCCTTAACCCGACCCCCGGTGCTTGGACCACTATCGGTGATATTGATGTCAAAATTATTGAAACTTCACTAGAAAACAAAAGGCTCGTTCTCAACACCGTTCAACTCCCTGGTAAGTCCCCCATCTCCTGGAAACAGTTCCTCCAAGGTCATCGGATTTAGTGACCTACTAAGAAAATTCTTTTTGTCAACCTCTCATATTTATCCGGAGAACTACTTTCCAAAAATATCTTGTAATTACAATCCCTCAGAATATCGGTCACCAGCATTTTCGTTTCCAAGGTAATACTTTCTTCTTCTCGTAAAGCAAAAATTCCAAAACGAAAAACATCATCAATTACCCTAAAACCCACACAGACCTTAAACTCACCATAACTCACCGTCATCAGCGTCGATAAAGTAAAATCTAAACCTTCTCCTGAAGACAAGATAGGACCCTTTCCGGTATTTCTATCAATCTGAACCACCGCTACCGTATTATTCTTAAAATCAAAACTAATCGCTAGTTGTTCATTTGCATTTACGACCTTCTCTAGTACCTCCTCAAGTACTTCTCCTCCCATTTTCTCCATCTCTTCTTCCGAAAAATTATCACAGTACTTGACTAAATCTATTCCGGCATCAGTTAAACGACCATCATTTTTATAATACAAACCTATACCCATTTCATCAGCCAAAACACGAAACCCTTTCTCGTTTGCATGAAACTCCACCATACCCAAAGAAGTCTCTCGCAATGTGTCTAGTCTTGTCGTTTTTCGTTCTCTTTCAGATGCACCATGAAAATCAGTGTCAGAATAGTTTGTCAACGATCCAAACTCAGGAGATACACTCAACAAAGACCAATCTTCAGGCAAAATTCCCCGTCGCTCAGGAGAACTACTTGACATTTGCTTTGGCCATAGCAACCTGTTCGGCTCTTTGAGCCTCTCTCAGGGATCTCTTACAAGTTGTACAAACTTTAATTTTTACCTTTGTTCCTTCGATTACCAAGTGGTGAACGTGAAGGTTGGGTTTTCTTACTTGCTTGATTCTGCGTTTGGAAAAACTGACCAAGTTAGCATGTTGTACACCCTTGCCGCAAATAGCACACTGAAGTTTTCCTTTTTCTGGCTGTTTTACTGTTTGTTTCATGGGCACAATTTTAACATATTTTTCTTCCTCAGGTATACTAGAATAAGTTCTTATGCTATTTACCCTATTCGAAATCCTTCTATCTGTCGTTTATCTTATCCTCGCCATCGCCATTCACGAGTTTTCCCATGCCTTTGCCGCGGACCGTCTGGGCGATCCCACGGCCAGAGCTGCCGGTAGACTAACCCTTAATCCCTTTGCCCACATCGATCTTGTAGGCACCGTTGTCCTTCCTCTGTCTCTCATGCTCCTCTCCGGAGGCGGTTTTGCTTTTGGCTGGGGCAAACCAACACCTTTTGATCCCTACAATCTCCAAAAACCCCGCCGCGATGCCGGCATCATCTCCATCGCCGGACCAATAAGTAACCTTCTTTTGGCTTCCGTAGTAGCTTTAATTGTTCATTTTCTCCCCTATACTTTCGGAATTTTCTTGGTCCCTTTTGTGATCGTAAATATTAGTTTAGCCGTCTTCAACCTTGTCCCCGTCGGACCTCTGGATGGTCAAAAAATCATCTTTGCCTTACTTCCAAGAGGCTTGGCCTATGAATACCAAACAATTATGAACCGTTACGGCACGCTCCTTCTCATCTTCCTTATCTTCCCTTTTTTTGGTAGTTCTCCAATAATGGCAATTCTGGAACCCATCATCCGGTTTCTAATCCGCCTCTTACTCCCCTAATAAATAAAACTAGAATTTAGAGGGCTCGTTTTCTGGAGATAAAGCTAAAGACCCCTACGATAAGAAGTAGCGCTCCAAATCCAAACAAAGCAATCTTTAAAACTGTCGACAATGCTCCCCCTATTCCCTGACCGACCGTAGCTTCCGGAGTTATTTTTGCCTCCGCTGACTTTGTGGGAGTTGCCTTTACGGCTTTTTCCGGTGTCGGTGTCGGAGCAATGGTCACACTAGCGTCTTGTTTTACTTCACCGGTCACAAAATTAATTGCTTGTACTACACCTGAAAGCAAAACACTGTCTGATGGTTTACTTCCGTAGCCATCGGTCTCTGCCGTCACAAAAAGACTGGTAAATTTAGTGTCGGTACCTGTCGCCAACTTTCCGTTGACAATTTCACCGATTCTTCTGGTTTTACCCGTTTCTCCAGTAGACCAAACAACGTAGCGATTTTGTTCTGGAGATAAAGCGGTTTTTAGATCTCGACAGGTAGCCAAAATTCTGTATGTTCCATCAACAAACACGGAAGCGGCAAAACAAGAGCCACTGGTTCCCGCGCCTCTCAATAAAACAACCCCTTCGTTGGCCATTGATACTTTGGGAAATGCCAAAATTTCCAGTAAGGCAACCATTAACAAACCTAAATTTAATTTCCTCATATAAAAATATTGTACCGCAAATCCTACAGATTTTTCACCATATAAGTTCCCTCAAGTTCATACCCCAACTTCCGGTAGTACTCCCTCGTGCCAATAGCTGAAATCACCGCCATTTTCTTGTAGCCCATTTCCCTTGCAATTTCCTCGGCTTTGACCATCAGTCTTTTCCCCAGTCCTCGGTGTTGTGTTTTGATGCCGTCATTGATATCAATCTGAGCCACCTGACCATAAGTGTGTACTTCCCGAGTAATCGCTGCCCCTTCAAGTTCTTCAAAAAGCATCTTTTCCGTTTTCTCAGGTAGTCTAAGTCGCAACATCGAAAACAATTTATCTTCATACTCGTAAGACAAAAACAGTTCTTTACCTCCCAAACTTTCCCTTTCGTTAACCAGTAACTCCACCTTGGTGTCATAAACTCCTCCACGGACTTCTCGACAACGAATACATCTACACTTCTTCCCTTCTTCCAAAAGTTCTTGCTGAAGAATTTGCCTTAGATTAGTTCTTGTCGTTCCGGCTGACACCCATTTTTTACTGATATCTCGAATAAGTCTATCTATACGACACCATACGGGTGTCTGAGCTTTGATCTCTTTTAATACCTTAATCAGATCAATCTCTTCATAAGGTAGATACTCTCCTTGTTTCCACATCTCATACATCTCCGTCCCCTTAATCGTCATCGCCGGATACACCTTTAGGTAGTCCGGACCAAATCGAAGATCATTAAACATCATCTTCGCCATCTCGATGTCCTTTTCGGGATTACTTCCAGGTAAATTCGGCATCAAGTGATAACAAATCTTCAGACCCGCATTGCGACACATTCTGGTTGCCTCGGCCACTTCGTCAAGGCTATGCCCCCTTTTTATTTTCTTTAAAATCTCTTCGTCAAAAGCCTGTACTCCCAGCTGAACCTTCGTCACCCCCAACTCTCGCCAGAGTCTAATTTCCTGCTCGCTCACCCAATCAGGTCTTGTCTCTACCGAAATACCCACGACTCTTTTTTCCGCCGTTTCATTGTATTTTTGGGCTTCAGCCAACGTCTCACTTACTTTGCCATTGACGGCGTCAAACATACTTTTGAAAAACTCTCGTTTGTACTTCTCGGGATAACTTCCGAAGGTTCCTCCAATGACAATTAAATCGATCTTGTCGGTGATATGTCCTGTCTCCATCATCTGTTTTATTCTTCCTTCCACCTGCTTCATTGGATCAAAGTTCAACGTCTTGGCTCTTTGAGCCGCCGGCTCATCGGACAGATATGACTTGGGCATTCCCTCTTCCAAAGGACAATAGATACACTCTCCCGGACAGTAGAAGGGCTTCATCATCACTGCAAATGGTGCCACACCTGACTCAGTGCGAACCCCGCGAGTTTTCATGGCTTCAATCAATTCCGGATCGGTCAAACTAGGCCATATTTCCGAGTTCTTGGGCATCCTACGCAGTTCTTTTGACCAAATCCGACGATAGTCCTCGATATTCTCAAGGGTCAACTTTTCACTGTCTCTTAGGACTAAATCTTCGATTTGCACTCTCCTATTTTACTCTCCTGCTAAAATATCTCTAATGCCCCAAGAAGAAAACATCATCACTTCCGTCAAAAACATCTACGATAATATCGGAAAAGAGTTCTCATCTTCCCGCCAGTACATCTGGCCGGACCTAAAGCCCTACTTAAAAAACGTTAAATCTGGCTCTTCTGTTCTTGACGTGGGCTGTGGTAATGGTCGTCTGCTTCTTGGCCTTCCCGAAAAGACCAAGTACACGGGGCTGGATATTAGCAAAGAACTTCTCAAAGAAGCCGAAAGGGCTCATCCTGAACACAAATTTTACGAAACAGATATTACTAAAGAATCCCTTTGGAAACATCTGCCTCAGTACGATTACATTTTTTGTATCGCCGTCTTTCATCATCTCCCCACAAAAAAGGATCAACTTTTTGTTCTCAATCAAATCAAACGTCATCTCAAACCCCGAGGCAAAATACTCATCACCGCTTGGAATCTTTGGCAACCAAAATATTTAAAATATCATTTTGACCTAAAAACTAAGCTCCAAAACCCTCATTTTGTCTATATTCCTTTTCAAGGTAAACCGCGGTTCTGTTTTGCCATGACCACTCCCTATCTAAAAAAACTCCTCGAATCGGTTAATCTGAAACTCAAGGTAAAAAAATCCCCCCACAACTATATCCTCAACTAACATTGATTCTTTTTTAAAGGAAACAACACACCATTGCCTTGACACATCGGTACCTTTTTGCCATACTAAACTAATGCCCAACGATGACCTCGGAAGTTTCCCTATGCCTCAACAAACGCCCTCCGCCCCTGTAGAGCCTGTTGTCGCCGACAACGTAGCACCACCACCCATTACCTCACCGATACCAAGCGAAGAAGGGTCACCTCAAATCGAACCCATCGTATCCACCACCATGGAAAATACTTCTCCGGCAACTCCACCGATTATCTCCCCGGAGACTCCCACTTCCGAACCTCAAACTCCTCAATTTCCTACCTTTGAAGAAACTCCAGAAGAAATTCCCTCGCAACAAATGTCTACCATTTTGGTTGATGAGCATGAAAAACTTGCCGCCGCCAACGAAAGTATGATCGAGAAACAATCCCCTTCGTTAACTTCACAGCCCGCACTCCAACCTGAACCGGTTAAGCCAGCCGAAACTCCACCCGAAGCTGCTCTTCCACCAAAATCCCGGTCCCTGGCCCCCGTTATTATCGTCATTCTCTTAATAGTTGCCGGTGTCGGCCTCGCCGCCGCCGCATATCTCTCTTCCCAGTCAAATAAACTCAAAACACAGCTTTCCGAAATTACACAGACTCTCGAAAAACAAAAAACAATTCTCACCCCTACCGTCACCCCTACCGTTTTTCAAATCCCGACTCCCACAACTGCTACTCAAACTGCCGTCATTGCTACTTCCTCAGCTACCCCTACTACAACAACAATACCCATCAACACCGAGGAAATCCTCCCGCTAACAAACGCCGCTGCGGTTCTTAAAGTGGCCATCAACCACTCACCCAATGCTCAACTAATTCTCATTAAAGTCGACAACGCTACCGACCCCTCAACCGTCGTTACCAAGTACTTTTTCCGTGAAGACTTGACCACCAAAAAGTACTTCTTTGTCTCCATTTCCAGCAATGGTATTCCCGAACTTATTGATAAACAAATTTATGTTAATCCTGACAACAATATCCCTTCTCTAAACGACGCTGTTCTGACAAACAAAATGGGAATGGATCTTGGTGAAACCTTAAAACTTACCTACACTCAATGCGCCAACCAAACCGCTTGTACCTCTGCCCCCGTTAAGGCGATGTACATCAATACCAGCTCAGGCATCACTTGGCAACTCTCTCTTTACACCAATGGTCTCTCCGCGACACCTCTTTTGATTCAAATAAACGCCGAGACAAAAGCCATCATTTACAAATCCCCCGAGTTCGCCAACAAATAATTTCTAAAACAAAATTTAATACATCACTCTTGTGTATTTTTTCTGTGCCAAGGACAAGATTCGAACTTGTGTAGGCTTGCGCCGCGGGTTTTACAGACCCGAGTATTTGACCACTCTACCACCTTGGCATTACCCTTTTACAGGGAGCCGTTGTTGAGACTCGAACTCAATACCTTTCCCTTACCAAGGGAATGCTCTGCCAGGTGAGCTACAACGGCTAATTAACCAACACCATATTTTACCTCATTTCATGCCCAATTTCCCAAGCTCATTCATTATGTATGATTTTAGGTGGGTATTAAAGAATCCGACGGTCATCACTCCATGTTTACAAATCTTCTTGTAAGTTCCTTTCCCCATCGAGTGTATTGGTTTCGTTGTCTTTATAGTATCTGGATCAATACCAAGCATTCTTCCCCAATACTTCCTTGCCTTAACCAAATCATTATCTTTAAAGGTTTGTAAATAATAACCAAATTTATCTTCCTTTGCACGACAAATTATTCTTAAATACAACATAAACTGCTTTATCACCCCAGGATCGGAATTGGTCACTCGAACTGCATAACTAGTAGTTTTATTTCCCTCTCCCCAATACAATCCCAAAGCTAAATACTTTAGCTTCACTTCATCTCTGGTTAATCTCGTTTTTATACAAAAAGGTTCACCATCAGGATTGTGTTTAATATAATTGGCTTCAGAACGCTTTCTCCTTACAATCCCATACTTATCCATCCAATAAATTACTTTGTGTGTTTTAAACCCCAACTTTATCGCTATTTCCGAAAGCGATTGTTTTTTATCGATATATAGCTCTTTTAACTCATCCTTGGTCGGGATTCTTGCCATATATCCATTATCCCGAAAAATACCCAAATGTCAAATCATTTATGGGTATCAAAAACAAGATTGTAAGGTAAAATATAGATTGTTGCGCCACCTTAGCTCAGTTGGCTAGAGCACCTGTTTTGTAAACAGGGGGTCCTGGGTTCGAATCCCAGAGGTGGCTCCAATTATTACTTAAAATTCGACCCTACAATGACCATCAAATCGACTGCCGGCTTATCCTCGGCGGACTGTGTGGCCACTTCTCCTCCAACCAACTGAGCCAGTTGTATAGCCTGACTTCCCCATTTTCCGGTTAAGTCAATAACTAATGTTTTCTGATAATCTGTCGTCTTGGCGGTCGCTTTTGCCGTTACCGAAATTCCCAAAACCTTTTTATCTTTTATTCTCTGTTCCAATGTATTTGTTAAACCCACCGTCTTCGTCCCGTTTACCAATACCACCTTCAAAGGATTATTCACGTCTGTCCCTGTAATAGTCAGGGAACCGTCCCCAATATTCACTGGTACCACATCTACAATTACATTTTTTGTCGGGTTGTAAATGTATGCCTTTTGCGCAATCGAATATATCAATATTTTATCCCCATTCTCCGCCTTGGCAAAAACAGGCTGATCCTTAAGCTTTTCCTTATCCGTCACTGTCGCCATCACCGGTTCTTCTCCTTCGGGTAGAATGACCAACTTACCCACCAAAGCGACAACTTTTGCCGTCTCTTCTTTAGCAATCTTATTTGGATCTTCTTTCAGCACCTGTATCTCTGTTTTTAATTGCCGATTTTCTTTTGAAAGTTTTATCAATCCCCCTATACCTCCAAAAACGATTAACAACACCGCCGCTAAGATAACTTTTCGTTTGTCCATATGTTTGTAATTAATTTAACTAAAAAACCACAATATTTCAAGTGTTTTACAAATTTCCACTTTCACTAGCCGTCTCCGTCGGCGTTATTACTACCACTGGCGTTGGCGTAGGCGTCTCTGTTGGACTTGGGGTTGAGCTCAACTCAGTTGTAGGAGTTGGCGTTATGGTAGTTTCCAGTATTGGAGTTGGTTCAGGTGTTACCGTTTCACTTGGCAGGTCAACAACTCCCCCACTTCCTTCAAACTTGCCTGTTTCATTTACTGCTAGAGCAACCCAGGCAAATCGTAAATCCATGCCGACTCCTCTACTCAAACGAATCTTAAAGCCTCTGGTATTTACATCGGCAATAGCATAACCGGGAATGTCGGCAACCGAAGCACCTCCTACAATTTGCACCGTGGCAGTTACCACTGGTTCGTCTTTATATTCTCTCTCAAACAAAATCTCCACTTGGCTGCCTCCAGTTTTAATCGTGGCAAAACCTGCTGTGTCTTTATTAAACGTTGGCCTTCCGACAAAGTTTACCTCTCCTCTAAAGATCACTTTGCCCAAAAACTCTACTGTGTTCCTAAACACCTCAGCTATTTTCTTGGAAATTAGGTCTAATATATCAATCTCACTCGAAGTATCACTTTGTATTTCACCGGCAGCCGTGGCCACTCCTGCTACCCGATCACTCAACAGACTCAGTTTCCTGGTCAAGATATCCACTCCTTCGATCCTCCCGGCCTTTATCGTATCTGCGTAAAGTATTCCTGAAAAAGTGGCGTCACCCGACACTAGTAGGTCCTGTGTCACCACTTTTGGAGTTATTATTTCCAGTCCGGCAACCACTCTGTCAGCTATTATGTCGGACATGTTTGCCGAGTCAGTCGCAACTTGATTTTTTTCCATAATCAGATTAGTCAGCACCTCATAACCATTAGCTACATCAATTCCCTTCATCACTTCAGTAAGATTACTTCCGGTACTGTTACCATTCTTCACAAAAACAATTACGACTCCAACTCCTTCTCCGTCATATCCGGTCATCGCCGTCCCAATTATTGCTCCGGCCTTTGTTGCTCTCATCGCCACCCCAGGAATGGATGAAGAAGTCAGATAATCTCCGGCCTTGATTTCCCCATTTTCCGCCGACACTTTTACTGGCACCCTTCCCGAAAGAGCTACCAGTACCGGAGTTCCCGATACATTTCCGTCACCAAGCACCATTCCCGGTTTTGTCGATACTATTCCCAGTACTGTGGAATCATAAGTCTTTCTGGATTTCTGGACGCCATTCTGAATTGAACTGTCAACAGAAACGACGTCTCCTTCAGCTATTGAGCCATCATTCGATGAATACACTTCCGCCAAATCAGCCCCGCCGACCTTGAAAGCTTCCAAGAAGCTACCTGCTTTAACCGTCACGTTCGTTCCCACCCCTGCCGTATTTTCGGCAAACTGAAAATTGAAGGTCCCTGCCGTTGCTCCGGTAGTGATAATTCCCTGAATCCAGACATCAAAACCTTGACCTGCATCTGAAGCAATATTGTTATTAACCATCTCGGCTGGGGTTGTACAGTCTGTAGTTAATGCTTGTAGAAATACAGCTCCTACTGACTCAGATCCCGACTGCTGAACACTACAAGTGGTAGCTGCAGGACCAAGAATCGCTGCTTTCCAATCCGGCCCGTTACTGCTTCCGTTAGTTACAATCAGATGCAGTCTGAACACCCAAGATTCACTGGCCGCCATTGAAAACTGTAAAGCTGTATCATTGGTCAGGGTGGTACTATTGGTCACCGCCTGGTCAGTAGATTTAGTAATAAACAACTTATCTCCCCCAATACAGTTTGTCCAAGCACCGTTTTGGTAACATCTGAATTTATTAGTACTAGTGTTGTAATAGGTAGCCCCGTTTGTTCCGATTGGATCGGCCGTTCCGTTATCCAGCACCAACAAATCTGGTGTCGCCGTGGCGCTGTTTCCGATTACTACCCTTCCTGTCGACGATGTTGGACCAACCATAAAGTTCACATTTCCAGTTCCGGAATATAAGTTTAAAGCCGTTGCACCAGTTGTATTACCCATCGTTATCGTCTTTGCATTGGCATTGGTACCAATATTAATTGCTCCGGTTGTTCCCGAGTCGAGTGTCACTGTTCCTGTTGTTCCGGTTGTAAAGGACAGATTTCCGGAAGTACCGGTTAGTAAAGTAATTCCTCCCGTACCGGAGTTGATGTTGACCGAAGTAGACGTATTAGTATTTCCTAAGGTAATCGCTTTTGCCGAAGCTCCGGTTCCAATATTTAGAGACATCGCCCCGGTCCCTGTAAATAAATTTGCCGTCCCCGTTTGGGCAGTTCCTCCCATCGTAAAGGTTCCATTCGTCGTCGAAGTTCCGAAAGAATACGTTGTTGCCCCTGCTCCATCCAAAATAAAGTTCCCCGTACCCGCATACATATTTAGGGCACCCGTTCCCGTCGCACTACCAATCGTAATTGTTTTTCCGGTCGCGCTATTACCGATGTTTATCGCCCCGACACCGGAATCGATATTAATCGCCTGAGCCAGTGTCGCGTTTCCAATAGTCACTCCACCAGCCGCCGTTGTATCAATTATCGGAAATGACCTGGCAAAAATACCCAAAGGTGCCGCCGTCGATGACGGTAATGTCCGAGCATTCAAAATATACTGTGATCCCGCACCATTTATTGCCGCCGTCGTCTCCCCAAAAGTAAACGCTGTTTTTACGGCTGTTGTCAAAGCAAAGTTCCAAGCCTGTGCATTGTCGCCATTAGCAATGGTACTTCCACCTAAAGCAGCCGAAATTGAATCGAGACTGGTACCACTTGCACTACAAGCCCACGCCGTCCCACTATATTTAAGAATCTCTCCCGATGAACAAGTTCGAAGTAATGACAAACCGGTACTATTTACTAACCCACCGCCGGTACTTAGTTGAACTGCCGAACCCGATACTTTATTTGCCGTTGTGATTGTTGATAGGCTAGTATCAGCAATATTGGAAAGTGTATTCAAACTGGCATCTATTGTTTTATTTGTCAAAGCTATCGCAGTGTCCGTCAAAACGACTTTTGTTCCGGTTCTGATTCTTGCCACACCACCAGTTTGATCAGTAATCACAAACTCTTCGGACGAAGTTGTCGCCGGTCCGAACTGAAGCGTCGTTACTGCTCCAACCGATGGAGAACCGTCTGATTCTGCCACGGTCACGGATCCTCCGCCTGTTGAATCCGCACTACATGTCCAACCGGTAGCCGCCGTCCATTTTAGAATTTGATTATCACTACAAGTCCTAAGTAGCGACAAACCGGAATCATTCACCAAACCACCATTGGCATTTAATGTCGGTGACCCCGATGTACTATCCGTATTACACACCCAAGACGTTCCATTGTATTTAAGGATCTCTCCTGATGCGCAGGTTCTGAGCAAAGACAAGCCAGTACTATCTACTAACCCACCGCCGGTACTTAGTTGAACTGCTGAACCCGATACTTTATTTGCCGTTGTGATTGTTGCCAAATTGGCATCGGTTATTCCCGCAGTCCCGGATAAATTTGAGTTCGTAAGTCCGGAAATAGTATTGGCTCCGGCGGCAATCGTTTTATTTGTTAACGTCCCTGACTCATTCAGAAATACAAAGGTGTCATTCCCCGACAAAGCCGGAATCGTCGCTGTTCTACTGGCACTTGGTGCTGTAGAGGAAATCGTTGTCGTATTGGTTGTTCCCAATACCAGCTGATTATTTACCTTGGTCAGTGTAAGTGAATTAAACGTTGGTGTCGCTGTTGAATCGATATTTTGGATCGTATTCACCGACCCACTAACTACACTAAAGTTTGTTGAGTTATAGTTTGCTACTCCTTTTAATGTTGTTGAGGCGTCCACTCCGGCAATTGTTACTGTTCCTCCAAGAGATACCGGTGAACCGCTCACCGAAATTCCACTCCCCGGAGAGACAAAGATACTACTGTTGGATAGCTGGCCATTGGTAATACCCGCAGAGGCCGCTAGATTAGCCGAGGTTAATCCTGAAATAGCTGTGTTCGTTACTCCACTCACTCTCCCGTTTGCGTCGGTCGTCAACACCGGAATGTCTGTCGCTGTGCCGTAGGTTCCGGCTGTTCCCACGCTGGGTAACACTCCCGCAATATTTATCGTTGTCCCGGACGCAGTTACCGTATTTAATCCGCTGCCGGTAATCGTAAGACCCCCGGTTAAACTATTTATACTTGATACTCCCGTCCCCACCCCACTTACCGACTGACACTCCCATGAATCTCCATCCCAACTCAACACCTGGTCTATCGAACAGCCCGTCAAAAGACTCAAACCCGAGTCATTTGTTAACCCCCCTCCGCCTCTCAACGATACTGCGGCTCCGGATACTTTATTTGCCTCGGTAATTTGAGCCAGTTTTGCATTAGTTATCTCTCCATCACCAATTTTTCCCGACGTAATTGTCCCATCTGTTATTTTGGCTCCAGTCACAGCGGAATCAGCCAGTTTGATGGTCGTCACCGCCCCGTCAGCCAACTTCAGAGTTGTTATCGAACCATTTACAATCTGGGCATCACCAACCACCCCACTATTGATTATGGCCAATCCGGTCACTGGATCTATCGTAATGGCTCCGGAAACTACCGATGGTGTAGGGGATATTTCTGCCCCTGGAAGAATCACCGTCACGGTTTCTTGAGCTTGATCTAACCATTTAAAAACCTCTTTTCCAACAGCTGCAGTAGCTATATCCACCTCCTGCAAAGACGGTGTAATGCTTATATTTTCAAAATTACCTCGAGTATCTATCGTACCCAAAATTTGGGAATTATCTTTTAGACTTCGCAGATCCACGTCCCCAACCATCTTACCGCCGTTTATTCTGCCGTTAATTATTTTTACGGGGAGCGTTGTTCCGTCGGTCAGTGTTATACCAACCACTCCGTGTAACACAATCATGGCGTTCTCTATTACTCGATTATCGTCATCATAGATATTTACCGTCCCCTTTATTTCCTGGGTCAGTTTTGCCTCACCATTTTGATAAACAAGTTCTGTAAGATCAACGTATTTTTCATTTTGAATCTGTGCGTTTTGAACTTTTACAAATGCGTACTCTCCGTTGGTTCGTGCTATTACCAAATATGGCTGATTGCCCAAATTGCTCTCTGACAATACCTCCGGAGTTACTTCCGAAACAGCCTGAATTGTCACTTGTTTTTCAACAACAGCAGGCTTGATCTTGCCGCCACTAATTGCAAAAACAACCCCTCCCCCAGTAATCACAAAAAACAGAATCAAGATAAAACGCACTACCTGATCATATTTATTTCCAGTAATTAGCTGAGAACCTTCCATTTCTATTTTTCCCCCATCCTTCTCGTGGTCTTAATAAAAATAATAGAGGTCAGCATCACAATCCCTATGATTAGAAATAATATAAGCAACCAAGTTAACCACGATAGGTTCACATCAAGCACTTTTTGAACCGGCTCGGAAACAATAACCGTCAATCCATACTTCGAAAGCTTACTTGATCCGAATAAGGAATGTAGTCCTCTCCAGTTATATCCCTCCATATTTACCGCGTTTGTTTTCCATAGATCGTAACTACCGTCAGCCTCATTCACCACTACCCCCAGTCTGTCGGCATTAGGGTGTACTACCATTTTTCCTCCCTCCCCAACCACAACGACTTCCTGTCCCAATGTACTATCACCTACCCTCTGGAGTTCACTTGATAGATTTACTCCTGAAACAGCCACAAATAAAACACCCGATACCACATTTTTTGTGTTGACTGTCGGAACGGCAATCAAGAAAACGTCATCAACTCCCTCAATTAAATTTTCTAAGGCCATCGAAACATATGTTTTCCCAGTGTTTAGTGTTGAGTTAAAAAACTCAGCACCTGCAAAACTAGACGAGTTAAACATTGCCGAGGTTGGATAAGAGGCGATCGGTTCCCCATCTGCCTCAATTACACCAGCGATAGCCACATCGGTTCTTCCTAAAGATAAAAACTTCAACTGGTCTGCAAGCTCTTTACTTTGCGAACGAACAAAGGCCTTAATAAACACTTCATTCTTTGATAAATCAGTCACTCCTTGTGTCAAACCATCGATGGTTCTTGATAACTCCACCCTGGCAAAATCGGCCTTTTCAGAAAGTCCTCGGTTTGCATTACTGATTAAAGTTCCCTGAACCACAGCAATCATCAAAATCACCAATATGAAGCACATGAGAACTGAACCAAAAACTTTAAACACCAAGGTGCGCTCTGAAACCAACCTGGCCTTAAACGAGTCCCAGGATGGCAAAACCATACCTATTAAACCTGCGATTAGAGTCGCAAAGAACCTTGACCAATAATTCTCTATACCGTAATAGAGTGCCAAACTACAAAGTATCAATCCATAAGCAAACGAAATACTCTTCAGAAATCTCTTGTTCCAAAAAAATCCATAAAGACCGAAGGCAATCAGTACCAATATTAACAGGCTTAAAAGCCATCCTAAACCACCAAATACCGACTTTAATCCCAAAGTTACTACTGACAGGTCTGAGCCGTCAGGAAAAAAGTTTAAAGCAATAAACACACTAATTAGTAATCCAAAAATATATAGCATATACAAAGTTGAAGACTCAACTTCGCTCAAAGCCTCAATCAAAATCACCAAACCAAACAAGCCGTGAATCAAAAAACCGTCAATGTCTCCTCCTGAAAACAAAACTACCGCTAACCCCAAAAAGGTAGCCCCCAAAAAATATCGGAAAATATTTGTCAGGTTCACTGTACGTCCAACCTCTTCTTGAATCATCGAAGCTAGAATCAAACCAAACCCTCCAAATATCATTCCCAAACGAACTGGATTTAACCAAAGAGACAGTCTTCCTAGGGATAAAACATCCTGTTGGTTAGAGTACAAAAACAGAGACATTCCCAAAACAATAGATGTCAGGCTTATTAACCAGTCAAACAGCGTCGGAAATCCTACTCTTTCCACCAACCACAGTCTCATCGTATGCAAAAAAGACTCTCCACTCAGATCCGACAGACTTTTTCCTGGTCTCGGTGTTGGTAATAATGCGCTAGGTAATACATCTTGTTGTGATAATATCGCTACTCCTTCTTTTTTACTCGTGGTAGGTTTTTCTTTGGACTCGATTATTTCTCCTTCACCCTTGTTGCCTTCAAACTTCTTAATTTCCAGCTCTGGAATTCTAAATTTTCCCTTACCGATTCTGACGGAATTTATCAAACCCTCTTTCAAAAAACCATAGATGCTATTTGTTGAGTAACCAAGAATCTTGGCGGTCTCTGAAACCGAGTATGTTTTCTTCATGATTTATATATTTGTAACAATTTTCACAAATCCCTACAATCACTCTAAGGTAAAAAACAACATCTGTCAAATCAGAAACCCTCTCCCTCTACGTACGGGTCCCAGCTCTGGAGTATTTTGTGTTAAAATACCAGTTGCTTCATATCAATACCAAAGACTAAAACATGGCAAAAAAAGGACCAAGACAAAGTATGGGTTTAAAATGCTCCAAATGCGGGCACTTCAACTATATCTCTGAACGAAACAAAACCAACACCCCCGAAAAACTTGTCATCAGCAAGTACTGCCGTACCTGTCGTGAGCATACCGACCATAAAGAGGTTTCCAAATTAAAGTAATCCTTCTTCTCTTGTTTTCAACTCTTCCCTATTTATTAGGTAATTTTTTGCACCACTGCATCAAACTGATATATAATCCATCATCTGAACTAAGTTCTGTACTTTGAATTTAATGGGGAGGCAGCGATGTCATACTGGATATGCTACGAAAACTTGGACCGAACAAGCGGTCATTCGGGTATTCGAGGTCGGGATAATCTAGAAAGTAAATCCGTGTCTCGACGAAAAGATAGTGTAAAAGAATACCGAAAAAACCCCAACAAGCGGATCATCGCAGAAGGAATTACTCACGATGAGGCTCTGAACTTAATGGCCCTCACGCCGGAAATCTGTCGACTAACCACCACCGTCGATGATATCTTCGGTCAGTTCAACAGGATTGATAAAGAAACTAAAAACGTTATCTCCTTCCTGTTCGACGCCTACGAACAAATCATCGAAGATCGAAAACTCAAAGAAAAAGCCGGTATTACTCCGACAGGAAACTATCTTGATGTTTTTGTCGATGTCCACTCGGGCAATACGGGGAAATATCTCATCTTTCGCAAGATGAACACTCTTTTTGATGTCCTTCCGGACGGAACCATCGTCGATCTCAAAGAAGCCATTTTGGCTTTAGGTAAGGAAATCATGGCTGTCGCCCTTGAAAATCAAATTACCATCTGGAATGAAGAAAATAACTAGCTTACAAACCCCGCCTCAGCGGGGTTTTTAGTGCCAAGGAAACCCCGGACCAATGCGAGGCGAAATCCGAGTCTGTCCGGAAAGGACGTCATTTATACCCACGATCTAGTCGTAACGGCCACTGTTCCGAAATAATTCATTCAAATCCGCCAATCGGCGGGTTTTTGTATCTAAGGTGTATAATCCACACCAAAGAACCTTAAATTTCAAAGGAGAAAATCATGTCATATTACGTTGTCTTTGAGTACACAACCAAAGCCGGAGGATACGCAGGGATACGAACAGCGATTGATTACCAAAACAAGGAGAATTTTACTCTCCTCAACCCTACTTTAAACGGCCTATCTACAGTCATTGCTGAGGGTATATCAGAAGGAAAGTCCTACCAAATAATTCAACTCACCCCAGAAATATGTCTTCTAACGGCTGCTATCGAAAAAATTGATCTCGCCACCAATGGCAGTTTCAACTTTGATAAAAGTCACGGTTTTCTACGAGAAGCATGGGAAACAATCTACAACAATCGTTTGAATAACAAGGCTGACGGTCTTGTTGTAAAACCTGACTTTCAAGTGGTTGAACCCACTCAAGAATATTCCAATAAAAACCATCTCATGATATTTGTCAAAAACAAATTTACCAACACCGACGGGTCAATTGACGATAATCTTCAAATCGCTATCATGGACATTGAAGGTGAAATATACAAAATGACTGAAACAAAGCACTAGACACAAACCCGCCAATCGGCGGGTTTTTTATGCTCAATCTGCTAAAATACGTATAACCCTAGGGGTGTAGTTCAATGGTAGAATCCGGGTCTCCAAAACCTGTGATGAAGGTCCGATTCCTTCCACCCCTGCAAATTATTTAGCCTCAAAAAACTATATCAGACTATCCTAGACCCTGAGGGAATACTGAACATTGAAGCTATTTCTTACTAAAAATCTTTTCAAATTCTGAGATTCCTTTAAGAGTGGCCAAGTCGATAATCAAAGCTTTAGCATCTTCTATACTTTTCCAGCCAGTTGTATAAAACTCCGTATCTAATAAAGCTTGGTCAGGTTTAAAATCCACCTCCGAGAGAGGAATAAAATACCAAATATCAAAATGTTGCTTACATTTTATTGTCGGGTGTTGAATTGGATTTATTGTCAGCAATTTTGGCTTACCAATACTTTGTAAATCCACCTTTACGACACCCCACTCTTCACCCATTTCTCTTTCCAGAGCTTCTTCAGGAATCTCCCCTTTATCTATATGACCACCATTAAAAAGCCAAAGACCTGACTTCTTGTGGTGTCCAACAAAAACTTTTCCTGCTTCGCGGTCAAAACCTGCAAAACAAACACAAAAATGAGAGTGTGGATTTTCGTCTCTGGTTAGTTCACCCTCTTTAGCTCTACTTATATATTCTGAGGCAACGGGCGAAGCTGGATGTTCCGAAGCGATTTCATTTATCCTTTCGGCAAGTCTTTCGGTCATAACGTAATTTTAACTTTTCAATATATTGAAAGCAATTACTGGTTGAGGAGCAATAAAGGTTTCCAGAAAGTATATGCCAATGCATGATATGCGAAGAATTTTTTTGTTTATTATGGTTACGAAGGAATCAAAACTGTAATTAATATTACTTTTCTGCTAGGATTTAGGTATGATCGAGTCCTTATTCTTCACCTCCTCAGACGATTCAAATCTGGCTCAAAACATCATTGCTACCGTTCCCCTTCTACGCCAAGGGAGGTATCGCTTTGGTCACTTTATTGATGGCGAAGTCATGTTCTATCTCGACGAACCGGTCAAGGGCAAGCGCTGTTTTGTCCTTGGACATACCGGACCTCCCGCCGACAACCTCCTCTCCATGTTTACCATCGTCAACACCCTCAAGCTCAACGGTGCTAAATCCATAGTTTCGGTCATCCCCTATCTCGGTTACGCCAGATCCGACCGTGACAAACCCCTACAACCTATAAACTCCAGACTGTTTGCTGGTTTCCTCAAACAGGCTGGTGCTTCCAAAGTCATCTGCCTTGATCTTCATAGCGAACTAAACAAAAGACACTTTACCATCCCCATCACCCATCTCTCTGCTCTACCTCTCATGGCTGACATCTATCAATCATTGAGTATTCCCAACTTGACCATTGCCACTCCGGATCTCGGTGGTTTGAATCGTGCCAAACTTTTTGCCAAAGCTATGGGGATCAAAGACATCGTTGTCATCGAAAAATATCGTCCCTCCGTCCAAAGCGCTGTCTCTTTAAAAATTACAGGCGACGTTAACAATAAAAATGTCATTCTGGTAGATGACATGATTCAAACGGGTGGTACTCTTCTCGCCGCCGCCAATCTTCTACGATCTAGAGGAGCCAAAGATCTCTACGTCGCCGTCACTCACTGCATCTATCAGAGTAAAGGTATCAATCTACTAACTTCTACATCACTTTTTAAGAAAATCCTCATCACTAACTCTCAAGAACCAATCGAAAAACTTCCCCCTAAAGTCTATATTCTCGACATCTCTCCGCTCCTCTCCAAAGCTATTGCCCGTATCACCTCTTCGTCCGTTACCTGAGGAAAGTTTCTATAATATGCCCCTACTGCTCCTCGATAATCCTTATCGATATTCAAACAAACTATCTCCTCCACCACTCCTTTAAGTTTTTCTTCAAACTCCGCTGGCATCATTGGCAAAGCTGCAATGATTTTATGTGGGTTTTTACTTCGCAGTTCTTCAATGGCCATCAAGTAAGTCAATCCCGTGGCCACTCCATCATCAACCAAAATTACCGTTTTCCCTTTAACACTCAGATCTTTCCTTCCCCGAAGATACAGCTTCTCTCTCCTTTCAATCTCCTGTTTTTCTCTCTCCACCTCTTTCTTTAACCAATTTTGATCAAGTCGGTTCTTTTCCTCCTCCGTACACCGTAACCCGCTCTTGGAAACCGCACAGACCGCATACTCCCTGTTATAAGGATGTCCGATCTTCCGCACCAATACAAGCCCCAAGGGAAACTTTAACTCACGGGCAATTACCTCCGCCAAAATCACTCCGCCACGAGGGATCGCCACTAAAACACAGTCTTCTTTTTGAAACTTTACCAAGCTCAAGGCCAATCTTTTACCAGCATCTACCCTGTCGTCAAACATACTACCTCCAGTATATACAAAACTCCACTAATTCATCAAAGCTCCGTCATCCCCAACGCCTCCGGTATACGCACGTTTTTCGGTACCACCACAAACATTAATCTTTTTTCATAAACATACTTTTTGCTGCCATCTGGCAGCTTATCTACCCTGTCATCCCACCAACGATTCAAGAACTGCTGAATCATATAAACTCGATCTTCCGCGTGATAATGACCGTATGGGTCCATCATTCGGATACTATCGTTTGCCCTATCCACATCCGTAACCACGCAGTAATGTCCGCTGTCACCTTTGCACATTTCCTCTTCATCTTCCATCTCTTCCCCTTCCTCGTCCGGATAGTCCTCATACGAATCACTCCCAAAAATTCCCTGCCAATCAACACCCACCGGATAGTTGTAAACACGTACCATCTGCTCGATGTCAAACAGGCTGGCATCTCGTTTCGCCCAAAGACGCATCCCGGGATAAGAATTTTTCACTGCCGTGGCCAAGAGCTCGATCGACATCCCGTTTTTTAAGGCTAATTCTCTTGTCGTTGCCGACTCGACCAGCTTATCCTGACTGGTCTCAATACCGTAATGCGACAACAAGATTTGCAAAGTAGCTGGACCACAAAAAGCCGGGTTCTCTTGACGAACTCTCGGTAAACTATCGATTGTCATTTTTTTCTCCAGCACCTCTTCCACTACCACTTCCTTGTCCATTACCAGATCTCTCTCCCACAAACCGTTATTTTCCAAATCAAAACCTCTAATCATCTTGAATCCTGCCTTCTCGGCCACCTTGATTGAGGGAATATTTCCGCTTTCAATCTCCGCCAACACTTTCAAACCATCCATCATCCACGGTTTCTTCTCCTGGAGGTATTCAAATACTAGCTTGCAACCAATTTCTATTGCTGGAGTAATCAAACCAGCCGGTGCTCCAGGACGCTTAGCATAGCTCATTTCCAACCTCCCCTGAACTATCTTTGATGGATAAAAATAAATAAAGCCGTGAACCCGACGATTAGCCACCTCTTCCGGCAAGTCGGCAATGGCAAACAAAAATGTATTTCCCTCACCTTTTTCGTCCATCCACTTTTGGTAATTCCAAATATTCAGGTTATCGACATTGTCCATCCATCTTTGCACCTCGGAACTCTCCACTATCTGGATCAGATCCCGCAAGTCACGACTGTCTTCACACTCAAAAAAGCGGACTACATAACCCTTTCCATCCTTCATAAAATACTTTTTGTCGCGATTCTCCATAACCCTGATTTTACCAAACAATCGTCCCCTACCCGATCTGACTAGATTGTTCTGGCGTATTTCGACAGTAAACTGGCCAAGACCTCATCAAAACTGATTCCATACATCGCGAGCACCTCGGTAAATGGCAAGCCCATATCCGGACCAAAGGCTGTGTTCGGATTTGAGTCGGTGAAATATGGAATATTTGTCTCGGAATCCACACGCACATCAAACTTAGCATAGTCCTTGTGTTGCAAGCCACGGAAGGCACGAATTGCCAGTTGAGAAATTTTACTGGCCAAAGGTTCTTCCACACTTTTGTAGGTATAGGCTTTGATATCATCGTAAGACTCAAAGCTGGTGAAATAATGCTTTCCGTCCGTCTTTTTCCTAAATACTTTTTGGCCCATAAAAACACTCTTTTTTGCCCCGTCATCAAATACCACCACTGTTACCTCCGGTCCATCAATAAATTGTTCCACAATAACCGGGATCTTATACGTCGACACCATCTTATTCACCTTCCTCTGAGCGTCCTTAATCGTTTCCTTGACCGCATGGTTATCGATGCCTACACTTCCGCCACTTTCATTTAACTTGACAATTAAAGGCAGTCCCAAGTCATCACGAATTGCCGTGTTTGATCTACGAATGAACTGAAACGCCGGAGTAGGAATGCCGTAGGCCATCAAAAGTCTCTTGGTCAAATTTCGATTATTTCCGATCACCATCCCCTCCATACCGGCACCGGTATAGGGCAAGTTGGACAACTCCAAAGCTGCTGGTACCGATGTCTGCAGTCGATCCATCCCTTTTAGGGTGTCCACCAGGTTCAAAACTAACGAAGGCTTATCCACTAAAAGGTTAGTCAAGAAATATGGATCACCAGGTAGAGTTTTAACCTGGACACCCATTTTCTCAATCCTCTCGGCGACCTCTTTGGCTCTGTCTTCCACTTCCACCTCGGCATAATAAGCCTCTTCTGTCGGGAACATCTCTCTTTCAACGTGAGAATATGCCACTACCACAAGACCAAGATTCTTTAGAGCCTCTTTGTCGACTCGAAGTCTTGGTTTTTTATGTGCTTTAGGTGTGATTGACTCCTGTTTTTCCTCTGACTTTACCTCTTGCTCGTGAAGTTCTGCCTCTTTTAGTTGCCGTTCTTTCTTTTTTATTCCCAACAAATCTTTTATTCCAATCATGAATTCAGCTTAGCATTTTCCCCTGACTAAAATCAACCGTTAATTTTCTTCTTTTCGATATCTCTAAGCTTTTTGTAATCCAAAACGTACAAGGCGCTCATCTCTTTTGAATCTTCTTCATAAAAATGTCGGCCCCTTCTCTCAAAACCACATGCCTCTACTACCCTCATTGAACCAATATTACTCTCGTCAATAAAACAAAAGACAAATACCCCCGTTCCCCCTTTGATCCTATCAAGTCTTTTTAGCTCTAAACAGGCTTGTCTCACCGCACTGGATATCTGTCCGCCAGGAGCCTTTGGTAGCTTGGCAAAACTAATCTCAAAAATTTTATTATCATTAACCTCGTTCTTTTTAATTAAACCCGCTCTCACGATCCTGTTAATGATTTTCTTCTCTTCACTGCCTGCATAAAGATATACAAACCCCTGAACCTCCCCAATCTCACTGGCTTGATCTTCTCCAAAAATCTTGTCCGTGCCCGACACCGCAAATAGGTAATATCGTCCATAAGCTCCTTTTTCATCCGCCCATTCATAACGATCTTTTTTAGACATCCCGGCCACACTATCCATCATCTCTTGCACCTCACGGTGATCGACAATCTTCCTCAGTCGCAACATATCTTCTTTACGTCCGGAATCAAAAAATCTAATTTCTACCTTCTCACCTGGGTATTTTTTTAGTTTTAGGTCATTTTTATTCATCTCCACACTAGATTATCACATCCGCTAAACATTTTGCGCTTGCTTAATTCGAAAACCAATATACAATTCACCACAAGCACTCTAAAAATCTAAAAGGAGGTAACATGGCCGTCCATTTTCTTGCTTCTTTTCTTGACAAAGCTTCCGGTCTCTTTAGTAAGAAGTCTCTGCCGTCGACAATCGAACTCTACGACCCCATTACTGTTAGTCGACCCGATGTCGAGTTTCGAGTTCTCTCCTCTCTCGCTAAACAAAATGTCTATTTCATCGACCTGGACACGACAAACTACATCGACGGACTGATCTATCTGCCTTCTCTCGGTTTGACGCTTACTCCCCCTCCCCCTCAAAAAGCCGCTCGCAGTAATTTGGGTTTCTTAAATCTGGAAACCAAACGGGAAACAAGCTCTCCCTCCAACCCGAACGTAGCCGAGGTTGATGCTGTTTTGTACTTCGAGTATGAGGGTCGGGAATGCAAAACAGGCTTACTTGATAACGGACTTGCTTACCTGTTCTTTGTCAAAATCTGGAATGACCTTGACTTCATCATCTGGGAAAAAATCCTCGAAGAAGTTGTCAGGGATCTAACTCTTGATTTTGAAGGGTATCTTCTTCCCAGGGTAAACTTCACGGTAGCCACCACCTTTATTCCCCACAAACCCTCAGAGCCCAGTAAGTTAATAATCAATCGTCAAGACGACAACTCCGACGCCTCATTTGCCGTATCCAACCACACGATTGGCACCCTGGAAAACAGTGACGGGTTTGACGACGATGACGACGATGAAGAATACGAAGAATTAAAAAAACCTAAACCCCGACACTAATCGGGGTTTTTCTTTATCTCCGCATTGCGATAATACCAAACCAAGGGTACAATCTCACCAAGCACACTAAAAAGGAGGTCGCATGATCGTCTTAACTCCACTGTTGTTCTGGATTTCTGTTTCCTTCGGTTTTCTCTGTCTCACTGGTGTCTACTTCTTCGAGAAGTGGTATCTCAAGGTCAACAGACCCACCCCCAAACAAGAACTGATTCATAAATATCTTTTCCCCTTCCTGTTCTTGTGTTTTTTGGTCTTCGGCTTTACCCCAATCTTCTTCTGGTTCCTTTTATTGCCCTTCCACTAAGTGTTACGCCCCGATTTGCATCGGGGCTTTTTTTATACCTCCACCACAATACTCCCTTGCCTCAAAATCTTTATTTCCTTCCCTGTCGTATCCACAATTGTTGACGGCTGACGCAGAAGTAACTCTCCCGCGTCAATAAATAAATCAATTAATTTTTGTTTTTCTTTAGGTACCGTTTCCAAAAACTCTTTCAGACTTTTCGCTGTCATCGCCCCGGAAACATTGGCCGACGTCGAGGTAATTGGTTTTCCAAAAATATCAATTATCTCCAAAATATCCTTACTGTCCGGATTTCGCAGTCCTAACGTATTAGTTTCTCCCTGCGCTTTTTTTGACACCTTGTTTTTACTTGTGGCTACAATAGCCACCGCACCCGGCCAGTATTTCTGCACCACTTTCTTACCCAAATCACTCAAAATTACATACTCTTCCGCCATCGCTACCCCACTCACCGCTACCAACACTGGCTTGTTTCCTCGCTCACCCTTAAACTTCCATAACTTCTCCAAAGCCATCTCGGAAGTTGCATCCACTCCCAGTCCGTAAACCGTTTCGGTTGGATAAACTACCAAACCGTTGGCTTTAAGTACTTTTACTACCTCGTCTGTCTTTAATTGTGAAAGCAAAACAGTTTTCATCTATCGTATTTTAACCCAAGACACTTAAACCACAGATTATTTTTTTGAAACCAACAATCTGTTAATATCTAATCAATGCAAAAAATTGTTACCTTAGGTGGTGGTACCGGTGCGCCCATTATCACCCAAGCCCTTCTCCTCGCCGGGTACAAAAATCTTTCTTGTATTGCATCAAGTATGGACTCTGGCGGTAAAACAGGCATTATCCGCTCCGACGAACGCGACCAAGTTATCGCCATCTCCGATCTTCTTCGCACCCTCATTTCCCTAATCTCCAGTACCAATCATAAAAAAAATATCCAGGCTTTTACTGATCTCGTCTCCTTCACCGATGGCCGCCAAAGAAATCTTGGCTACACTCTCTACTACGCCCTTCTGGAGATGTATCAAAACGACTTCATTAAAGTCCAAGAACATCTCGAAAACCTTCTGGGTATCAAGTTTGACGGCACCGTCATTCCGGTAACTACCGACTCCAGCAACATCTGTTTCGAAACAAAAAACGGCACTGTTTTCCGGGGCGAGCACGAGCTGGACAAACAATCCATGTCCAAAAACTCCATTACCGATCTTTGGCTGGATCCGGATGTGCCGGCTACTCCTCAAGCTATCGAGGCCATCGAAAACGCCGACTTCATCATTTACTGTCCCGGTAGTATTTATGGTTCAATCATTAGCACCTTTCTCCCTGTAGGTATCAAGGAAGCTTTAGAACTCTCCAAAGCAAAAAAAATTCTCATTACCAACCTTGTCTCAAACAGAAATCAAACCCATCATTTCACTCCGGAAAAATATTTAAAAACCTTCCGTCGCTTCACCGGTCTTTCCCAACCCTTTGACATCATCATTACTCCCCACATTTCTCAAAAAGCTTTCGAGAAAAAATACTCGAGGGTGGCCTGGTCGTATGCCCTCGAACACTCCCATTTTCTTGGCTGGTCAAAAACCGAACTCAAATCTATTTCCAACAAAGGTATCAAAGTATTAACTTCTGATATTATCTCTATCACCCCTCAACTCAACCGCCTTCGCCATGATCCCCAAAAACTCTCCAAACTTCTCAAAACGATCATCAAATAAAAACCCGCCATTTCTGACGGGCGAACTATCTTTCCTAATTGGTTTTTACTAAATCAACGACTACCGAACCAGGAGGTAACATCGAAGCTTCAACCGGAAACAACTTCATCCGATCCTTTACCTCCACTCGGAATAGCTTGCCGTCTGGACGACGAACATAATCTCCATTTTGACAGTGATATTCCCTGTCTTTAGTCTGGAATACTCCCTCAATCCCGAAAGAAAAGGTATCCATCACCATTTCTCCTTTCACTGAATGTGCGATATTTATGCGATTATACAACAAAAACATATACTCTCGTGCATCATATTAAAGAAAAATATTCTGCACCTCAGCATCAAAAAAAATAATTTTTGATCAACTCACTTTGTATCTTCTACCGCCGGTTCACCCCTACAACGGGTGCATCCTTAAACTACCTTGCTGACCTCAAGGCGTTTCTACAACTCTAAAAGACACTTCATGCTTCGACCTACCCTACTCAATTACTGTCCGCTTGTTAAGGATTCTATCTGTGTTTAAAACGATGGTCACGTAGACACAGATTTTGTTTTTTTGCCCTGACCTTGACACTTGGGATCTTTCCCCAAAACGTAAAGGTGGGTGAACTGTCCCGACACTGGAAATGTCGAGAACTCCGTCCCCCGAAAGATAGCTTGTAGAGGAAAAACCTCCCAATCTATCAAAGTTCAGAGCAACCTCATTTAATCACGTCATGAAAACTCGTGTCAAGTTTGCACAACTCGAATACCTCAAATCGACCCTTCCATGTTAAAATACCTTGATATGCCTCGTCCACTTGAATATATACGCTCGATAAGACTAGAAATGAAGCAGGTAAAATGGCCGTCTCACCAGACTGCCTTAAAGATGACCATCCTCGTCATCATTACTAGTCTAGCTGTAGCGTTTTACTCAGGAGGACTGGACTATCTCTTTACGACCATGCTTGCCAAAGCACTAAATCGCTAAAATGAAACTAAAAGAAGACAAAGCCAAACAAATTGATGAACTTGTGCCCAAAACACAGGATCCTAATCACGTCGTCATTACCGACAACGCCCCTCCCTCCGCCAAGTGGTACGTCGTTCACACCCAATCTGGTCACGAAAACCGTGTTTTGATTACACTAAAAACCAGAGTAATCTCCATGGGTCTTGAGAACTTCATCTACGAAATCCTCATTCCAACTCAAGAAAAGATCAAAATCAATAAAGGTAAGAAAACCACCATCAAAGAAAAGCTTTTCCCTGGTTATATGCTCGTTCGTATGATTGTCTCCGATGACTCCTGGCTCGCTGTCCGCACCACCCAAGGTGTTACTGGCTTCGTCGGCACCGCCGATCAACCCACCCCTCTTCCCGAAAACGAAGTTAAGGCCATCACCGCCTTTGGCCAGCAAGCTGCTCCCAAGTTCCAAGCCGCCTTCACCATGGGTGAGGCCGTCCGCATCATTGAAGGACCTTTCACCGACCTCCTCGGAACCGTCTCTGCCATCGACGACGCCAAGGGCAAGGTCACAGTCTTGGTCAGTATTTTTGGACGCGAAACTCCCGTCGAGCTCGACTTCCTCCAAATCTCCAAGATATAAGGGCTTTCTTGACACTCTTTTCTCTTCCTGTCATATTTAAGGTAGTCCCCCAACGGGATGTGTCATGAAAAACTTAAATAGTGAAGAAACACTCTGGGTAGTCCTTCCAATTCTTCTTGTAGTTGGTATTCTCATTGCCAGCATCATCATTCTCCCTAAAACCCAAACCGAAACTCGCAGCAAAGCCTCTGAACCCACCGTAGTTCCAACGATCGTCGCCACCCCGACCGTAACCCCTCTATCTCCCGAACGTCCCGAAATCATCTGCTCCGCCCTGTACTCTCCGGTCTGCAGCCAAAATGGCGTTACCTATCCCAGTGAGTGTGAGGCCAACAACGCTGGTGTCACGGCCTTTACCTCAGGCGAGTGTCCCCCGACCCAAGCCGCACCACCCAAGTAATTTCTCCGTCACTCTAATTCTCTCAGCTACCAACTGAGTTTTATTTGACTTATAATCTTTTTTCAGGTATGATGTCCCTCAATCCCGCACCCTAAAAGGAGTAATCCCATGTTAGATTGGTTCAAATCAAGACTAATTGTTGTTCGAATCATCTTCTTTGTCCCCATCCCCGTCATTTTAGCAATCTGGGCCTGGGGAATTCCTGCCGTCGTAATCTCATTCATCCTAACTGTCTTTTTTGCTACCGCCGTTACGGCATTTGAATCCAAAGACATCTTTAATATTTGGTGTTTCTGTGCCTCCACTTCCTCCATTGTGGCCTTGTACTACATTGCATCAACAAATCCGGCAGCACTTCCGGGAGCACCATACCTCGAAGGTTTCTTGTACCCTCTTTTGTATCTGATTACAGCTATTGTTCTCTTTCCAAAAATTAAAGAGTAACCTCACGCTATTATCCCGCCTTAAAGGCGGGATATTTTGCACCTTCTATGATAGAATACTTCTACCTCGGCCAGTCTGAGGGAGCTTACCAAAAGTAAAGCGAAATAGGTATCTCTACTAACTAATGCATCAAACCTATTCAACTTTCTTTTTGTGTGGCTAATATTAAATACATAAAATAAACATGGCAAAAAAAGTCAAAGCCATCCTGAAGTTAAATCTTCCGGCTGGCTCCGCCAATCCCGCTCCTCCCGTTGGTCCTGCATTAGGTCAGCACGGTGTCAACATCATGGAGTTCATTACCCAGTACAATGCTAAAACCGCCGAAATGCGTGGTCAGGTCATTCCTGCACTGGTTACCATTTTCGAAGACAGATCTTTCAAATTCGAGCTCAAAACCCCTCCCGTCACCGCTCTCATCAAACAAGCTCTTAATATTAAACTTGGTTCCGGCACTCCTAACAAAAACAAGGTTGGTGAAATTACTCTGGAACAAATCAAAACCATTGCCGAAAAAAAACTCGCCGACATGAATACCAATGACATCAACTCCGCTATGGAGATGATCAAAGGTACTTGTAAATCAATGGGTATTACTATCAAAGAATAACTATTATGGCTAAAAAAATAATCTGGGACAACCTATACACCGACCTACCTACACACGTCGCCGTCGCTCTTCGTACCGCTCGCTTGAAGCCGGAACAAATCATCCTCAAAGAAGATGGTGAGCTCATGGCCATCGAAGGCATCAAGGAAGAGGACCTTGACTCCATAAGAGCCATCTACAACGCCGACTCCATAGCTATTCCTACCAAGGAAGAGGTCAAAGAGGCCGAAGCCAAGGAAGAGGTCATAGAAGAAGCCAAAAAAAATGCTAGGAAGGTTGTTGCCCGCAAACGCAGCAATAAATACAAGACCATGGCTAAAGCTATTAAAAAGGATGAACTCTACTCGGTTGCCAATGCCGTCGCCATCCTGGCCAAGCTTTCCAAAGCTTCCAAGCTCAAAACCGTCGAGCTTCACCTTAACACGCGTGAAACAGGCTTAAGAGGCGAGCTTAAACTTCCTCACTCTACCGGCAAAGATATCAAAATCGCCATTTTCTCTGATGAAGTTGCTGCTAAAATTACCGCCAATACCATCGACTTTGACATTCTTCTCTGTACTCCTGCCGACATGCCCAAAATCGCCCGTTTTGCCAAGATTCTAGGTCCCAAGGGCCTTATGCCTAACCCCAAGTCCGGTACCGTTACCGAACACCCGGAAGAAAGAGCTAAACAACTTGCTGGAGGTGGCACTTTACCTTACAAGACCGAAGCCAAGTTTCCCATCATTCACCTCAATTTAGGCTCCATCACCCAAAAGAATGACGACTTGGTAGATAACATCAACGAAGCCATAAAAAGCATCAACGTCACGAAAATCAAATCCGCTTATCTCTCCTGTACCCACACTCCTTCCGTCAAGCTTGCCATAAGCAATATCTAAGTCTCAGAAAGTTACCAAGGTTGCAGAAACCCTCCCTCCGGAGGGTTTCTTGCAATTTGAACTATTATGAGATACAATTCGGCCATCATCAGCCACGAGCTGAATCACCTTAAAATTTTTGATTAGACCCAAAAGGAGGTCGTCATGGAAATCGGTAACAGTCGAACTAAATGGTTCATTATTGCTTTGTTTGTCATCGGATTCCTTGTGTTTTTCCACTTTGCCCTCGGAGATGTCGATCTGTTTTTTGCCCTAATGGGCGTGATCGTCATCGCCAGTTCGATTATCTTCCTCACTTCGAGGAATTTCTTTAAAACCCTTCTCGGTTTTGTTGTCGTCCTTGCTCTCTTCGCTTTTGGCATATGGTCATCTGAAAAAATTGACACCGCCTTTGCCGAATCGCAACCCCCTCGCCAGATCGAGGAGATCATCGTCGATGGCCAGGACACCTCTCTCATCATCCCATCGGAAAGCACCGAAGTCGCATCCGGCGAACCGCTGCCCACCTTCACTTCCGGAAACTGCGTTTCCGCTAACTTTCCCGAGAGTGTCCGACAGTGGTGTCCTCTTATTGAAACCAGTGCCGCAAAATACAACATTGATTCCAAACTCATCGCCTCGGTCATGCTTCAGGAAAGCGGCGGTAACCCCCACGCTGGGAAAACTTCCCAGATCATCAACGGCGCTGAGTACTACTCATCTGAAGACGGTGCCATCGGCTTGCTTCAGGTCATGCCTCGAGACGGCATTTCTGCTAACTTTCAATGTCCCAACGGTCCCTGCTTTGGCAACCGTCCGTCGATGGAACAACTATATGATCCGGAGTTCAATATCGAGTATGGCACCAAGATGCTCTCCGGTCTTATTGTCAATTACGGCTCCGCCCGGGAAGGCCTTTTCCATTATGGCCCCAAGGATGCTGGCTATACCGGCTATGCCGATTTAGTCCTTAAAATCTACGAAACATACTAAAACTAATAAGGAGAAATTCATGAAAAAACAACTCTCCATTCCACCTGTCGGGACAAAGATCCCGAAGGATCGTCGGGGTCGGCTGAAGTTTAATATCAATCCGATGATAGTTGCCATCGTGGTCATTGCCCTCATGGTCTTTCTTGCCGGCACGGCTTTTGGTAATGCCGGTCTTAACAACACCGCCCTTGCCAAGGCCTCAATGCTCGCCTGCCCTGATCTTGATATTCGCTTTGACGAGGCCAACAATGACTACCACGTCACCCTCCCGGAAAGCACCGAGTGGTGCTACACCATCCCCGACAATCTCAGTAGTGTCTGGAAGGGTATTGTTGAAAGCCCAATTGCTCTCGCCAAAGTCTCGGCCACAATCGCCGGCGACCAACTAAACCAGAGCTTTGTCGAAAAGGCTATGATTGAAAGCCTCCAAACAAGCATACTCATTCTAATCAAATAATCTAGGTAATAAAAAACCGGCCAACTGGCCGGTTTTTCTTTATTAAAGATTACCTACACCCAAAACAAGCCTGAACCTGTTTTTTCTCCTTGTCCGAGAACTCGACCAACCGCAAATCAAACAACTTTTTAATGGTTTTCAGGGGTCTTTCAACCCTCAACTCCCCCGACCAAGCTCTCAATAAGCCTACTGTTACCGGACCGGACTTGTACGTTTTCAACAAAGTAAGAAGTTTCTGCTCATTGATGCTCATCGCCATTGAGGGATTACAAAGTTCCACAAATTTTACGGGAAATGTGGAATCAACGATCTTAACCAGGCCACTGTTCAGCAGTTCCTGTATATCAGCACATCGTAGCTCCCATTCGGGAACCGCGACCGGACCCCTCAGAACCTGATACCACAAATTTATTGCGTTTCCCGTAACCGAAATCTTTGTCTCTTCGTCCAATTGAAACCTCCTGAGAATAATGTAAATTTGCTAGACCTATATTATATCTCACCTCTTGCAATACTACAACCATGGTGTTAAACTAACAAAGTTCCAAGACCAAGGGCGATCATTAAGTCCCTTGCAGAACCTGACTTTAGGCTCAACTTGGAATGGAGCCTTTTTTGTACTCAATCAATAAAAAAACAAAATGCCAAATCAAAGAAATATTCATCAACTGGCCTCAATTACCAAGGCCCTAGCCGACTCAAAAGCCGTCATTCTTACCGAATACGCCGGCCTTACTGTTGCCGAACAAAACATTCTCCGTGAAGAGGCCGAAAAAACCAACTCGTCTTTCATCGTCACCAAAAACAACCTTCTCCGTCTCGCCTTTAAAGAAAAGTCCAAAGAGCTTGCCGACACTCTCGACTCCTTCCTTAATGGTCCTACCGCCGTTCTCTTCGGTGCCGATGCCGTCTCTGCCGCCAAAACCCTCACCAAATTTGCCGAAGCCCACGACAAACTCAAGATCAAAACCGGTATCATGGACGACAAGGTCATCACCCTGGCCGACATCTCTGCCCTCTCCAGACTTCCTTCCTACGAAGAACTCCTTGGCAAACTGATGGCTCAGCTTCAAGCTCCCGCTCAAGCTTTAGTTCGCCAGCTCTCCGCTCCTATGCAAAACCTTGTTTATGGTTTGGATGCTCTTAAAACCAAACTGTCCGCCTAAATTAGTCTCGTTAATTAATAAATAATATAAAAAAACATGTCCGAGAAAGTAACCAAACTCGTCGACCAAGTTAGCGAACTCTCCGTTTTGGAAGTCGCTGAATTAGTCAAAGCGTTAGAAGAAAAATTCGGTGTTACAGCCGCTCCCGTCGCCGTCGCCGGTGCCGCTGTTGTCGCTGCTGCTCCTGAAGAGGAAAAGACCGAGTTCGACGTTGTTATCGCCGATGCCGGTGCTAACAAAATTGGTGTTATCAAAGCCGTCCGTGAGATCAAAACCGATCTAGGTTTGGTGGAAGCCAAAAACTTAGTCGAGAAAGCTCCCGCAGTCGTCCTTGAAGGTGCCAAAAAAGAAGACGCCGAAGCCGCTAAGAAGAAACTCGAAGAGGCCGGTGCTAAAGTTGAGCTTAAATAATACTCAATTTAAACCAAAGAAAAACCCGCTTTTGAAGCGGGTTTTTTGTACTCACAGGAATTAGTTGTTTATTGAATAAGCGACTTCAACGTTTGTGGGATTATTCTCGTATTTGAATATCAAGATACTCCACCTCAAAGGCATCAGGACCCTCAATCCTCGCTCATCCACCAAGACTTTCTCAGGTCTTTCGCCGACGTAATACAAGGTAAAATCTTGGTTTGGTAGTAGCTTGAAGATTACTTCTCCACCAGGCGTCAATTTTTCGAGCCTAGTCACTTGAAATACTTCAACTAAATATTTCAAGTACTTCTTTGGACCCATATCCTGGATAATAGGAACTAATCTTGGCTCCATCTATTACCTCCAAATGAAGAATGTAGTGTGGTTCTCAAGAACATTCAAAGTGCGTTACAGGGGCAAATATACCACTTCACTGCTCAATTGTCAATAATATAGGTCATTAACTCCTACTTGACGTTAGTGAAACTATCTGTTAATTTCTATATCAGACATGGACAACCAAGACCAAACCCCAATTGCCGTAAAATCAATCAAGAAAGATCTTGATCTGAACAATCTCCCCGACCTCCTGACCGTCTCCGAAGTTGCCCAGATCCTCCGTGTTTCCACACTGACAATCAAACGCTGGGGCAAACGCGGTAAACTTCCTGCCATCCGCATCAACTCTCGCGGTGACCGTCGCTATAAAAAAGAGTCCGTTCTCTGGATGCTAGGCATAAATCCCGGCACCACCAACTCCTAAAACCACAAAAAAGGGAGCAGCATATAGCTACTCCCCATCCTTAATCTTAAATCCGATTACCCCCCTATTATATTCATATGACGGGGTACCATCGGAAACCTGGTCGGATAACTTTCCGATGCAAAATCGAACTAACCAACCATCTTCCTTACCCAACTGATCGAAACCTGCTTCCGGAAAATTATCCATCAACCATTGGTTCAGATCCAAAATCGTCGAGTCGTACCCATCTACCATCTCTCGCGGAATTACCGCTACCGCCACGATTTCCATTTGGACCTGCTTACCCGGACACTCGCCCAGGGCATCAAAATCCGAAAGTGGCTTAACTTTACCCGACTCGTCCTGACACAAAACCGCCGTCATTCCCTTAAGACTATCTGCTCTCGCAGTAGCTTCGGAAAGACTCATTGTCTTGCTGTCTTCGTTTTTTCGAATATAAATGTCCAGGTTGGTCGCAAAGTAGCGCTGACCATAGATATTTATACCCGAGTGAGCCCAAGTGGTTGTTACATCTCCCAAGTAAGAATAAACTATTCCCTTGTTCGGAGAGAAAACCGTTTTTGGATCGTCGGTATCCTTGTATGACACTGTTCCCGCCCAGTTGCTAATTAGTAACTTGTCATCGCCAAGGTGAATCGTCAAAGCAACTGGTGCTCCGGAAGACAGATCAATCTGCTTTCCAAAAACATAGTTGCTTACAACGGGCTCCGGAGTCGGAGTAGGTTCGATGACTTCGACTGTAGCCGTTGGCGACACCTTTGTGGGCCGAAACGGGGTAGGAATAACAGGCATTGATCGTGTCGGTGTAGCTTTAGGTGTAACCAATTGACTCGCCATGACTACTTGCGGTTCACTGCTATTTCCGCCGATCAGTAGTTTCTCTCCGGTTAATACCAAGGACAAAACAATCAAAAAACTAGCAAGCCCGAGCATTACTTTTCTCATCGGTCCCTCCTCAAATTACAAAAATGGGTTGGGGTTTTACCCCCAACCCTTAGGTTGGAACTTGAGACTACTTCTTCCAAAAAAACCATAACAACGACACACCTGCGATCAACATGCCTACAGGTACGTTCCAGGGGATTCCATCATCACCGGCACCGGTCTTTTGAGGTACGGGCGTTGATGTAGGTTCAACTGGAGTCTCGGTCACTACCGGGGTCTCCGTTACGACTGGGGTCTCCGTTACGACTGGTGTTTCCGTCACGACTGGGGTCTCCGTCACGACTGGGGTCTCCGTCACGACTGGGGTCTCCGTCACGACTGGGGTCTCCGTCACGACTGGGGTCTCGGTAGGAATAACAACCAGTCTAAAAGATGCGTGGCTTAATTCCTGAACCTGATCATTATCGTTCTTGACCGTACTTTCAACGGTAAACGATTGCGCAGGCGGAATTACATAGCCATAGACCACCGTGGTCGAAGCCTTGTAACACCATTCGGAAATCAAAAATCCAGCCGGGGCCGTGTAAGTGTACGACGTACCGGACAACTCATCGACTTTCGTCCAGTCTCCGGTATGCGGACATGTTTCCTGACTTTGCAGTGCAACTGCCTGTGCAGGAACAAAGCTTGCAAAGACTAACACCAACCCCATTAAAAAGCTCAGAGCTGCAAAACCTTGTCGAATTTTCACCTTTCACCTCCAATGGATTTAGGGAAATATTAAGGAACAATACCAGCCTTCAAAATAGCTGATTTCTGCGGGAACTATATCACTATAAGTCGAAAAAGTCAACTCCTACCCATACCCAAAGCCTTCTTCATTAGGTACATTTTTGCGTCAGCTTCCTCAATCTTCTCTGTTATGCCCTTCCCCTTCTCGACCAAGGCTAAGCCATAACTAAAGCTCAGCTCTTTCTCCTTTGCCTTCTCCAGTACTCTACCCACCATCTTCTCCGCCCCTTCAAGCTGACTGTTCCATAAAATCAGTAAAAACTCATCTCCTCCCATTCTAATTACCAAATCTGAGTCACGCACCGTTTTCAAAAACAACTTTGCCAAACTTTTTATCATCTTGTCTCCGGCCGCATGACCGCTGCTATCATTCATTTTTTTCAACCCATTTACATCAACAGACACTACTACGAGATCCACACCCGCTCTTTCTGCCTGAGACACAATTTTATGGTGCCATCTTTCAAAAAAATTACGATTATACAAACTCGTCAGTGTATCAACATCCACATACTCACTCAGGTACCCGCCACGATAAAGATAACCCGCAAGACTCGACATTACTTTATGGCCAAAACCAAACGAAAATCCATTCCCGACTTTTGAACCCTTGTTTATCATTTCGAATTTCTAAATACTAACCAAGGAAACACAATCACTGCCTTCATTATCCTCCCAAACCTCTTCGGTTCAATCAGTACTCGCCACAACCACTTCAGTCCCATTTTTTCCATCCATCTCGGAGACGTTTTAATCTTGCCCGCGTACTCATCAAAAGTACCACCCACCCCAATACCGATTTTTGCCCTCAGTATATCCCGGTGTTTCGCTAACCATTTTTCCTGTTTTATGGGGTTGTAGGACACAAACAAGATATCCGGAGCAAACCGATTTATTTTTTCAATTACCCGTTTATTAGTTGTTTCGTCTGTTCCTACCCTCACTTCGCCTTCGTCATACTCCAACCTAAGCCTTGGAAACCGTTTTAGAAGCATTCTGGCCGTTTTTTCGCTCACCTTATCCCATCCGCCAAGCAAAAATACTTTCCAGTCTTTTTCTGCCGCCATTTTTACCATGTTTTCAAAAAGCCATACTCCCGTCACTGGTTTTCCCACTTTTCCATTTAATATCTCCCCGCCAACCCTTAGACCCTCTCCGAGTTTTTTCAAAAGAGACTCGCCTCTCACTCTGTCTTGATACTTTGCCGCCGCCAAAACAGATACGCCATCAGGAGTGACCAAATCAGTAGACTGCATGATCTTCATGAATTCACTGTCGGACTGTGCTCGAACATAAAACTCGCTATAAGCAGTCACCACCAACTTCATTTTAGATTCACCTTCAATCCAATTGGTCAATAATTCCAAAGTTTCAGCCCCAGACAACAAATCTACTGGGGCACCCAAAACATTCTTTCTCATGGTATTATTTTAACAGGCCAACGAGATAAATCCTCAAACTCAACTCTCTCAAAATCAATCTTCAAAAATCGTGCCTAAATCCCCGAACTGTTATCACTCATTACATTTGTCTGCCAAATGGGTATTTTCGAATGTTTGTTGCCTTATATCAATCTATTTATGCCATATTGAAAGCAAAAACTGACCAAAAATCACTAAAAAATGGGTCAGTGAAAACATCAAACCTAAAAAAATCACCAAATTTTAATGTTTTTGACAAAAAATATGAATAATATAAGTTATATATTGAAGACTCATATAAATATGCGTCTAATATTTACGTAAATTATGTTATTGGGCTCTCTCTTCAATCAGATTCAAACAAATTTATTTGACATTATTGAACAAATTCTCTACTCTATATTTATAGCTAAATAACATTTTTATCAAATATATTGCTTTAATTTTTACTATCTTATATTAACAGCTATCATTCCTCTTAAAATCTCATAATTTTACATCATAAATAGGTCTAAAATTAAACAAAAATATCCTATATCAGCAAAATGATTGATATAGTTTGTTCAACCATAAAAATCAAATAAGTAATTCTTTTCACAACTAATTCGCTAAAAACCATCTCTGACGTATTTCAAAAAATTTGTCTTCCATGAACGACGCATTGTTTCCCCACCCAAAAGTATTCTGTTTTTGGTACTCCGGTTTTCCAGGACTCAAGTTAAAACTCATACTCTTTTTTACCAAAAACAAAGAATGGGTCACTACAGGACCCAGCCAGTGGCTCAAAACATATAACTTCACCCTCCCAAAGTCCGGAATATACAAAAAAAATGAATTTCAACAATAGTAGCTGAAACAGATTTATATCAATTTTATGCCTGATTATAGGATTATTATCTACAATCTATAAATACCATTGCCCTATATTTCATATAAATAAATAATTTTACAATCACCAGACACTCGCGATAGTAATATCGCTTACATAGTCGAAAATAATCAAATCATCCCATAATTTAGAACACAAAAAAATGGAGACTAATTCTATAAACCACCCAATAATCATCACCACAAACATTTACTCATACCCCACCCCGGATATAAGTAAAAAATTAATTTATTTCAATTAACTTCGGCATACCCATACCCCCAACATAAAATATGGCCGGACATCAAGTGTTAAATATTTTTGTATGGGGGTATATGACATAATCGTGAAAACAAAAATTAAAAATAAAGACAGAAAATTCCATAGATACCTCACTCTCTCCATACCATTTCTTTTCAATTATCAATATTGAAAAAATTTCAAAATATTGACCGGAAACAAGAAAAATATTTACACAGGTCTTTAATAAAAATTTTTCAAAAAACTCCCCTTACACAATTATTATTTACTCAATATAAATAAAAAGACTAACTCATAGAAAAATCTTAACTTATTGCAGAATCGTGCCTAATTACAACATTAGCAATCATTTCGTAATACTGATACATTAAATAAAAAGGCTTGATACAAAATATATTTCTTCGTCAGTGCTTTAAACTACTGCGGTAAATATCTAAGTTCTCAATTGCTATCCCTATACCTTTTATTACACACCTCTGTGGATCCTCCACTACAAACGCCGGGACACCGGTTTCTTGGGTAATTAATCTGTCAAATCCCCGGAGTAGAGCCGTCCCTCCAGACATCACGATACCTTTATCAATAATGTCACTGGAAAGCTCTGGTGGCACCTCTTCCATCACCGTCTTCAACATCGCAATGATTTTACCGAGTGGTTCTCTAATGGCTTCAAAAACATCCGTTGATGAAACGGTCACCTGTCTCGGTAGTCCAGCGATACTGTCACGACCGGTCACTTCCACCGTCTCCTCACGAGACACTGGCATTGCCGAACCAATTTTTATCTTTATATGTTCGGCAGTTTGTTCTCCGATAACTAAGTTGTGTTTTCTTCTTGCCCATCTAATAATCGCCTCGTCAATTTTATTACCAGCCACCCTAACACTCTTAAAAGTCACCACACCGCCGAGTGATATCACAGCTGCTTCAGACGCCCCACCTCCCATATCCAACACCATGTTCCCTGATGGTTCGGCTATCGGTACTCCGGCTCCAATAGCTGCCGCCAGAGGTTCTTCGATAAGGTAAGCATTCCGAGCACCGGCCTCAACCGCTGCCCCCAGAACGGCTCTTCTTTCCACCTGGGTTACTCCGGCAGGAACACAGATCATTACTTCCGGTTTAATAAGACCATAAGCACCTACTTTCCGAAGAAAATACTTCAACATCGCCTCCGTCACAGCATAATCGGCAATTACTCCGTCTCGCATAGGCTTGCTAGCCTTGATATTTCCCGGAGTTCTACCTAGCATACTCTGGGCCTCTTTGCCCACAGCCAGAACTTTTCCATCCGTTACCGACACCGCCACTACAGTTGGCTCTTCCAGAACTAACCCTTCACCTACTACATATACAAGGCTATTGGCTGTCCCCAAATCTATGGCAATTTTTTTAGAAAATGAAAAGGACATTTGTCTCACATTCTATCAGGTGTTTGGTATAAATAGTACCCGTTTCTCTACACCTACAACCACACTAGTCACAATGGTCTTGATATAATAGACAGTGATGACAAAAAATCCGAAAGCTAAACGCCTAATCATCAATATTCTGATTCTTCTGTTTCTCGTTGGAGGCACCGTTGCCGCCATCCAATATGCCAAAGGCTACCGACCCAATCTCAGAGAAGGCTCACTCCAAGGCTCAGGACTTCTCAATGTCACCTCATACCCCAAGTCCGCGCGTGTCATTATTAATGACAAACTAACCACCGTTACCGACGACAAACTCTATCTCTACCCCGGAAACTACAATATTAAGATCGAAAAAGATGGCTTTCATCCTTGGGTCAAAACAGTTCCG
The DNA here is from genome assembly GCA_000998275.1 of Candidatus Collierbacteria bacterium GW2011_GWA2_42_17. GTDB lineage: Bacteria > Patescibacteriota > Microgenomatia > UBA1400 > MFAQ01 > UBA2277. The sequence goes on from LCDA01000002.1 coordinate 119,874, forward strand.
TTGAAATCCGAGCTGGTTTCCAACGCCGACGCTCGTCTCTTCCCCACCATCAATGCCACTACTCCCTTAACCTTCTATCAAGCCAACAATGCTTCTTTAAACCCCGACGGTACCAAAATCGCCTACGTTCTGACCAAATCACCCATTGATACCGCCAACGGACTTTATGTTCACTCCCTTTCCGGAAACTTCTTTGGTTCTCAGTACACCCAGATCGCCGACAATAATACCAGAGACTTTACCAAAGCTCTTCTTATTTGGTCACCGGACAGTACCCAAATTCTGGCCGTCTTTTCCGAAAAAACCAAAACCACCGAAAAAATCACTTCCGCCCTGCTTCTTTCCACCAAAGGAATAAACAATATCAAGACTATCCCCGATGTTACTCTTCGACTCCCTCTCATCATTTCTCAATGGCAAGATGAGTACGCCAAGATTAATCTCCCCACTATTGCCCTCTACCCCGAGTATTTCTCCGACATCCTCACTCACAAAGCAGTAAACGTCTTTTTCTCTCCCGATAAAGAAAAAGTTTTTTACACTCCCACTCTCGATGTTAACCTTCCCACAAACGAGGTCGGCAAAGCACTACCCAACATCAACGCCACCACCGAGACTAGAAATCTCCAAAAAGACAAAACTTATGTCTACGATCTCAAAGAAGGCACCAACTACCTCCTTGTCTCTGCTTCCTCATCTGCCACCACCAAGAAAACCATCATTACCGCCGCCGATGCCACTCCTTCCGCCAGCGTTGCTACTCTCAGACAGCTTAAAGCTCAAACGGAAAGTTACTCCGTCGGCAACCTATCCTGGTATTCCAACTCTCGTCAGCTTGTTGTCACCAATGCTGATGGTGTCAGTATTGTCGACTACGATGGTTTGAATATGACTAACATTACCTATGTTCAACCACTAAATGGTTTTGTTGTCAGTAACCCGGATGGTAGCCGTTTGATTCTTTTGACAAACATCAACCAAAAAGCCGACACTTACAACCTTATTTCCTTTGACCTAAAGTAGCCCTTATCTTTGTCCAAACGGTGATCGACTGTGCATAATCATTTATATGATAGATGATAATTTGCCCTCGTTTCCGTTTACATTCGTGATCAAAATCAACTTTATGGCAAACTAACTTTTTGTCATGAGTATAATAATCGGTTGTATCCATCTTTTGCACACCCATCATTTTTGAGTCTTCAACTTTGACCAACTCACCAAAAGCTGGGTCTTTAAAACTTTCCCAAATTATTTCTTCAACTCTTGATTTACCATCGTCTGGAGGTTCACGATCAAAATACTCCGGCATCAACATCATGATTTGATATCCCCCACCACTTAGAATCAAACTGTACTCCCATTTATTTAATGACTTATTTTTCCCGTCATACTCGCATATCTCATCCAAAAACTGGACCTGGGTTTGATCCTTTTTTCTCTCTTCGATAGTCTTGACCAGATCTAGTGCCTGAGCTTCGACCTTAAAAAAGCTGTCGTCGTCAAAATGAACTTTGGCTATACCCTCAGCCAACATTGTTCCCCTCATTGTTAGCTCCGCATCTTTTAAAAACCAACCCAAAACTACCGCTTCTCCGGCCACCACATCCAGCCAGTTTTGGGGCCCAAGTTCATGCGCTAGATCGTACTCTTTTCTCATTGGCCAAATATTATCACAACCTTCGATGTAAAATACACTAATTGAGGTTGTAGCTCAGATGGATAGAGCATCTCACTCCTAACGAGAAGGTCGGCAGTTCGACTCTGCCCAACCTCACCAAAAACAAAATGACTTAATCCGACAGTTGACCACTAGTCGGGGTGGGCGGAATTGGACCGCCTGTCTCTTCGTCCCGAACGAAGCGTGATACCGATTCACTACACCCCGATACGGCTAATTCTACCATTTCTAAGCACAAAAATCCCCCACAAATTCCTATTTTTTTAAATCTTCTTCTCCATAAATCAAACAATCTGTCACGTTTCGATACTCAAAAATTTCATCGGCATTAAAAATAATACCCATTTCTTTTTCAGCCGCTTCGATACTGTCTGACGCATGAATCAAGTTTTGGGAACCGCTCATGGCAAAGTCACTACGAATAGTGCCGGCATCAGCCTCAATTCCCTTGGTTGAACCAACCATCTTTCTAACAGCTGGAATGGCGTCTACTCCTTCCCAAATCATAGCCACGATAGGTGTCCACTCCATAAACTTTTTTAGATCGTTAAAAAAGCTCTTGCCCACATGATGTTCATACCAATGTTCAATCATTGCATCGGTCATCTGTACCAACTTTAGACCTACAAGTTTCAAACCTTTTCTTTCAAACCGAGAAATAATCTCACCCACCAAGCCTCTCTGTAAGGCGTCTGGTTTTACCAGTACGATAGTTTTTTGCATCATGTCTCCTATTTTACCGCATAGATAACTGGAATAACTGAGAGTTAACACAAACCGTCTTTTCCCCAAAGCCTTACTTTTTATTTACCCTTTTCTTCCGTTCTCCAAAATCATGCTCTATTTTTGTCTTTACCTCCACCAACACCAAAATTTCTGCGTCTCTACAGACAATATTAATCTCCCCAAACGAGTACCAAAATTGTGCTCAATAATCCTGTAACCATTTTTCTCAAGGTGTTTTAATGCTCCGTCTCAAAACTTCATTTTCATCTGCCCGGACCCAAGACCCATCTCCGCCAAAACCTCTTCGGCCGAAGTTACCATTACCGCCTTACCTGTTTTTAGCAAATTATTTGTCCCTTCAGCCCCTTTATTGGTCACCAATCCCGGAACTGCCACTAATGGTTTACCAAACATTTTTGCCAACCGCGCCGTTATCAAACTCCCCGACTTCTCCGCCGCCTCGATTACTAAAACTGCATCCGCAATACCCGCCACAATCCTATTTCTCTGCGGAAAAGTCCAAACACTTCCTTCCAACTCTCCTTCATATTCAGACACTATCAAACTATTAACTTCTAGTATTTTCTGATACAGTTTTTCATCATCCGCCGCTACTTTCCGATCAATTCCCCAACCCAAAACTGCAATCGTTCTACCACCATTCTCAAGACACACCTTGTGCGCCGTTTGGTCCACACCATACATAAATCCTGACACAATCGTAATACCTTTCTGAATAAATGTTGGCATCCATTTATCAATCACACTCTTCCCATAGTCCGACATTCGCCTACTTCCCACGACAGCAAGTTTCGGTGCATCATCTAAAAGCAAATCAATATTCCCCTTGTACAGAACTCTCTCCACACTTGGCTTAATCAACTTCAAATCTTCACTCCACTTTTTCTTCGGCAGGTCCATTAAATAATGATAGATTATTTTTATAAAAAGGTAATAGATTGAAGGTAATAGATCGCACAGCAAAAATTAAGAAAATAAACCAAAAATGGAATATACTATATATAGTGATTATTGAGTTCCAAAACACCATCGAACCAAAGAGCCATTCTGCCATGGCCATGGCTATTGTGATCACTGCCTGTGCCCTCTTTTTTATACCCACCACACTCATTGTCCTCGGTTATTACTCCAGTCAGCCCACCGGTAATCTCATTTCCCCTCTACCCCAAGGAGTCTTGAGTGAGAGTACACCGACTTCTTCCATCACTCCAACGATAGCTCCCGACAACCAGCCCATCATCGCTGTCGATAACACAGCCACCGAAACCGCCACTACCGATATCGCCCCTGTTTCCGGCAGCAACATCGTCGACAAGGTTGCTACTCTCGAACCTGGTACCACCGAAATCCTCGTCAAAGACACAGACGTCGGAGAAGCCTCTCAAATCTATCTCTCTCCCCGCCCTGGTGATAAAGCCATTTACTCCTTAAAATCAAAAACCGTTGGTCAATTTACCATCGCCGTCGACAATGCCTCCGATATTCTTCGATACATTGACTATCACATCGTCAATCCCTAGAATATCTATATGCGTCAAGCTTTAGACAAAATCTCTACCAAAATCTTACGAATTGTCCCGTTTATCCTCAGCTTAGTCACCCCCCTTCTATTTATTCCCCTTACCGCTGATTATTTTGCCTTTAACAAGTATTTTTTTATCGCTCTTCTCGGCACCATTTCTCTAATTGCCTGGTGTATTCGCAACATCACCCGTGGCAAACTACACTTCACCTCCTCACCAGCCCTGCTTCCCCTCATCATTCTTGTTGTCGCCAATACTGTCTCTTCATTATTAATTAGCCCAACCCAACACGTCAGTCTTTTTGGACAAACCTCTCTCTTTTTCTTTCTGGCTATTATTTTTATCACCGTTGTCTCCTCTCAAAAAAATCGTTTTACGATCAACTCCAGTATCTACGGACTAATTATTTCCGGCTCACTTCTTAGTCTTATCACCCTACTGCAATACTTCGGCCTTATTGGCAAAATTACCTCCGCCGAGTTCATCACCAATCGCTTTTTCAACCCTACAGGAGGTATACTTCCCGCCATTTCTTTTACCATTCCCCTTCTCATCGCCACTACTCTTTTTACTACCGGTATCAAAAATTGGACTATCAAATCAGCCTTGTTTGGCTCAATTCTCCTGATGATCATCAGTACTGTCATCAATATCAGCCTTATTCTTCCCCAAAACGGCGTTCCTGTTTTTTTCATTCTTCCGGTACGAGCAGGATGGTCTATCGCCGTCGACACTCTGAAAATCTGGCAAACGGCTCTTCTCGGCACCGGACCGGAAACCTTTTTTACCGCTTTCACCCGTCTTCGCCCTGTCTTCCTCAATCTGGACAAATATCTCTGGAATGTTCGCTTTTCGGAGTCCAGTAACTATATTTTTACCCTAATCACTACCACTGGTCTTATCGGGGCTCTGTCGTTTTTACTTTCCTTCCTCCGACCACTAATTGTTTCTTTTAAAAACAGACGCGATGCCGAAGATAAAAACTCCTCCAACTTTCTTATCATCGCTCTTGCTTCTGTTATTATTTCCTTTTTTGTCATTCCTGCAGGCGTTGTCTCTCTCGTTTTAGCCTTTGTTCTTCTCATCTGTCTTACCATTGAACAAAAGCTTCAGAATCTTAAATCCGTAAAGGATATTTCTATTAGTCTTTCGACCGCCTCATCTGCCTCTCCTACCTATCATGACCTTCCGGAAACAGCCAAGTCAACCATCACCTCTTCCTTTTTGCCATGGATTGTTACCTTTATCGCTGTGGCCTTGCTTTCGTCATACTGGTTCTTTGCTGGCAAGATGTATCTTGCTTCTATTGCTTACAAAGAGGCCACCAATACCCTTCAGGCAGACCCCTATAACTCATACTTAAAATTCCAAAAGGCGGCCCTGTTAGACACTTACAACCCCTACTACCCCCAAAAACTTTCTCAGATTTATCTCTCTATCGCCGACACCTATCTTTCCAAAGAAAAATCTACCGAGGAAGAGAAAAAAGCTGGTACCGATTTCGCCCAACGCTCTCTTGATGCCGGAAAAACCTCGGCCAAATTGGATCCGCTAAACGTCACCGCCTGGGAAAATCTATTTTCAGTTTATACATCACTTATCCCTTACGCCGAAGGTTCTGCCGACATGGCCATTTCTCATGGACTTCAAGCTGCCTCGGTTGACCCGACCAATCCCGCCATCTATCTTCAGCTTGGTACCCTTTTCTACAACCTTGGCGATATCGATCAGGCCATCAAATTCATCGACCGCGCCAATGAACTCAAACAAAACTGGGATGTACCCTACTTCAATCTTTCCAGTATCTATAAAGCCAAGAAGGAGTATTCAAAGGCTCTCCAGTATGCCAAAGCCGGTCTCCAATACACTGATCCCAAGGGAGAAAACATTACCACGATTCAAGAAGAAATTAAGGCCTTGGAAAAACTTGCTCCCACCCCAACAGCCACCAATTCGGGCACTATTCAACAGTAACAAGATTATATAAAATCACAAAATACCCCGTCGAAACGGGGTATTTTTTTACTGTGGACTCGGGGGGAATTGAACCCCCATCTTGGCAATGCGAATGCCATGTTCTACCGTTGTACTACGAGCCCTTATAGGTATTGTAAATTAAAATCCCCATTATGGGGATTTATTTGTGGACCTGGAGGGAATCGAACCCTCTTCTCATCCATGCCATGGATATATTCTACCGGTGAACTACAGGCCCTTAAGTTAAAGGGTACTTTAACAAAACTGATTATAAATCATACTAGCTAGAGATTCCAGCTCCAGCTGAACTTTCGTATCCATATAATCAACTTTTAAAACACCTTTATATCCTACTTTTTTTGTTGGTTTGCCTATTGATCTGGCGTCAATTCTCGTTTTATAAAACTGTCCCAAAGGGACCCTCACAATCCTTCTCCAATATTTTTCAAGTTCTTCAATATCTTGGTCGGCGCGACACTGTATCGTGTATCTGAATTTGTTTTGGTTTATTAGATAACTCTTCTTTAATAATTTAATAAACAGAATAATTATTCTCGGATCAGAACTTCCCAAACAAAATGCTGACCCACTACCATACTTTGACGCTTCCCCCAAACACAACATCGCCAGTGCAATTTTGGCAGTATTCCCATCCTTAATTTTTTTACTGATGGGTTCATTTTTTTCATCAAGTGACTTCAGAAATTTGTTTCTCTTCTCTTTATTAACTTTCACCGCTTTGACACGTGCCAGATCCAGCTTATTTAAATTCATTATAGATATTCTTGATTTTTGTTCCTTTGTTAACTCAATTCCTTTAAACCAGCCAGTGTAGGTACTTTTGGGAATCTTTTGACCCAAAATAATATTAATTTCTTGACTTGTCTTTCCTTTTTTACGTAAATAGATCGCTTGAAATTTTAACAACTTGGGATATAGTTTCACGATTTAATCGTACCACAGAACTACTCTATCCGTACAAATCATTGACTAGTCAAAACATGTATGTTAACCGCAAACTCAACCGCACCCTAATATAAGTGTAAAATATACCCATGCCTGATAAAGTCCTCACCTGCCAAAACTGCCAAAGTCCTTTTGTTTATTCCGAGTATGAACAAGCTCGTGATGCCAAAGAAAACAAACCAGCCGCCATCTACTGCCCTATTTGCGCCAGTATCAAAGCCAGACAGGTCCAGCACCCTCCCAAACCGACCAAAAAATAATCCTGCAGACTTTTTTCAAATCTTAGTGTAGAATACTCGCATTATCCTTAAAGGAGGCACACATTGAAAAAATCTGGTAGGCTGAAAGATATCGCTTTCTACGTGGGGGATAAACTTTACAGAGCCAAAGTATTTGTAAACAGACCCACAGCTATTATCATCCCGGACCAAAATGTACTTGCGTACACCAACCTTGGTCCAAAACCTGACTCCAGCACCGAAAAAAATCGCTATCGTAAAATTGTCAATCCGACCGAGAAAGAAGAGGTCCGGATTGATGTAAAGCAGTCTCGAAAAAGGAACCGCACAATCTTTGACGAAACCGGCAGGCTCAACAACTTGACCGAGGTCAAGTATCCTGAAGGTGAACCATTTCGCTGCGACTGCACCAGCCTTGTTATCGCCATCCGAGAATACACCAACCCCCGATAACCTCTTTAACAACCCCGCCACAAAGCGGGGTTTCTTTTTGCTAGATTTGTTAGATATTAAAATCCAGCTTTTTGTAGTCCCCGACCACAGCAATCGACATATTTTCTTTTTTAAAGATTTCTGCAGCCAAACTACGTATATCTTCCATGCTTACACTTTCAATTTTTTCCATTATCTCCTCTGGGCTATATATTTTTTCTCTAAAAAGTGTGTCTTCCAGTGCCGAACCTAGTACTTCTTCGGGCTTGTCAAAAGCCAACGCCAAACGGCCGCGGAAACAGTCTTTGGCTATTTCTAGCTCTCCGTCCTTTATTGCCCAAACATTTCCCCCAGCCAAACCCACACTTATCTCGGTAATTAGTTCCACTGCCTCATTTAATTTGTTCTTTGGCAGTCCAGCCCCAACCATCACACTTCCAGCATCCGAAAACTCCTCCACTCCGGAGCCTATGGCATAAGCCCAACCTCTTTCCTCACGGACTTCACGCATCAAACGAGACATCCAGCCATCACCGTAGATAATGTTCAACAGTTCCAAGGTGAAACGCCTCTCATCAGTCATCTTGATGCCCCTAAATGCCACGTAAACCGCGGCCTGCTCCACTTTACGACTGACCAGCTTTATTCTCGGTTTTTTCTGAACATCCCAGGAAAATTTATCTTTCTTTGAAAGTGTTCTGCTGTCGTCGATAAGCGGGCCAAACTCTTTCTTGATTAACTCCAGCATCGATTCATCGGATCCATACTCACCCACCACGCCAAGAACAATGTTTTCGGCCACAAACCATTTCTCAAAATATTTTCGCAGTTCTTCAACCGTCATCGCCTCCAAACTTTCCACTGTTCCGATAATCGGTCTCCCCATATTGGTTTTACCGTATAGCAATTTTTCACACTCCTCGGCGGCCTTGCTGTTTGGTCTGTCCTCGTACATATGAAGCTCTTCCAGTATCGTGCCCCTTTCTTTGTTGAAATGTTCCTTAGGTAAAACAGGCTCTGTCACTACCTGCCCCACAATCTCGGTAGCCAAAGCTACGTGGCCTTTATCCATCTTCACCCAAAAACCCATCTCGTTCTGACCGGTATAGGCATTAAAAGCACCTCCTACTTTTTCGACAGCCTCATTAATATCAAACATTCTGGGAAATTTTCGCGTACCTTTAAAAACAAAGTGTTCCAAAAAGTGAGCACTGCCCGCCTCCTTGTCCGTCTCTTCACGGGAACCGGTGCCAATCATCACACGCACCGTCACCGACTCTCTCTCCTCGGGCACCAGCACCACTCGCAGTCTCCCCAGTTTATATATTTTTGGTGAAAATCTCATGGCTCAATTGTAGACTAAAATCGTCTCGATAGGCAAAGAAAAGGGGCTTGGTAAAAACCTCGCCCCCTGTCTCTTTACGAACACGAACAACTGGCACTAACAGCAGATACAAACGTGGCCTTACGCGAACACGAACACCTGCAATGTGCAAACAAACTTATTTAGCAAGTTGCAACCTGATCAGGGCCATTGAGAGTTAACTCTTGTACGTCTACAAGTCACTTTTCAATCCAACCAACTAGGATGTTCTTAACATCCATCTTCATAGTAGTAGATATTTTGATAAACATCAAGATCTTGTACTGGCCGGCCACATCGGTGACACTGGGTAATTTAAGGTAGCATACTCAATCGGGGTCTGGTAAGCAAGAGATTGGTGGGGTCTCTGGAAGTTGTA
>LCDA01000003.1 GCA_000998275.1 Candidatus Collierbacteria bacterium GW2011_GWA2_42_17
CCATTCCCTGGTGTGCCAGTTGTTGTCGTCAGACGCATTGCTGGGTAGCCACAATGGTATTGGATAATCGCTGAATGCATCTAAGCGAGAAGCCATTCCTAAGATGAGAAATCCATGTTTCGCAAGAAACGAAAGAACCGTAGTAGACCACTACGTTGATAGGCAGAGAGTGTAAGCGGCGCAAGTCGTTTAGCTTATCTGTACTAATGTTCGAAGAGTAAATTAAAAATAAAATTGCGATTTACTTACAATAATCTATTCACTATTCAGGGCACAACCCAAAAGTAGTTTAACAATCTAAAGTTACTGATCACAAGACAGGAAAGGTACTGACACATCGGTATTTTTTCTGTCCGGTGATCTGAGCGACTTGGAACCACCTCTTCCCATTTCGAACAGAGAAGTGAAACAGGTCAGCGTCGATGATAGTAGTTGGGAAACTGATTGCGAAAGTAGATCATCGCCGGGCAAACAATAAACCTCACAGTAATGTGGGGTTTTTTGTTAGTTTGAGGAGTTATTATTAAGACAGATGAAGAAATTAGGGTGGGTGATGATAGGAATATTTTTGGCAATACTGGTTTTGGCCCAGATTTTTTTGGCGGGATTGAGATATGAGAAGCTAGTTTTCAACAAAATAGTGGACGGAGATACCTTTTGGGTAACAAATCTTCGGGATGGGAGTGAGTGGAAAGTGAGGTTGTGGGGAGTGGATGCACCCGACAGTAAGGAGTGTTATTTTGATGAAGCAACAAAAGTTCTGGAAAAAGAGTTGAGGGATAAAAAGTTGATCTATGAAAGACAGGGTTATGATGATTACGGAAGAATATTAGCGAAGGTTTATGTTGACGGAAAAAATATTGAAGAAATATTGGTGGCAACCGGAGCGGCAGTAGCTTATGACGCAAAAGAGGTTCACGATGATTTGAAACCGAGTAAAGAATATTTTGAGAGTTTAAAAAGGATTGAAGAGAAGGCAAAAAATGAAAGGCTTGGAGTATGGTCTAAAGCCTGTGTTAGGATGTAAGTATGAGTAAAGAACTGGAAATTCATGAAGTTACGCGAGAATTCTTGAGTGGATTTGCAGATGAAAAATGGAAGCTGATTGGTGAAAGTACGTGGACTTTGGAAAGTGAAGACGGGAAAGAATATGTCGTATTCTCTGACTTGGGTTTTGAGGGAGCAGAAGATAGTTCTATGGAAATGGCTTTGTATAAAGAAAATGATCAAACGTATGTGTTGCAACAGGAAGTGGACGATGGCGTAATAAGCTTTAGATTGATTGTGCCTCCGTATAAAGATGAGTATTTTAATCCAAGAGATAGTTGGAACGGGGTTGTGTATGGTCCGGATGGGAGGATGGAGACAAACAGAAATGTAAAGGGTTTGCCCAAGAGGATTGATATGGACAAAACAGTAGAACTGTTTTTGAAACAAGTGATTGAAAAAGATTTCTCTAAACCTGTTTTGGTGAGAGCTTAAAGATGATATATTGGGAGAATGATTGAAAAAGGGACAGAAGTTAATTTGGGAGTTGAAGGGACAAAAGCGGAAGTGGTGAATGAGGTAGACAGATGGATTTATGATCTGGGTTTCGAGGCTTTGGAAATTAACGATAGCAAACCTTGGGGAGCATACTGGAAAATTGATGATGAAAGAATCGAGATGTTTGTGGACATCTTTTTTCCGGAAATAAAAAGCAAACTTTTGAAAAGTAAATTTAACTTGAGCCCCAAATTTTTGTTGGTGGCTCCGGGTGAGAAACTATCTTGGCAGTATCATCATCGAAGAGCCGAAAACTGGAGGGTGGTGGCAGGAACAGTGGGTATTAAAGTGAGTGACACTGATATTGAGCCGGAAGGATTTGGAAAATATAAAGCAGGAGAGAGTATTAGCTTTGACAGGGGAACACGCCATAGATTGATTGGGCTGGATGGATGGGGATTGGTAGCGGAGATTTGGAAACATACCGATTTGAATGAACCTTCCAATGAAGAGGATATTGTGAGATTGAAGGATGATTATGCGAGGATTTAGGAAATAAAAAGCCCGCCGAGGTGGCGGGCAAAAACTGATCAGTCATCGTCAGTCAAAGAAGAAAGAACCTACAAGGAAAAAGGCAACTCCCCAGGCAAAAATGGTAACGACTAAGTACAGTAGCGAAAAAATGATCGCTTCTTCAAAACCACCACGAACAGTGATTTTGGTTGGTGTTTCCGAGTAAAAATCGGCCGAGGCTTTCAGGAGAAGGTATTTCCCTGGAGGGGGATTCTTGATATTAAAATGAGTGTTGGTTTCTCCAATAGCTGGGGGAATAACTTCTGGGAGAGTAATCTCTTTGGAAACAAGGTCTTGAATTTCAAAGTAGTTTTGGCCGGTGATGGTGATGTTGGACTCAGGTATGGTTACTGTGCTCTGGCTGGAGACAGAAGCGATTTTGTGAGGTCCAACCTCAACGGTGTTGATGTTCCAAAGATCAATAGTAATCTTTATGGAAACAAACAAGGTCAGAAGAACAATAATAGCCCAAATAACTAATCCAACTGCGGTTTTCATGGTGCCTCCTTTGGCATTTTAAGGTTCTCGAGTATGTTACCAATATTATAGGCAATAGTCAAGTGAACGAGCCTAGAAGAAGGCGTTTTGTGGTACAATATGTGAGTCGAAAAGACAGGAAAGGAATTTTTATTAAAATGAGCAAAGCTCAAACAGAAGTTATTACTAAACAGTCAATGTCCGTTATGGACAAGCTAATGGAGGGTGCCAGCGCGTTCCCAGGAGCCTTAAAAAAGGGCCAAAAGGTGGAAGGTGTGGTTTCCTCGATTGGGAAAAAGATGGTCCTCGTGGACATTGGAGCCAAGACGGAGGGTGTCGTGACCGGTGAAGACTTGGTAGAGGCCTATGACGTACTAGCCGACCTTAAAGTTGGAGACAGAACCGAAGCCTATGTCAAGTTCCCAGAAAACGATCAGGGACAGATAATTCTCTCTCTTAAACAGGCTGCCGATGAAAACCGCTGGTCTCGTTTCAAGAAACTGATGGAAGAGGAAAAAGAAGTGGAAGTTACTGGGGTTGAGGTTAATAAAGGTGGTATGGTGGTCAAGGTGGGCGAGATTCGCGGATTTGTACCAACGTCACAGTTTGGGGAGAAGTTCCTCGGCAACATGGAGGAGCTATTGAACAAGACCTTCAAAGTGCGGGTGATTGAAGTTGATAAAGATCAAAACAGATTAATTTTCTCCGAGAAGATGGTATCCGATTCCGAGTCACTTGCCAAAAAGGGTGAAGCTTTGGAACTTGTTACCGTGGGTGACAAACTTGAAGGAACCGTGTCCGGAATCATGCCTTTTGGTGTGTTTGTGACCGTCAATGTTCCAATGAAGGATAAAGAGAAAGAAGGTGAGATGGCAAGGGTTGAAGGTCTCATTCATATTTCTGAGATTTCATGGGAGAAAGTGGAAGATCCAAACGAAATGTTTAAAGTGGGTAAAGACGTTAAGGTTCAGGTTATCGGAATTGATAAAGGAGCCGGAAAACTTAACCTATCCATTAAGCAGATGACCGATGATCCATGGAAAGAAATCGAAAAGAACTATGCTGTGGGTACCAAACATACAGGTAAGGTGGTGCGCATTGCTCCTTACGGTATCTTCGTAAACTTCGAAAAAGGTGTCGATGGTTTGATTCATATTTCCAAGAAACCAGCAGACAAAGAGTTTGCTATGGGCGATAAAGTGGAAGCTTTTGTGGAAATGATTGATGTCAAAGCTCGAAGAATGTCTCTTGGAGTAGTCTTGACCGAGGTTCCGGTTGCGTACAAATAAGTCTTATAAAGAAGCGAGCCTGTTGGCTCGCTTCTGGTAAGATGAGTTATTAAATAAAACAATTTAAACTAAAATGGCAAAAACTAAAATGATTGTAAAAGAGGATCAAATCCTCGTAGATGTGGAAACTATCTTCAAAGAAATTGAGGCGGCTGGTGGTGACTGGAAGAAAGTTTGGGAGGAGTTCAAAAGCTATCTAAAAGACGTCAAAGGCGAGGGTAAGTAAGTCTTTCCTATTCCGGTTGGTAGCCAAGATTAGTGATGACCTTCTTGATGGAGTTGAGATCTGTTTTTTCCGGATCAAAAGTAATTTTGGCTACGGATTTTTGGTAGCTAGTGTCGGATGAAGAAACCCCCGGTGTATCCTCGAGAGCGAGATCAATGTTGGCGGCACAGGAGGTGCAGTGGAGACCAGAAAGTTTTAGAGTAGTAGTTTGGAGGTGATCATTTTTGGTTTTGGATTTAAGAAAATTGAACATAAGTATTGATTAATTAATAATATTGAAACGGCCGGTGTACATACCCATGGAGCAGGAGAAGACAAGAGCACCGAGTTTTTTGGGGGTGAACTCGATGATGGTTTCTCCGGTTTCGGGGAGAAGTTTTTGAATGTTTAAGGCAGGGATAGTGAAGGAACGAGAGCAAGACTGAACATTGATAGTCCTAAGAGTGAGGCGGACAGGAATGTCTTTTTTTAGGGTAAGGGAGTTAGGAGAGTAACCACTATTGTTGACGGTGATAGAGATGTTTTGAATACCGTTTTTAACTGAAACATTGGTATCGTCGGTACTCGCTGAAAGAACCGAAGGGTTGACGGCAGCTCGATAGAAGTTCTGGATGGTGTAAACAGAACCAGTTAAACCGACGCCGTTGTTTACGGAGTAAATGGACATACCGATAAGGGCGGCAGCGGCAATTTGGGGAAAATACTTTTGAAAAGCTTTGGCACCGGAGCTAAGGAGGAAACCAAAAAGCAGGAAGGTAGGCGAGGTGCCTACAATAAAGGCAAACATAATAGCGGCGCCGTATAAAGGATTGCCGGTACCAATGGCGATAACCTCAGTAGCCTGGGTGACAGCGCAAGGAAGAAAGACTGTTGATAAACCCAGAAGAAAAGGAGCAAAAAGAGACTGACTTTGAGACTCATTTTTGGCCAGACGGACTAGAAATTTGGGGGGTTTGATGACGAAGTAACGGAAAAGGGGGTGGAGGTTAAGAAGGTTACCGGCGATACCCAAAAGATAAATGCCGATGATGATCTGAATCCAACCTCGAGTGATAGGAGAAAGGACGAGGGTTTGGCCGAGAGCACCAAGAAGGAAGCCGAGGAGAGTATGAATTAAGAGTTTACCGGTGAGGAAGGAGACGATGGGGAGGGCCTTGTTGGTTTTGATCAGACTGTTTTCCTGATGGGCGATTACCGAAGTAAGAAGTCCTCCCTGGATGGCAAGGCAGGTGAGTCCGCCGGTAGTTAAGCCGGTGAGGAAGATGAAGAAGAGATTAGTGTTCATAAATCGGTATTTATTACTATACCAGCTTTGCGTGCTACAATACGTAGTATATGGAATCAAAATTGTTTGGTTGCTTGGAACAACAGATTATAGATGTTCTTTGGCAAGAAAAGAAACCCTTAAAGCCATTGGATGTCTTGAAACAGCTTAAAGGGGATTATGCCTACACGACAGTGATGACGGTTTTGAAGAGAATGTCAGATAAAAAGGTATTAACCAGAGAAATGGTTGGTAAAGCATATGTCTACTCTCCAGTTTCGAACAAAGAGGTCTATATTAAGAAGAGCTTGAAAAACCTGTATGGTAATTTGATGGATACTTATGGCGAACTTGCGATATCTCAGTTCGTAGACATGGTAAAAAACGACCGAGAGGATATGAACCTTCTTAAACGGTTTATTGATTCTTCCAAAAAAGCTAAATGAATTATAGAAAGTTAAATTCTTTTTCTAATCTTTTTTTCGTGTTTTTGGTGTTTGTGGGTTTGATTTATACGGTGTTCCTTTTTAAATTATTTTTGGATACGTCTCCCGGGTTGGTGATGTTGTTGATTTTTTTGATGGATGCGATTCGGTATGGATACAGTATGGTTTCGATCCAGTCTTTGGGTGTACTACTTGTCTCTTCCCTGATTAGTATTACCACTCAAGTTCTGATATACAGATACATCAAAGCGTTGTTGATGACATTAAAGATTGTGGGTGGCACCCGTCATTTTACGAAGAGTCTCGAACTGGTTTCAATAAAGGATAAAATAGTTACCTTTAGTTCCAGTTCTATCAGAGCTTTCACTTCTGGACTGTTACATCCAAGAATTCATCTCCCTAAAAACCTTAAGGAAACGAATTCTAGTCTGGAAGTAAAAGCGATAATGCTCCACGAGAAACAACACACTTTGGCTTTCGATCCGTTTAAGAGCTGGGTCGTTGGTGGAATTAAGGAGATATTACCGGGATTTCCTTTCAAAAAATGGATATTTGGACACTATGATGTCTTGGTGGAGTTAACGGCCGATGCATACGCCGAAAAAATATTAAACAAAAGACTGCCAATAATTTCTGCCTTATATAAACAGTATGAAGGCAGCGGCAAAAATATTATTCCAGCGGTCGGTTTTTCGAATAGCCAATCAGAAAGGATTCATATCTTGGTGGGGAAGGAACGAGTCAAAATAAAAGGACCTTTGGTGGTATCGTCTGTTGTGGTAATGACATTATTTGTTGGTACATTGCTGACGAGGAACAAAGACTTATTTTATAGCTGCCCACACTTAGATTCGTGTATTTTAAATGTCATTGCCCAAAAAACAAGTAACTTTGGGGTGTCGGAAATAGAAGCCGCCCAGTCAGTATTAGGTAGCCATCAATGAACTTCTCCTTGACAATTAATGAAAACATACTACACTATGTAGTATGTTGAATTATAATCAGGAGCGGACAGGCTTAAAATTTTATATAAGGGGGATGCACTGTGCTTCTTGCGAGATGATTATTGAGAAGAAGTTGCGCAAAGAAAAGGGAGTTTTGCTGGTTGAGGTTGACTTGAATAAAGGATTGGTGGAGATAGCAACATCTGGAAATAGCCATCTTTCGGAAGATTATCTAAATTATCTTTTTAAAGATGACGGCTATACCTTTTTTAGTAAACCGATCGATAAATCGATACAGGTCAAGGGAAAAACCGAGTGCGAAACTGCCTGCGAGAATAAGCCCAGCGGAGAAATAAACTACACGCCTTATATGATAGCGGCCTTGTTTTTGGCTGGTTTTTATATCTTGCAAAAAACAGGCTTTGCTTCATTGGTTTCCGTTAATTCCCAGTCCTCACTACCGGTATTTTTCTTGTTTGGCATACTGGCCGGACTATCAAGCTGTGCGGCTTTGGTGGGAGGAATCATTCTTTCGTTAAGTAAACAATGGCTGTCTATTTATGATAAAAATGATTCTTCGCTAAAAAAATCCGAACCGCATATTCTTTTTAACGTCGGTCGGGTTTTGGGATACGGAGTTTTTGGGGGTTTGTTGGGGTTTTTGGGAAATGTATTTAGAGTTTCCCCGGCTTTTTCGGCATCTTTAGTAATTGGGGTTTCGATTTTGATGATACTTCTTGGTTTGCAAATGCTTGGAGTTAAGGCTTTAGCTAAGTACCAGCTACGCTTCCCAAAATCTATCACTGGTAAATTTTCTAACGAAGAAAACTTTCAGGGTAGGTTTGGGCCATTTTTGATGGGAGCACTTACTTTCTTTCTACCTTGTGGATTCACAATCACTGTTCAGGCGCTGGCCCTAGCTTCGGGAAATCCGCTACAAGGAGCTTTGATAATGGCGGTTTTTGCCTTAGGTACAATTCCCGGTTTGTTGGTGATTGGACTGAGTAGTGTGAAACTATTTAGTAATCCCGAAATAGCGAAACAATTTTCGATTGTGGCAGGAATCTTGGTTCTATTTTTTGCCGCTTTTAATATTAACGCTCAGATGTCCGTCTTGGGATTATCAAATATTAGTGATGTCTTGGCGGCGACAACTTCGGCGGGATCTTCGGATAAAAGCCGCGACACTTCCTTGGTGCCTGTCGTGTCCGGAAAACAAATTATCAAGATGAATGCCTCGTCAAGAAGTTATACCCCGAACCGATTTAAGATTAAAGTCGGTCAGCCGGTACGATTGGAGGTTACTGATGTGGGAACGAGCGGCTGTACCAATGCCATAATTTCTAAACTGTGGAATGGTCAAATATCATTAACTCAGGGTAAGACATCCGTAAAAGAGTTTACTCCCTCAAAGGTGGGTCTTTATAAATTTTCTTGCTGGATGGGTATGGTTTCCGGAACAATTGAAGTGGTTGACGGAACGGGTTCTTCAGGGACAACGACAAGTACCAAACCAATCGAGTCCGGCGCCAAAGGATGCGGTTGTGGTGGGGGTAGTGGTTCCTGCGGAGGTTCTAAGTAATTACAAATTATAAAAAATATGAAGATAAACAATCTTTCCTTTCTAATAAATGACATGCACTGTAAATCATGTATTAAAATAATTGAAGCTACCCTTTCAGAGATCCCGGGTGTAAAAATAACCGACTCGGATTTTAAGAAAAAAACTGTAAGTATTACTTACAACATTGATACGACGACCCCGGAAATATTAATAAATACCATAAAAGAAATCGGTTATAAAGCTGAGATCGTCTAAAACTTATGAGCGTCACCAACAATGAGGTAAAAGACAGCACTTCCCAGGTAGCCTATCTGGAAATTTCCGGTATGCATTGCAGTAGTTGTGCGAGTCTGATTGAAAGGTCTCTTACAAAAACAAAGGGAGTTCAGGAGGCAAATGTTAATTTTGCGACGAGTAAAGCCAGAGTCAAGTTTGATACAAAACTGGCAACTTTGAAAAACCTCAAGGAAGCCGTTAAATCCGCCGGTTACAGAGCGGAGGTTCCTTCAGAAACAAGTTCCAAGTCGGAAACCGAAAAAAGATCGCTCGAAATTAAGTATTGGTTTACCAAGTTTATTGCCGGCTTGGTGTTAAGTTTACCGATGCTGTTCTTTATGGTGTATGACTTTGTCCCCAATCTTCCCTTCGCCAGAACAATCATGCCTATCTCCGGATTGATTTCTTTAATTCTTGCCACGCCGGTTCAGTTCTGGGTCGGTAATAACTTTATTCAAGGGGCGATCTCTGCCTTTAAGATGAAAACCTTTAGCATGGATTCGCTAATTGCCATTGGTACACTGACGGCCTTTGTTTATAGTACCTTTGAGTATGTAGCGTACATTGTGAATACCGGCTCAGTTTTTGGTTTAGATGGAATGAAAATAGGGAATCTATATTATGAAGTAGCGTCTCTTTTGATTACGTTTGTGGCTTTGGGAAAATGGCTCGAAGCTAAAGCTAAAGGAAAGACTTCACAGGCAATCGAAAAACTGGTCGGGTTGGCACCGAAAACGGCCAGAGTAATGAGAGATGGTTCTCCGGTTGACCTTCCCGTTGGAGAGGTGATTGTCGGAGACATTGTCGTTGTTCGTCCAGGAGAGCGAATTCCCGTGGATGGAGTAATTGTTTCAGGGTCGAGCTCGGTAGATGAGTCAGCTCTTACCGGAGAGTCGATTCCCGTAGAAAAAGTGGTTGGAGCGAAAGTGTTTACAGCGACGATTAATAAAACCGGAAGTTTTGAGTTTGAGGTACAAAAAGTGGGTGATGATACAGTATTGTCGCAGATAGTTAAATTGATTGAGGATGCTCAAGGAACCAAGGCTCCAATTCAAGGATTTGCCGACAAAATATCTTCGATTTTTGTGCCTACAGTTATCGTGATAGCGATACTGACTTTCCTACTTTGGTACTTTATTCTGGGAGCCTCCTTTGAGTTTGCTATTTTGGCCTTTGTCTCGGTAATTGTGATTGCCTGTCCGTGTGCTTTGGGACTTGCTACCCCTACTGCGATCATGGTGGCGACAGGTAAGGGTGCCGAACAAGGAATCCTGATTAAGGGTGGAGAGCCATTGGAAACTGCCTGCAAGATTGAGACTATTGTTTTCGACAAAACAGGGACACTCACTAAAGGCCAACCGGAAGTGACGGATATCGTGAACTACTCAGACAAATCGGAGCAGGAAATACTAGCGATTCTTTATGCTTTGGAGTCAAAATCCGAGCACCCCTTGGCGGCGGCCATTGTTGATTACTGCAAGAGTCGAGTTTCGACAAAAGACAGGCAGACTGCAACGGCGGACTTTAAAGCAGTTCCTGGTCATGGAGTTGAGGGCAAGATTAACGGAAAAACGTATTTTGTGGGTAATCGCCGCTTGATGGAGTTGAAGAATATTCACTCATACTCACTTGTGGATTTGGAGAAACTGGAAGAGGGTGGTAAAACGGCGATGCTAATTGCTTCGACGAAAAAAGTATTGGGTATCGTAGCCGTGGCTGATCGAGTGAAAGAAACAACGGCCAAGGTAGTAAAAAAACTGCAGGATCAGGGAATTGAAGTTTATATGATCACCGGCGACAACCAGAGGACGGCCAACGCGATTGCTAAACAAGTTGGCATTACCAAGGTACTGGCTGAAGTACTGCCACAGAATAAGGCGGAGGAGGTCAAGAAGTTACAAGCACAGGGAAAGATTGTGGCCATGGTAGGGGACGGTATTAACGACTCTCCGGCATTAGTTCAATCCGACCTGGGAATTGTGATGGCATCTGGTGCCGACGTGGCTTTGGAGTCCGGAAGTATCATCATTATGAATAATGATCTGGAAGGGATACTAACAGCGATCAAATTGAGTAAAGAGACGGTTGGAAAGATTAAACAAAATATGTTTTTTGCTCTCTTTTACAATGTTTTGGGTATCCCGGTAGCGGCTCGAGCTTTTGTCTCGTTTGGTTTGGTTCTTAAACCAGAACTGGCCGGACTAGCGATGGCTTTGTCTTCGGTCTCGGTGGTAAGCAACTCATTACTACTTAAAGGATTTAATCCAAAACGGTTTAATCTCATTTCCCGTCTGGCTCCCATTGTAATGACCGTGGGTTTCCTTTTTATCTTTTGGCAGTTTGCTTCTGTCTCATCAATGAAGTGAGACGGGAGATCGTTATCTAATTGATTTGTAACCGCCAAGAACTCCTCTTTTGGACAAGACGATTTGCCAGAGCTGAATATTCCTGGATCTAAACGATCCGGCAGAGGAGAGGAGATAGTATCGCCACATGCGATAAAATTTTTCGTCGTAGTTTGATCTTATTAACTTCCAGTTTTTTTCAAAATTACTATGCCAAGCCATTAATGTCTTGTCGTAATTAACTCCGAGATTATGCCAGTCTTCCATGACAAATAGTCCTTCTATGGACTGACCTAACTGTTTAATCGAGGGCAGCATAGAGTTGGGAAAGATATATTTACCGGTCCAGGGATCAGTTCCCGTCACTGAGATGTTGCCACCAATGGTGTGGAGCAAAAACAAACCATCATCCTTAAGGACTTTGTGGGCGACTTTCATAAAAGTTCGATAATTTTTGTAGCCTACGTGTTCAATCATGCCGAGAGACACGATGTGGTCATAGCTACCTTTGATATCACGGTAATCTTGAAGCAGAGTTTCAACAGGAAGACCTTTGTAAAGTGAGTCGGCAAGTATTTTCTGTTCTTTAGAGACAGTGATCCCTTTGGTTTTTGCACCATATTTTTCGGCAGCGAAACCAAGAAAACTACCCCAACCGGAACCAATGTCTAGGACTCTTTGTCCAGGTTTAAGACTAATCTTCCGACAAATGAGGTCTAGCTTGGCTTCTTGGGCGTCATCAAGATTGGTGGAGTTTTCCCAGTATCCGCAGGTATAGGTGAGGCGTTTGTCTAGCATGGCCCGATACAAGTCATTGCCGATGTCGTAGTGTTTACGGCCAATTTCAAAAGCTTTTGATTTTCTACCCGCATTTAAGACGACGTTTAAAGTGAGTCTGGCGGCTAGGGCTAGATTATTTTTGACCTTACGGTCCAGACTAGCAGAAAGAATCTTGTCAAAAAACTGGTCGAGTTTTTTACAGTCCCACCAACCGTCCATGTAGGCTTCGCCAAGACCCAGTGATCCATGTTTGAGTACTCGTCCATAAAAATCTTCGTTGTGTATTTGGGGGTCGTACGGACGACTACCATTTATGGTGACACCTGTTCCGGAAAGCAATGCTTTGATAATCGCTTTATCCTTGGTCATATGCTTTTATGATACGCCAAGTGAAAGATTTTTCACAGTTTTTAATTTAATATTTAGTGACAATTTTTTTTGGAATTATCACCACTATTATCATGGCTCATGTTTTTCATCATAAAGATATGCATAACCGGACAGATGAGAAAAATACCATATGGTAGCAGAATATTCCAGGGAACTTTGAGGACATAGACAACAATAAAAGAGAGAGTAACTAAGACAAGAGATATTTTAAAGGTATTGTTTATTTTCATGTTCAAGGTAAAAGAGGTCCGCCGTTGTATCCCGGTATCCACCAGGGAATAAATAAATAAACGATAAAGATGTAGCTTGTGATTGAATAGATGGCGACAAGCAAAAGTGCTTTTAACAGGCCCGTTTTTTGTCTGCGGAGTTGCCACCAAGCAAGAAATAACAGGAGCAAACTAGGAATTAATAAATATTTATTTTGGCTCTCATTGGTGAGTTTCAATAAATATCCCGAGCTGATGAGGAAGATGAGAATACCGCCACAACAAATGAAGTGAATTATGATGAAGGGAATTGCGCCTCCAATTAATTTTTTCATGGTTGTGGCAGCACTTGGATATTTTATTTAAACTCCACAACCGCCACCGCCCTGCTTGGGTGGTTGTTCAATGATGCCTTCACTGCTTAGCCATTGCTTGGCTGCCTGCCAGCCGGAGGATGAAGAGAACTCTCGACCAAGGAGTGTTTTGGCATCGATGTCGGCGAAGTTTTTACTTTCTTTATTTTTGAAATACAAGGCTAGGTCATAGTAGTTACCTGGGAACCAAAAAGCGCTGAAATATTTACCTGCCTCGTACATTTCTTTTTCACTGGCTCCGTTTGAGGCCATTAACTCTAAGACAGCGAGTAAGGCCATGCCATGATTACAGTCGGGGAAAGCGGTAGAGTTGTTGCAGCAAGGACGGAAAATATTTGAAGCAACTTCTTTTACCAGTTTCTCTTGTGCCGGGGTGAGTTTGATGAAGTTTGCTTTGGAGTAGTATTTCATGGCATCACCTTTTGCCAGAGTCCAACCACCGGTAGAAGCAAATCTAGCGGCACCTTTAAGCCCGCCGTCTTTTACCATGTCTCCCGCGTCCAAGATGGATGATTTGTTGGACAACCCAAGTGCCCAGAAGAAGTTCAGGAGAAATTTGCTGTTTAATGAGGTAATTTTTACAGGAGTGTTGCTACCTTTGGTGAGGATATCAAGCTGTTCCTGATCGAGGTCTTGTCCGGAAGCACTGTATGCCGCTTTAAATTTTTCCAAGTCGATAACACCGAGAGCGATCATTTTTGGACCCAGATCACCAAAAGCGGCGTTTATTTCATATCCTTGATCAGGATTGACCTCTTCAAGGGAGACAGTTTCCCCTTTGTTTGTTTGACTCTGTGTGGTTTGTTCTTGGTTGGCGGTTCCGCCACTATTAATTTTCACAATATAGAAGCCTTGGCCTATATTCACTCCAAAACTGGCGAGTAAAAGTAGGGGAATAACTTTACTTCGGAAATTAGTCGTCTTTTCTTTCATAGTTTTTAAATTTAATAATTAATTTATAAAATAAAAATAAGATGAGGGAAAAAACTAAGAGATCGACAATTCGATTTTGGAAATACTTTGATATATTAAAGACGATATTCCTGATCACTTGACCATAGACATCTTTTTCTGAACTCATTTGGATTTTGTCGAAGTAGTTTAAAATCGTAATGGTGATGCCGGACAAGAAAAAAATGCCTACTCCAAGAAACTGGAATATTTTGTATATTTTGGCTCTATTTTTGCCGATGAGGCCGGTCACCTTTGAGTAAGACATGGAGATGAGCATGAGAGGAAACACGATTCCCAGCACATAAGCGATAGAGACTAGTAGGGCTTGGAACATAGTGGGTGAGAGAGAGGTCAGTGTAACCGCGGCAAAAAGAACCGGGGCGCAACAGGCTGAGGTGAGGCCGGACATCAAACCGAGAACGAACACCGACCAAGTGTTGGTTTTTTGACCAACCCGGGGGTTGACATGGAAAATTTGGGGGAGATGAAATACAGGCCAGATGGTCATTAGCCCCATAAATACCATAAAGGCGCCACCTAAGTAGTAGACTTCTTTGTGGTAAGCATCCAAAAAGAAAATGAAAAAGCGGAAACCTAAGGATATCGGAATAAGAATGAAGGAGAGACCCAAAGCAAAAAGCAGGGTATAGAGCAGAACCCTTTTGCGATCTTTGAAGATAGTACCGAAGTAAGAAGGCAAGAGAAAGGTAATGCAGCAGGGGGCAAAGAGAGCCAAGACTCCGGCGATGAAAGAAGCGGTGAGAGAGACTCCCAGGAAAAGATTTGGATCTAAGTTCATTTGGTAATGTTGGCTTTCATTCTTAATATGATCTTTGAGAAATCGGGGTCGTTGGTGTCGATGTATACCTCACGGATGATGACACCATAAACCGGCATGGTGAAGGGGCGATAGATGACTCTAATGGTTGCTTCAGCTCCAGGAGCTATGTTGACTACCTCGAGAGATCGCTTGCTCATACCATATTCTTTGGTTTCTTGGTCTCCGCTAATTATTTTGGCTGAGGTACAACCGCAACTGGAATTAATATTTCTAAGCTGAAGTGTTTTTTCACCAATATTTTTGACAATAAAGTCTCTCGTAATGGTGTCTTTTAATTTCGAGATTCCCGTGTCGACAAAGTTTTCGGGTAATTCAACTTTGGGTTTTTGGGTATCTGTCTGGGTGTAAGAGGTGGTAGGGGAGCTTGAGGTTTTTTTACTGAGGAGACTGATGGCAAACAGCGAAAGTATCGCTACTAAAGCTGTGCCGAAGACGATCATAATGATTGTTTTGATGCTGGTAGTATTCAACATACTACCTAGTGTAGTAGAATATTTTATAATAGTCAACTATGAAAATATTAGCCGTCTTTCTTACCATTGCAGTTATCGTCGTTGGTGTCGTGATATTCAAATCATCACGAGCGAAACCATTGATTGTTTACGATGATCAAGAAATAACCAGATACGTGGCTCCGACAATAGAGCCACGAGTCGAGCCGAAACCCACTTCGACATCAAGTCAAAAAGCAGTTCAAGTGATTAGAGCCACTTACAATATTGAGGATGGTCTTAGCCCAAGCCGATTTAAAGTGAAAGCCGGTGTTCCGGTTAGACTGGAAGTTAAGGCCATTGTTGATGGTCTGGGTTGTATGGGAAGTATTACAATTCCTGAGCTAACGGATGAGGTTTATGGATTTGAGAAGGATGTAACTAATGTATTCGAAGTAACACCACCCTCTCCAGGAGAGTACGTGATTACCTGTGCTATGGGAATTCCACACGGAGTAATTATTGCCGAGTAACAAAGTTTTTACGGACGCTGGTGATCATTTGTTTGACACACCATTGGGCATACATATATCCAAAAAGGAAGCCAAGTAGTCGAGCTGCTCCTCTGGGTAACTCGTAGTCGATAAAGACAACCAATCGAGACCCTTTCTCTTGAGGTGTAATTTCAAAACCCATGCGGTAATTGCCAATCACATAAAGTTTGGGGTAGGCAACCGTTTCCCATGATTTTAATTTGGGTGGTTCGTGTTGGGTGACCACTTCGTCGAGATAGATGTTTAGTCCAAAAGCTTTGCCTTTGAGCTGAATATGAGAACCAACTTTTTGACCTAAATCATTGTCAATTTCAGTGACCATACTGCCTCCTCCCATCATCAGGGAAGACCGTCCCATGTGAGACGAAAGATTGGCGTGGTTGTCAACAAAAGAAAAGAGCGCTTGGGGGGAGGCGGAGACGATTAAAGATTCAGCATAATGGTAGGGTAGTTTAAACATATTATTGATCGTTTATGAAATAAGATCTTTTTCAACCCTTTTAAGTAAGACGGCGTTGACGGCGACGATAATTGATGAGATAGACATGAGCAAGGCAGAAAATTCAGGACGAAGAGTAATGCCAAATCGTGGGTAAAGTACTCCGGCGGCAATGGGGATGGCCAGTAGGTTGTAAACACTAGCCCAAGCCAGGTTTTCTTTCATCTTTCTGACGGTAGCCTTACTTAATTTTATGGCTCTAAGAATATCAAGGGGGTCTGATTTCATCAAAACAACATTGGCCGTTTCGATAGCGACGTCTGTGCCAGCACCAATGGCGATACCAATGTTGGACTGGGCCAAGGCCGGCGCGTCGTTGACGCCGTCACCAACCATGGCGACAAATTTCCCCTCATCTTGGAGTTTTTTGACATACCGAGCTTTGTCTCCTGGAAGAACATCGGCGAAAATGCGGTCTATTCCCAGCTGTTTTCCGATGGTTTCGGCGGTTTTACTGTTGTCTCCGGTAATCATAGCGATTTCGAGACCGAGATGCTTCATTCGTTCGACGGCGACTTTGGCGGTTGGCTTAATGGGATCTTGGGCGGCAGCCACTCCAGCAATTTTTCCATCAACTGCTAAGATCATGATTGTTTTTCCTTCCGAAAGTAATCTATCGATATCCAATTTAAGGGGAGAAATGTCTACCTTTCGATCAGACATGAGCTTAATCGTCCCGACCAAGATGTGTTTTTGAGAAACAATTGCTTCCACTCCATGGCCGGCAATGGAATTAAATTTTTCAATTTTTTCCGGGAACTTAAGACCACGTTTTTTTGTTTCTTCCAGGATGGCTTTGCTTAAGGGGTGGCCGGACTTTGCTTCTACGGCGCTGTCTAGTATAAGGATTTCATCAGACTTAAAACCCTCGGCGGCAAGGACATCGGTAATTTTTGGTTTTCCTTCCGTAAGGGTTCCTGTTTTGTCCATGACTATCGTTTGAATCTTGGAGACCTGTTCCAAGGTAGGGGCGTCTTTAATCAAAATATTATATTTGGCACCCAAGCCGGTACCAACGGCGACGGCAGTTGGAGTGGCAAGACCAAGAGCGTCCGGACAGGCGATGACTACCGTGGAGATGGCGAAGGTGAGAGCGACCAACAAGGGCTGACCGATGATAAAGAACCAAATAATAAAGGTAAGGAGACCGCCGCCAACGGCTACGACGACCAGATATTGAGCAAAGCGGTCAGCTATTTTTTGACCTGGAGCTTTGGAGTTTTGGGCTGTTTCGACCATTTTGACAATCTGCCCCAGAGCAGTGTCGGCGCCAATTTTGGTAGCTTTAAACTTGACGGAACCGGAGGTGTTGATAGAACCGCCGATAACTTCCGCACCAATGGTTTTGGATACCGGTATAGATTCTCCCGTAACCAAGGATTCGTCGATTGCTGTTTGACCTTCGGTAATTACGCCATCGACAGGCACTTTGTCTCCCGGTTTTAGAATAATAGTGTCACCGACAAGAACTTCAGCGGTAGAGACGAGTACTTCTTTACCATGACGGAGTACTCTTGTTTGGGGTGGTACCAGATCGAAAAGAGCTTGAAGGGCATCGGTAGTGCCTCTTCTGGACTTCATTTCCATCCAGTGACCAAAAAGGACAAAGGTGGTGAGCATGGCAGCCGCTTCGTAAAAAGACTCATTACTACCCAAGAGTGTTAAAGCAATACTAAAGAAGTAAGCAGCACTGATACCGACAGCGATCAACACGGCCATGTTGAGAGTTTTTTGTTTGAAAATGGCGATGTATGAAGAGTAGAGAAAAATCCAACCACAGTAAAAATAAACAGGAGTTGTTAAGAGAAGAAGCAACCAGTTTACGGGGATAGGTGAAGGAAGACTCAGACCAAAGATATTGACGCCCATTTGAGAGTAGAGGACGATGGGAATGGTGAGAATCAGAGAAACAAAAAATTTGTTTCTAATGTCTTCTTCCATCATTTTGGCCATTTCACGACCAGCGAGTCCAGTGTGATCCATACCCATAGCCATAGTCATACTCATCTTAAATTTTTCCCAGAAACCCATTTGGGCAACCGGTTTCATGGTATGGCCCTGATGGCTTTCATGTTTGTTGTCTGAAGAAGGGGTTTCGTGGTGTTCGTGATCACTATGTTTCATCTCTTGGGGAACAAGAGCCATTCCACACTTAGGACAGTTCCCCGGCTTGTCGGAGGTGACTTCGGGGTGCATAGGGCAGACGTAAGAAGGGGTCA
Source organism: Candidatus Collierbacteria bacterium GW2011_GWA2_42_17 (assembly GCA_000998275.1). Lineage (GTDB taxonomy): Bacteria > Patescibacteriota > Microgenomatia > UBA1400 > MFAQ01 > UBA2277. Next base: position 18,141 of record LCDA01000003.1, read on the forward strand.
TGTTCATACATTTAGTATAAGCATTTTTTTTGATAAATATTTTTTCGGCCTTGATTTGGGAATGATGTAGAATCGAGTTATGAACGAAAAAATAAAGCCAGTACCGACTGATTTTAATTCGGAAAAAATGGAGATTGTTATGAGGGCAAACGACGAAGGTCCACTGGGGGAGATAGAGAGTTGGAAGGAAGCTTTTCCGGAGGTTGAGTTTATGGATGTTGATGAAGCGTTTAGCGGTGACAAGATCGATTGGGATCAAAGGACAGTAGTGGAGAAGGCGCTGTTTGTTGCTTTTATGAAAGATCCTCAGTCGACAAGTGTTAGATATGAAATGAAGCTGGACAATATTTACCTGTCCAAGACAGTTACCGACTCCGAAAGAGTCTGGTGGATGTGGATGGCAGGCTGTTTTTCCGGTGGGGAGCTTGATGAAAAAGCAATAAAAACGTTTTTATGGTATGTGGATGAGAGTATTTTAGCGAGACGATTTACCAGGGATATAGATCTGGAAAGGGTAAAAAACATCAAGTACAAAATAAAAGTGGCGCCTTTGGAATAACAAAGAACCTCCTTGCGGAGGCTCCTTGCGAAAATCACTTGCGTAACTTTCTGACTTAATGATTGCTCATTAAGCTATTTATAACTGTAATGTATATTACAGATTTTGTCAAGGGGGTAGTTGGATATAAAAAGAGACCTCCTTGCGGAAGTCTCTAGCTTACAACCTGCATTGTAGAGCTGGTTCTTTGTAACATATATTACAAAATGTGTCAAGTTATAAAAATAGGCCCCGGGGTTAGCGGGGCCTTTTTCTTAGTGAGGAAGGCTAAGGTTGGTGCACTTTTTAATCTCGTAGCGGAAGGTGGTTTCCCCTCCGAGGTCAACGAGATCGTCCTTCTCCCATTCAAGCAGGTCGCCGGTCTGCATAATGCGCAGGCCGAGATGATGATTGAAGGGAACGGCCTTCCAGTGAAGGCGGGCATCGAAGCCCGGCTTAAAAGCTACGGTCCCTACTCCGCGGAGCAGGGAGAAAGAGACAACCATGCCTTCAGGGAGGTTCTCAGGTGAAGGCGAGTATTCTTCGGTGACGAAGAAAAAACGCCCGTTCTGATTGGCAATACCGATATTGTAGGTATTGCCAGGAACCTCCAAACAGACCATGTTGGCCGGCCAGCGGGCAATTTGCCCGGTGCCGGTGGAGCAGTCGATGGTAAAGTTTTTCGTATACCCCCCGAGTTCATTTTTAGCCTTGGGGACCTTCTGTAACCCTTGGGGGTTGAGAGTGAAGCAGGTGTGTTCACCTTTAACACTCAGGTGGAGGGCGATTTTGGTTCCATGGCGGAAAACGCCGAGGAAACCATTACCCTCATCCGGGGTAATGATGCGACCAGACTGGTCAAAAAGCACGATCGAAATATTGGGAAGAGCTTTGGGGGAAAACAGGAACTTTTGCATGAGAAATCTCCTCGAACGGACGATATGGATAGATTTAAGGAGCAAGCCCATCATTGGGCTGAGAATGAGTCCTATAGTATCATAAGGAGGCTGAAAAGTCAAGTATTTGCCATAAAAAAAGGCAGGGGTTAGCCTGCCTAATGTGGTCAAGGGAAGGATTTTCCAATGAGCCTTTTTGCAACTTCAAAGCTGATTTCTGGAAAGATGTTGGAGGCAAATTCGTGTCCCGTGTCAAAGTAATCGTCTCTGGTAAATGGTCTTTCTAATAGATATCTTAAAATCAGCCTCCCGGTGATGTCTCTTAACAGTAGATCCTTCGTAATATCCAGATGCTCTCTAACGTGTTGGATATAAAGAAGGATTCCTGGGTTCGAATCTGGCAAAAAGAGATCTTTTACGGCTTCGTCTTTTGAGTTGGTGACGAGGTACGCCCCAGTAGCCAGTATGGTATCAAAGAGATATCGGTAACCCAGGATTAGGAGTTTGAGATCAACCATGGTGGTGCCAAAGTTACTAACGATTTTCGATTGTTCGGGCACGAGATTGTTTTCGATATGGAACGCCATCATGTGGATCGTTTCAAGACAAACAGCTATTGTAGGAGGAATACCTTTGTTGATGTCTCCCATAACGCTGTCACTAATACTCTCAACATCGTAAAAGGGGATAAAAGGGGAACCAGTGTAATAGTACTTGGCTGTGGGTGACATTTACCTCTCCTTGAAACCAGGATTGTGAAAGTACTTTAGTGGATTATAAGCTGAGAGATTCCTCGTGTAAAGGGGACTCAGGCAGGAGGCTAATCAATTCTTTTCTTTTTAGAAAAAGAAATAGCGCGAATGGTTTTATGTGTGCCTGGAGAGAAAATTTTGTCGTAACCTAAGGATTTGGCTTCTTTGAGCATTTTATCGGAGAAACCAACCTTGCGAATCTCTCCCAGTAGCCCAAGCTCGCCAAAGCAAATGGAGTTTTCGGGGAGAGGGGTGTCTTTGGCTGAAGAGATGATGGCAAGGGCGATACCGAGGTCAGCTCCAGGGTCTTTGATGTCTAGACCCCCGGTGACGTTGACAAAAACATCTTTTTCACCGATGGGAAGGTGAAGATGCTTGGTGAGAATGGCGCAGATAAGCTGGAGACGGTTGGTGGAGATACCTTTGGCAATTCGGCGGGGAATGGGGAGGGGAGAAGAGACGACAAGAGCTTGTATCTCAACAGTAAGAGGTCTGGTTCCTTCCATAATCATGGTGAGACAGGATCCTGGAGCATTTTTAATGCGACCTTCCAGAAGAATTGCCCCCGGATCTTTGACTTCTTCTAGGCCACTGCCGGTCATTTGAAAGATACCGGTTTCATCGGTTGGGCCAAAGCGGTTTTTTATAGTCCTAAGCAAGCGCAAAAGGTGCTGTCTATCGCCATTTAATTCAAGAACTGTATCAACCATGTGTTCAAGCATTTTTGGTCCGGCAATGTTGCCATCTTTGGTAACATGACCAACTATTATGAGGGGAGTTGAGTGTTCTTTAGCGGTTTGGATGAGTAATGAAGCGCTATCTCTTATTTGGGACGGAGATCCGGGAGTAGTGACGTTTTGGTTGGTGTAAACAGACTGAATGGAGTCAATAATAATGAGGGAGTTGGGGTTTTTGGCGATGGTTTCGCAGACACTATCGACAAGGGAGGTATTTAAAAGGTGAATATGGGGAGTTTCTTTCTTGCTGAGACGTTTGATTCTGGTAGCGACTTGAGCCGGGTTTTCTTCCGAACAGACGTAGTAAACATCATTGGGAACAGAGATGGCTAGTTGGGTCAGCAGAGTAGATTTGCCGATACCAGGTTGACCGGCAAGCAGGTAGACACCACCACGGGTGATTCCGGGACCAAGAACGCGGTCAAACTCGCTAATTCCAGTAGAGAGGGTGTAACCTTCTTGGGAAGTGAGAGCGTCTTTGACCGAGAAAGACTCGACGGATTTGGTGGAGATTTTTTTGGCACCGCCCCTTGGGGTCTTTAAGAAAGGGGTGGCCTCGACAAGAGTGTTCCACTCATGGCAAGTGGGGCACTGACCAGACCACTTGGCAAACTCGTTGCCGCAGCTATTACAGAAAAAAACGGTAGTGGACTTGGACATTCTATCTTTAATATACACGACAAAGGGGGAGACCTGTAGGGGGTATATTTGAGGCTAAAAATAGTATAGGGTATGGTTAAAATCGGCTATAGGTTGATATGCTTGACAGAGTGTGATATATTTTCAGATAGATCCAGTAAATTTAAAAACTAATGATAAATCTGCTCATCAAATTAGTGAACTCTCGTAAAAAATCGGTTCGTGTTAACCGTAGTTTTGGCCGTAGAGCCGTGTCTTTTCAGATTGCCAAAATGGGTAGAATGGGCCAGCAGTTGGTGGTGGCCAGCCGATAAAACCGGATAAACCTTAAAATTTTGAACTTTGGATAAGTGAGTTTTTTTAGCCTTAAATCGAGGCAAGAAAAAAGCATTACTACCGTAGCCTAACTCGAATAGCAATGCTTTTTTGCAGTGGTTAATGAAAGGACAGTTTCCATCAACCACCTACAGATTAACACTACAAAAATTTACTGTCAACTAGAACAAAAGGCCTCAGAGTTGGGAGTGATGACGAGTTGGGCAGGCACGTCATCACCCCAGTTGTGAGGCTTTTTGTTGACTAGTTAATTTTGTTTGAGGAGGAAATAAATGGACAATAAGTGGTGGAAGTATTTGGTTTTTGAGGTTTTCGCTGGTAAGGTAATAAGGGCTCAAAGTACAGATGCGGTTTTAAACCAAAGGTTAATAGAGCTGCCGGCTTTTGAGGCGATGACTTGTGTTGGTATTTGTGGTTGGGAGTTGGTAAGTGTGTTGCCTATCGATGGACATCCTGATCAGTATGGGATGTATTACTTTAAGAGTTTGGATTGAGAGGTTTACCCCCGGTATTTTACCGGGGTTTTTATTATCTACTCGTCTTTGGTTTGGTAGCGATTGAGGGTGAGGAAAATGACGAGAGCAATGATAGGGGCGAGAACTAAAAGGGTGAGGCCAAAGAACTCAAGATACTGAGGAAGGTAGACAAGAATAAGGTTGGAGTTACCCTCCGGCAGATTCCAGGAGTTGTGCCACGAAGATGTACTGGTTGGGTCGAGTTTGGGTAAGAAAGGGGAGACAAAGGGAACGATGAGGGAAAGTAACCATGAGGGTGTTTGGGTGTCTGTTGGGGATACCTGGATGGCCTTCCAGGAGAACGATTGGGTCTGGTAGAGACTAAGTGAGCCTTGGCCACCTTCAATATTTGCGGTGTAAAGAAAAGGATAGGGATGGGTGGAGTTGGTGATTGTCGGTGAGGAGTCGGTGCTGAGAGAAGAGAGCGAGATGTCTTGGAGGAACTGAAGAGGAATGGGACGAAGAGAGATGGACTTGATGAGATTTGAGGTAATACGATTGCCAAAAGACTGGTTATATATATGGAGAGTAAAGCCGGGAGCTTCGGAGAGGTTGGCGATGGGCTGGATGAGAGACTGGATTTGGTTGGTTTTGAGAAGACGCTCGTGGATGTCACAACGACGGGAGGAGTGATTTTCAAGACAGACAGTCGGAGTGAGACCTTTTTGGAAACGGTAATCGAAGGAGATTAAATAGTTGAGGGAGTGAGGCAGATGACGAAGATTTAGAATATCGCATTCTGAGGCATTTTGACTTTGGTAGAGGAAACCATCTTTGGTCACTTGTTTGATCGTTTTACCATTGTTCCATTGATCACAGTTAAGACTTTCGGGAAAAAGACTGTTGGAATTTGGAGTCTCATTCATATCGAGTTCGGTGTCTGTTTGGAGAAGGGAAACCTGAAGGCGTTCAATCTTATTTTTAAGAACAATATTTTTCTGGGTGATGAGGGGGAGAGAGGCAGTAGAGGAGTAGATGAGGGGAAGAACACTGATCTCGATATTGTCGTAGTTGATTTCTTTGACGGTTCTGGTTTCTCCAGCTTCAAGAAGGAGATTGACCTGTTGGAGGGTTCCGGTTGAAGGGGTGAAGATGCGGGCACGGGAGGGTTTTTCTTTGGTTTCTAGGGGTTGGGGAAGACTTTGGGCGGAGAGATCCGACCCTGAGATATTGACACTAGCCAAGGTGAGAGTGGGTGAGGAGTAAGTAAAGGCGAGAGAGATGAGGTTACCTCGAGTGGTGTACGGAAGAGTGGCCGAGAGACAGCCAACAACGTCAGTGCCGATTAAAGAGATACCATTCTGGGTAGTGATTTTTTCGACTTTGCGATTTGGTCTTATTCTGTAACACTGCTCGGGGGTAGCTTCACCAAGTCTGTCGGTGAGGTCGTATGAGCCGATTTCGGAACTAGAGAAGAGAGAAACGGAGAAGGCATTGTGACTGGGGAGATAGACGGTAGTGAGGGGATAGAAATCGGAGAAACTATCAATCTCGGCCGGGAGCTGGAGTTCGAAGTAGTTTTTGTCCAACTCGAGAATGAAACCGGTGCCGGTAGTTCCCGGGATGGTGAGGGTAAGGGGCTGGGTTTGGAGATCTATTTGGCTGTTGTCCAGGAAAATTGTGGGGATGATGGGGGTAAGACGAAGATTGAGACTAGTGCCCAGTTTTTGGTACTCGATGCGGATGGGGAGAAGAGTTTCGGAAGTCGTAAGAGAGGGAATGATGAGAGTATCACCTTCGTTACCGACTGCTGGTGAAGCGATGTTTAGGTATTCTCCCTTTTTGGTCCAGTCGGTATTGGGGCGAAGAGAGAGGGAGGCAAAAGGATGAGTGATGCCAACAGGGCTTTGAAGAGAGATGAAGTTTTGGGGTTTATCTTTCAAAGCAACTTGGTAGAGAGAGATTTTGTTGCCGAATTTTTGGTCCAGAGAAAATTTGGGAGAGCCGGTGACGTATTTTTTAAGGGTAAGCAGACCGGAGTCGGTAGCGTTTTCGGGAAGGGTTAAGTGTTCGTCAATGAGAATCCAGTTGATCGAGTATTTATCGAGGATATTTTCAAAAGCGTTTTGGTTGTCGGAGTAGAGAGCGGTACTCATTTCCTCGTAGTATTTTTCGCTGTTTTTGTCCCAGGCGTCGAAGGCGCGATCCATCAGAGGTTGGCGAAGTCCATACCAAAGGAAGCCTGAACCACGATATCCCCAGTCATAACTTTCCCAACCCCAAAAGGAGAATTGGGGAAAGTTGGCCACACGAGTGGCTGTGTCTTGGGTTTTCATGTAGGCAAAAAGCTCAAAGTATTCCTGAGGTATTGGTTGGCGCATTGAGGGAGAGATGAGGTTACCGGAGAAGGCCGGAGACATAAAGAGAACGAGAGAAAAAGCGACGGTAAAGAGGGTAAGGTAGTAGGTTAGTCGGGTGTGAAGAAAAGAAAAAAGATCCAGTAGGAAGATGGTGCCGATGGAGAAGAAAAAGGAGTAAGCAAGAGAAAGAGGAATGGAAAACTTAGTGAAGGGAGAGCGGAAAAGTTCACCGATGAGGGGGATTTTGTTGTTTACTAATAGACCACCTCCGAGAAGGAAAAAGAGACAGAGAACGAGAAGGGCAACAAAGGACTTGGTCCAGGCAAAACGCTTTTTAAAAGAGTAGTAGAGACCGGTAAGAACAAGAACGAAGGAGAGAAAACCAAGAAGACTGACGATGGAAATATCAAGATGACTGCGCCAGACGGAGAGGAGATAGGTGTATTTGTTGTCTTGGCCGAGGTCGAGGTAGTTGAAGAGATATCCCTTCATAAGGGCGGTGTCTTTGAGAGTGGCAAACTGGAGATTTCGGGCGTAGGTTTCGGGAGAAGAGAGAAGATTGTTTTTGGCTTGCTCGGGAACAGTGCCATTGGTGATGACAAAAAAAGCAACGGGAAGGAGCCAGAAGAGGTGAGGAATGACGAGGGTAAAAAGGGAGAGAAGGGAGGTCTTGAGGTGTTGGGCTTTGTGTTTTTGTTGCTTTAAAAACTCGACAAAGAAAGGAAGAACGGCGACAAAGAAAACCAGAAAAATGGTCTCGACATAAAAGGAGGGGGCGGAGAAAAAAGAGATTAAAAAGAGAACAAAGAGATTAATTTTGGTGGGTTTTTGAAGGTAGGTGATGATGAAATACAAAAGCCAAGGAAGGGCACCGTAGAACCAAGTGAAAGTTTCGAAAGGGACGAAGAAAGTCTGGAGAGTGTTGAGATTAAGAAGATAGTAGAGGGCACCGAGAAAGGAAGCAAACTGAATGGTTTTGGCATCAAGTTTGCTTTTAAAAAGATGATTGTAGAAAAGAAGGTAAACCCCAAGAGGACCGAGAACCAGGGGGAGGAAGGTGGTGATGTAGCGGATTAGGTCTGGGGTAAGTTTGGCGGCAAGAAGTAGGGCAGCAAACAAAACTCTGGGGAGATCGGCAGCGTGAGCCATGCCACCGAGAAGTCCGGGTCCGCGGTATTCCTGCCAGACGGAGAAGAGGGCTCTTTTAAGATTCTCGTCGATATCAAACTCGGGATGGAGATTGTCCCAGCCGGTGAGAAAAGTATTCGGCTCGAAGTTGAGAAAAATGAGGAGACCGGTAACAAAGAGGAGAGCGATGACGGGCCAGAGACGGGTGAGGAGCTTGCCCAGGTGACGAAGCTCTCGAAGGGGGAAGCGGTGTTTTGCTTTGGTAATATTCTTGGCCACAAATTAGTTTAACATTTTCAATATATTCTTAGGCTCATTATCTTATAGATTGACATTACAGGTAGTTAGACCCCTTCCTTTTTTATGAGTTAGAATATATTTACAAAATGATTGATGATGGTCAAATTAAAGTTGAACAAATTGCACACGAATATGAAAGTGTGTATCGGGAAAATAACTTAACCGACTCACTTGGGGATATTGTTTTTATTGCTGAAGAAGAGAGACGGAGTGCAATTGAGAGATATGGAAAACTTCCAAGTCCAAAAATAGCATCTCTAAAAGCCTATGTGGTTTATTGTATTCGAAAAAAAATAATTACCGATATTGGGGAAAAAACAATTGAAAAAGTTTCTATAGATAGTAGTAATCCTGTTTCGGCATCTTTAGCAGAATTGTTACAATCGACTCCAAAAAGTTTACTGGAGAATACAGCTGAAGAATTGTTTGTAAAATTGCCTTTTAGTGAGCGGAAAAAATATTGGAAAACTAAGGAACATTTGTTTGCAGACTTTGAGAAGAAATATTTGAAGGTGGTCGACTCGAAAAATATTATGGCAATAAAAAAAGGCTATAGAGACTTTGTTGAGTTTAATTTAATAAATGACAAAATTCCTAAGAAAGCCTTTCAGTTTTTTTTGGCCAATTTAGATAAATACATTGAGTATTGTAACGAGCAAGTGAAAGAAATTGTGGTAAAGAAAGATGAATTTTTTAGTGAGTATTCTTCGGCACCTTGTTATATTTGTGCTCAGGAATTTTTGAAAGTTAACTCCGCAGATGAACTATTGGAGTTGATGGCTGTTGATTATCCAGTGTTGAGAAAGAACAAAAAGAAAATACAAGTTTCTTTGGGAGATGGAGCAGCGACGAAGTATATAACGGAGACAGATTCTTTTTTGGTGACAGTTCGAAAGAAGGTTAATTCAAGGCATCAAATTTTGGATTTAATACATGAATTCAGTCATGTAATTTTAATGATGGAGGGCATGAATAAAGGTGCTGATTATTTAGGACAGGGAAGATATCTTCAGGAAAAGAGTGTGTCGGAAATTGTGTTGAGATTATTGAAAAAATATTCTCTAAAAGTCTACAAGGCATATTTGGGAAACAAACTGATTGATTTACAGATTGCTCTGTTTGAGTTGGAAGTTTACCGTAATACCCAAAAAAAATTACCGGAGCTGAGTGCGGAGATTTTTAACAAGTGTTTTCTTGGTGCTAACCAAGAGGAAAACCCCCTATTTATGCTGAATACTTACCTACTATTTGGACCCCTAAAATCTTTATTGTATGCGGTTGTGGATGTCGAAACAGTAATGTCCTCAGCCAACAAATTGGCACCTCTAGCGCTGAAAGTATAGGCAGCACTAGTTCGTTGTATCGATGACAAGATAGTGGTTATTCCTGTTGGAGAAACTATTACCGATGAAGAGATCGAGAAGTTAACGGAGTTTCAGGAGAAGTGGTTTAAACACGAGATTGTGAGATAAGTTTTGAATTATGACTTCATGGTGGAAATGAGGGGTTCTTTGGTGGTGATTATTTGAAGAGCATCCCGAAACCTTTTTCCGAGAAATCATTAATTGAAATATAAAATTATTACGGAGTGAGTTGGTCTTGATTTGAGGGGGAATATACCTAATAATGGAGGGATAGTTTCCAAGAATGAATTTATGAGATTTGCCACATATACAAAGACGGCGGTGTTGGGGTTTTTACAGGTAGCCAATTACCGGACTGAGGTATGGTTTCAGGTGTTTGCAAAGATATTGGTTTTTGCCGGAATCGTTTTGTTTTGGAGTGTGGTGGGCACCGGTAATACAGGGCAGACATATTATCAGCTGATTGCGTATTTTTTGGTGGCCAATGGAGCACGAGAGCTCATTGATGCATTGTACGGAAAGTTTGGTAGTACGATAATTGATGATATAAAAGATGGAAAGATTAGTTCTTATTTGTTGCAACCAACACACACCGTAATTTTTATGTACTTTAAACATTTTGGGACAAGAGGTGTAACAATTGTTTTTTCTATTTTATATATTATCGTGGGAATTGTTCTGGCACCACCAACTTCTCTCGTGGCAGGACTATTATTTTTGGTAGTTGTCGGGTCGGGAGCGATAATTTGTTTTTCTCAGAGTACGATTGTTGGCTGCGGTGCTTTTTGGATGACTGAGGCTAAGGGAATTAAAAATGTGGTGAACCATATTTCTAAAGTATTTAGTGGAGCTATGATTCCTTTGACGTTTTTTCCAATTGCCTATCAAACATCGGTGATGCTTTCGCCATTTGCTTCTTACGCTTATCTTCCGGCAACGTTGATGCAAACTAAAACTGTTGACTCGTTTGTTTTTTTACAAGTGGGAGTGTCAATTGGTTGGGCAGTGATTTTGCTGTTTTTGAGCAGGCTGGTTTGGAGAAAGGGGGTAAAACGATATGAAGCGATTGGAATTTAAGAAGAGTATAAAACTTCGTTGGAAGATTATTTCTTCTTGTACGATGTTTGGTTTTAAAGAGTCGATGGCTTATTCACTAAATAACTGGGGTAATTTATTGTCGATGATCGTTTACATGATTACCTATTTGATTTTCTTAGATGTACTTTTTGGAAGGGTGAAGATGATTGCAGGTTATGGTTATACGGAAATGCTCTTCTTTACCCTGATTGTTCAAATTAATTACTATCTATTATTTATTATTACTCAAGTTAACACAGAAAGACTTGATACCAGTATTAACACCGGTGAGTTAGATCTGTGGCTTGTCAAGCCGGTGCCAGCGTTGTGGTTTGTGTCTTTCAGAAAGATTAATTTGGGTGAGCTATTATTTGGTGCTTTTCCGGCGACGATTCCATTGTTGGTAATATTGTCCGGAAAATGGAGCGTGTTAAATATGTCATTTGGGGGAGTAATGGCCGGGATTATTTTTATCATTTTGGGTCAGATTATCATCCATTGTTTTGTATTTATGATTGCAATGACGGCCTTTTTTACAGGAGAGGGGAAACATGCAAGAAACGTTGGGGTGGAGCTTTCGATATTTGGAGACTCAATTCCCCTTGAAGGATATCCAAAGTTTTTGAAATATATTGGACTTACAATTGTTCCCTTTTTGGTACATACGGCTTTGGCAGTATCATTTTTCTTGGGTAAAAACACCAACTATTATTATCTTGTCTATGTCTTTGGTTTGGCAGTATTTTTCTTGTGGTTGAAAACGGTCGCTTGGAAATTTTCTTTAAAACATTATTCATCAGCATCATCATAAAAAATATGGAAAAAATAATTGAGGTAAAAAACCTCTCCAAAAAATTTAAGGTACCGGTTAAACAGGGATTTGTCCGCAGTATTTTTATTCCGAAAAATAAAGAAATCGTGGCGGTGGATAATATTTCTTTTACGGTCGAGAGAGGGGAAGCGGTGGCCTTTCTCGGTCCTAATGGTGCCGGGAAAACGACAACCTTGAAAATGCTTACCGGACTGCTGTATCCAACAAGCGGGTCAGTGAAAGTATTGGAAACGATTCCTGTGGAGAGAAAATACACTTTTTTAAGAAAGATTGCCTTGGTTATGGGTAACAAGAGTGGTTTGTCGTGGGACCTGTCGGCGAGGCAGAGCTTTGACTTATTTGAGAGTATCTATGACCTTGATCATCAAGAGGCGATGAAAACGGTGGGCTACTTGGCGGAAATTTTAGAGGTATCTAAAAGTTTGGATTTACCGATTCGGAAGTTGTCACTGGGACAGAGACTAAAAATGGAGCTGATTGGGGCGATCCTGCATAGTCCGGAGATTGTATTTTTGGATGAGCCCACACTAGGACTGGATGTGGTGGCCAAGAGAAATATTCGAGAGTTTTTGAGAAAAACTAATAAAGAAAAAGGGACAACAATAATATTGACCAGTCATGATATGGCAGATATTGAAAAAGTGTGCAATCGGGTCATCGTGATTAACCACGGAAAAATTATGTTTGATGATGCGATTGGGAAACTAACAGGGAGATATAGGGGGAGGAAATATTTGACCTTGATTTTTACGGAGGAAGTCGCGCAGGAAGAGGTAGAAAAGTACGGTAAGGTGATTGATAAAAAGCCACTAACCTATACCATTGAAGTGGCAGGTGACGAACAGGCAAAAGTAATTGCAGCAGTGAGCGAGAACCTACCTATTGATGATATTGATATTACCCATGTGCCATTGGACGAAATCATGGCGGATATGTTCGGGAAGAGGTAAAATTCTGACATGAGTATTTTTCGATTGAGTATAGTTTTGGGAACTGAAGAAGTGGTGGAGAAAGAACTTTTGTCAAAGTTTCCGAAAGCGGAAATTGTAGGAAGAACAAAGGGAAAAATAGATTTTCAGGTGGAGGGGAGGGTGCTAGGTGACTTTTCATCGCTGCTTTCGCCTCTTAGAATCCAAGATACAAATCGTGGTGACGAGGATTTGTATAAGAGAGGATGGAGGAAAGCGTTTGTACCAGCTGGGATAAATCCTTCTTTGGCCTATGTACTTTGTGATTTGGCTGAGTTGAATGAAGATGATGTTGTGCTAGATCCATTTTGCGGTGGATCAACTATTCCAATCACAGCCGTTATGTATTTTGGGATTAAGAAAGCGTTTGCTTCGGATATAAGTGGAAAGGCAGTTGATATTAGCCTTGAAAATTGGAAAGCTTCAGGTGTAAAAAAAGACAAATTTGTTTTGTTTAGAAGTAATGTGTCGACATTGAAGTTGTCACCAAAATCAATCACGAAGGTAATTACCAATATGCCTTTTGGAATTCGGGTTGGGAATCATGAGATGAATAAAAAGCTGTATCGGAATTTTGCGTTTAAGTTGAATAGATTGTTGAAAGATGATGGGTCTGCGATTGTGTTGACTCAAGAAAAAGAACTATTTGAGGAAGTGATGAAAAATGATTTTGAGGTAAGTGTAGAAATGACGCCGGAAGTGGGAGGATTGAGGCCAAATGTATATAAAGTTACTCGAAAAAGTGTAAAATACTTCGTAAAATGAAAACTAATAGAATAAAAAGTTCCGTTAACATATCTAAAAAACAATTTAATCCAAATTATCTTCTTGTTGCAATCCCTTCTCGAGGAATGGTCAGTTGTGAGTTTGTATCTTCTTTGTTGGCACAAGGTGACCCACTAAATATGTCTATTTCGTATCGTTTTGAAGTTGGCGGAGAAGTAGGGGAATCTCGAAACCGATTGGTTGGACACGCACTAAAGATTGGAGCAGAGTATATATTGTTTATTGATGATGATGTAATATTGCCAACGAACTGTTTCAATAAACTTGTTTATTGGGCAAAAAAGGGACATGATGTTGTCTCTGGGGTGTATTACAGTAAACAGGTTCCTCCTCAGCCCCTTATTTTTAAAGGTAGAGGCAATGGATATTTAAGTGACTGGAAGGTGGGTGACATTATCGAAGATGCTGATGGAATTGGAATGGGGATCACACTAATTAAAACAAGTGTTTTTAGAAATATCTCAAAACCATGGTTTAAATCGGTCGTTAATCAAAAAGAAAAAAATAGAGAAGAATTTATTTCTGTTGATGAGTCACTTTACTTTTGTGATAAGCTCGAGCTGAACGGAATTAAAATATTAATTGACACTTCGATTCAAGGAATTCATTTTGATTCAAATTCAAAAACCTTTTTCTTTAATAGTAATGGTGAACCCGTTGTTGTAAGAGATAATAAAGTAATAAATAATATTTAGATCATGTCAATTCATAATTATCTTCCAAACAATATTAGTATCATAGAGAACGATAGGACAACTATTGAGATTGGTAATGTTTCGACGAGGCTACTTCAGGAAATAAATTTGTCTGCGTCTAAAAAAATGATTGAGATTTTTTCTCCATCTGGGGTTTTTGGGGTTATTGCTTCTAAACAAAATCCAAAATTGGAGATATGTGAATTTGTAACTAATATACAAGATAAAAAAACTGTTTCCAAGATTTTTGACATAAATGGTATAAAAAATGGTTGCGTTTTTCCGATAACTGACTTGTTTGCATATAAGAATGAGGTTGATGTTGTAGTAATCAGAACAGTATTGGAAAAACGAAAATCTTTGATTATCAAATCAGCTACTTTTGCAGCCTCTCTACTAAAGGGGAATGGGCAACTCTTTCTTGTGGGTGCTAAAAATGAGGGGGTTCAATCTATTGCAAAACAATTGTCAAAAATATTTTTGATTAATTCGGAAACAGTACAGTATAAACAAGGGGTTCACTTAATTAAATTTAGTTTCCCCTTAGGTTTTAAAAGAAAAATCGACGGGGAAGAGGAAGATGATGTCCAGGAATACGATATCAATGGCGTTTCTTTAAAACTAATTACTGACGAAAATGTGTTTGCAAAAGGGAAGCTCGATTCAGCAACAAAACTATTACTGGAAAATCTGATAATAAATGATAGCGATAAAATCTTAGATTTGGGGTGTGGGTCGGGTGTTATTGGATTATTCGCTTCGAAAAAAGCGAAAGATGTAAGGGTGACCCTTGTTGATGATGACTATATCTCTATTAAAACTGCTGAAAGAAATTTGATTCTAAATAAGGTTAATAACTACCAATTATTTGTTAGTGATGGGCTGAGTGAAATGAAAGAAGGGTTGTTTAATTGTATTATTTCAAACCCACCATTTCATCAGGGAAGAGAAATATCTCATTTAGTCGCCGAGCGATTTATTAGAGAAAGCTATAAGTATCTGCTTCCCGGAGGGAAATTGTATATAGTTTGTAATATATTTTTAGCTTACGAGAAAATTTTCAAAGAGATATATAATGATTCGAAGATTATCGCCAAAAATAAATCCTTCAAAGTGATTCTGGGTGTCAAGAAATAAGCAATGTTTTTGGAATTAAATTCAAGTAGTATCTTTTTATTTCCTCAATAACGTCAGATATGGGGTATCCCAGGGCATTTTCAATTTCTTTTTGTAATTGATTATTATCTATAGTTTTGTGATGATTTAATAAAACAAATCCTGTTATTTTGTCCAAGAAAAAGAACCTCATAGCCTTGACGGAATAGAAGCAGTATCCGTGCCCTTCGATCCTATAAAGTAATTTTCCTTCAGATGTTCGTAATGAAAATAAATTATTTTTCATTTTCTTGAGCATAAAAACAATGAGTATCTGATGCGTTTATCTTGTTTGAATCATAATATGCGGCAGCTCTGCATCCACCACCACACCACTTATTTTTGCATGTCGAACAAGGACCAATTAATGATTTTTTTGATAGATTTCTAAATTCTGCAAAGAGCTTGGAAGATTTCCAAATATTGCTAAATTCATTCTTCCTCACATTACCGGCACTCATTGTCGGGTTAGAGACAAACATTTCACAAGGATAGACGGAACCGTCTTCCCCAATTGAGCAAACAGAAATTCCAGCCACACAGGATATATCAGAGCGATTCTTTGTATTTTGTTCCCAAACATCTTTCAGTAGATTTAGCTTGTTGAGTTTTTTTAATGGATAATAGTATTCCCAAAATACTGGACCTTCATTGGTGACATTTAGGTTTATTTTTGGAAATTTGTTTGTATTTTGATAATTGATTAGGTCGTTTACAAACTTTATGTACCTTTTTCTTTCAGGTATGAAATCCATATTTTTTGATAGTCTTCCTGCAGGGCATAATACCTGTATCCCAACAATATCGATATCCATTGGCCTGACTAAATCGATTGTGTCAAAAACACAATCGATATTGTAAGAGTTTAAAGTTAGACCAATTGCTGTGTTTAACTTGTGTTTCTTAAGTAGTTTAATTGCTTTGAGTGCTTTTTCAAAAGATTGTCCACCCTTAATTTTGTCATGTAATTCAGCATTGTTAGCCTCTAAAGATACGGTAATCAGCTCAAAGTTGCATTTAGAAAGCTTAATACAAATTTCTTCAGTTAAAAAATACCCCGTCGTATTTAACGATAGGGAAAAATCATATTTCTTTGTTATTGAAAGAATATCTAAAAAATCACTTCTCATTAACGGTTCGCCGCCTGCAAGTTGAACACGAAAAACGCCAATTTTTTGAAACTCAGAAAATAACTTGTCAAGTTCATCAATGGTTAACTCTTTGGAAGTGTTAGTAGCTTCATTTGCTGAGGCATAACAATACTTACAATTTAGGTGACATCGATTAGTCAAATTCAAATCAACTCTCAAGGGAGCCGATAAAAAATCTCTCATTATTTGTGAATTATATCTGATTACGCAGCTCTGCCCCAGGTTTTATAGATGACTACCTTAGGATTAAGCCTATTTTTTAAATCTGATATAACTTTTTGTATTCTTTTCTTACTCAATTGACTCACCCCCAATCATGTTTAGTGATAATGTACTAATAATAACATCTGTGTTTCTGGTTAGTGAGCGCAGTTTATTCTTAACGATACACAAACAAGGAATTTTTTTGAAGTGATTATATTTTTTGTGCGATAACACCGATGATGGGATCGTTATTTTTGAATGAGACAATGCCATGTTTGTTATCATAAGAACCATACATCAATTTAGTGCGTAAACCGAAACTTTCAATAAGTTTGGTTACTTGGTCTAGCGTGTATAGATACATTTTGTTATTGCTGGTATTTTTATCAAGTTTCCCATCGATGATGACCGACTGATTTATTTCAAGAGTTTGGTCCTGCTTGTTTAGTTTTTGTTTTGTCCTTCTAGATAGACGATGTAGTTTATCTGACTTAAATTCTTTTTCAATAAAATACTTATTATCAAATTCAAAAGTTTTGACATTTTCAAAGTTTATGACGTCGAAACATATTATTCCATCGCTTTTTATTGAATCAATCATATTTTTGATTACTATGGAAAAGTCATGATAATTAATATCACCAATCACATTGTAAAGGCAAATTGCTGCATCAAATTTTTCTGTAATTACATCTCTAATGTCGGACAATATGAGGTTTGGTTTAAGCTTATTTTTTATAATTTTTCTCTTTGCAATTTTTAGCATGTCAGCACTTATATCGATTCCTAATAAATCAAAACCTTGTTTGGCAAGAGGAATATAAAAATTACCAGTACCACACCCGAGGTCGACTATGGTTTTGACATTATTTTTTCTAAATATTTTTGTTAGTGTGTCTGCTATCGCATCGTATGGTATTCCATCAGCATCAATTTGATCGTAATATTTTGCATTGTATTTGTACCAATTAAAGTTTTTATTCATGTAATTTATTGAATGATTGTGACACGACTTGTTTCAAGAGGTGGTGGCTAGTTTTGTTATTATGTGACAATTATAGATTGTGTTGTGTGAGAATTGATAAGGTTGGAGAAGCATTGGAGAGTATCTGTCTAGATAGATACTCCTTTGTATTATAAAATGCAGAGATGATTATCAGAAATGCGAGGATTGAAGATGTTTCTCGATTGAGAGAAGTTAAACCTGTTTTAGATATTGAGAAAATAAATAGACGGCTTGAGGAACAAGATGGGGGTAGGGCGAATTTTTTGATTGTGGAAGAAAATGGTGAAATAGTAAGTTTTGTTTACTTGAAGTTTTTTGGAAGCGATATTCATCCGGACTATCCAGATATTGAGGACCTTTTCACCAAAGAAAGTGAGAGAGGGAGGGGTTTTGCATCTATGTTAATTAGAGAGTGTGAAAAATTGGCAAAAGAGAGAGGTTTTAAAAAGATAGGGTTGGCCGTAAATCCCGATCTTAATAATTCTGCAAGAAAATTATACGAATATTTAGGTTTTCATAATGTCGGAGAGAAACCTTATGTTGATGCAGTTTACGACGGAGTAAAAGACTGGTGCATCGATATGGTAAAAAGATTGAGTTGATGAGTGAAGAACTATACCGACGATGATGTCGAAATTACGTATGTTCAATTGGACGAGATTGTGGCGGATATGTTCGGGAAGAGGTAAAATTATTTCATGAAAGGGGGTGAGTTCGGATGAATGAAGTTGAAACAATAAAAAAAGCTGAAGAAATAGATATTGAAGAGGTGATAAATCAAGAAAAAACCAAAAAAGAAGTGATTTTTATGGAGGCAGAGTGTAATAGAAAAAGTAGTCGTTATCCCGAAGGACGACGACCTCATTATTAATAGCGAAATATGAATTATGGTTTTTCCTAAAATAACCATCAAAAAGATTGCTGGTGGACTGGGTTTGGAGGTGGTTTGGCCTGAAAGGGAGCTGCCTGAAAAAGTAGTTTATGAAGATGACGATTACAAAGCCTGGGGGTATCAGGTTGATTACGATGGGGTATCCTTTGAGGAAAAAGTGAAGTTGATGATAGCCGGGAAAGAGAAAGAGATTGTTTTGATCGACGGAGATTTGTTAATGGTACTTTGGAATAAAAAGAAAAATGAGGTGAAGGCAATGGTGGGTATGTCGGGTATGTTTCCATTATATTTTGCCAGAGAAGGTGACGTGTTTTACCTTTCTCCGGATTTTTACGAGGTTTTTAAAGAAATAAAAAAACCAAAGATTAATAAAGATGAAGTATTGGATTATCTTTTGCAAGAATATTTTATTTATCAGACGGATAAAACTTTTATTGATGGCGTTTCCAGATTACCTGCCGGGTGTTTGCTGACCATAACGAGTGATTTGAAATATCAGGCTGAAGAATTGGTTGATCTTAAAGAAATAATTGCAAATCCCGGAAAGGATCTGAGTGCCGTTGAAGCCACAAAAGAAATTGAAAATACTTTAACGACAGCGATCAAGAAGAGGTTGGAATATTTTAAAGACAAACCACTCGTTTGTGATTTTTCGAGCGGGTTTGATTGCATGATGGTAGGTTATCTGATGAAAAATTTGGGGGCGGATTTTACCGGGTATAGTTGGTATACAAAAGAAAACAATGATGACAGCGATCCGAGTATCGTGGCAAAATGGTCGGAGGTCAATGGAGTAAACTGCAAATTTTCTGACGTAACAAATATTTTATTTTTTCATGATGAGGCAGACTTGAAATGGAATGCGACTCATTTTTTCCCCGCCTGGCACTCATTATCACTGGCTTTGGCTAACGAGAAAGATAAAGTAAAATTGTTTGGGAAAAACGTGGTGACTTTTACAGGTGAAGGGGGAGATGAATTTTTACACGCGAGTGACCTTTTGGGGTATTTGAACGACATTAATAAGAATGAACATGAATTTATCAAGGAATATGCCGAGGGAGGTGCCGAAAGTATTTATACAAAAACGGCCTATGATCGATTGGTGAGTGAGGATAGAGCAAACTCTACAAAGTTTTATGGTAATAGATATGGTTCGGCGGTTGGGGAACAGTGCTATTTTGCAATTTATTGGGAAACGGGAACATGGATGAGCAATCCTTATGATACCTTACCAATGCTAAAGCTTTCCCAAAGACTGCCAAAAGACGAAAGGGGAAATACAATCAACAAGCAGAAAATATATTTTGGAAATACAAAAGCTTTCATTCCAGAGCAGTATCGGGTGAAACTGCCCTATCATGAACAAGTTTATCGATTCTTGGATGAGAAAAAAGATATTTTGATTAATATTTTAGAAAACTCGGTACTGGGGAAATTGGGGATTGTTCAGTCAGAAGAGTTACTGAAGGCCTTACGCGAGGGGAGTATTAAAGGGGTAGTTAAAGAACACTATCTTTGTTTTGGAAATTTATGTCGTTTGGAAGTGTTTTTGCAGGCAAATGGGGTAAGAGGATGATTAATTTTTTTGATGACGTACTTTGTATCGTTTATCGCGTATAGATACCCAGTTTTTTGACCACTAATTATTTTTGCGAGGGGTGCGTGTTCGCCAAGGAGAATAATATCGTCGATTTTTTTACCACCTAAGCCTTCAGGAACAATAAGAAAGTTATTTCTTTGTTTACTATCGACATTTTCAGTTTCGACGAACGAACCAATTGTTGCATAATCTACTGATTTGGTCTGATGATTTACGTTTATTTTAATAGCTAATAGCTCTGCTTTGTTTTTTTGGAGAGCTTGAACAAGTTGATCTGCGTGTTGTCTTGTTTGATCGTGTTGTGATTCCATGGGGGTGGCGGCTTCATCTCTTTGTTTTTTGGCGTTATCGATGGCTTTGTTAATCGATTCGATTTCTTGGTTAATAATATTTTCGATACTTATCATAGGCGAAATTATATACTTTAAAACTTGCGGAATTTTATGACTCAGAGTATTCCGATTTACAAAAGATAATTGACGGATGTGTTTAGGGGAAAGTGACCTAAGATTTTTGAAGTGGAGACGGTAACCAACTAGGGCGAGATCACCAATTATATCGGGGAGTTTGTGAGAGGGCACCTTGAATGGAAGTCGTAGTTATAGATTGAGTTGACATGGTATTATTTATGTGTGCTGGAAAATGATAATTCGTGCGCTAGTTGCGAGAATAATTGTTGTAAAAAATTTAGACTATATCAGTCGGGAGTTGTAGAGACTATCCAAACGACAGACCACCATTTTGTGAAAAAACCGGAGTAAAAAATAGACCAGCGGCAAACTGTAAATTAAACGATTTAGTTAAAAAAGAAAAAAATGACTAATAACAGATTAAAGGTAATGGTTGTTTATGGCGGAGTAAGTCCGGAACATGAGGTAGCAATTGTGACTGCCTTACAGGTAATGAACGCTTTGGAAGAGGCAGATTTTGAAGTTTTACCGATATATATTTCCAAGGAAGGAAACTGGTATATGGGGGATAGTAGCTTCTTGAAACCGGAAGCATACAAAGATTTACGATCATTGTTAAAAAAAGGTAAACAGGTGATTTGGTCGGCAGATCCAAATTTTGGATTGCTTGAGAAAAGTTGGTGGGGTTTTGTAGCGACAGGGAAACAGCCAGACGTGGTGTTTCCGGTGATTCATGGTCGTGGGGGTGAAGATGGGACCTTGCAGGGATTACTTGAAATGGCCGGTACTCCTTATGTTGGATGTTCGGTAACAGCGAGTGCGGTCAAAATTGATAAGTATATCGCGAAAAAGATTGCACAAGCCTGTGGATTGGAAGTATTGAAAGACAGATTGGTGATTAAGGGTGAAAAGATAAGTGCAACTGAAAAGGAGGCGATTAAATATCCGGTGATGGTAAAACCAGTCGGTTTGGGGTCAAGTATTGGTCTGACGAAGGTGAAAAATAAGAGGGATTTAGATGATGCCTTGGAGTTGGCTTTTTGCTACGACAGACGGGTAATTGTTGAAGAGGCGCTAGATGATTTCTCCGAGGTAAATATTTCTGTATTGGGAAATAATCCTTATGAAGTGTCGGTAACTGAGGAGCCAAAATCCAGCGGAGAGATGTTGAGTTTTGAAGATAAGTATGAGAGGCAGGAGAAGTCTAGAGGAATGGCAGGATCAAAAAGATCGATTCCGGCAAAACAAAAATTAGAGGTAATCAAAAAAATTGAAAAAGGGGCGATAGATTTTTTCAGGTCGATTGGAGGAAAGGGAATCGCAAGGGTTGATTTTATGGTAGATAAGAAAGGAAAGGTTTATTTTAATGAGATAAATACAATGCCTGGTTCTTTAGCGTTTTATCTTTGGGAAGCAAGTGGTTTGTCGTTTAAAAAGTTGGTGGGGAGGTTGGTTGATTTAGCTTTAGAAGAAGGTAAGGAAAAAGATTCATTAATTAAGACTTTTGAGAGTAATATTCTGACAGGTTTTTCTCGCAACGGTCTTAAGGGAAGCAAGTTTTAACAGTTGTCGGGGAGGTCGTTTTCCAGAAGTATCCAGTCGTATTTTTTTGAAAGGTCTTGAATGATTGGCCAAAGATTGGTGGCATTGTTGAGGTAGCTTATTTTTTGTGTATTTCCAACGCCAATCTCAAAATTTTTTGTTCTTTCTGATTGTCCGACGAGGATGATATGGTCGAAGACTGGGGCAGCTAACTGTCCCAGTTTTTGGTGTACACTAGCCATTTTTGGACCAAGTTCAATTATCCCGGGTGTGAGAAGGACTTTCTTACCCTTAAGATTTTTAAGATCGTTGAGAATGGCGGTAAACCCTTCTTCGTTTGAACTAAAGGCGTTGTCTATAAGGGTGGCCCGGTTTATCCTTTTAAGGTCAAGCCGATGGGGTGAGGGTTTGAGAGAGGCGACAGACCCCTTTATTTTTTCCAGGGGTACTTTTAGAAGGAGACTCATAGAAATTGCGGCAACAAGATTATAGAGATTGCTGGTGCCGAAAAGAGGTGAGACGAAGTCGAGGGGTTTCCCCCGATAGACAAGGCGGAATCGGATACCTTTTGGGGTGAGGGTATATTTTTCGACGAAAAAATCAGCTTTGGGGTCGGTAAGAGAGTAAGTTTTTACTTTTCGGTATTGAGGAAGAGTGAGATGAGCTTTGATCAAGGGATTGTCAAGATTGACTAGGGCATTCTGGGGTTGGACAACATCAACTAGCTCAAACTTAGCCAGGGTGGTATTTTCTAGGGTTTTAAAGCGTTCTAGGTGTTGAGAACCGACTGAGGTGAGGATGGCATACTGGGGATCAACCATGTGGCAGATTTCTGCGATTTCTCCACGAGTATATGCGCCCATTTCGCAAATGAAGCGACGTGTTTTTTGAAATATTTCCATTTTTACAACTTTGGCGATGCCAAAGATGGTGTTGTAGCTTTCCGGGGTTTTAACGGTTTGTTGATAACTGGTGAGAATGGAGTAAAGAAAATCTTTGACTGAGGTCTTGCCGAAAGAACCGGTGACGCCAATAACGCTTAAGTGGTGGTAACTACGAATAAGGGTATTTATTTGTTTAATCGTTTTTTTACGATTGATTTTTTCATAAGGAGTAATGAGGGTGATTGCAAGAAAAAGATAGAGATAGGGGGTGAAGAAAAAAGAGAGCATCAGGATGATGGTGAGGGGGATCTGTTTTAGAACTAGCAAAAAAAGAAAGAGTGCGGCAAAAGAAGTGTAAGACAGTAGGGTGAGAAGGCGGGCCTTAGGAGTAAGATCCAGGGGTTTTTTTGAAGAAATAGTAAAAGTGACAGGATGAGAAAGCCACCAAGTAAAAAAGCGAGTGACGGAGTAGCCTTCCTGTTGAAAAATGGTGAGGTGAGTTTTAAATGGTTTGATGAACATGGTTTTCGATAATGGTGTTAAGAAGAAAAATAAACTTCGGGAAAAAGGTAACGTGTGGACTATGGTCCGCTCCGTAAAGTACATGGAGATGGGAATTGGGAATTTTTGCGGCGAGTAACTTACCGGAGTAAGGAATGGTGGTGTCTTTTTCGCCCCAGATAATGGAGGTGGGGATAGAAATATCTTTTATTTTTGAGGAGTAGTCTTGGTAGAGAATTTTGTTTAGGATCTCTCTTTGGGTAGGGGTGGATTTGAGATAGTTCTCCGAGGCAATCCTTTTAAAGATATGGTCGTAGAGCCCGGGTGTGAGAACTTTCAGAAGAGGTTTGGCGGCTTTAGCCAGTTGTGATTTTTTGCCCGGGTGTAACTTACGGATACAAGCAGGTGAGACAAGAATGAGGTGGCTGATCAATTTGGGAAAGCGGAGGGAAAAGTCAACGGCGATCTGTCCGCCGAAAGAGTGGCCAAGAAGAGTGACATTTTTAAGTTTTTGTTTGTCGATGAAACTTTTGACAAAGTTGGAGTATTCGGGTACACCGGGGTTGTTCGGAAGAGGTTGGGTTCCACCAAAAGAGGGAAGGTCCAGGGCGATGCCGGTAATTCCAGGCGGGAGGTTGTCTAAAGTATTTTGCCAATTTAGGGAAGACTGTCCCCAGCCATGCAGTATCAGAAGAGTGTGTTTTTCTTGTGGGTGGACAATCTGGTAGTTCGTAAGAATGTCGTTGATGACCTTTTGCATTTGTGAAGATTATTATACGATTTGGTGAGTCAATAAGCCCAGCGGGTAAAAAACAAAGTCCTCTCATTCCTAATATGTGGGTGATGCGTACATTGACTTGGTGGCGCGTTGAAAGTATTACAAACCTATGGAAAAACCCTTAGGCAGGCTTAAGAGGTGGTAATTGAAATATTTTAATTGTTAAAAAGTGATTGACGAATTTTTTTAGCAATGAGATGCGTAAATTTGTGGCCAGGTTCGTTGATATCAATTTTTGCTTGCAGATGAAACCCTATCAAGGCTAAATCACCGATCAAATCTAAAAGTTTGTGTCGTGCAGGCTCGTTATTTTTTTTGAGTGGAGTAAGAAATTCTTTTTCGGTGAATGTAATAATTGGCGATTGACGAGGATCTTCCGGAAGAGATCTAAAGACTGAACGAATTCCTTGCCATTTAGAGAGATCCTGGAGATCTAAAGGAGATCGAAGAAAAGTTCTTGCCCAAGATATGTCTTGAGAAAATGCTTTTGAGTCTTCTTCAAAAACAACAGTATGTTCTCCAATTGGCTGGGGAAATGGGGCAATACAATTGATGTACAGCTTTGGAAATGGGGCAAATTTTGCAAAACGATTGGGGAATTCTGGCTGAGTAATAATGCTGGAATCGTTGACAACGATAACTTTTTTAAAAGCATTTTGTTTTATGATACCTGCTTTAAGAAGCGCTTTGACATAAGGTTCGGCAGAGCCGTCTTTGGCGGGAATGACGCTATTAGAAAGAACAATTTTTAAATTGTCGATGTTTAGTCCCCAGATGGCTGCCAATAAATGCTCTACTGTGGAGACATCAACGCCATCCTTACTTAGGACAGTGGTGTGGATATCGGTTTGTTTGATATATTCTGCAAGGGCGGGGATGCAGATTCCATGAAGATAAAAATTGATTCCGGTGTTTATTTCAGCAGGTTCAATCTTCATTGAAAGCAATTCACCAGAAAATAGAGAGTAGCCATTAAATTTGATAGCTTTTTTAATGGTTGTTTGATGATTTGTTGTTACTTTGGTGAATGCTTGCATATATACGGATGTGTCAATTATAAACCGTGACCAAATTTACACTTGGACATTATTCTACTGAGGGACATTGGGGAATCTGCATCTGATGGATCATATTCGGTGATTGTAGGTGGAAATTTTCGACTCTGTCCACTTGGAACAAGAGTGGTTACCAGGGGAATATTGGATGTTACGGCAATTGTGGATACTGTAGGAATTAGACTTGTTCACCCAGACCCAAAATATTTGATGGTTGATTGACTTGAGGGTGGAATAAAAGTATTATAAGTTTATGGAAAACAGAATTGAGAGTTCGTCAGAAAAGAAAGTATATTCACATACATATGATAGTTTGGTACGAGAACTGGCTTCGACGATGGAGGTAGACAATACGAAGCTATTCCCTAAAACAGAAGGAGAGTTCAATCATGAAGACATAGCAAGCTGGATTGGGACAGTGGAGTTTAAAGGAGGGAAAGCCCCAGATATTCAAGCAAGTCTGTCCTCGGATAGAGGAAGAAATATCTTGAAGTTTGAGGTGGCAGAGCAGAAGACGGTTGAGGGGGGTGATGTACCGGCCACTAAAGAAGAGTTGATCTACTCGATGGCTTTAACCGAGGCAAAGATGAAGGTAGTCTCGGATATCGCCGAGGACACATACCCAGCAGTAGCTTTTCAGATTAAAGATTACCGGAAAGAGATGGAGGGGGTGCGGGAGGAGATTTTGGGAAATAACAGGGAAAAGGTAAGTTTAAATGAAGTTGTTCACGGAGTGCTGTCCAGAAAGAATGTGGCAGCAGCGGTGATAGTTGGAGGAATGATACTTTCGGCTTGTGGCTTTAGCGTGGAGATTGTGACACCCAACGCAACAGCAACGGAGACACAACCAAGAGTGACGGAGACGGTGGAGTTAGGCGCAACTGAGACACCATTCCAGCCGGGAGTGACGGAGACGATGGAGTTGGGCGCAACTGAGACACCAACCTTGGAAGTGACACCAACGGCAACAGAAGTGGCACCTACACCAACAGAAGTAGTAGTCAGAACAGAGTTTGCAAGAGGTGAGGTGATGACCCCTGAGGAAATTAAAGTAAATGTGGATTGGTATTACAACCTTACCGATGAAGAACTAAATCAACTAACGGAGGGTAATTTATGGAGTTTTTCGGAGTATAAGGGTGATGGTAGACCGAGAGATATCAATGGAAACATACTGAGTGAGACACAGGATTTGGGATATCTAAATGTTTATGACGAAAAGATTGAAAATCTTGGCTTGACAGATAGGATAGAGCATTATAATGCTCTATTTTTGGGGTTAACTAAAGTAAGGGGCGAAAATGGAGTAGAGTACTTTGTGGGGGCGTTTGGGATGAAAGATGCTAAGGGGGAGAGAATGGTGGTTTATGGAGCACCAGATGTAGTTGGTTATAGTTCAATGTCTGGGGCAGTCTTTCACTCAGGTCTTTATGATGGAGTGAGATTTTTTGGAAAAAGATCTGCTGAACCAGTTAACGAAAATGAATATGTTCAGAAGTTGCTAAATACACAACTTAAGGGCATTGTTCTTTTAGAAATGGGGCAGTTTATTGAAATGGGTACATTCAGACCGTCTGGACAAATAGCCTTACTTGAAAAATTGAAGGGAGGTGAGGTCCTCTTTGAGATGTTAAAGAGTCAGTATTCAGGAGGAGTGGAGTCACCCAAAGCATATTTTGAGGAGATATTGACTGCGGAGGGTACTTTACCGTTGGAGTATACCGAAGAAAGCATTGCTAAATTAATGAGAATATATATGATAGGAATTAATGAGTAGTACTAGGGTGATTTTGATATACTGAAAGAGTGAGGAAAACAGCTTTATGGGGAACGTTTTTTGTAGTTCTATTTTTATTGGTAGTTGGAGGGGTTTTGATTTTAAATTTGGGATGGATAAAATGTAGCAGTTTTATAATGAAGGATACCGGGGAGAAAGCCAGTTGCGGTGTGTGGAGATTTGATGCTACCGGGCTAGATTCAAATAATGGGGAAAAGTATGTAGGGTACGGAAGAGTGGTGGGCATACAGTCCGTCGGCCAGAATGTAATACTTAGGGCCAGAATCGGCTTGGGGGGTAGATTTTTCTATATTCAAAATTTTCGTCTGTCTCCGAGAGATGATGGGAAGTTTGAGATATCTGAGGAGAGAAGAAAGTGGATAGGGTATTTTGATAACAGCAGGATGATAAGATTTGGTATGGAAGAAGTGCCAACAATGCAAAAAGAATTAAGGGGAAAAGAAGTAATGCTGACATATGTTTCCTCGGGTGATGATAAAGGTATTGCTTGGAAGAGGGCAGTGGAAATGGGGAGTAATGTTTGGGAAAAGATAATATTGATGTTTAAGGGATTATTAAATATAAATACTCTAGATGCGACTCAAGCTGGCTATTAGTTCATCCTTGTTGTTTTTAGGATTTCTTTTTTTGGGGACGATTTCCCCGGCCAAGGCAGCCCTTGAGTGTCACGGAAGCGGGCCAGCATCGATTATCAGTAGCTCGTGTGACTATTTTTCTGGAACAGGTACCTATAGCTGTGGTACGTCAACATCCAATTACACCTCTACTTGTAGTTTTTCCGGAGGATGTAGGAGAATGGGATTGGGGAGTACAGATGATACTGGGTGTAGTATTAGTTTTGATGAAAAATCTTGTGATGTAAACCCTGGTGGTCTAGCCGTGTACACGACTAGTGGTTGTTGGACGTGTGATAACGCTGTGTGGAGTGCTTGCTCTGCTTCTTGTGATGGTGGTACTCAAACAAATCAGTGTGGTGGCACTCAATCGTGTAATACACAACCGTGTTGTTCTTCAAGTGGTCCGGATACACCAACCTTGTCCAGCCCGGCTAATGGGGCGAGTCTCAAGGGAACTGCAGTTACTTTGATCTGGAACGGTATAAGTAACTGGGGTACGGAGTGTAGCAGTTCGGTTCCTAGAGACTATCAAATCTGTGCCGGTACAAACGCCGGCGACCCTTGTAGTGGTGGTTCTAGTTTTACTGTGGGTAGCGGAACTACCTCCCAAGTGTATACACTTCCCGATTCATTCCCCAGAACATACTACTGGAAAGTGAAGGCAGACAATACGAATCCTTCGGCTTCCGGTTGGTCGACGATTTGGAGCTTTAATGTGACTAATAACGCTCCTACGATTGTTTCGACATCTCCGGCAACAATTCCATCTAGTGGTAATGCAAGCTTAACGATAGTGACAAGTGATGCCGATGGGGCGACCGACTTGCGAAGAGTCTTTTTCGCGTTTAATAACTGTAGTGTTGATCCGGGTGATGCAAACTGGAGTAATTTTGAGCATAATAATGCCAATTATTTCGGGGCATTTACGTATGGTGGGGCAAATATCAATGTAGCAAATAACAATACTAGTGCGGCTTGTACAGGAGTATCGGCCAGTCCACCCACTCCGTGGGGTACAGTAGCGCCGTTTACGAACGCTTTGGGAACATTGAGGATTAACAGTGTCACTGATACTCGGGCGGGGAATAACTGGACTTCGGCATTTAACGTAACGACGACCAATTTTCCCGGGGGAACCTACAACTATTACGCAATGGTACAGGATAATGAGCTACTATGGCACACGGGAGGACCGAGTTGGAAGAAAATGGGAACAGTGTGTGTGGAAAGTGGAGCAGTCCTTGGAGCATGGGCGTCTTGTGATGGCAACCATAAACGAACTCGAACATGTACGGAAAGTTGTGGAACAGATGACTGTACGGCAGCCGGAGCCGTGGCCGGAGTAATTACCGAAGATTGTATCGGCACGATTCAAGGAACCTTGTTTGATGCTTCAGATCTTTCTTCTTGCCCGGCAAATATAGGGACGGATGCGGGGTATGCTTCTTTGAGACTAGGAAGTGCGGCCTTTGGTATTCTTGGTATGTGGCCAGCGATTACAGCACCGGTTAGTACCGATGCCAACGGAAACTACTCAGAGCAGGTTTATGCCTCGACGACAAACGGAACGTACTCTTTTGATTATGCCGATCTGATCTCCTCTGGAAGAGCGTCCGGAGTCAAGCTTCAGTGCCAGGGGGCTTCGGCTTCGGTAACGACCCAAGGGCAGGTGGTGACAAAAGATACCGGTTTTTGGAGAGTGTATAGCGGATGGTGGCAAGGGGTTGGCGGAAGTGTCTATGCAAGAAGCGGAGTCAGAAGCTATATACCGGCGAGTGTGGTTCCGGCAACCAATCAGAAATTGATTTTGGCAAACGCAGGCGGAAGAGTGGGAGTGCTGAGCCATGGATTTGTCTGGCAAGGGACGGAGCTGGGAACAAATCCCAACGCAGGAGTAAGTAGTTCTTTGTGGAGGATCCAGAGTCTTTATGAAGGACTGCGCTATGACTTTGATTTTTACAAGACGAGAATGGATGTGTTTCCTTTTACGGCGTGGGATGGGGGGGCTATCAACTACGATGATGGGGGAAGAGGATACCAGATATTCAAACACACGGGAGATGTGACTTTAAATTACAGCGGACCAACAGGAACACAGAAGGCTATTTTGTTAGTAGATGGAAACGTAACGGTGAGTAACAACGTCGTTGTCCCAAGCGGGGCGTTCTTGGGAGTGATTGCCAAGGGTAATATTATCTTTAATGCAAATTTGACCACGGCACAGGGTTGGTTTGTAGCGGAGAATCTTAGTGTTCCTTGTGTTGACACGGTGGCTCCCTTGGGTACTTGTGACAAGACAGACGTCCAGTTTGATGGCCAGGGGTCGTTTGTGGGATGGACAGGGATAGCCTTGGCTAGAGATATGGGGGCGGGAAATAACACGACTCCGTCTGAGAAATTTACGTACAGGGTAGATATGGCGCTAAATGCACCAACACCAATAAAAGTATTCGCGAAAAAGTTTTCCCCCTTTATTCCTTAGTTTGAGGCTAAATTATTGTTTTGACTATCCGAAATAGCGCTACTTGCGCTAGTAGACTCTCCGAAATAGCGCTACTTGCGCTAGTTATAATCCTAGTAAAATAACAAGTATGGATACAAATTTTCGTCAAATAAATATTAACGGAGCGTTAGTTGCCTTGTATAAAACAAATTCATTAAAAACGATTAGCCTTGATGTAAGAATTAAAGCTGGATCTTGGTATGAAGATAGTGAAAAGTGGGGGAAGGCACATTTGCTTGAACATATGATGTTTCAAGGTACTGAGATGTTTTCCGATAGTAAGGCAATGGAGATTTACAAAGAAGAAAACGGGATTTGGAGTAATGCGTCGACGAGTGGTCAAAGGATTGAATTGATAATGAAGATGCCAAGTGAATCAATTATCGCCGGATTAAGACTAATGGAGGAAATGTTGTTTAAGACGAAAATCTCTGAGGATAAACTGGCAAAAGAAAAAAAGGTTGTATTACAGGAGTATGAAGATAAATGGTCTAGGTCCGGAGTAAGGTTTTCAAAAAAAGTAGATCAACAATATTTTGGAAAAAACCATCTCTACACAAGAGATGGTCTGGGCGATAAAGAATACCTGAATACTGTTTCAATGGCAGATTTAATTGAGTATCAGAAAGAAATGTTTGTGCCTGCAAATATGGTAATTGGAATAGCGGGAAATATCGATTTTGAATCGATTGAAAAAGAACTACGGAAGATGCTTATCCTATCGGGAAATGTAATTGAAAAGAAATTTAACAAAGTACAACCACAAACAGAAAGACTGATTCATTATGAGTCGGGAATGTCGACAGTGATTATTGATGTCGGTTGGACGATTGGGGGTATTGCAGAGACTACCTTTGAGGATCGATTAAAAATGGGAATTGCGGCATACATTCTTGGAGGGAGTCCGAGGTCATTATTACATTCAAAAGTTCGTGAGGAGTTAGCTTTGGCTTACAGTATTTCGATGGTTTTTGGATACTATCAAGTTGCGGGATGGATTAGTGTGAAATCTTCAGTAAAACCGGAAAATCTGGAAGAAGTACTGAAAGAGATAGATTCTGTGATTGAAACATTCGTAGACCATCCAATTAAAGCCGATCTTTTTAATAGGGCAAAAAAATATTTAGGAATGAGTGAACAAATGAAGTTTGAATCGACAATGAATATTGCAGGAAATCTTTGTGGTTATTTATTTTGGGAGGGTAGGGTTGTTCTTCCTGAAGAATACGAAGCAATTTTGGAAAAAATAACAGAAGATCAAGTAAGAATGGTTCTAAAGGAGGCAATTGATGGAAAGAAGCCATTGATATCAATAATGAAGTCAGAGTAGGAGGAAAAATGGATATTATGAGGCTAGGCGGAGATTGAGGTTTTCAAGCTTTTCTTTGATTTTGGTGCCTCTAAGGAAGGTGTAGAGAGGAAAAACGAGAACACTGGGAATAACAGAGAGGATGAGGGACTGGGCTCCGGCTAAAAGCCTGGACTTTAAGCTTGGTTTGTAGCCATATTTACTGACGGCAAGACGACGAACTCTTTGAGTAACGTTGAAAGTATGCTTGGGATCTCTAAAGGTTTCGGAGTCACCGTGCTGGCGGTACATGAGGGTAGTGGTCTTGAGATTGGCGTAAAGACCGAACTTGCCTAAACGAAAGTAGAGATCGAGGTCTTCGGCGGGAGTGAGATGGGGATTGTACCAAACGAAGTCCTGGGGTAACAATCTTCGGTTGATCATGATGCCGGGGTGCTGGAGGGGATTGGCGGTGAACATAAGCTCATGAATGGCGATGTGATTTACAGGGAAGAGCTTTTTACCTGTTATATGGCTATCTTTGTCCATGGTTAGACATTGGCCTCCAACGATAACGACACCGGGATGTTTGGTGAGGAAATTGACCTGTTTTTGGAAACGGCTAGGTAAGGCGATGTCATCGGCGTCCATACGGGCTATTAGATGACCCTTGGCCTTGGTGAGGCCGAAATTGAGGGTGTTGGCGATTCTGAGGTTAGTTTTATTGTGATATACCTTGAAACGAGAGTCTATTTGGGTATAGTTTCTGAGAATCTTGTAAGAATCGTCCGTAGAAGCATCGTCAATGGCGATTACTTCGAAGTAGGGATAGGTTTGGTAGCGAAGGCTTTCAAGAGCCTCCACAAGATACTTTCCGGCGTTGTAGACCGGAAGAATGACGGAGATGAGAGGATTTTGAGTAATAGTATGTCTCATAGTGATATATACAGGATAGTACGTGAATATCCGTTTGTCAAGTACTACAGGGGAAAAGAGATTATTTGTGCCTATATTGAGTAAAAAATGCCCCGACGGGTTAGGTCGGGGCTTAGCAAAGGAGGAGGAACCTTTGAGTGTTGTCTTATTTTTTCATTTTAGTGCTGAATGCGAGGGTTATTAGTCCCAGAACTACAAGAACTAGTCCAGGGAGGGAAAGATGGGCTTGGGGATCGGTAGCATGGAGAAAAAGAAGGATTGATCCCAGGGCAAGGCTAATAAAGCCGCCAAAGACGACAAAGTTTTTTTCCATTTCAGACTCCTTTTTTTTGAATGAGCATTGAGTTTTCTTTTAAGGTCGAGTTTCAGCCTCAAGAGAAAACTCCCCTGAGCTAGGCTCAGGGGATAGTTGTACTTGGAAACTATTTGAGAAATTCGGCCGGAGGCGGAACAACCAGTTGGTTGTAGGTTTTGCCCTCATGCTGGGGCTTGGCTCCGTAGTTGCCTACGTGCAAATCCCAGGCACAGTCCAGCCCTGCTTGATTGGGGAGGGTCCACCAATGGCCTTTGACGCCATGAATGGTGATTTTTTCCCCAACATCAACACGTTGGACACCCTCGTTTGAGCCACCTGTCCACCATTCGTAAATGGCGGGACCTTCAATAGTGGTGACAACATAGGGGTCGAGCTCGCCCATATCATTGAATGGAACAGAGCTCGGGTCGCAAACGGCGACCGGGGCCACGGGTACGGGAACGGGGTCGCAGGTTTGCACGGCGACCGGGATTGGGGCAGAGTTTAATAACAGCTGCTGGTATATACCAAACAGCGCCTTGCCCACAAAGATACTGGCAATACAAAACAAAATCAATGCAAGTATTGCAATTACAATCCACAAACCTCTTTTAGTCATTTCATTCCTCCTTTGGAATGGTTATTTTCCGCTTACGCGGTTTTTTTAGCTTCCAATTTTAAAGTACGTAGACTTTTGAGATCTACTCTCCGTCCTCTAGTTAGGCTCGAGGACAGAGGTAAGTTTCAAAAGTTAGAGTTAGTGTTTTAAAGTCTTGGCTTTGACGAAGGAGAGAAGGCCGCCAAGGTAAGCAATGCCGGCAAAGTTGAAGAAGGCAGCACTATCGGCACCAGTATCAACGGTAACGTGCTCGGTGCAGGTGTCGGCTGAGCCGTAGACCGGAGTACAAATAGTAGTTTTGGTGACGATGGTTGAAGCGGCAACTGACTGTCCGCCTTTGGTGGTTACTTTGTCGGTAACTTTAGGCATAGCGGTAGGGGTAACCGAGGGGATAGGAGTAATTATTACCGTAGGACTGGGTGTAGGAGTTAGGGTGCTATCGTTTTCGATCTCGTTGGCCGGAACGCCGATACTATCGACTGGTTTTTGAGGGGTAATTCTTTTGGCCAGAGAATAGGTGACCGCGCCGGTGAGGACGAGAATGACGAAGATAATAGGCAAAATTGATTTCATATGGGCGAATGATAACATGGCGAAGGCCTAATGTCAACCTATAGTGAAAGGAAGGCGGTAACTATTTATATCCTGTTGGCGTAGACAAAGAACCTCACAGGACTGTTCCATAACTGACACGTGTAGAGAATTAGGTCCGTGCTGTAATCGGTTATTTTCGTGCCTGAAGATACAGAGTAAATTTTATATTCATATTGACGCTGATTCCAGATTATTTTGATAGTATCACCGGCCACCAGGTCCGGAAGACTGTAAAAGGAGTTGAGTTTTCGGAAAGCGGCGGACCAGTTGAGATAGCCCCAACGATGGGCGGCGAGAATAACGGGGCGAGAGTTGTCTTCCGGGGTACCAAAGTCGGGAACCCTCCAGACACCTTGTTTGAGGATTTCTTCCCAGTCGGAGCCTTCGTGTATTTCTCCTTTAACCCCAATTTTGTCGATGAGGAGACCATTTTCTTTGGGGAGTGAGGGGTCAATGTCTGGGAGGGGAGGGATGACGGCCGGGGTGGGGGTTGGTGATGGTAAAGATGTAGGAGTTGCGTCGACAGAGACGGTTGAGGCGATTGTGGAGGCAAGTATGCCTGAAGTCTGCGGGAAAAGACGGTAGTAGAGGTGGGGCCAGGAAGGAAGCAAGGCTAAAATGGTGGCGGAAAGCCAAAAAGTAACTCCGATGGTGACAAAGGATCTTTTGGTAAATCGCATATACTTAAGTTTAGCAGTAGTTTGGAGCAAACTACTCTTGCATGTAATCAGTAACAATACTGATTATTTTTCTAATCTTTTCATTACAGTCTTTAAAAGAAATTCTATCTAATATGGAGTTTCCGTATTTTCTAAACAGATCACTTATGAGTGCGTGTATGAATGATTGAGTTGCTGCCTCAACCCCTTTAAAATTCAAGATAATATCTTCACCATTTTCTAACATGGGAATTAACTCGTTTAATCTGATGTTTCGTGCGATATCTTTGTTTTCAGCAAAATTTCCTGTTTTTGGTAATAAGATTATTTCTGTCATATGAATTTTGCTTCTTTATGCCTAATTCTTTTTCTTTCCGTGAGACCTTCTGAATAGGCTTTTCTGATAAGGTCGAGTAGTTTCGTGAAGTCGTTGTTTTGATTGAGCGTGATATCAATACCAACAACCGTTCCTTGCCAGCTAGGTAAATCTGTATTTTCTGAGTGGCCGTCTTTATTTGGGTCAGCGAACAAACGGACGTTTTTGTTAACAGGTGTTCTTAGTAGTTTAAATAATGAGTGGCCGCTATAAATCATAAAAAAGTCTCTACTGACTTTGGCGATTGACTTGATAAAAAACAATCCTGCCCCCGCATTTGTTTCCGTTCCGCCAATTTTGGTTGTTGTTCCGGTAATTCCCGGAACAAGTGCGAGCTTGATCGCGGTCATGTCGTCTTCGACACTATATGACTGTCTCATTGAGTTTTTTATGCCGATACCGGTATCGGCGATTCCTATTCGAATTCTGTTTACATCTGGGTAGTACTGAGCACACAAAATGGCTCCGTATGGTGATTCGGAGTGTTCAAAAACATTTCTAGCTAGTTCCGAGATGACATATTTAATGGGTTCAGCCTGAACTGGATCCAGGTGGAGAAGGGGAATGACTTCGGTAATAAAATAGGTTAGTTCATCCGAGTTTCTAATTATTGTTAAGGGGATAAAACGCCCAGCGGCTTCATGTTCATGTATTTTTATACCAGAGTCAATGCCAAGTATTTTGAACATACCCATTCTCTCAAAATAATTTTTTGATTTTGCTTCAAATGGTTCGCAGTAAATGTTGTCTTTGCCGATTGTAAGACCCAAAGAAGCAACCATTGAAAGAACAACGGGGTGTACTGAAATCCAGTTTTTATTTGCGGTGATTTCTAGTCTTGACCTGTCGGAAAAATCGATAGAACGTAGAAAAGAGTCGATGTTTCCAATAAAAGCACTGTTTGGTAAGTGAATCTTCATAGACGTATTTTACCGGGATTCCCGGTATTTGTCAAGATTACCGGGATTCCCGGCATTTTATGGATTATTCAGGATTCCTGGAACATTTTGCCGATTAAAGCGAGATCCATCGCTGAAAAAGGCAGGAGAGAATGGTGATGCTGTAATTGATAGATTGATATACTTGAGTAGACCTATATAACACGGGTTGACAAAGTTAGGTTCAGATGATATACTGCCTCTTAGTTTGACATACTTTTGATTCGATTGAAGGTGAAATGGGTTTGGTTCGCAGTACCAACCTTAAAACCTGGCGCTGCAGCTAAGGCCTTACGCGTTTCACCCTTAATCGACTTAATTGATTTCGAACTAACCTCCCTTCCGTTGATTCTAAAAATATCCTCGAAATGTCGAGGATGATACATGTTTGTATTTATCCAGAGTGGGGTTTTGACTACGAGCTCCGCCTCATGGTGGTGAGTTGTAGTCACATTTAGCTTACCGGACTTGACAGCGAGTCTATCCGTTGTAGAATTGAGATGTTCCTATCTAATTTCCCTCCAATCGCAGATGATTTTTTCTAGTTTCCAAAATTTTACTAATAAAACCTAATTTCCTATCTTATGGCAGAAAAAGCCAAGACCCGTGTTAAAAAAACTGTTGCCGTTGCAGAGTCTCCGGTAACTCCTATTGCTGAACCTGTAGCTTTGTCGACCGCTCCCTCAAAAGAGGAAACTCCTGTAGCTACTCCCGTGGCTCCCGTATCCCGACCTGTCGTTCCCGGCAACCAACTACCGCCGCAGTATCAAGGCAGACCTTACGTGAGGCCACAGTATCAGCAACGTCCGATGATGCGACCTTCATTTGTACGCGCACCACAAGAACCGGTAATTACCGAAGAGGTAACCGGCATTGTGGATGTTTTTGGATCCGATGGCCGAGCAATGGCTCGTGCCGAGTACCGACCAGGAGAGAATGACGTATTTATTACCTCACAGATGGTGAGAGCCTCCAAACTTCGTCCCGGGGATGTGGTAGTTGGCCTTGCCAGACGTCCTAAAGAGAACGAGCCTTACTGGAATATGGTACAGATCACCAAGATTAACGGAGTGGATGCAACCACGGTTACCGAAAGGCTGCGATTTGAAAAAGGTGTCCCAATTTACCCTTACGAGAAGCTAAAACTGGAAACGGGCAAAGAAATATTGTCGACCCGTTTGATTGATCTTTGTGCTCCGATTGGCCGAGGACAGAGAGGTATTATTGTGTCTCCTCCTAAAGCCGGTAAAACAACCATCATTAAAGAAATTGCGTCTGGAATTGCGGCCAACTATCCCGAGATTCACATCATTGCCGTTCTTGTGGGTGAGCGCCCCGAAGAAGTGACCGATATTTCTCGACATATTAAAGCCATTACCAAAGACTCGGACATGTTGGGTGAGACAGCTGCCAGCAACTTTGACGAAAAAGCCGAGGAACAAACCAAAGTAGCAGAGATCGCTCTGGAACGGGCGAAGCGCTTAGTGGAGCAGGGAAAAGACGTAGTGATACTTTTGGACTCCGTTACTCGTCTTGCCCGTGCCTACAACTTGGCTATTCCAACATCCGGTCGTACGTTGTCCGGTGGATTTGATCCGGCAGCTTTGTATCCTCCTAAGAAATTCTTTGGTGCGGCACGTAAAATCGAGGGTGGCGGAAGTTTGACCATTATTGGTACCGCACTAATCGATACCGGCTCACGTATGGATGATCTCGTTTACGAAGAGTTTAAGGGTACCGGCAACATGGAGCTTCACTTGGATCGCCATTTGGCAGAGAGACGCATCTACCCATCTATTGACGTGATGAGAAGTGGTACTCGTCGCGACGACTTGCTTTTTGACAACGTGGAGTACCAGAGCATCATCCTGATGCGTAGAATGCTGGACATGTTGGGTGACAATGAGAGAACGGAAGTACTCTTGTCCCGTTTGCAAAAGACAAAATCAAATAAGGAGTTCTTGGCCTCACTGAAAGACGGCGGGTAATCCCCCTATATATTACTAATGAAGAGACCGAAGATGACGAGGATTGTTGTGGCTAGCCAAGCCCGTTGAGTTAGTTGAGATTCTTTCCAACCTTTTTTCAAAAACAAATAATGGATCGGGGCAACGGGCAAAATTGGTCTTTTGATGATAGCTTTGGCGGACAGTTGTATAAAGCTGGATAAGAACTCTACGAAAAAAAGGAGTCCAAAAATGAAGATGATGAATACTTTGCCGCTTAGAAGAGCGATGGTGGCCAGTGTGGCTCCAAATGAAAGGGAACCAACGTCACCCAAAAAAACATTAGCGGGATAAACATTGAAATAGAGGAAAGCAACAATGGTACCAATCCAGATACCAATAAAAGTAGAGAGGGGTGTGTCGATAATATTAACGCTGATGATCAAATAACCAAACAAACAAATTAAAAGAATTCCCATACTTAGACCATCGACACCGTCTGTAAAATTAACCGCGTTGGAAAAGATGATGATGACAAGTGCGGCAAAGATTATAAAGATAGGACCAAGATGGAGTATACCGATTATGGGGAAGTTGATGAAGTTTATTCCTAACCCAAAATACATAAATGAGGAGATGGCCGTAGCGAGCAACACCTGAATTAAAAGTTTGGTCTTGGTTTTTATTCCAGAAAATCCTCTATCTTGTTGAAGCTCAAAAAACTTGACGATATCATCGTATAGTCCGAGTAGCCCGAACGATATAAGGCTAAAGATGATAATGCCGATTTCTTTGACAATCGGGAAGTTTGAGGTGATATTGCCATTAACGCTGTGAAAAAGCGTAAAAATCGAGAGAAAGAGAAAAATAATGACGATAATTAATAACAGACCTGCTCCTTCGGGGGTTCTTGATTTGCTTTTTAGGTGAGTAATGGCGGCGTTTTTGTTTAGTGAAGTGATAGCAGTTTTCTTTTTGAAAAATTTTAGTTTATAGAGAAAATTTATAAAAGGAACTATCAAAACGGCAGTGATGAAAAATGAAGTGATGATGGTTGTGAGGGCTATAAACATACTGATACTATTACTATTTCTAGGTTATAGAATGTTAAAAACAAGTGAATTTTTTGGTTTGGAGGCACTATTCAAAGACATCAAAAAATACTTTTTGATTGTTACTATCTAATACGTTAACCAAAGATTCAAGATGAGTTTTTTGACATTGGTCGAGTCCATTAATCGCACTTTGCATGATGCGAACGAAAGAAGAGTCGGTGAGAAGTTTTAATTGGTCTTCTGAACTTGCCTGCTTAAGCATTGTTAGACCTATACCAAATGATTCGTGTGCTGTTTTTGCAGTATACAGAGGGAGAATGTCTTCAGAGATACCCTTGCCGTAAACATTTTCGACCATACGTGTATTATATAGTATAGTGTCAAGAAAATTTCTTAAAACATATCACTTTTTGAGATCGGTGGTGGCATTGATATTTTACAGATTTCCGTCTCGAAAATTAAAAGTAATTGGGGTAACGGGGACAGACGGTAAGACCACAACAGTGACAATGATCTATAAAATTCTCAAAGCTGCCGGAAAGAGAGTCTCGATGGTGTCTACCGTAGATGCGGTAATCGGATCGAAGAAAATCAGGACAGGACTGCACACAACGACTCCGGATCCATTTTTGATGCAAAAATTACTACGAAGAATGGTTGACGAAGGAGATGAGTATGCTGTTTTGGAGGTTAGTTCTCACGGGATTGATCAGTTTAGGGTTTTTGGTGTGAATTTTTTAGTGGGCGTGTTGACTAATATCACGAGGGAACATCTCGATTATCATGGGAGCTTTGACAGTTACCTGTCGACAAAAGCTATTTTTTTGAAGTCGGTTAAGACGGCGGTACTTAATAAAAGTGATGGATCTTATAAGGCTGTAAGAAAAATAGTCGCTTCCGGAAATAAAATTGTCGAGTACCCCATATCCAGTCTGTCAGAAAGTCTCAAGAAAGGAGTAGAAAAATTCTCCGAACCATACAATCAGCTCAATGCTCAGGCAGCCATCATGGCAACTAAAGCAGTGGGGATAGCAGAAACAGAGATCGTTCAAGGACTTGCTTCGTTCAAGAGTATTGAGGGAAGGATGGAGGAAGTTAAAAATGAGCGGGGAATTAGAATAATTGTGGACTTTGCTCATACGCCAAACGCATTGACAAATGTGTTGTCTATTCTAAGAAAAAAAGCCAAGAAAAGGGTGATCTGTGTTTTTGGTTGTGCCGGGGAGAGGGATCGTGAAAAGAGGCCGGTAATGGGTGAAATTGCAACCAGACTGGCTGATATAGCGATCTTTACGGCAGAAGACCCTAGGAATGAGAGTATTAATGACATCATTAACTCGATGGAAAAAGGGGCATTAAAAGGAAAAAAGATCTATAAAATCCCAGAAAGGGGGGAGGCAATCAGATTTGCGATCAATGAAGTGGCTAAAAAAGATGATTTTGTGGTAATTTGCGGTAAAGGACATGAGAGGTCGATGGCATATGGAAAGGTCGAGTATCCTTGGTCGGATGCGGAAGCGGTGAAAAAAGCCTTGAAGAACAGAGTTATGCTTGTAAAAAGACCTGGTGTGTGATGCCACGTTGACTTTAGACATTCCGTCACGGGATCAGCTCGAGTACGCGATTCGCAGTGACGAGGTAGTATGATTGAAATATGGATAAAAGGGGAAAATTGATTTATGCTTTCGTGGATGCGGCGAATATGTTTTATGGCGGTGAGCGAAGTTTGCACTGGAGAGTCGATTACGAAAAGTTGATAGCATATTTACGGGAGAAGTTCATGGTGTCCAGGGTTTTTTACTACTCAGGAATCGACGTAGATCAGTACAAAGAGGAGGGAAAAGAAGTCGATCTGGAAAAACTAGTAGCGTATTACAAAGGTGAGCTTTTGAATAAGGAAAAAACCGAAGAAGAAAAAGTGCTTTTGGGAAAACACCTGGAAAAAGCAAAGTTTTATCGAGATCTGGACAAATTTGGATATGAATTGAGAATAAAACCAACAAAAGTATTTACCAGCACCGAAGGCACAACTACCACCAAGGCTAACTGTGATGTGGATCTCACATTTGACATGATGAGATATATGTCGCAGTACAGCGAAGCGGTGGTGTTGTCCGGAGACGGGGACTTTGCCCCCATTTTGGAGTACCTGAAGAGAAAAAAGAAAAAGATTAGGGTGCTGGCGCGATCCGAGCGGACGGCGAGGGAGATGAGAGAATTGGCGGGAGAGGATTTTGTGGATTTTAAATCAATCCGAGAAGAGGTTGAAGCCGACAAGGTGGAAAAGAAAACGGAAATAAAAAAGGAAATTGCGGTTACTGGCAAGAGAAAAGCTTTTGAGAGGAAGGTTCCAGTGTTTCGAAAAGGGTTTTAGTTTTCAACCTTGAAGTCGTTTTCGAGGTTGGTGGAGAGAGTCTGATTGTCGATATTGATTGTTTGAGGTGAGGAAACAAGGCCGTGTTGTTTAAGAATGGTTAGGGAGTAGTTATCACCGGAGATGGGGAGAGTGTAGGAAAGAGTGACTTGGGTCTGATTTTGAGCGGGAGTAGTTAACCAGAAGCCAATCTCGGTGAGACCGTATTTTTGAATAATGGACGCGGGTTTGAAAACAGCAGTTTCTTTGTTGGCAATCTCCGGTATTTCGCGGTCGATGTTTATATTTTCGGCATTGGCGGGAAGATAGAAACGAAGATAGGCGATGTAGTCACCACCATAATGGAAGGGAGGATTGGGGCTGGCTTCAACTGAGGCGTTATGAAATTTGACGGTGATTTTGTGGGTAACCAGATTGTTTTGGAGGGAAATGATATGGCTGGTTTTCCGTTGGATATAGGCGTTGGCTTTGTTGGCGCCAAGGTTGGTTTCGATCAATAAATAGGTATCCGGGCTAGAGGAAACCAGTTGGCCGGCGAAGTTTTTCTTTTCCAGGAAGTTTTGGAAGTTTTCATCGGTAGAGTTTATGACGATGTTTTGATTGACTAGGTCCTGATACATGATTTTGGAGACCTTGACCTTTTTGTTTAGAGGAAGATTGAGGATTTCTTTTTTGAAAGATAGACCGACAGCCGTAAGGGTGTCTTTTTTTTGAGTGGAGCCAGGGAAAAAGTTCATTTCAGTCTTACCTTGGAGAAAGAGATAGAGATTG
This sequence comes from Candidatus Collierbacteria bacterium GW2011_GWA2_42_17, assembly GCA_000998275.1. Lineage (GTDB taxonomy): Bacteria > Patescibacteriota > Microgenomatia > UBA1400 > MFAQ01 > UBA2277. The sequence goes on from LCDA01000003.1 coordinate 59,954, forward strand.
TCGGGGGTAATTTGGGCATCGTACTCGGGGACAGTAAAAGTGCCGACAACATCGAGAACTTTCTTGATGGTCGTTAGGTTGAGAATGAGGAGATTGTCGGGATTGATCTCTCCCCCTTTTTCCATAAACCAACGGAGAGTGGTGGCCGTGGTGGGGAAGTCCGGTTCCCAGTCGGCGTTGGCGAGCTCCCAGGAGCCGTGTTTGAAAGCTTCCTGAATGGGAGCGGGAGGGGTGACGTAACCTTTGAGCTGACCGTTGGGGACGTAGATATCCTGAAAGGAGAGCTCAAATTTGGGGTAGTTGGCGATGAGCTTGGCGTAGGATCCGGCAAAACCACCGTTGGCGCGCATCTCGGCGTCGTTTCCGAGAAGGATGAGGTAGGAGACGGGTTTGTTGATACCTAGAAGGTAGTTGGTGAAGGGAAGGTAGGGCTTGATAAAACGGGTGAGAGGAAGGGAAATGATGATAAAAAGGCTGAGGATGAGGGATAAGATGAGAAAGAAAGACGGTGATGTCCGACGCATAACTAATTAAAAACTGCAGATTCTAGACGATCAATTCTTTTGTCTTGTTTTTCGATACGCTGTCTGAAGGAAGAGTTTATTTCGGTTTCTTGGCGGAGCTCTTTAATTTCGGTGATGATAGCATCCTTAAAGTCGAGAAGATCGTTGCGAAGTTCGTGTCTTAAGTCCTCACCGTCTTGTTTGGTAAATAAATCTGATTTTTCTACAAGAAACTCTTTCTTAGTGAGGAGGTCTTTCTTTGCATCAAGAAACTCTTTCTTAGTGAGGAGGTCTTTCTTTGCATCAAGAAACTCTTTCTTAGTGAGAAAGTGCTTTTCCATCAACTCAATGTCTTTTGGGGTTAACATACTATCAGTATATCAATTAAAATAGAGGGATGACACTTAGAGAGAGGTTATTACTATCACCCCTTTATGATTGGTTTGGGAAGCGATCCTATGCTCAGTCAGGGGAGGATATTATTGCCGATCTGGAGTTAGGCAGAAAAGGTAAAGGAGTATATATAGATGTAGGAGCTTTTCACCCTAAACTGTTTTCGAACACCTATTTGTTTTATAAACGGGGATGGAGTGGAGTATGTATTGAGCCGAGACCGGAAGCAAAAGAGTGGTTTTTGAAGGTAAGAAACCGTGATAAGTTTGTGGGGATGGGAGTAGGAGCCAAAAAAGATGTTTTGGAGTACTTTGAGTTTGATGATAGTGCTACAAATACTTTTTTGAAAGATCAAGTAGAAAAAAATATCAAAGAAGCGGGGAGGAAACTAAAACGAAAAATAAATGTGGCAGTGATGCCCCTAGCCGATATTTTGGCGAGTAGTGGGTTGGGGAATGCCCCTATTGATTTGATGTCTGTGGACGTTGAAGGGATGGATTTGGAAGTTTTGGCTTCAAATGACTGGAAAAAATATAGACCAAAACTGGTTATCTGTGAGGATTTGGAGTATGATTTTGAGAGTCCGAAGTCGTCTGGAACAGTAAAATATCTTTTGGGTCTAGGATATGGGTTGGTTGCCAAGACGCCTTACAGTTTGATATTTAAGGATAAAAATACTAGAGAAGAGTGAGTTGTAGAAGGATTGGGAAAATTTGGTAAAATTTGTGAGGTTTGATTTGGAGAGCTTAAAAGGGTTAAAATTATAAGAGAAAAAGAAGTACTGTGCTAAAATATTGGTCGATTAAGTAAACAAATGAAACATTTTTTAAACTACTGGATAAAAGACTTTTTTGAATACATAGGGCTGCTTTTTTCTCATTTCGTAAAGTATTACCTTTCACCCAAGTTTGCGGTTTTTGAGTCTTTTAAATCTCTCTTGGTGGGTAAGATGTATCAGCATCGAGGTAAAAATGCCCAACTTTTTGTGAATGCGGCGATGGTGACGGTGATGGTGGTGGGAATAGCGTTTGGACCTTCTTTGGTGACTAACGATTCTCAAACACAAGCAGTTTTGGCCTCTGGTTTTAGGAGTAAATTTGTTTTTGCCGAAGAAGGTACCGGAACTGGGGGAAGCCAAGTTTTGGGATTAACTACTGATGCACAAATGACAGTGGATCCTTTGACGCAGGTTTCTGATAAACCTAGAGCGGATGTTTTTGAGTACACGGTGGAGGATGGAGACACACTAGCAGCAATTGCCAAAAAGTTTGGCGTGGACACGGACTCAATTAAGTGGTTGAACTCGGGCTTGAACGAGAAAAAAATTAAACCAGGCACGGTAATGAAGATTCCACCGGTAACGGGTGTGATGCACACGGTAAAGAGTGGCGAGACGGTTTACTCTATTGCTAAACGTTACAATGTGTCTGCTCAGGCGATTGTCGACTTCCCCTTTAACGAGTTTAGTAATGACGAAACCTTTGCTTTAGCGATTGGTCAGGAGATTGTGGTTCCTGATGGTGAGATGCCTGAGGAAATAATTACTTCACCAAGAAGCAACTTGGCTAATACTCTGACACCTAATGCCGGTGCGGTATCGGCTACCGGAAGCTGGATATGGCCGGCAGCGGGGACGATTACTCAGTGGTACAAAGCATGGCATAAAGGATTGGATATTGCCAACCGTAGTGGGGGAAATATCTTGGCGGCGGATTCCGGAACGGTAATAGTGGCCGGATGGCCGGATAACTCGGGTTACGGAAACCGAGTGATGATTGATCATGGAAACGGATATAAAACTTTGTATGCACATATGAGTAAGATTGCGGTGACTGTGGGTCAAACAGTGAAGAGGGGAAATGTTATTGGCCAAATGGGTTCAACAGGGAGATCAACGGGAACTCACCTCCACTTCGAGATTCGCTCGGATGCGGGGAATAGAGATCCAATTGGAGTGTTGAAGTAACCCGAAACATGGGAAAAGTATCTATGTACGGCGATAAATGTTAGAATACAGGCATGGTTGACCATGTAAATATATTTGTACGAGCGGGAAACGGTGGAGCTGGTGCCGTGTCTTTTCGGAGAGAGAAATTTATTCCCAAGGGTGGTCCTGATGGCGGTGACGGGGGTAAGGGTGGAAATGTGTATTTGGAGACCGATCCAAATCTGTCGACATTACAAGACTTTGCACATAATAAAAAGTTTGCGGCGGGAGATGGAATGAAAGGTGGGGGTAAAAAAATGTCCGGTGCCAAGGGTGAGGACATTATCATAAAAGTTCCGGTAGGTACTCTGGTGAAACTGACGCGACTGGCTTTGGAGACGGACGAGGAAAAAGACATCCGTGTTCGGGGGATGAAACTGGGCGTTTTGGGAAAACTTTTTAGACAGGGACATATTGAGGGAGAAACATGGCAGCACTTGGACATGAGTGAACCCGGAATGAGTCTTCGAATTGCCCGCGGAGGTAAGGGAGGAAGAGGTAACGTACATTTTAAAGGCTCGAGTAGAACGACACCCATGATTGCCGAAGATGGACAGATGGGAGAGTCTTTTGAAGTAGAGTTGGAACTGAAACTTTTGGCCGATGTGGGCTTGGTGGGTTTGCCAAATGCCGGAAAATCAACTTTATTATCGGTGCTGTCTAACGCTCGTCCTAAGGTGGCCGATTATGAGTTTACTACCCTGGAGCCAAATCTGGGGGTGTTAAAAGCGGCGGATAAACATCTGGTAATTGCCGATATTCCCGGGCTCATTGAAGGGGCTAGCGAGGGTAAGGGACTGGGAATAAAATTCCTCAAACATATTGAACGAACCAGGGTTTTGGTGCATCTCGTACCAAGTATTGGTGGAACTCCCGAAGAAATTTACGCGAAGTATAAAGTGATTAGAAAAGAACTGAAAGCCTTTGAAGCGGGTTTAGAAGATAAGAAAGAGATTGTAGTACTTTCGAAAATCGATTTAGTTGATGATGGACTGGTCAAAAAAACGGTTAGTTACTTTAAGAAAAAGAAAATAGCGTTGTTACCAATGTCGGCAGCGACGGGCAATGGAGTAAAACAACTGGTGAGTGAGATTCTAAAAAAGAGCTAAAAATCGACACACTCTCTTATATATTCATTCGAGTCAGGGTATTTTGTGCTGCAGTTGGTGATGGAGCCATCCTGGTTGGTTATCGGACTGCAGTTTGAGGTGCAAAATGACGGACTACAGGCAGGAATTTCGTCTTGGGAAACCACGACACAGGCACCATTTTTGCACCCATAATGAATTGGACACAACTGCCGGAAACTACAACCAAAAGAGATATCGGCGTTTAGCATTCCCGGAGAGTTAAAAGCAATTGTTTTGGGACAGTAGTCAATGTTGTTTGCTTGGCTGTCGAAAAAGGAGTATATCTGAGCATAGACGGCGTATTGTTGGGGACAAGAGGAGTTTACGGGTGTGACATAGATGGTGTAGGGTTTTTTAGAGTTGGGATCACAGGGAATGGCGTCAAGGTAGGGTTTGAGAAAGTCGGAGTCGCAAGCGTAACTAGGGCGGCCTTGAGAGTCTGTTAGAGGAAACTGTGGATAGCAGTCGTGATCGGAGTAGTAGGATTCCAGAGCAATCTTGATTTTGGAAAGGTCGGATTTACGGCGAGAGTCATATCCTTTAAAGATCTGGGCCATGGGGTTTATGCCGACTAAAAGAGCCATGCCAAGAACGACGATGATGGTAACGACGACCAGAATTTCGCTTAGGGTGAAGCCTTTGTGTTTGGTGGTCATAATTTATTGTATTACGAAATTAACTGTTAGTTTGATTAATATTTTGAATTGGCTCATTATTTTGTTTCGACTAACCAGAAGTTAAAGGAAATATCAGCGGTTGATTTTTTGGCGATGGCGATGGTGAAGCCCACTCCGCTTTGTTTTGACTTAACATAAAGCACTTCACCACCAGTGTCGGAGGTGGGAGTGACGTAGATGAGAGTAGTATCGGTAATCTTGGTGTTGAGAATATTTATTTCGGTGGTATTGGCAGTGATAGTGCCTGTGCCGATGGTAGCGTTAGTGTTGGTTTGAGTACTGCCGGAGCCGGAGGAAGAATTGTTTCCCGAGGCAATGATTAAACCATCGGTAGTAAGCTCAGTGAATCTAGCCGATTCGGTGGCGATAGTAGAGGAACCGACGGCGAGAGTACCGGAAACGGTAGCTGTTTGGGTGTCTAAACTCTTGGACAGTAGGTTGCCAGTGACTAAAAGATCGCCATTAACCACTACTTTGCCATCAGGATCGAGAATCATGAGTTTGTTTGAGATGTACACAAGTTTGTCTCCCGTTGGTTGAATATATAGATCGGTATCGAAGGCAGAGATTGATTGGGTAAAGATGGCTCCGTTGGCCAGCATGTCATTAGTGATGAGAGTATGCACATTTAGAGAGTTGAGGGCAAGGTCAGAGGGAATAATGGGAGTAGTTTTGGCAAGTGGAGAAAGCGCGAGGGGATCTCCGGAGATGATAGCTGAGGAAGTAGCACCAAAAAGTGAGGAGTAGGTGGAGTAACGCGCTTCAAGGTCGGCGAGAATTCCCGAAGCAGTTGAGTATTTTTTGTCGAGGAGATTAATTTCAGTGCGAAGATTATCTACCGTTTCACTTTTAATGTTATCGGCGTAAAGGGTACCGGAGATAGTGGCATCAATTGTTTTTAGTTGATCGATGTCGGCTAAGGGCGAAATAAGTTTGGTTTTAACAGTAAGATTGGAAGTTTCTAAGTTATCGGTGACTAGATTGGCAATGACGGCGGCGCCAGCTTGTAGATTGGCAATGATACTTTTCATAAAGGAAGCAACTTCTTTGTTCTCGACGCTGTTAATTTTGAGAGCGTAAGTACCATCGACTTTTTGGATAAGCTCGGGAGAGGTAACCGGATTGGCAAAGATGCCGTTAGTGTCATCGTAGACTCGAGAGTCGTTTATTAGATGACCAACAGATGCTGATGTACGGAGGTTGCTCCATTTGTAGGAGTCAAAACGAGGAGCAGTGAGACGATAGGTAATGTTCGTCGGAGTGGAGGAGTAGATAGCAAGAATCTTGTTTGTTTTATCGACTTCATACCAGGCTTTGGCCTGACCTTCAGGGGTAAGAAGGACAGAGAGTTTATCAATATTAGATTGGATATTGGTGGTTTTATTAAATAACCAGAGATCGGAACCGATTTCCTGTTGGTCAAATTTTATGAGAGTGCGATAGCCGAGACCTTCAATATAATTTTCGGTCATGGTGGCGACCTTGCCAACGGTTTCTTCCTTGATACCGATCATGGAAGCCATGTAAGTGGCGTATTTGGTGCCATTAATAGTGTATGGAGGGTCAACAGTACCAACGTCGATCTTGCCGGCACCGTTGCCAACCGTGAGTTGACCGCCGGTACTAAGAGTGCCGGAAACACTAGCATTACCGTCAACCCAGAGCGAGTATCCTGCTGGTACCGGAGATGAGCCATTGATTCTTAGCCCGCCAAGGGGGATGAACCAGTCACCTTGAGTAAGTTCATGGTTGGTTACTGAGATGGCTTCAACTCCACTAGTGTCGTAAATACTTGCTAGGTAGGCGCCAAGCCAGGGATATGAACCACTTCCGAGGTTGTAAAGTGGAGTTGGACCGGCGGCGACCGTAGGAAGAATGTTGCCGGCGATTTGTAGTTTGTCTGCGGGATTGGTAAGTCCGATACCAATTCTATTATTTAAAGCATCGATAGTTAAAGTGTTGGAATCGAAGTTTAGAGAGTTGACCACGTTAGCTAGTGTCCAAGTGGAAGCAGCACCAGCGGAGAGGTTTAGTGCTCCAGCGGAAGTAAGAGCAAGAGTACCGGAAGTTACGGTAGAGAGAGTTAGGTTGTTTGCGGTAGTAGAAATGGTTGAAGCACCTAAGCCTGTGATGGCGAGAGCTCCTGAAGTGGAGGTTAAATTAAGAGCTCCTGAAGTGAGGGTTAAGCCTGTTGAGAATTGACCGACACCGACTACATCAAGAGCAGTTGCCGGATTAGTAAGTCCAATACCAAAGTTACCGGTGTTGATGAAGGAGTTATCTCCAGCTGTACCGGCCAAGTGAACCGTAGCCGAGGCAGTCGCAGCA
>LCDA01000004.1 GCA_000998275.1 Candidatus Collierbacteria bacterium GW2011_GWA2_42_17
TTTACGCTTCTTCCACTCATCAGCCGTTTTTCGTGCTCTCTCCACATCTCCCGCCTTTAAAACCAAGGTCACTTCCAAAATTATTTCTCCCGACTCATGAAATCTAGAATAGTCGTAACCAAGTTTCAGGTTTTTACCCGCAACTGTCTTAATTCCTCCGTGTTTGTCCAGAATCACTACTTTTTTGACTATCTCGGCAAAAGTATGTGTTTCTCCGTGAATGTTGTTGTACACCGCTCCTCCAATAGTTCCGGGAATTCTGCTGTACCACTGTAATCCCGTCACTCCCTGATCAAATAGTTGCGCCATAGCCACCTGCAAATTTACCCCGCTGTCCAGCACAACCTCTACATCCGGTTTGTCACTCTCATCGTAGTTAATATCTGTAAAATCACTTCTATTAGTGCCCCTTGTCGATCTCATCCATCTTGCACTAACCACTCCACGCAAAATTGCATGAATTTTCCCCTCCTTATGAATTGTTATCTTTTTACTTCTGTTCTTTATAACAAGTCCCCTCACCCCTCCATCTCCCACCAAAATATTACTGCCTCCGCCAATCACCGTTACCGGTACCTGAAACGACCGTGCCAAACGCACCGCCTTGACTAAATCTCCCGAAGACTCCGTGATATAAAACAAATCTGCTTTTCCCCCAATCCCCAAGGTTGTGTGTGCCGACAAAGGCTCATTCCTTCTCACCCTCTCCGGCTCCAGACATTTAGTTAAGCTTTCTATATTACTCAAACACTACCAATATACTACATTTTAAGGCTCGGCTTTATAAGAATATTGCCTATAGTAAGATTCCGTACTATAATCACCCCAAGCAACTTAAAATTCAGGTTCCAAGGAGATAAAAATGCGCGCTTTTCTCAAACTCTTCATTACCTCGTTTGTCTGTCTGGCGATTATCTACGGGGGATACTATTTCACCAGTCTAATGACCAAAGATGTCTCAGCCACTAGTTACATTGTAGACCTCAACTTAAGCCCCGACACAACCATCACCGCCGCCTCCGATACTACACTGGATATCGCCGCCAATGGCCCTTTCTGCCTCTTCAACGGTGAAGACAAAATAAATACAATTTGTTCCACCCCAGACCCAAGACCGGGCAGTCCCGATGCTACCAGGCTCACAACTACCCTCAAGGCCGGAAAATGGTTAGCCTTTACACCCAGCGGGACCAACCTATATTTCGAAAGCAGCCTTCCGTTAATCTACAACCGAAACGATATCTTCACAGCCATCATCGTCGACGCTCTGCTGTTAGCCATTTTCCTCATCTTATTAATTGCTGTAGTAAGCTCAGAATAACCAACATTACGCCACCATCCGGTGGCGTTTTTTTATATCACCACACAACTCGGAAATCTTTTTAACATCTCTTCTTCAATCTTCTTCTTCCCCTGATAATCCACTGCCAAAAGCATACGGATGGTAAATCTTTCATTTTTACCCACTTTTTCTACCTTACTTCGTACGTCTCCACCATTTCGGCTGATGATTCCGGCCACCTGTTCCGAAACCCCAATTGAGTTCGGACCTTCAACCAGTACCGTCGTAAACATGCCTCTCCCTACTTTCATTTCGTCAAGTTTCCGAGACACCAAAGACAAGTCCAGTCCATACGCCACTTTGTAATATAGATCGTCAATTCCGTGCCAACACCCCAAGTCTACTAAAAGCTTGTCCACAATATCCTCATCCAGATCTTCAATATTCAAGATTCCCCTTTCTCGAAGTACCCCATCAACGAGCATTTTCTCCCCTTTTTCCACTTCCACATCGTGTTCGACAATTTTCAACTGGCTATCAATCTGGCTGGCAGTCTCTCTGTTACAAAACTTTAACCACTCGGCGTTTGGTTTTGTTTGGTGTTGTTCGGTAAGAATCTCTACCACCGAAGCATTTGGTACAACCGCCTCCAAACCCTCCACTTTTCCGTCAATTTTAATTGCTACTGCCCGAAGACCCAACAAAGGGTTCAGTCGAAATGCCACATCAATCCCCGTTGCCGAAAGCTCCATTATTGCCAGCTCCCTTTTAGGGGTAAAGATTAACTTCCTCTTATATTTATCAGGCTCAGATCGAAGCTCTTCAGCAGACAAGCTGGCCACTCCCCAGTTATTAAACTGTTCTCTGTTTATTGTCGTAAAAGCCACCTCAATATTCCCTTCATCAAGTTTGTAAGTATCGTGTAAAGCACTATATCCGTTGATAGCCGGAGTAGCTAAATAATCATCGCTTCTGGACTGTTGTAATAGCTCCGGATAGCGTGTACGAACCACCCCCATGGCTCTGTAGCACTCCCCCATATCACGCTCGTTCTCGATAATCACTCGAAAGCTAACCACATCCGTAATATCCGCAAACTCTTTTGGTCGGCTATCCGATCTCATCGCTGATTTCTTTTGTTTCTCCGAAAGTTCCCAGTAACCACCAACCTGATGTTCCACAAGTGCCTTTATTCCCCCACCCTTAAGTGCGGTTCGGATATCCTCCTCCGTTCTTCGGATGAAATCTTCATTTAATCTCGGATCACTATCGATTTTTCTTTTAACATCGTTATATCTCTCCGGGTCAACGTAAGAAAAGGCGATATCCGCCAAAGCATTTTTTACCTGCCATAGTCCCAAAGACTCGGCCAAGGGAACATAAACACTCAAAGTCTCCTTGGCCTTTTCCTGTTTCTTCTCTTCTTTAAAATCCTTCATCGTCGTCATGTTATGCAATCTGTCCGCCAGTTTTATCATCGCCACACCAGGATCAACCAAGGTCTCCGTAGTTATCTTTCTCAAGGTCTCAAAGTCACTCTCTTTTCCGGTTGCCGATACAAACTTGCTTACCCCGTCTACCAGATGTGCCACTCGCTCTCCAAACACTCCCTTAATTTGTTCTAGGGAAATCAGATCTGGGTGGTCTTCCCAAGTATCGTGTAACAAACCAGCCACTATCATATCCTCATCCGCCTCCCATTGTTTCAAGATCATTGCCACCGCCACACAGTGATTTACATACGGCTCTCCCGTAATTTTTCTGACATCACACTTGTGAATTTCTGCCGCCAAATCAAGTGCGGCCTTCTCTTTTATCGACAAATTTACGCCAAATTTTTCTTTATCAACCTCCAAAAACGTACCAGATCTCAGATTTTCTCCTCTTTCTATCATCTTAACGACCTATTTTATCACTCTATCGAGCCTAAGGAGCTGTATAATAAACTTCAAATGGAAAGAACATACATTAAAGACATCAAAAAAAACACCGGCCAAAAGATTTTGCTCTCCGGTTTTGTACAAACTTTAAGAAAACAAGGAGGTATCGCCTTTTTAATTCTTCGTGACGTCACCGGTACCGTCCAAACAGTCATCATCAAATCCAATACCGATGCTTTTGCCACTATCCAGGATCTCTCCCTCGAATCGGTTGTCACCCTTGTTGGTGAGTCCAAAGAAAATTCTCAAGCCCCCAACGGTATTGAAGTTTTAGTTGAAACCGTTGAAGTCCTTTCCAAAGCCGAGCCCGAACTTCCCATTCCCGTAGATGAAAAGGGGGAAAGTGAAACCAATCTCGACACCCGTCTCGACTGGCGTTATCTTGACCTTCGCAAAGAGAGAAATGCCCTTATTTTCAAGGTCTGGACTCTCATGGACCAAGTCTTCGTCGACACCATGACTGACAAGGGCTTCATCCAAATCCACTCCCCCAAACTTATGAACACGGCGAGCGAATCAGGTGCCGAAGTTTTTGAAGTTAATTACTTCGACCGCAAAGCCTATCTTTCTCAATCCCCCCAGTTCTACAAACAGATGGCCATGGCCGCCGGTTTCGAAAAAGTTTTCGAGATCGGTCCGGTTTTCCGGGCTGATCCCTCTTTCACCTCTCGTCACGCTACCGAGTTTACAGGTTACGACTTAGAAGTATCCTTTATCAAAGATCATCACGAGGTTATGGACATCGAAGAATCCATCATCGTTGCCATTACCTCCAAAGTTAACGCTGTTTATGGCAAAGAAATAAAAGCAGTCTTTAACCGTGAAGTTCCCATTCCTACTTCTCCTTTCCCTAGAATCACTTTTGCCGAAGTCAAGGAAATTCTCAAAGGAAAAGGCATTAAAAGCGAAAAACCTGCCGATCTCACAGGAGATGAAGAAAAGGGCATCAGTCAGTATGTACTGGAAAAATATGGTCACGAATTTGTTTTTATCACCGATTACCCTATCGAAGGCCGTCCTTTCTATCACATGCGCTACGCCGACAAACCAGACACCACCATGAGTTTTGATCTTCTCTGGAACGGACTCGAGGTCACTACCGGTGCTCAGCGTGAACACAGATATGACATTCTCAAAAACCAAGCCACTGAAAAAGGATTAACCGATGCCACTATTGGTGACTACCTCAATTTCTTCCGCTATGGCTGTCCTCCTCACGGTGGTTTAGGTGCCGGTCCCAGTCGTTTTATTATGAAGATGCTCGGCATCGACAATATTCGTGAAGCAACCTATCTTTATCGTGGTGTTAAAAGACTCACTCCCTAAAATGGAAAAACCAACCAAAGACGCCACTCTGGAAAAAATTATTTCCCTTGCCAAACGTCGTGGTTTTATCTTCCCCGGTTCCGAGATCTATGGCGGTCTGGCCAACACCTACGACTTCGGTCCTTTGGGTACTGAGTTAAAACGGAATTTAATCAACCTTTGGTGGAACACTTTTGTTTCTTCCCGTTCCGACATGTTTGGTTTGGATACTTCCGTTATCATGAGCCCCAAAGTCTGGGATGCTTCAGGTCACACCGAAAACTTCACTAATGTCATGATCGATTGTCTTACCTGTCATTACCGCACTCGTGCCGACCACCTAATCGAAGATGCCGTTAAGAATATTGAAAACGTGGAAGGTAAACCTTTAAAAGAACTCGATGAAATAATCAAGGATCAAGGAATCAAGTGTCCCAAGTGCGGCAACAAAACCTGGACTAAAGTCAGAAACTTCAATCAGCTTTTTGAAACCCAGATCGGTATCATCACTGAAGGCAAAAGTACCGCCTATCTTCGAGGAGAGTTGGCCCAAGGAATGTTCGTTGACTTCAAACAAGTTTTAGACTCTATCCACCCAAAACTTCCTTTTGGTCTGGCTCAGTCCGGCAAAGCTTTCCGTAATGAAATCACCATGGGCAAGTTTACTTTCCGTACCCTCGAGTTTGATCTGGCCGAGTTTGAGTACTTTGTCAAACCAGACGAATGGGAAAAGTACTTTGAGTACTGGAAAAAAGAGATGTATGAGTTTGCCCTCTTTCTTGGTATCCCCGCCGAGAAACTTCGTTGGAGAGCCCACACCAAAGAAGAGCTTAGTCACTACAGTTCCCGTACCGAAGATCTTGAGTACGAATTTCCTTGGGGTTTCAAGGAAATGTTTGGTCTCGCCTATCGTACCGACTTTGACCTAAAAAATCACATCGAAAAATCAGGTGTTGACCTTCGCTACACCGACCCCTACACTCAGGAAAAATTCATTCCCCACGTCATCGAACCCACCTTTGGTCTTTCCCGACTTCTCACCATCATTCTCATGAACGCCTATTTCGAAGATATCGAAAAGCAGAGAGTAGTTATGAAATTCCCCTCAGTTTTAGCCCCCTACAAAGTTGCCGTCTTCCCCCTGGTAGGCAACAAAGAAGAACTTAGTAACAAAGCCAAGGAAATCTTCACTCTGTTAAAAGCCAAAATGAGTACGGTGTTAGACGAAAGAGGCAATATTGGTAAACGTTATTTTACCCAAGACGAAATCGGCACCCCCTACTGCATTACCGTTGACTACGACACTCTTGAAGATGACACCGTAACCGTAAGAGAAAGAGACACTGCACAACAAAAACGCGTCAAAATAAACGATCTCTTAAATTTCTTAAAATAACTTAGTACGGCTTTTGTTTACCACTTGCGTTTTCACATCTATTTTTTGGATCACCACACTCATTCTTACAAACTGAATCTGTGTAGTATAAATTAGGACATAGACTAAGTTCCGCATCTTGATACAGTTCACAGGATCCCTCTCTGCCCCCACCCGGAGCGCAAACAAATGAACACCTGACCAAGTCGATGTTGGCACTGGAAACGCCATAGTTGTAAAAACAGTCCGGTCCACAACCCCCAAGACAACCGACGTCACTAATTGAAATGTCACTTAAATTTGATAGTAGGGTATACACCCGAAACGACTGCAAATCCCCTCTTCTTATTTGGTAGAAATAAGGTTCTTTTGTAACCGGGTCACAAGGTATCGAGTTTAAGATACTTTGCGATTTGTACATCAAAGGTTGACCACAATCGGGAAGTTCTTCCGGATACTGTTCCGCAAAACTATAGTAAACATCCATATTAACCTTAATACTGTGGAGATCAGCCTTTCGACGAGCATCATAGGCTTTGTTTATCAGTGGTGGAATAAAAATTGACGAAGAGGCAGCCAAAATTGACAAAATACCAATGACTATTAATACTTCAAGTAGAGTTATACCTCTCGTCTTTAAATACTTAATCATCCAAACAAATTATAGTCTAAGTGACATAGCAAAATTGGGCTATGTCAGACAGGGACCGTGTCCCCTGGCTCATCTTTGGAGATCTAATCCCAACACCTAAACACATAAGAGAACCATATCTTCTGCCTCCAATAAGTACAAATGTGTATTACTTAAAATCTCTTACACATCTATACGCTTGGAGTAATGGAACGTAGTTTGCTTTCACTTCATTTCCCGTTGCCAACTGAAAAATTATATGACATTGTCCATTTTTTGACACCCAGCAACGTTCATACTCGCTTGTTGTTGCTGTCCACCAAACCGAAAAGTTTGGTGACCAAACTCTATTTGCTTTGGCTACCTCTCGAGTTTCCTCCAATGTTGGCAATCTCCATATATTTTGCTGGCTGTTTACTAAATTTTTACCCTCTTTATCTAGATGAGAACATGTTTCGCTAGCTTTGTCCCAACTGGTTCCATTTACCCATCCCAGCCAGGGAATTAAGTGGTTACCCGGAAAGTCTGTAGGTACAATCGGAAAACCAGGACCCGGGGGTGCCAATTCTATTGTTTTTTTCTCCCAGCTCACTTTCGCCTCAAATTTAGAAGTGTTTCCATAAATATAAACAACCTCTGAAATTATCCCTGTTGCAGTCAATGCCTGTGGTAGTAAAACCAAAAAATAAATTGCAATTTTTGACCACCCCTTTGCTTTTCTGTCCATACATGAAGCTACAAATATCAAGGCGGTTGTACAAACCAACCATAGTGCCCCGAAAAATTCAAAGTCCGAGATATACACCCTTTCAAAATATTCTGCGATCGCCGCACTCCCAAAATAAAACGTTAAGAAGGATAGTAAAAGTAATAAAATAAAAAGAAGACTCCAGTTTACAACCTCCTTTGTCCTAAACCACATAGCCTCAATTATAGATTATTCGGTCAATCTCTTTCAACCTCGAAGTGATACACTACTTAGTGGCTATAGGATCGTAAGTTTCTAGACCCTGAAGCTCAACCCCATCACCTTTTGGCTCTAAATTTTTTCGGCAACCATCTTAACCTCCAGAAGTTCCTGTTTCCCCGTCGTCATATTTTTTAGGCTTACTTTCTTCTTGGCCACTTCGTCTTCACCAATAATAGCCACGTAGGGAACTCCTATTTTATTCGCATACATTAGTTTCTTCTTAAATTTATCATCTTCGGTATAAAGCTCTGTCGGCACCCCCAACTCTCTCAGTTCCCCTGCCACCTCTAAGGCAAAAGACATATTCGCTTCCATCGGGATCACCAAAACTTTTGCCGGTGTCGCTCTGGTTGCTTTTATCACCCCCACATCAAGAAGTTGCGAGAACAGTCTGGTGAGGCCAATCGATACCCCTACACCAGGGAAACTTTGGTTACTAAAACTCTCGGCCAAGTCGTCATATCGCCCTCCTCCACAGACACTTCCTTTAACTCTCTCGTCTAGAAGTTTTGTTTCGTAAACCGTTCCGGTGTAATATGACAGTCCTCTGGCGATAGCTAGATCAATCTGTAGATTTTTCTCGTTCACCCCAAACTTTATCGTTTTTTCTACCACCTCTGCTAACTCTGATACCCCCATTTTAAATAACTCACTTTTGATTTCCATCTTGTTTAGTATTTCCAAAATCTTTGCGTTACTTCCCGAGGTTTTTACAAACTCCAAAATCTTCTCTGCCTCACCAACCTTAATTTCCAAATCAATCAGCATTTGTTTTGCCGTTTCCCATCCCACTTTTTCTAGTTTATCTACCACCCTCAGTACTTCATCTTTTTTTTCTCCAACTCCATACTCCTCCATCAAGCCACTCAGTATCTTTCGGTTACTCATCCTGATGACAAAATCCCCCAGCTGTAGTTTCTCAAACACCCTATTAATCACCGCCGGAATCTCGGCGTCATTTACCAGACTCAAACTTCCACTGCCCACAATATCAATATCGGCTTGATAAAACTCACGGAAACGACCTTTTTGTGGTCGCTCACCGCGATAAGCCTTACCGATTTGGTATCTGCGAAAGGGGAATGTCAAACTGTTACCATACATCGCTACATATCGAGCCAAAGGCACCGTCAAATCAAAACGCAGACCAAGATCATCATCCCCTTTGGAAAAACGATATATCTCCTTTTTTGTATCATCACCAATCTGTGCAAAAAGTATCTCCGCATTTTCCACCAAAGGAGTATCTAAAGGGGCGTATCCAAACTCTTCAAACGTTTCGGATATCGTCTTCATCATTTTATTAAACAAAATTTGCTGCGCTGGCAGTAGCTCCATAAAACCTGCTTGAATTCTTGGTGTAACTTTAGCCATATCCTATCTTACAATCTTTAAGTACTTACGTTTACCCACTCTTACCACTCCCTTTCCCACTGGTAACTCCACTGACTTCTTTTCGACCCTCACCCCATTTAAGTAAACCCCTCCCTGTTCAATCAGTCTCTTGGCTTCTCCGTTGCTCGTTGCCATTGAAAGTTCCACCATCATTCTAATTAAATCCTCAACCGTAATTGTTTCTTTATCCCATCTCACTTCTGGCGCATTTTCATCCACCTTTTTCTCCACCACCGTCTTTTGGAAAAATTCTTCCGCCGCATCTACTTCTCCCTTTCCACAAAGCTCCTTGACAATTGTTCGTGCCAACTCTCGCTTGATATTCATCGGATTTTCGCCGCTTTCCAGTCTCTTTTTGGCATCTTCAATTACTACATTGTCAACATTTGTTCCCATTAAATAATAGGTGAGTATCATATTGTCTTTTAAAGACATTACCTTTCCAAAAATTTCCTCAGGCGAGTCCTCAATCCAGATTGCATTTCCCCAAGTCTTACTCATTTTCCGACCATCGGTTCCTGGCAAAAAGCCGTTCGCTACAATACTCGAGTCCTTACCCTTAATATTCTTAATTAGAGTTCTTCCCGCTTGCATATTAAAGATCTGGTCGGTTCCCCCTATCTGGATATCCGTGTCCATCGCCATACTGTCATACCCTTGCATAATAGGGTAAAGCACCTCCGGTAAACTGATACTCTTCCCCTCCGCTAGCCTTTTTTTAATTAATTCTCGGCTTATAAAGTCATTTAAAGAAAAATGACTCGTCAACTTCAATACTCCCGCAAAGTCAAGTTTCGAAAGCCACTCGCTGTTAAAATGTAATTCAATTTTTGAAAAATCCAAAAACTTTTTTGCTTGTCTCTTGTAAGTCTGAAAATTTTCCTCAATTTGTTCTCTGGTTAAAATCGGCCTTTCGGACTCCTTGTCTGAAGTGTCACCCACAATTGCCGTAAAATCACCAATTAGAAATGTTACATGGTGTCCCAGCTCTGCCAAAATTTGTAGTTTTCGAAGAGGAAATGCATGACCCAAATGAATTTTTGTCGCGGTCGGATCAATTCCCAAATAGACATTCAAAACCTTTCCCGAGTTCAGCAGTTTCTCTACTTCAGCCTTACCCGGCACGATATTTTCCACTCCACGAGTCAGGAAACTATCAATTTTTGCCTTTTTCTCCGCTTCTTCCATACCTATATTCTACCTCAATACCCAAGGAAGCTTTTCACCACTCACAACTGGTATGGAATCACCCACAAAGACGCCGTTAAATTTATTATTTGAATGTAAAATTTCTTTTACTTACCTTTTACAAACTAATCATTTGTTTTAAAAATTTTTACCCCCTTAATTTTTACAAAGTCCTTAACATTCAAAGTAACTAGCTCAGCCTTCTTATTTATCATCGCACAAGAAGCAACCATCGCATCTGCTAGTGACACACCAAAATTTCGACGTATTTTTCCAGCCATTTTTGCTTCATTTTCACTCAGTTCTTTTACAATAGTTATCTCCAACATTCTCTTCAAATATCTTTCCTTCTTTGAATCATTTACAGATTTTCCTGACCACAATTCAGCGACCACCACTGCGGGAACTATTAGTTCAATCGTGTTTTTTTCTTTCTCTTCAACTAACCTCAACCACAAACCCTTACCAGTTCTTAAAAATTCGATTATTATCGACGAGTCAATAATTATTTTTTTCATTACCAATTTTTGACATTCTTATCCATGCTCATTTTAGCCTTCTGCATATCTGAAAAGTCGTGTTCATCAAAAATCCCATCCACCTTTTTTAAGTCATTTCTATATTTCGTGTAGTCAAATGCTTTTTCAGCTGTCACCGGAGTAAATTTCACTTTGACCCTATTACCTTTTTTTATCATCACTTCTTTCCCATCAAAATACACTTCATCCAAAATGGAAAAGAAATTTTTTCTGGCTTCCGTAGCATTAATTAACTGCATATATGTACATTATGTACACAATGTACATATTTGTCAAGTATTACATTTCTCTCATCATCTCCGTAACTGTCTTTCCTCCCTTAAGCCCTTTTTCAAGGACGGGCCATAGTTTGTTGATGATCACCATCTTCGGCCTTTTCACCTTCGTTTTATCCAAAACTCCCAGTTCTAGTAGTTGTTTCACGGAATATAAATCAAACCCATTTACATATAGTACTTCCTCTACTCCCTCTTTTTTTAATCTCTCGGTCACCTTACTCTGCTCCAGATACTTCAATTGATCGGAGGTAGTAATCTTTCCGGAATCATCATCAAGAGGAGTATGTTCCCTAAAAAGTCTCATCGCCCTATCGTAGGCATAATTAAATATTTGTTCAAAGGTTTCCTCATCTTCAAACATTTTTTCTCTGCCCACCCCCAATTTTTTTGCCCTCATCTCCGCAATCAAACCCAAGCAATCTCTAAATGTCCCGCCGTTTTTCTTCAACTCTAGGCTTCGAAAATATACACTCTCTGGCTTTTTCTCTTTCCCCGTCATCCATTTCCACGTTATGTCCTCTACGTTTTTTGCTCCGGCTTCTTCCAATATTGAATCTCGTCCACCTGCCGAGTATTTTTTCATGATCTTCAGTTTTAAATTCAACGCTTCTGTATTTTCGTGACTCAGTGCGTGCCCCTCTATCTCATGAGAAATCACCGACAAAAACTCCATTACTCCACGATCGGAATCATTTGGAATAAAAACTTTTTTCGAATTTGAATTAACACTCATTGTCCCAACACTGGATTTTCTTTTTATAACTTTCCAATCTTTTTCATACCCATACTCCTTCAACATCCAGTTTGCTATCAGCATTTGTTCATCACTGTTTACTCTGTATTCCTCAACTTCCCCTTCTTTATCGCTCTCGACCTCAATCACTGTTTTCTTCATCCAATCGGTCATGATATTTCTATTTCCCGCTTCATCAAAACTTTCATCAACGCCATGAATAAACTTATCAACCCCTTCGGCTTGTCTATTGTTGGTTTTAAATATCTCTTTTCCTTCCACCCCCGCCGCGTTCCACAATAGTAAATCGTCGGCAATCTGCCAGTTAGTATATTTTCGATAAATATCTAAGACTATTACTTTCGCTCTATCAATTTTTTCTTCACTTTCACTCAATTTTAACTGTTCATTCTTTACTTTTATTTTAAACTCCTTTAGTTTTTCTAACCTTTCCTTGTTTTCACTGGGAGCAACTAGTCTGCAAATCGCCCTTGGATTTTCCACCTTACTTACATCGCCCAAACTTTTTCTATACTGTTCTTTCACTGTTTCTCTTGCCCACAACGAACTATAGTCATGAATATTTCTTCTCCACCGATAAGGAATCGTCTTCAAATCTAGTTTTGAAAAAATATCAATCACTTCATCCACAGAAAACCTCGACTCAACTTTGGCTATCGGTTTTTTAATCTCTTCCTCTTTCCCGGTTTTTTCCTTAATCACCTCGACAAATTTTTTAAAATGCACCCCTTCTTCATCTTCCTTTTTTTCCCGACCGAATATATCTTGAAACACTGCCTCGTAAACATCTGCCAATAAATCTTTATCCCCGACATCCAAACCATACTTAGTCATTTCCTGTTTTGTCCAGTCCATTAGTTCCCTCCCCTTTTTATAGATTACCTCCACCATTCTCTGCCCCTCATTGTTCATCAATGCACCCACATATACTTCGTGGGTGTCTTTATCAATTTTCTTTATTTCTTTTAACTCGTCGAACAAACCGGATTCAAAACCCAACAAGACTTTTTTCTCTTCTTCCGAAAGATCAAGGCTTTTCTCAACTTTAAATGCCCCCTCTTTTTCCGCGAACACCGACGGCCTTAGGGGATAAGGGAAAGTTGGTCCGCTTTCAAATTGATATGGCATTTTAATTAAATGGTTAGGATTTTCCTCACCCATTCCACATCTTTATTCTACTCTACAACCTTATATTTCAGATATTACAAAGCTGGACAATTTTTTATCAAAAGTAAACAGCTTTGCTCCCAGTTCCTTGGTCTTTTCCAATATCAAACAATCAACATACGACAATTTTACAGAGGCATAGCGCTCCAAAGTAGCCAATATTACTTGGTTATTTTCTTGCAAAACTATATCTGAAATCAAGAATGCCTTCAACTTCTCTGCTATATCAACCCGTGTCGCCCTATAAACCGTCTCGAGTACATATACGCACTCCATCACCACTTCTCCGATAACAACCACAGTACCACTGTTCTTCCTTATTTTTAATAACTCCTTTTGCACCACCAGATACTGATCCTCATTATCTCTCAGCAAATACCGCAGTATTGCATTGGTGTCAAAAACTGATATCTTAGCCATTTTTGTACTCTTCGGCTATTGCCTTTTGCATTGCGCCTTTTTCCATTTTCATAATTTCTTTCGGGGTTTTGTCCTTGATGGCGTACTTATTCAAAGAACCTCCAAGAGACAGTATGTCCCCAACAGGCTCAACTAGCCAACCGGTTTTTACTACTTTAATTACGACCTTGGCAGGTTTCTTTATTTTATGCAACCTCAGCATCCTAGCTGGAATACTAATCTGTCCCTGGCTAGTCAAACTAATCAACTGTGTCATAAGCATTAATATAATGTATTTACATTACATTGTCAAGTTTCCATTACAAAGATTTTTCCTCGATTTCCTTTATTACCCTATCTGTAAAACTATCAACTGTCATCGTTCCCAGATCCTTCTGACCTCGTTGACGAACGGAAACTTCTTTTGCTTCAGCTTCTTTTTCGCCGATGATCAGCATATATGGCACCTTCGCAGACTCTGCGTTGCGGATTTTCTTTCCGAGCGAGTCCGCGTCTCGGTTTAACTCCACTCGTACTCCTTTCTTCTGTAGATTCTTCAAAACGCTTTCGGCGTACTCCATGGTTTTTTCGGAAATAGGTAATATGCTCACCTGTACCGGAGATAACCATAATGGGAATGCTCCCCCAAAATGTTCCAAAAGGATCATCATCATTCGCTCGGCCGAGCCGATTATGGCTCGGTGAAGCATTATTGGATGTTTCTGTGTTCCATCTTGATCCGTATAAACCAGATTAAATCTCTCCGGCATCACGTAATCAATTTGCACTGTCGATAGTTGCCACTCACGCCCGAGAGCATCGGTGGCAATCAAATCCATCTTTGGAGCATAAAAGGCTGCTTCCCCTGGTCCTTGAAAATACTCTATGCCATTTCTCTCCATAATCGCTTCTGCCCATTTTTCCACCTTGTCCCAAACTTTAGGCTCTCCCAAATATTTTTCCGGATGCTGAGGATCTCTGGTCGATAATCTGTACTTGTACTTGAACCCAAAAGTCGCCATGATTTTTTTTGTCATCTGCAATGCCATATCAATCTCCGCATCTACTTGATCTTCTCTACAGAAAATGTGGCAGTCGTCCTGAGAAAAACCTCTTGTTCGAGCCAGTCCGGAAAGTTCTCCCGGTTTTTCATCACGATAAAGCATGGCGAAGTCCGTTAAACGAATAGGTAAATCGCGATAACTTCTGGCTTGCGCCGCAAAAATCTGCGTATGTTGCGGACAGTTCATCGGTTTGAGAAACATCTCCTCTTCCGAAAAGTTAGAAACCACCCGGAACATCGAGTCTTTGTACTTGTCGTAATGTCCCGATGTCTTAAACAGCTCGGCTTTAGCGATCTGTGGTGTCCACACTTGGGTATACCCCTCTTTATACTGCATCTCTTCCACATAATCGTTTAACATTCTTCTTATAAATGACCCCTTAGGTGAGTAAAGTGGCAATCCACTTCCCACCAGGTCAGAGAAAGAAAATAAATCCAGTTCTTTCCCAAGTTTCCGATGGTCGCGTTTTTTGGCCTCCTCCAAAAGTGTCACGTATTTATCAAGTTCCTCTTGTGTCTCAAAAGCTGTACCGTAAATTCTCGTCAGCATTTTATTCTTTTCATCGCCATGCCAATAAGCGCCGGCAATCGATAAAAGTTTAAATGCTTTCACTTCAATAGTTCTCGCCACATGAGGTCCGGCACAAACATCCACAAATGAGCCACCCTTTCCAGGATCTCCAGTCCAGTAAACGGAGATCTCCTCTTTTTCGCTCTCTGCTTTATCAATCCATTCTTGTTTATAAGGATTGTCCTCAAACATCTCTCGAGCTTTCTTTGCCGTCACAATCATTTTTTCAAAAGGCAAGTTACTTTGCACTATCTTTCTCATCTCTTTTTCTATCTTGGGGAAGTCTGTTTCGGCAATCTTAATACCATTGGTTGTGTCAAAGTCAAAATAAAACCCGGTTTCAATCGCCGGACCCATGGCCTTAATAATCTGGCCAGGCCAGAGCCTCTCCATTGCTTGAGTTAGTATATGTTCGGCACTGTGTCTTAGTGCATGCAATTTTTGATCTTCCATTTTTTATAAATAATTTGTTAACAAAAAAACTACCCTTCTTGCAAGAACCCTCTCGGGTGGTTCCATCTTGCTTGCTAGGTAGCCTCTTAATTCTAAGCGTTAGTGCTTACTCCTTGCCTCTCCCCGGTTGGTAATCGGATCACTAAAGCAATTCAACTACACTTAGTATATCACGCCCCCTTGACAAACTGGCACTAATTATATTAGACTGCTAATAGTTATTAATTAAGCACGAATATGTTAGATATCGTTCCAAAATCTTTCTGGTCATTTCCGACCAATTCGTTATTAACTGATGATGACTTCTTCACTTCTTCGGCCACTGGCTCCGATCTTTCCGTCTCTGAAGATGATCATAATGTCTTCATTGAAGCCAATATGCCTGGACTTGAAAGTGATGATATCGAGGTTACCTATCACAAGGGTCAACTTTGGTTAAGAGGAAGTAAAAAAGAAGAAGAAAAAGATAAAAAGAAAAAGTACTATCGTTACGCCTCCTCATCCTTCAGTTATCGTCTCTCGGTTCCGGGTAACATCGACGAGAAAAGTGAACCGGATGCCGAATACAAAAATGGCGTCATGAAAGTAACTTTCAAAAAGTTATCAGAGGAACAGCCCAAAAAGATCACGGTCAAGAAATCCTAATTTCTTTACTGTTCTTTCTTTACTCTCAAGGGTGGAAAAAGTGTCCCTTCTCTACCGGAGACGTCTTCCATAAACCAAAAGACTCGCTCGGACATCCCAAATCCAGATGTTGGCGGCATACCGTACTCCAGCATCTCCACAAAGTCTGTATCCATCATCTGGGCTTCTTCGTCTCCCTTTTCTCGCGCTTTTTGTTGATCTTCAAATCGAGATTTTTGATCCATTGGGTCATTCAGCTCCGAATAGCCATTCCCGAGTTCCGACCCGGCAATAATGATATGGAATCTCTCGGTTATCTCCGGATCTTCGGCTTTACTCTTCGCCAAAGGTGACATAAATTTCGGTTCATTGACAAGGAAAGCCGGTCCGGCAATTGTTTTGCGGACAATCTTCCAACAGTTATCGATGAGTCTCGCTCTATTTATTTCTCCAGTGAGTTTCACACCGACCTTTCTAATTGCTTCGATCATTTCCGCATCTGTCGAGTTGACAATATCAATTCCGATTTTTTCCTTAATTACTTTTAGATAATCAATCTCTTTCCATTCCTCGGCCAAGTCATACTCCATACCACGGCTCACAAACTTTGTTTTTCCGTAGACTTCTTTGGCCAAGTGTCGGTAAAGTTCCCGAGTTAGTTGCATGTTATCTCGGTAATCGGCATATGCCCAGTACCACTCCAAAGAGTAATACTCCGGTAGATGTTCATCATCCATCCCTTCATTACGGAAGTTCGGTGCCAATGTGTAAATCTTTTCAAATCCGGCTCCAATTAATCTCTTTTGATAAAGCTCTGTCGAGATGCGTAAGTAAAAATCCTGGTCGATAGCATTCATGTGGGTCACAAACGGTCGAGCATCGGCACCGCCAGTCACCGTTTCCAGTACTGGCGTTTCTACTTCCATAAATCCCTTTGAGGCCATAAACTTTCTGCACTCACTCCAGAACTTTGCTTTTCTCTCGAACCGTAGAATCTTTTCAGGGCTCATCAAAAGATCCAAATATCTCTTACGGAAGGCTTCATCCGGATCCACAATACCTGCCCATTTTTCAGGTAAGGGGAGTCTCGCCTTAGTCAATATTTTAATTTCGGAAACCTGAATCGACACTTCTCCGGTTCTGGTTTTCACCACCTCACCGGTGGTTTGGATAATATCGCCAATATCCAACAAGTCCAGTTCTTCAAATCCTAGTGTCTGTTTGGCTTTATCAGCCCTGGCCATTGAGTCGCTTCGGATAAACAGCTGAATCTTGCCTGACTGATCTTGAATCTGGCCAAAAATTAATTTACCATGTTCTCTCCAAGCCATTATTCTGCCCGCAAGTGTCAGTATCTTCCCCTCATACTTTTCAAAATTATCCACCACTTCTTTATTGGATTTTTCTTTGACTGAGCGGGCAGGATATAAATCAATCCCCATTTTTTTCAGGGTCTCTACCTTCTTTTCTCGTTCCTTTAAAATTTCGTCCAATCTGCTTGCCATAGTCCAATTATACAAGGCTCGACCTTACATCTTCTCTACCGTCTCAACTCCAATTATTTCCAAGCCTTTTTTAATTACTTCACCGGCCAACAACGTCAAAGCCAAACGCAAACTTTGATTTTCCACTCCGATTACTTTGTTTCTCTCATAAAATCCATTAAACTTCTGCGCCGTCTCAAACAAATAAGCACAAAGTTGCTGTGGTGCAAAGTTCTTCGCCGCCGACTCCACTACTTCACCCTCTGCAAATCGCAAAAGCAACCATCTGGCCAAACTTCTCTCATCTTCATTGGTAAATTCCTTATTGTCCTTCAACACTTTTTCCAAACTCTCCCCCGATTTATTCAACACCCCTCTCGTTCTCACATAGACATACTGCAGATACGGCGCACTATTACCTTCCATCGACAAAGCTTCATCCCACTTAAAGATATAGTCCATTCCTGGTGATCTTTTTAGTTCGTTATATTTTACTGCTCCCAAAGAAATTACTTCTCCACCAACAGCTTTTTCTTCTGCCCTTTCCAGTAGATCTTCCAGTTTAATAGTATTCCCCTTTCTAGTACTCATCTTTCCTTCCGGAAGACTCAAAAGACCATGAGCTACATGGACAAACTGCACACTCTTGGTTTCCTCAGGCCATAGTTTTACCGCCGCCACAAACACTTGTTTCAAATGTAGTCTTTGTTCCCCTCCCACTTCATAAACAAATACCTCAGACTTCAATGCAGGATCACTCAATCTTCTTTTTATTGTCGCCAAGTCGCGGGTGAAATAAGTCGTTGATCCATCACTCTTCACTAACATCGCGGGGGGCATTTGTTCTTTCCCTCGCTCATCCAAAAACTCCACGATCAAGGCCCCTTCTTCACCAACAGAAGCGATCTTTTTAGTCTTTGCTTCTTCAATTATTTCGGGCATCAATTTTTCATACTCCGACTCGCCCAAAACATGGTCAAAAATCACTCCTAATTTTTTATATATCTCATCAAACTCCTTCATCGAAATCTCCACCGATTTTTGCCAAATGTTTCTGGCCGACTCATCTCCTTTTTCCAGTCGAAGAAATGCTTCTTTTGCCCTATCCCTTAACTCCGGATTTTCTTCCATCCGTTTATTAAAATCTACATATATCTCTTCTAGTTTGTTGATATCCACACTATTCCAATCAAACTTTTCATTTTCCTCTATTGCTGCAATTATCATCCCAAACTGTGTTCCCCAGTCACCCAAATGATTGTCATTTGTCACCTCTGCTCCGCTATGTTTATACAAGTTAAAAATTGCTTGGCCAATAATTGTTGATCTTAAGTGTCCCACCGAAAACCTCTTTGCAATATTGGGCGATGAGTACTCCACCAAGACTTTCTTTCCTTTCATAAAGTCACTGTCTCCCAGTTTTTCTTTCATCCCTAAGGCCTCATCCATTTTTTTGATAAGCACTTCATCTTTAATCCAAAAATTTATAAATCCTGGTCCGGCCGGTTCAATCTTGGAAACCAACTTCCTTAACTTTTTGTTTCCTTCCAACTTCCCCACCAAATCAACTGCTAACTCTCTGGGGTTCCTTCCCAATTCTTTGGCTAATACCATTGCTACATTAGTTGAAAAATCACCCATCTTTTCCTCGGCCGGATGTTCCACGGCAAACTCCTTGCCCAAAGCAAACTCAGCAACTGCTTCTCTGATTATTTCAATTATTTTCACTTAAGCCTTACTTGTGATTTTCTAAATATTTCTCCGTATCAAGTGCTGCCTGACATCCCATCCCTGCTGCCGTAATTGCCTGTCGATAACGGTAATCTACTACGTCTCCACAACCAAAGACACCTTCAATTGATGTCATCGTTGGATAGCCGTCAAGCCACATATCTTTTTCACTCACTCTCCACTTTGTATCGGACATTAATGCCGTCATTGTTGTTCGCAAATATCCACTTTCATTTAGTTCCAATTTTCCCTCAAACAATTTTGTTGTTGGAACATGACCAATAGCTACAAACAAACCATCCAAATTATGTTCGGTTATCTTCCCGGTCTTCACATCTTTTACTTTAATTGAAGAAAGTTTTGGCTCTCCCGCTACTTCTATTACCTCGCTATTCCACAGCACTTTTACTTTTGGATTAGAGAGAACTCTTTCCTGCATTATTTTGCTGGCCCTGAACTCTCCTCTTCGGTGAACCACCGTAACTTCATCGGCAAACTTAACCAGGGCTAAGGTATCTTCCATCGCGGAATCACCTCCACCCACTACAAATGTTTTTTTATTTTTAAAGAAAGCGGCATCACAAACAGCGCAGGTACTCACCCCCCTGCCTATATATTTTTCCTCACCGATTCCAATCATTTTTGAAGATGCTCCTGTCGATACCACCACCGCTCTTGCCTCGTAGACGGTCTCACCTACCCAAACTTTTTTAATTTCTCCCGTCAAATCCACTTTGGTTGCTTCGGAATACATTACTTCCGCCCCAAACCTTTTTGCCTGAGTTTCCATCTCTGTCATCAAGTCCGGCCCCATTATTCCCTTGGAAAATCCTGGAAAGTTTTCAACCTCGGATGTAAAAATCAGTTGACCTCCAGGCTGTGCTCCAGCCAAAACCAAAACTGATAAGGTGTCTCTACTCAAATAAATCGCACTGGTATAACCACTTGGTCCTCCACCGATAACAATTACATCATATTTCGTCATGCTTATTTTATGGCTTGTTTAACCATCGTCTCGTAGATTTCTTTTCCCCCAAAACCCACTTGGCGTGCGATTTCCTTTCCCCCATCAAAGAGAACTACCGTAGGGATACTCATTACCCCATATTTTCCGGCCACATTAGAGTTGGCATCTACATCTACTTTTCCTACAATCATCTTTCCCTCATAAGTTTTTGCCAATTCCTCAATTACTGGAGCCACCATTCTGCATGGTCCGCACCAGTCAGCAAAGAAGTCGACTAATACTGGCTTTTCGGCCTTCAAAACCATCTCGTCAAAATTTGCGTCTGTAAAGTGAATTAGTTCCATATTTTTTATTTATTTTATTTAATAATTTTTAAAGAAATCTCTTCAATAATTTAGTATATTCTTCTTTCGAACAACTGGAAACCGCATCGGCCAAAAGAGCTTTGGCAACACTCTTAAGTGAGCTCATCGAAGCCACCACCTGAGTTACTACCGCCTCACAATCCTTATCATCACTCACCATCCTCTCGATTCCTCCCACCTGGCCCTGAATCCTCTTAAGCATCACTCGCAGTTTCTTTTTTTCTTCTATTGACATATACCCCCTATGGTATAGTAAAACGTCGCTCAAGTCAAATCGAGTTTATTACAAATAAAAAGCAAGCAAAAGATAAATCACACCCACGACTATTACAAATCCAAACTTCTCCTCCGGCTCCAGGGTTCTCTTTATCTGCCAAAACCAGAGATCCAGTCTCTCTTTGTCCTTCACAAAATCATAAATCAAATCAAAGACCAAGTGTGTTCCAATCCCCAACATAAATCCCCTCGCAAAAAGATTCAGTACACTGGTCGCCGTAAAAAAGGCCAACACCACCCACACCACTACAAACATTGCACTTCTCATCACTAGTTCTTTTTGATCATAGCGTTCGGCCAACAAAAGTCTCAATCCCTCAACAAAATTACTCTGTCCAAACAACTCTCTTACCCGCAAACTCAGGGTCTCATTTGGCCTTGACAAAACACTGTAAACAAACCGATCCAAAAACACGAATAGAAATCCAATCATCGCCCCCAAAAGCCACCATAACAAATTGACGTCAAATATAAATGTCTTATTAAAAACACTCCACAAAACCAACACCCCGAGCACTCCAAACAAACTCACCTGATGGAGCCACAATTTTCCTTTAAACATCCTAAGATAATCATACACAATTCACCCTAGTCCTTCCATTCGGACATCTCGGTCTGTGGTAACCTCAGTTTTCGGGGTGTCACAAATAACAGTACGATCGCCACAATGACAGTCAACACCCCCATCACTACAAAAGTCATTCTCTCTCCCACTCTGCTGGAAATAAAACCGGCAGTTATCGGACCAATGATGTATGCCAAACTTGTCGTCGAACTAGATAAACCAACCATGTGTTTTCTTTCCGTACCCATTCTCGCCAAGATATCGGAGTAAACAGCATCGACCATCGGCCAAGCAATCGACAATGCCACCCCAGTTAAAAACGACAGCAAAAGCATCGACCACAAGCTTTCCTTCATTCCCAATAAAGCTAGGAACACTCCTGCAAAAAGTAAAAATATTTCGGCAATTTTTTTCTTCCCCTTATAAACTCCCCACTTTGCCAAAATTACTCCCATAAATATTGGTGGTAGCATGTAAGCCGGTAAAAACAATCCACCTAGCAAACCATCTCTGGCCATAATGTCAGACAATACCGCTCCCGTTGTCCAGTAAGTTGCGTCAATGAGCCCCATTGTTAAGCTGATAAGTAGTACTGGCCAAACATGAACAAATAATACTTTCCAGTAACCTACCTCTTCTCCAATATCAAACTTCTCCACTGGTTCAATTTCCTGCTCGTGCATCTTTTCCTTCTTACTGGTTAGAACCCAAACAACATAGCCCACACAAACCATAGCTGCGGCTACCACCACAGTAGTCATATTTCCCCGACTAATAGCCAGCCAACTTCCCACGATTGGACCAATAAAATACGCCAAACTCTTAAAAACACTTAAGACTCCCCACACTCCGGACCTAGACTCCGTCGGTACGTTATCGGACACAAACTGTGCCGACCCAAACCAAAGAAGTTCATAATAAACTCCCCACACCGCCATTGCCAAAAGAAATAACACCAACCAAGACCAGGTGGTTGTCCAAAGTAATATTCCGGAAAAAATTAAGTTCGCCGCAATGGCCAACAAAATTAACCTCCTTGCTTTAAATTTTCGCAATAACTGAGGAAAAATTAAGTCAGTCACGAAACCCACCACCGAGGAAAACGAAAACACCAAACCCATAAACAGAGATCCTCCCAAAGCCACCTGCATAAACGAAGGTACCCAGTCACTCAGGATAGCATCCCCCAAATACACAAAAAATAAAATCACCGACACCGTCAGCACCCTTGCCCACATAGAATCACGGAACAAACCAAATCCATATTTCTTTATCATTCACTTCCATCTTACCAAAGAGACTACTTCTCCTCGGCTTTGTTTTCTTCTCTTAACTGCTTCAATTTCCACATAAACAGTCGGCCCTTACTGGTCGGATGGTTTGCCCCCAACACAAACAGTCTTGCCTGTTCGATTATTGGTCGGGGGGTATTTTTTGCCAGTCTCATATAGATTGCCGTATGTGCGGTATCTTCAAGTTCCACCGCTAGACGATAGGCATAATCTTGAAACTCACGACTTATTCTTCTCTGTTTGGTTTCTTCCAGATCATACTTGTCAAGAATCGACACCATTGGTTTAAAGCCCATCTTATCCATTTTTATGATTTTATATTCATCGCAAGAGTTTCCGTTAGTTCTTTGATCGCCTCATCCATCACCCCATCAAGCTCTTTTAGTTCTTCCTTACTCATCTTCGACAAGACATAATCCGCTCCGGTGCCATAGCTCATCCCCGGTTGTCTGTTGTCGATACCAATTCTCACTCTCAAAAAATCGTTTCTCCCTAAATACTGTTCCACGGACTTCAACCCGTTGTGTACTTTTGGTCCCACTTCTTTTTGAATCTTGAACTCTCCAAAGGCAATATCCAAGTCGTCATGTACCACAACTACATTTTCAACTGACAGTTTATAAAAATCCATTATTTTTCGAACTGATCTTCCACTGTCATTCATAAAGGTAAACGGTTTCACCAAAATTAGTTTTCCTCTCTTCATCACCTCAGCCTCTTGTTTACGATCCACTTCAAATTTATCCTTACCAGCCAATTTATTGATAAATAAAAATCCAGCGTTATGTCGCGTCTTTTCATAATTTTCTCCAGGATTTCCTAGTCCAACGATTAAATACATACTATAATTCTATCAGTCTATGAACAAAGAACCTTTTTTTTCCATCGTTATTCCTTGCCTAAACGAAGAAAAGTCCCTGCCTCTTCTTCTCCAAGACTTAGTCAATCAAACTCTTCAAGACTTCGAGGTCATTGTTGTTGACGGAAATTCCAAAGATAAAACTGTCGAAAATGCCAACAAGTTCAAGAAACGGCTTCCTTCTCTTTCCATTCTCCATAGCAAAATCAGAAATGTCTCTGTCCAAAGGAATATGGGTGGTGAAGCAGGCAAAGGCACCTATCTTCTCTTCAACGACGCCGACAATCGACTTCCCAAACACTTCCTTGAAGGCGTCAAATACCACATAGGTGTCAAACCAACCGATATGTTTACTACTTGGTGCTTACCCGATTCCAACCGCAGATCTGACAAGGCCATTGCCACCAATCTCAATCTCCTCACAGAAACAGGTTTACTTCTTGGCACTCCCGGAGCTCTTGGTGCCATGATTGGTTGCCGCCGCAAAATTTTCGGCAAAATTGGGGGCTTTAACCCGAAAGTTGCCTTCGCCGAAGACTCCGAGTTTATTAGACACGGATACCGCAAGGGTTACACCTTCTCTATCATCCGTGAACCTCGTTATGTTTACTCTCTCAGACGTTTTCGCAAAATAGGCACTCTCAAACTCCTCCAAAAATACGCCATTCTCAATCTAAAAATTATGACCAACCAAGAGGTCGATCAAAAGAAAGAGTATCCCATGGGTGGTGAGTACCTTGAAAAAGACGATAAAACAACGGCCTACTTCAAAAATCTTCAGTCAGTCTTCATAAAAAAGAGTCCCAAAAAGAGTATTTTAGAAAAAATTAGAGCTCTTCTCAGCCTCGAAGAAAGTGATCTCTAAAGATCAGGCAAGGATAAACTGCAGCCCGATAAACATCAGGTAGACCCCAACCAAAACCATTCCTTCCCATCTTTCCAGTTTATGTTTTGACTTGGTAAAAAGCCAAAACAATCCCAAGATAAACACCAAAAACATACCCGACAAACCCCTCTGCACCGATTCTCTGATAATAATCGGGGTAATTAGCGCCACGATGCCCAAGATTACAGTCGAATTCATCACCACACTTCCCAATAGATTTGGTAAAGCCAAACTGGCTTTATGTTTCTTACCCGAAAAAGAAAGTAGCAGCAACTCCGGCAAGGTCGTCCCAAATGCAACTAGCAATAACCCCATCCAAAACCAGCTCACTCCCCAAACAGCCGCAATCGCAACAACAATCTGCACCAGCTGCCAGGAAGAAACTGCCATGATAATAAGACCAAGAACCAACAATATCGGCAACCCCCAATTTTCAAAACCGGAAAACTTTTTCCCTGACTGTTTAACCGTCACTTTTTCGTTTGATAGGAAAAATACATAGACAAAATAGAGTGCAATTAATACTCCCCCTTCAAGCTTAGAAATTGTCCCGTCCATTAACATCAAAAATGGCATTAAAGCCAGAAGAATCGCCACCCACAAATCTTTTTCCAAGTACTCTCCAACCACCGGGATAGCTACCGCAATCACCGCCAGCCCCCCGATAACCAAACTCAAATTAGCCATATTTGCACCTACCACGGTTCCTAAGGCTATTTGCGGTTTTCCGTCTAAGGCCGCCGCGATACCTACAAACAACTCTGGCAAGGCTAGCGAAAAGCCAATCAATATTGCCGTTACTTTATTCTTCTTTATTGGAAGTCTGAAAACATACCTCTCAAGTATATCGACCACTACTCCGGAAGATAAAACAATCAAAACTAATAGTACCAATCCCACCAGGATATTCAACACCATAAATCATTTTAGCATCTATCCCTTTTTCTTCTTCCCGTTTTTCACCCCTGTCAAAACAATCGGTACCACCGAAATCAAGACAATGATGATAACAACATAGTGAAAATTTTCTTTGACAAAGGGGATATTACCGAACCAAAATCCCCCCAAAAGAAACAGACTAACCCAAGATAGTCCGCCAATGATGTTATAGGAAATAAATCTGCCATAGTGCATCTCGGAAATACCGGCCACAAAAGGAGCAAAGGTACGCACAATTGGCACAAAACGGGCAAGAATTATCGCCTTACCGCCATGTTTGGCATAAAAAGCTTCTGCCTCTTCCAAATACTCTTTCTTAAAAAATTTACTCCCCTTTTCAAACACCCCTCTCCCTAGTTTGTGTCCAATCCAATAATTGACCGTGTCCCCCAAGACTGCCGCAGCCGCCATTAAAATCCAAAGAAAAGCAATGTCAAACGATCCCATGGCCGCCAATGCTCCGGCCGCAAATAAAAGCGAGTCTCCGGGAAGAAAAGGTGTCACTACCAAACCGGTCTCCATAAAAATCACCCCGAATAACATGATGTAGGTCAAAGTTCCGTACTTGGCGATTATCAATACCAAGTTTTTATCAATGTGTAAAAAGAGATCGACAACGTATTTAATAAATTCCATTTCTAAATCATACCTTATACTTTAGAGATTTTTGCAATCTCTTCTACTTCTTTCCAAGTGGTCGCTTGACCAACCCCCTTGTCTTCTCGAAACCTGACTAGCCTTGGAAAACGAAGAGCAATACCCGCCGCGTGCACATTACTTTTAGTTATTTCGTCAGCCGCTACTTCTACCACTATTTTCGGCTCCACCCACACATCGGCCAAAAGAGTTCCCTCTACTTGGAAATTTATTGGTTTTTCTTTAAGTTTATGTTCCTCCAAATTTATCTTAAGGTTCCTAAACTCCTCATCGGTCAGGCCGGTGCCAATCTTAGCCAAGCTCACCCAAAAATCTCCTTTTTTAAGACCAACTAAAAACGCCCCAATTCCAAAACCAACTCTTTTACCCCTACCAAAGTAATATCCCAAAACCACCAGATCTAAAGTGTCGGACAGTTTACCAGAATTTCCTTCCGCCTCTTTTATCTTTACCCAGTTCCACCCCTGTCTCCCAGGAAGATATTTTCCATTCCACATCTTGATTACAGCGCCCTCAAAACCCTCACTCAAGTATTTTTTGTGCTGTCTTTCTACTTCTTCCGGGTCACTAGTTCTCACAAACTCATCAACCACTATCACCTCATTAGGAATTATCGACTCGGCTAATATTTCTCTTCTTTCAAAATATGGTTTGCTCAGCAAATCCGCTCCATCTTTACTCAAAATATCAAAAAGGAAAAATCTCATAGGTACACTCTCCGCCGCTCCGGCGATATTGTGTTTTCTCTTTCTGGTCATCGTTACCTGGAAGGGTAAAACCTTCCCTGTTTTCCTTTCATATCCTGCCGCTTCACAGTCCAAAATTACACTATCGCCCTTAATCCATTTTCCCATTTCTAAAATTTCAGGAAACATCCAGCTATTCTCCTCCAAATTTCTTGTGTAAGTTTTTACTTCATTCTTTAATCTATTAAAGTGAATTTGCAAACGTGTTCCGTCATATTTTCTCTCCACTGCCACATCGTGCATTTTTTCAACAATCTCTCCGTATTCATTCAACCTCTGGCATAAAGCTGGAACCACGGGAACTCCAACCTTTACTTTAATATCTTTAAGGCCAGCCATTCCCTTCTCTTTTACCGCGGTCGTAATAAGACCCGGGTCTGGATAAATCTGAAAAACCGAATCCAATTCTTTTCGTAAGGTTTTGTTTCCACTCTGCATCTGCGAAAGCGCATCAAAAATGGTTTTTGCCGAAAATCCAAGACGTAGTTTCCCAACCACCATTCTGGAAATATACTTTCTTTCTGTTGCACTTATTTCCAGTAGTATTTCAGATAATTTGTTTACCTTTCTTTCTTGGCTTCCAAAACCACTATCTTCCGCAATTAACAAAAGATAATCATAAATTTCGGTCAGGCTATGACTTTTTCTCTTTTCCTTTTCAAAAGGCATCTCTTCCAACAGCAAACCCAAATCACCTTTCTGCTTATACTCTCTTGTTACTTCTTCGATTGATTTTCCCGTTCCCTGTGCAATCGCTCTGATTACCATCTTCACTGCCATACCAAACTCCTTATTTGCGAAATCCGGACCAAGCTGACCAAGAACCAAGTAAATTCCTTTACTTGTTTCTGTTGGTTCTAACTTTCCAATAAGCTCCGCCAGTACATCTGTAATCAGAAGTCGTGACGAAATCTTTTCCAATTTCTGAAGATACTTAGCAAATTCTATAAACTGCATAATCACATTGTAACTCTACTTAAATCCCTTTACCTTACCCAATATATACACCGCCCCTTTAGTCTTACCCTTCTTTCTCAAAAGCTTCTTTAAAATCAGGTCCTTCAAATCTCGCAAAATCGTATCGTCGGAAACCATCGGTAGAATTCCTCTGATTTCCTTGATGGTCATCTCTCCCTGAATCGTCATTTCTTCCATAATGGTTATCTGTCTCTCAGAAAGAGAAATTACCTTTCCCCCCTCAGACTTAAATATTGGTCTATCTCCTACCAAGTTCATAATTTTTACCCTGGTTTTCTCAGCCGCATCGGAAAGCATCTTCGTCAAAAACTCCAACCATCCGGTCAAGTCATCACCCTCCACCGTGATTGAAAAAATCTCAGTTAATCTAGGCCTGTTTTTCAGCAGATCTTCCTCTGGCGACCACAACTCTTTCATCCCGTAACCATCGCTTGCCATTACCAGTCCCAAAAAGAACAATGCGGATGTCAGGTTGTCTTCTTCAAACGGACGAATTCTCATTATCTCAAACATCATCACTCCCGCTTTGATTACTGGATGAATTTCCATCTTTGAAGCACCTTTAAACCAGGAATACAAATCTTCCATTTGATATCTCACTTCTACCGAAGGTGGTGACTTCACTTCCGGATACTCCAAGCTTGTCTTTACTCTATATCCCCCCAGTACCGCTGAGTTTACAATTCGCTCCCCCAAAAGGGAGTTCAAAGAGGTTAAGTCTTTCTCACCAAAAATTTCCTGCTTAAACTTACTTGTCAGATATGCCGTCTGGCTCACTAAACGACTAGCATTCAACCAGTTAATTGCCTTTTGTACATCTTTTTCTTTAGCAACCACTCCTACTCTCAAAGCAACCTGAGCAGGCTTATCATCTCTTCCTGGGTCATCTTTAATTATTTTCGCCACGTCATTAGCATCGAGTGAAAACCCCAAATAGTGTAGTACGCTATATGCTCTTCTGGAAAGACACTCCAATTTTAGTTTTACTTCCCAGTCAGCTTGCAATGGCGCCAATTCCACTACCAAGGCCGCCTTTTCAAGCTCAATCAAGCTACTTAATATCTTGTTGGTAATTACGTAATGGGGACTAAACACACTATTATTATTGCATCATTTGCGGTAAATCACAACTTGGTCACCAACCAACCAAAATACTCTGCTACCTCTTCCACCAGATCATCGGCATTAAACATAAAACCTTTTTTTGTTGCCAATCTTTCCGCCGCCTTTTTAACCAGAAATGAAGCTGCGCAAACTGAAAATAAAGGTTCATTCTTAGCCATCAGTCCCACCGTTAATCCGGCGATTACGTCCCCTACACCACCCTTCACCAATCCTTCATTACCCCCTTCTATCGACCATATTTCTTTTCCGTCGCTAGCAATTGACACATTATCTTTTGTCAATACCACTAACTCATACTTCTTCGCCAAATTAAAGACCTGTTCACATCGGTCTTTAAATGTAGGTTTCAGTCTCTCCCCAAACAGCATCTCAAACTCTTTTTCATTTGGCGTCACCACGGCTCCCTTTGGAATATCATTAACCCTAACCACCTGCAAGGTTCCTCCATCAACTATCCACTTCTTCTCGGAAAATTTCTTAAATAAATCTAGGCTCATCTTTTTTGTTTCGTCCCCTTCCGAATCACAGACAAAGTTTTGTTCTCTAACATGGCTTCTCATCAATCCGGGGCCGATCAGGACCGCATCAGACTTGGCTACATAAGCTGCAACATCACCCCTATCCACCCACACAAAACTTGAAAGAGAAGCTTTAATTTTTTCAACTATATTCTTATCTTCAACCGGACTCGAAAAATAAGTCATACTCACCATTCTGGATGCCGCCCTCAAAGCCAGTACTGGGGCTCCATGAAACAACTTACTTCCTCCAATTATGGTTATCTGTCCTGCGGAGTATTTATCGCCAATATTCTTAAAGGTCTCCGTCTTGGCAAAATCCCGCTTATCGAACTTCTTTACCTCCATGACTTTAGTATACAAGTGATAAACTTTATTTATGAAAAGCACAAAGAAAAAACCCGTTAGTAGACTCTCTCAAGAAGTTGCCATTCAGACACTAACTCTTTTTTCCTCCGCTCTTGGTCTGGTCGCCGCCCTCGCCTGGAACGAGGCTATCACGGAATATATCAATACCTATATCAAACCTTATCTGGCCAAGGGCTCGGGGGTTATTTCTCTTTTTATCTACGCTCTTCTCATCACCGCCATTACCGTCATTGTTGCTATGCAAATGGCCAGAGTCAAAAAGAGACTGGGGACTACTTGAGTTTTACTATTTCCGCCTTCTTAAACATCAGTAAATCTTCTTCATCCGCTGTTGTCACGATTACTTGTCTACCGGACATTACTCGTAATACTTCTTGTTTGTGTTCTTCATCCAACTCCGAAAAAATATCATCCAAAAGTAACGTTGCTTTTTTCTTTCCCCTTTCTTCCAGATAATATATCTCACCCATTTTCAAAGCCAAAACTGCCATTCTTTGCTCTCCCCTTGATCCATAAATAGACAAATCTCTCGTTCCTTCTTTAACTATTAGATCATCTTTGTGTGGCCCAACCAAAGTATATCCCACCGCCACTTCGGCATCGGCATACTGTGCCATTCGGGACTCACTTATTACACTCAGATCGTAAACAACCTTAAGTTTTCTAAACAGCTCACTTTTCTCAAACAAACCATTAATATAGTCCGTCAACTCTCGACGTTTATCTTGAATCACTTGTCCATGTTTAATCAAAAGCCCGTCCCAGAAAGCCAAGGAATATCTACTCGCCGTTCCGTCTCTTACGGCATCGAGAATTCTGTTTCTTCTGCGCAGAGCTTGTTCATAAGTACTCAAACTGTGCTCATAAACTTTATCCACCTGGATCATTAATCTGTCCAAAAATTTTCGTCTTACATCAGGCGATCCACTAATAAGATCCACGTCTTCCGGTCGAAACAGTACCAAAGGTAAATATCCCAAAATATCTTTTCTCCTTCTTGAAACGCCATCCACCAGATACTTTCTTTTATTAACGATTTTTCCCATTACTGTTCCTCCATTGACCATTACTTCCAGATTTATTATGTCTTTCTTTGAAAGTGGCACTTCCCCAGAAACTCTTCCCAACTCCTGTTCAAATCGTACCATTTCCTCCGTTCTCTTGGCTCTAAAACTTTCTCCTACACCCAGTAAGTAGATGGCTTCCAATAAATTAGTTTTCCCTCTAGCATTTTCTCCCGCTATAACCGTCACCCCATCGGAAAACTCAAAAGTCTTGCTTTCGTAATTCCTAAAATCAGATAGGGTTATACTTCTAATTCCCACGTCTAGATTTTACACTGTATTATTTTTGACACTTCGGACAATAAAAGGTTCCTCTTCCCCCAACCTTCATTTTTTGAATTACTCCCTTACACCTGCTGCAAAGCTGGCCGTCTCTTTTATAAACCAAAAAGTGATCTTGATATGTTCCTCCCATACCCTTGATATCCACATAGTTTGCCGCACTGGCACCGCCATATTTAATCCCTCTATTAATCACTTCTCTTATTGAAACCAACAATTTCTTTATTTCCAACGGACTCAAACTATCTGCTTTGCGGTTCGGCATTACTTTAGCCAAATAAAGAGCATCATTGGCGTAAATATTCCCCAACCCTCCAATTTTTTCCTGGTCCATTAACACTAGTTTCACAGCCTTCTTTGATTTTTTCAGTACCTCGGTCAAGTACTCTAAAGAGAACTCCCTTTCGGTTACATCCGGTGAAGTTTTTCTCATTTCCTTCTCATAATTCTCTTTGTTCACCATTCTCATCCAACCAAACACTCTCATATCATTGAAAAACAATTTGCTTCCATCCGCAAAATTCAGTATCACCCTAGTATGTTTGCTGGGAAGATCACTTACCCAGTCTGCCGTTGGGTGTCCCCCAAACACTCTTTTTTTTCCATCTACAAACACCAGTTGTCCTGTCATCTTTAAATGGAC
The DNA here is from genome assembly GCA_000998275.1 of Candidatus Collierbacteria bacterium GW2011_GWA2_42_17. Lineage (GTDB taxonomy): Bacteria > Patescibacteriota > Microgenomatia > UBA1400 > MFAQ01 > UBA2277. The sequence continues at coordinate 31,681 of LCDA01000004.1, forward strand.
AATCATCATCTCTTCTTTGTTATTAAAATAGATCTCTATCAATTTTGATTTTCTACCAACCCTCTCCACTTCCCAGCCAACAAGCTTATTAGAATCTCCACCAAAACTTTTCTCTCTCAATACTTCCACACTTTTGATTTTCTTCCCAACCAACACTTCATTCAGTTGACGACGAATTGTTTCAACTTCTGGTAACTCAGGCATTTACTTTAGCAATTTCTTTTCTGATATTCTCCTCAAATTTTTCTTTAGAAAATAGTCTTGCTCTATTAATCAACTTTTCTCTGCTCCACTTCACTTTATCAAATTGTTTCATCGCCGTTTCCAAAGTCTTTACATCGGTTCCCTCAACAAAAACTCCTGTCTCTTTATCAACGATCGTCTCTTTAAAACCCCCTCCGCGATAAGCGATTACCGGCGTTCCGGCAGCCATCGACTCAACCGGTGTCATCCCAAAATCTTCTTCTTTGGCTAAGGCTATAAATCCTTTGGCTTCGGCGTATAGTTTATGTAAACTTTCATCATTAACGGCCCCTAGAAGTTCTACACCTCTTATCTTCTTTAGCTGATTTTCGACCTGAGAATAACCAACGGCCTCTCCCACTATCTTCAAAGAAAAACCCAAATGTTCAGCCGCCTTAGCCGCCTCAACAATTCCTTTGGCTCCAACCAATCGAGACACAATCAAAAAGTAATCTTCCTTTTTTACATTTTTACTTACTTCAATTATTTTTTCCACTTCTACTGGAGGATAAATAACCACCGATTTCTGTCGGTAATATTTCCATACTCTTTGTTGAACATTTTTAGAGTTTACAAACCATCTATCTACTCTCTCAGACGACCATAGGTCAAAGATCCTTAGATAGTGATTTACGATAGTCGCATATACTCTCACTATCCAATATTTCATTAGATTAATGCTCATCTCATACCCATACAAAAACCTTGGCGGAGTATGACAATAAGCCACCACTTTAGTTTTTTTATCTACTTTAAAGCCGCGGGCAAAATAAGACGAGCAAGACGTAATCACTAAATCATAGTTGGATAAATCCAAAGATTTCCAAACCAAAGGAGCCAAAAACCTGAGTGGACTATAGAGATTCCATTTTCGGATCAACCACCCATACTTACTCTCAATAATTTTTCTGTCTGAAAATTTTCGGTCGCAGCTTGAGTTCTTAACCCTAAATGCAGTATATATCGGTGCCTCCGGATACATATCCGCCAATACTCGCAGTACTCTTTCTGCCCCCCCAAACTCCTTAATATAGTCATGTACCAGAGCGATTTTCATAAAAATATTTCCTCCGTTTTTTTCTCCCAAGAATCTTTTGGCAAGCGCGCAAGCAAACTATTAAAATTTAGTTCCTTAAAAAGATTTGCGGCTTTATTCTTATCGTAATTTGTCAACAAACAATCTTCCCAATTTATTTTCAGGGGAGCTTCCTTGTTTATCTCCGCTAATTTATAGCTCTGCTCCGCCATTTCCTTTTCTGCAATCAACATTTCCCTAACTCTCTTGCTGATCTTTTCGCTTTCGATGTTTTTGTATACTCCCTCCAGACTACCAAAATCCTGTATCAACTTTGTTGCTGTTACTTTTCCAATTCCTTTTACTCCAGGAATGTTATCCGATGAATCTCCCATCAAACTTTTTAGATCGACAATATATTCTGGTTTAAATCCATATGTCTCCACCACTCTGTCCTCATCAAATACCACTGCCTGTGAAGCTTTATTTTGTAAAGGCAAATACACCACAATTTGTTTCTCTTTGATTAATTGAAGTGCATCCCTATCAGCCGTCACGATTACTACCTGAGTATCTTTTTCTTTTTTTTCATCAGTCGCCAATCTTGCCAGAGTTCCGATAACATCATCGCCTTCATATCCTTCAATCCCAAACTGAGGAATATTCAAAACTGAAACTACTTCTTTGGTTCTCTCAATCTGAGTTGCCAAGTCTTCGTCCATTGGTCCCCGATTAGCTTTGTACTCCACATATTCCATTTTTCGAAAGGTTGGTCCTTTTACGTCCCAAGCTACAGCCACGTGAGTTGGCCCCAATTTCTCCAGTATCGTAAGTAGCATTGCGGAAAATCCATACACCGCATTGATTAGTTCTCCTTTAGCTGTGGTCAGTGTAGGAGGAAAAGCATGATATGCCCGGTGTAAAAGCGAGTTACCATCAATTAATATCAATTTCCTCATTTTTTTATCACAAAGACCGCTTTCGGTTTACCCACAAGTTTTTCAAATTCTTCTTGCTCCAAGGTCTCAACCTTCATTAGTCTGGCTACAATCTTATCCAAAACCTTTTTGTTGCCCGTCAGGACCCTTTCTGCGGTCTTCAAACCCTCATCTACTAGCTTCTTTATCTCGGCATCTACTTTTGCTTGAGTAGCCTCGGATAATCTAACGGACTCTCCGTAAGAATATCCCCAGTTATTCACCTCGGTCATCTGCCCCATGGCCACCGGACCCAGGTCACTCATTCCAAAGTCCACCACCATTCTTCGAGCCAGCATCGTTGCTCTTTCAATGTCACTGGCAGCCCCGGCAGTAAGTTCGTTGAAAATAAGTTGTTCAGCCGCTCTTCCTCCCAAAGACATCGCAATTTCATCTTTAAGTTCGGTTCTCGTTTGTTGATACTTATCCGTCTTTGGTCTACTCATCGTAAATCCCAGTGCCATACCACGGGATACAATACTCAATCGATGGATAGGATCTGTTCCCGGCAAGAGGTGTCCGACAAGTGCATGGCCTGACTCGTGATATGCGGTCATTTTTCGCTCCAGTTCAGACTGCAATCTTTTTCGCTCAGGTCCCATCTTTACCTTCATTGCCGCCTCTTCAATATCTACCATCCAAATTTCTTTTCTATCGTCCCTGGCCGCCAATATAGCCGCCTCATTGAGCATGTTTTCCAAGTCCGCTCCGGAAAAACCCACCGTTCTTTCTGCCACCTTATCCCAGTTCAGTTTCTTCGCAAATGGTTTTCCTTTTTTATGAATCTCAATGATCGACTTTCTTCCGGCAATGTCCGGCAAATCCAAGTTTACCCTTCGGTCAAATCTACCCGGACGAACAAGAGCGGGATCCAGCACATCTGGTCTGTTTGTCGCCGCAATTACAATCACGTTATCGGTTTGGGTAAAACCATCCATCTCCACCAAAATTTGATTCAGAGTTTGTTCACGTTCGTCATGACCACCCATACCCCCACCAACACCACGAGTTCTGCCAATAGCATCCACTTCGTCAATAAAAATGATTGCCGGAGCCGCTTTTTTGGCCGTATCAAACAAATCACGTACCCGACTTGCACCTACTCCCACAAGCATCTCCATAAACTCCGATCCGGCCATAGAGAAAAAGGGTACTCCGGCCTCGCCGGCGACCGCTCTGGCCATTAAAGTCTTTCCCACTCCCGAAGGTCCGGTCAAAAGAACACCTTTTGGTGTTCTGGCACCTAGATCTCGATATTTTTTGGGATTTTTCAAAAAATCAACCACTTCTTCCAACTCTTTTTTGGCCTCATCTACACCGGCAACGTCTTTAAACTTTATATTTTGCTTACCTTTGGAGAACAATTTTGCCTTACTTTTTCCTATACCAAACATGTCGCCTCCCCCACCTTGTCTGCGCATCAGGAAAAACATCAGCAATCCAAATCCTAAAATAGGAAATACCAAAGAAATAACACTCCAAAAAGCTTTACTAAAATCTTGGGAGGTTACAGTTACTTTTATCTTGCTCTCATCCACTCCGGCTTTTTGTAGCTGATCCATAAAGCTCGAACCCTCTTCTTTCCTCGAAACTCCAATTACTTGTTTTCCTGAAGCATCTGTTGGATAAATTAAAACCAATTCTTCTCCTCTAATTTCCACCGACTCTACTTTTTCTTGTTTAATCTCGGCAATTGCCGAAGATAAAGGCATCTCCACCATAACTCCGGTCGAACCCAAGAGGAACTTTACAATATAAGGTACGAAAAGAAATAAAATCAAAAACCAAATTAATAGTCTCCGCAAATTTATATTTAGTTTGAACTCAACCTTTTTTGTTTCCATATTTATTTGTCCTCTATCTTATCACCGTTCCAGGCACAACGTCATCACCCAAGAACATTAACTTGGGGCCATCTTCTCCATCAGCCATTATTACCATTCCCTGGCTTACCTCATCTCCCATTTTTTTTGGTTCCATATTAACAATTACAGGCAAAGTTTTACCCACCAGTTCCTCGGGCGTATACCATTTTCTAATTCCACTGAAAAGCACTCTTTTCCCCAACTCCTCACCAAAATCAATCTCGTAACGAATTAATTTTTCACTCCAGTCGGGAGCACTTGCATCCACAACCTTTCCTGCCCTAATATCCAATTTTTCAAAATCTTCGTATTTAATTGGGTCTTTCACTCAATTCTTGCTAATTAACAATTCCCACCGTTTCATAGACTTCGTTTATCGTTGCCGAAGCTAATTTAATTGCTTTATTTGCTCCGTCTCTAAGAATTTTTTGTACTAACTCGGGGTTTCTTGTAAGCTCTTCTCTTTTTTTCTTGGCCGCTTCGAAATATCTTTGATGTGCCGCAAACAGTTTTTCTTTCACCTCCACATCTCCCACTCTGCCTTCTCGATATCTGTTCTTCAAATCTTCAACCTCTGCCTTGTCCTCATTAAATAAATCATGAAAAACAAATACTGGATTTCCTTCCACAGTACCCGGGTCTGTGGCTTTCAATCTGTTGGGATCTGTAAAACATCCCATTATCTGTTTCTTAATTATTTCTTCATCTGCAAAAATCTCAATTACGTTTCCTAAGCTCTTACTCATTTTTCTTGTCCCGTCGGTTCCTATTATTTTGCCTGTCTCCGTAGAAATCATTGGCTCGGGTAGCACCAAAACTTCTTTTTTGTAGGCTTTGTTAAAACTATCTGCGATGTCTCTTGCAATCTCCACATGTTGTCTCTGGTCTTCTCCCACAGGCACGCCATCTGGTTTATAAAGTAAAATATCTGCTGCCATCAAGATAGGATAATTGAACAAACCCATATTGATTGACTCTTCGTTTTCACCCTTTTGCAGTTTGTCTTTAAAAGCATGCATTCTCTTCATGTGGGAATAAGTTACATAGTTTCCCAACACCACTGCCATTTGAGAGTGTTGTGGCACGTCAGACTGTCGGAAAAACACACACCTGTCAGGGTTCAAACCCAAAGCCAAATAATCCAAAACCACATTTTTTATATTTTCCTGTAGTGTTTCTTTATCTTTTACTGTTGTCAAAGCATGTAAATCGGCCACAAAATAATATGTCTCCATTTTTTCCTGAAGACCAATCTGATGCTTGATTGCCCCAAAATAGTTTCCTATGTGCAAGGAACTACCGCTGGGATTTATACCTGAAACAACTCTTTTATTCTCCATGAACTCTATTGTACTAAACCTAGATGCTTTTAAAAGTAGCGGGGGCGGGAGTCGAACCCGCGAATTCTCCGGTTTATGAATCCGGCGCTTTGAACCAACTAAGCTACCCCGCCAAACATGCTATATTTTATCACTTAACTGAGCTCTAGCCACACCCGCAATCCACCCTCTCATTTTTCTTAGGATATTAATGCTTTTTCTTACTCTTATCCTCAATACTCCAAAATATCTATCATTATTTAAATAAACCCGATTTTGCTTCGATTTCTGATAAAACGGCTTCACAAATTGGTCGATACCAACACCTAAGCTATCCGACCAATGTTGTTCCATTTCTTTAATTTTGTCAGAATACTTAATATTCGCTGTTACTCTAAAACTTAACCTATCATTCCTAATATCCAAACATTCCTTAAGCCAAGCTAAATACAATTTAGCCATATTTTCGTCCATCGTTGCCAATCCTAATGAACTTTCGTCTTTATGTTTAAAACCTTCAGCCCAATATAAAGATACCCCAATTAAAAATAACTCTCTTTTAGTCAGTTTTCCTACTTCGATTACTCCCTTGTCAAAAGTTTCACTCTCAAACATCAACCTCATTTTTGTCCTTTCAGTCTGATATTTCCTTCTCCCGGACTGAAGTTTTTCGAATAATTCCTTGGTCACAATTCATTTACCCATACATTACCCGAATTGTCAATTAGGCTCATTCGTGCTAAAATACCCATGTTCGTTAATTTGCGGGTGGAAGGTGAGTATCTTGCGAGGCTCAAATGGGCCGTTCAATGAGTAATTATTGAATAGAACTTGGCTATATCGGTGAAATCCTAGTGAAGGACAACGCCGAGGGAAGTCTCCGTCTATGACGGATGACCCCGTAGAGACTAAACGCCGAGCTCCTAGTTTAATAGGATGATGACATAGTCCGACACTCTGAGCAATCAGAGAAACAGTGCATAATCTCGCTTAACTGGGGAGCGTGACCCCAGACCCGCAACACTATTTTAGAAGTGACCACCACTTCTCCCAGTTTTCTACCTGTTTTTCTTCTTCTGTAGCCTCCTTTATAGCCAGGAGATCCCCTTTTGGTAATACCGCCACCACTTCTCCTATTTTTTGCATGTTCAGCTGTTCTCTAATAATCTTCTCTTTATATTCATCGGTCATCACCAGACTAAGTTTATCCTTTAGCATTTGATTCTTTGCTTCCTCCTCAACCAAACGAGTCTTCGCCTCATCAATTCGAACATAACCCTTTTTTAACTGCCAAAGGTCTTTTGCTAAAGAAAAAATAAGTATCCAGGCAATAACTAAAATTATGCCTTTAATCCAGCCATTTTTATCAGTTTTCTTGTTTCCTCTGTTTAAAGCTTGCATTTTTAGAACCTAGAGTGTTATAATAAGTGCCATAAATAACTCAGTACCAATTATGGAACAAATCGACCAAAACATCAAACAAGCAATCGCTACTTTCAAAAGCCATCTGGCTTCTCAAGGTAGAGCTTCTGCTACCATTTTAGCTTACTCAAAAGATATTGAGCAGCTTGCTAATTTTGTCGCCAAATCTAACAAGAACAACCTTTCCGAGGTTACCAAGGAAGATATTGATGCTTTTAAAGACAGTCTTTCAGCCACAAACTACACTACCAAGTCAATCTCTCGTAAGATTAACTCCATTAAATCCTTCTTTTCATACATCGTCGCCAATGGTGCTATCTCCGAAAACCCAGCCACAAACGTCACTCATCCCAAATACGATATCAAACCTCCTCGTATCTTAAACAAAATCGAGTATCGTGCACTTCGAGATGCTTGCCGGGAAGACTCCAGAATGGCTGCCATCGTCGAGCTCTTGCTTCAAACTGGTATGCGTATTTCCGAACTAGCCAACCTTAAAATTACCGATTTGGACTTTACTGGTAACCAAATTACCATTCGTGCCTACGAATCTCATCCTGAACGTGTCGTTCCTCTAAACCAACCGGTTAAAGAATCCCTCACCCGCTATTTGGAAACTCGTCCAAAAAGTGGTAACACCTTTGTCTTCATCACCAAGACTGGCAACGCCTTCTTGATCAGAAACATCCGTTCCAATCTCGATCGATATTTCCACCTCGCTGGTATTGAGAACGCCAAGGTCAACGACTTAAGACATACTTTTATTGCCCAGCAACTTACCTCTGGTAGTCCCCTGGTCTACATCAGTAAACTCGTCGGTCACAAAAGACTTTCTACCACCGAAAAGTATCTTGAGTTTATTTCCGAGAAGCCTGCCAAGGATAAACCAAAACTAATAGACCTTTAAAAGTCTCTTTAGTCAATTAAAGAAGCTAGTCCTTGTTGACTAGCTTTTTTAATGCTTCCAAAGTAGTCTGCGACAAGAATCCTAGTACCTCCCCCATCTTTTCCATTGAACCTACGGCCAAAGCCAACCAACCCGATGTCGACTTTCTGGTATCTTCCACTATCAAAAAGGCATTTCTTACTCCAGAGACTTCCAGCTGTTCACCCGTTACTTCATCTTCCACGTAAATTGTTACCGGATTACCGCTCTTCCCCAGATTCATATTACCGGTAATTACCATCTCCTGTGACCACGGCGAGTTTGAAGTTGTATCGTTTAACTCTTCATCGGGCTGTGCTAGTCTGAGAATCTTATCTATCGGCCCAATCTGCAATATTCTACCATTTCAGGCTAAAGTTTACTTCTGTTCTCTATTTCCTCGTCCACTTCATTGACATCTCTACCATACTTCAATCTGGATAGTTCCTTAATCATTCTCGACACTTCAGGGCTCCCTTGAGCCTTTTCTGCTTTGATATCTCTTTCTACATTCATTGAAAAAGAAGGAACTGGGGTTTCGTTCACAATTGTTTTAGTGTAGATTACCCGAGCAGGAACATTGGTCAAATCCGTTTCATTAAAGGTTGGTTCAAACTCTTTGGCTAGAATTGCCGCGTCCTGCATACCTACACGATAAGACATTAAAGTACCCACGTTTCCAAATATTGCGTCCCTAACCTGTTCATCCAACTGGCTGACAAACTGATTAGCCAAAGTTAAAGACACTCCATATTTACGCACCTCGGAAAGCATCTGGGCAAAGTCCGGTGTGGCAAAGTTCTGAAACTCATCCACGTAAAGATTAAAGGGTCTTCTCTGCTCCTTGGGCATGTCCTGTCTAGATAGTGCTGCCGCCAAAATTTTCGGGATTAAAACCAATCCCAAAAAGTTCGAGTCCTCTTCTCCTAAAAGACCTTTAGCCAGTTTTAGGAAAACAATTTTTCCCGTATCCATTGCTTCCCGGAAATTGAGAGTACTCTTCGACTGACCAATAATATTACGAATCATTTTATTAGTCACAAATCGACCAAACTTTGAAGAAATATAGTCCAGAGTCTCACTCTTATGGAAGTCCGAAGTCTGAGCAATCTGATCAGTCCAATAACGTCTCACGATAGGATCTTTAACTAGAGGTAGTATTTCTTGGACATATTTTGAATCAGTTAACACTCTGTTCACTTCAATGAATGTTGCTCCGGGAACCACCGCCACGGTCAACATCGCGTTTCTTACAGCATGCTCAAACCGAGCCCCCACCATACCGGTTCGGTGTGGGTCATAAAGCTTGTACATCAAATTAATTATTGAAGAAGCCACTTGGTACATTTCATCGTAGTTTTTGACTTCCAGTAGGTTAAAACCTAGTGGTCGATCTTTATCCGACGGGTCAAAAAAGATCACATCCTCGGCCCTCTCTGGTGGTACCAGCTCCATTAGTTCTTCAATACCCTCACCATGTGGTTCCAAGAAACACAGACCCTTCCCCGCTCTCATATCTTGAATAATCATCGACTTCAAAAGTTCAGTCTTTCCAGTACCGGTTCTTCCAATAATGTACATGTGACGCATTCGATCTTTTTCACCCATATAGATATTTCGTTCCTGGCCTCGATATATCGATCGACCCAGCCACAACCCCGAATCAGGAAATCCTCCCGTCGCTGGAGATGCTTTAGCCGTCAACCAAAAAATATGTGGTGTGTCAATTGTTTTATTTGGTAGATGCCAAATTGATGCCACCTCTTCAGATGACAACACCGAGTTGTTGCCCCACATGTTTTGATATCGATAAAGAAAATCCATCATAAACATCTGTTTCAAGCGAATTTTTCGACTCGAAAAACCATTTTGACTCCCGGAAAACTGCGAAAAGGTACTCTTCAAATTAGACAAGTTTGCCTTTGCCACCCCCTCATTTGGAGCTACACTGATCATTCTCACACTCGTCAAAAAACCTACCTTGCTACACTTATTAGTGATTGCTTCCATCTCCTGCGGGTTCATCTTAAACTTGGCTTTCTCCGGGTTGGCTTCATCTTTTTTCAGTTTGGCCACATAACTCTCACCAAACTTACTCCAAGAAGACTCGGCCGGTGACACAATTATTTGGATTGCTACCGCCTCGTTGTCAGAAAACTTAGCCATCGAAGCCGTAATTGCCGCCAAAGAATCAACTGGCAGTTCTTTATACGATTTGATTGGTTTAAAACTTGGGTTTTTTAATGCCAGCTCAGTAAAAGCCACCGCTGCATCTTTATAAAAAATATTGTATTCGTCTACCTGTTTCACTTGAACTCCGGAGTATGTTCCGGCAATAGTCTTTTCAACAAGCTCCACATTGTCACGATGACACGATACATAAAAACGAATATCTTCTTTCTTTCCCACGATTTCCAAAGACAAGTGCTGCTGTGGTTTATACTTCTGCCAAAAACCTCCCCTTTTCAAAGAAAACAGTGAAGAAAACATTTGTTCAACAGCGTCCACCTTTACCTCATTATCCTTTGGTACCGCAATTTCCATCAATACAAAATTCAAACTCACCTCTTCTCTGTTTTTATTTCTAAGCCAAACAACAAAAAACATCCAGCTGATGATTAAAGCTCCAATCACCAAAATCAGCCCCAGAAGAACTACTACTCCGTATTGAATCAAGTTGCCGTAGTTATTAATCATCTTGTCTCTGGAGGGAGATAAAACACTCTCCCTGGATATTTTTTAATCATCATCACACACCATTCTGATAACCATCGAATGCTCTCCCAAACCTTATGGTGAAGTCCTTCAACCACCTCTTCCTGATCGAGTGGTAGAACAATATTTGGCTTGGTGGCACCTGCAAACTGGGCAGACACAACTTTCCCCATGTCGCTGAGTTGATTATCGGTTGTTTGTTGCTTTTGCTGCGGTTGAGGACTGACCCGTTGCTGTGTCTCTACTTGTTTCTCTACTTTCTCCACGTAACCTACTTGCCCCACTGGAGCAATTTCAACTTCGGGTGTTAACGGATATTCTAATTCCTTACCTACGGCAGGCATACTTTAACTATACCCTAAAAATCTAAACCCCGAACTGCCAAAACCCCCTTATCAAATGGATGTTTAATTTTTTTCATCTCGGTAACAAGATCCGCTGCCTCCTCTATTTTTTTTGGACACTTATGTCCGGTTAATACCAGGTGTGTTTTACCTCTCATTCTTATCAACTCCAAAATGTCATCTATCATCAAAAGTCTGTCATTTACTGCCCTGATTATTTCATCGAGCACCAGCAAATCAACAATACCCCCCTGGTCCTCTTTCCCATCAAGGATCCTCCTTGCTAAAGAAAGTGCCCTCACAGCCGCCATTTTATGCCCATCAGGGGTATCGTGATCCATTGGACCTCCAAAAAATCCCTTTCCCATCCAGTACATCTTTAAATTATTCTTAAAAACTTTAGCCAAATTCATCTCCGACATTTTCCAACTGGGTTCTTTAAACCATGAAATCCATACTACCTTTTTCTCAAGTAACAACATTCGTACAGCCACCCCCAAAGCCGCACTGGTTTTTCCCTTTCCGTATCCTTCAAAAACATAAACCATTCCTTCTTGCTTATTCATACACCATTAATATAACTCATCTCATAAATTAATATCATTGATGCAAAAATAGCCTTAAATATATAGAAAACTATACTGTCTAACAACTGTCTCCTGTCCTTGGCCATATGTGCCACCATCACCGACACCAAAAAGTACAAAAAGGATTGATACTAGGGAAAAATAACCACAAAACAACGTATTAGCAATGTCAACAAAAGACTGATAGTAATCACAATTACCTAATATCATTAAATACTATATTTGTGGACTTGTCAAATGTCTTATCAAACTCATCAAACCGCATCACAACATTACCAATCATATCAGCATTTGCTGGCACCGCAAGAATAGCATTTTTGGCACCCTTCTTCTAAAACCAAACTTGCCTGTCCACACTCCGGACAAAGGTCCCCTCTCTTCACTCTCAACGGTAACTCTTGTTGGGTTGCCAAAAGCTCTGGTTCCTCTTCAATCACGTTTTCTGACATGTTTCCATCCAGCCTTACATATTCGCGCAAAACTTTTGCCACCCCATCAGCTAAGCTTCTCACCCGGTTATTTCCAAAACCTACGCTGTCTGCCCCACCAATTCCCGACAGTTGATCAACAATAGCTTCAGCCACGGCTTTGGCTGGGTATGTGGAGGGTACACGCAATGACAAAGAGATTAGCCTTCCCATCGCCTCGGCGTCGGCCATCACATGAGAACCGGCTTTCCCAACATTGATAAACACTTCAAAGGGATTGCCCGATTCATCGGCGTTAATAACCACGAAGGCCGTTCCGACCGGGGTCTGCACTTTATACGTATTTCCTTGAAGTTTGCTTGGTCTGATTCTCATCTCAGCAGCTTCTATCACCCCCTCCACTTTCTTTTCTTCTTTCTTTGTTCCTACATTAAGAACCTGCCACTCCTTACAACCATCACGGTAAATTGTTATTCCCATACATCCCAGTTCATAAGCCGACAAATAAGCTTTGGCAACATCATCAACCACAGCCTCATTGGGAAGATTGATTGTTTTACTCACTGCATTATCCAAATTCTTCTGCCAAGCTGCTTGCATTCGTACATGCCACTCCGGCGATATTTCATGAGCAGTCACTAAAATTTTTTGCCATTCTTCCGGTACCTCGGCAACTCCATGTACACTGCCAGTCTCAGCCACTCGTGACATCAACTCCTCACTCCAAAACCCTTCCCTTTTGGCTACTTCGGTAAAGGCTGGATCTGAGAAAAACATCTCGCGGTTAAGCGATTCATCTTTAACCATGTGTTTATAAGCTAGTGCAAATACCGGCTCACAACCTCCGCTGGTATTGGCAATAATACCAATTGTTCCCGTTGGTGCGATTGTCGTAATGGCTGCGTTTCTCATCGGTTCCCCATCTTTATAAATACTTTCCTTAAATAATGGGAATGCCCCACGCACTTTTGCTAATTCTTGGCTTGACTCATGAGCCGCGTCATTGATCGTCTTCATTACTTTCTCCGCCAACTTCAATGCCTCCTCCGAGTTATATGGCACACCCAATAGATAAAGCATGTCCGCCCAACCACCAATTCCCAAACCAACTCTTCTGATCGATCTCACCGTATCCCAAACCTGTTTCAATGGATATGGATTGATCTCGATGACATCATCTAAAAATCTGACTGCTTCACCTGCTGTTTTTTTCAACTCCTCCCAATCAACTTGTTGTTTTCCTTTTTCTTCTTTCACAAAATAATTTAAGAAAATACTTCCCAAATTACAGGCGTCGAACGGGTATAGAGGTTGTTCCCCACAAGGGTTGGTACTTTCCACTGGCCCAAGACTTGGAACTGGATTTGCCGGTCCAGCATTGACTCTGTCAATAAAAATCATTCCTGGGTCCCCGGATCTCCATGCACAGTCACAGATAAGATCGAATATCTCTCTTGCATCTTCCTGTCCTATCACCTCTCCCGAATGTGGTTCCACGAGGTCATACTTCTCCCCCTTCGCCAAAGCCTTCATAAACTTATCAGTCGCCGCGACGGAGATATTAAAGTTAGCCAGTCCTCCGTCCAGTTTGCAAGTGATAAACTCTCGAACATCCGGGTGATCCACTCGCAAAATTCCCATATTAGCACCTCGACGAGTTCCTCCTTGTTTTATCTGCTGGGTAGCCTCATTGAACACTCTCATAAAACTGATCGGTCCGCTGGCTACCCCTCGACTTCTTTTTACCATCGAACCCCTTTGACGAAGTCGACTAAAAGAGAAACCTGTTCCTCCCCCGGACTGATGAATAATTGCTTGATACTTAATTGCGTCAAAAATTCCCTCCAAAGAATCGGGCACAGGGAGAACAAAACAGCCGGAATACTGTAGGCCATTATTTTTCCCGGCGTTCATTAACGTTGGCGAATTCGGTAGAAACTTTCTACTACCCATCAATTTGTAAAAGCTTTTGGCAGTTTCAGTAATTTCCTCGATCGAAGCTCCAAATCGTGCCTCAGCACTGGCAATGATAAAGGCTACTCTCCACACCAACTCATCCGGAGTCTCAATGATTTCTCCTTCAGAATTCTTATCTAAGTACCTTTCTTTCAAAACTTTAATGCCCTGCTCCGACCAATCTCCAGGGGCAAGATCCTTGGGCATCGGAGGTCTTTTACCTACTTTTTCATTCACCTCGGCCATCACATCCTCATAAGTCTCGGAAACCATCTCCTTCTCTTTATTGTTCATAATATTTTGGTAGATTGTGGAAGATACTGACATATTTGTTAATGACTGATTGTTAATCGTTTAGACCCGGCTACAAACTCTTGAAATTCTTTCGCGTCGACAAAGTCCAGATAGACACTCGCAAATCTCATATAAGCCAAATCATCAAGTTTGAGAAGTCGCGACAATACCATCTTTCCAATGTCACTTGACTTAATTTCTACCGTTTTTCTGTTCAAAAGTTTTGTTTCAATCTCATCCACCAAGTTTTCAATCTCGTCTTCCTCCACCTTTCTCTTGTAACAAGCTTTTTTTATCCCCTTCAATAGCTTTTCTCTGTCGTACTGTTCCACCTTGCCGTTTTTTTTGATTACTTTCAAATCAATATTCACCACCCGTTCATGAGTCGTAAATCTCTTGCCACACTTTTTACACTCTCTCCTACGACGAATTCCATCCTCTCCGGGAAGTCCCCGGCTTTCTAGGACAGATGTTTCTTCGTTTGTACAATAAGGGCAGTTCATATTTAAACACAATATTTAGCGTGGAATATCATCATGTAACACTACCGCTAGTAATGCAACTACCACTTAATACATCACAAAATATCATTAAGGCCGATCTCCGCAAAATCTTCTTCAAATTATCCCAGTGCCGCCAAATTCATTCCCAAACGAGCCAAAATTGACCCAGCCACGTTCCCAGACCTTACCCTTACCCAAGAGTTGATCACTCCACTCGCAAACACTACAAGTAACACACCCAAGGTCTCACCCCCAGTTGTCTGATATACAAACAATAGTATGGGTAAACGAATTACTGCCGTCATCAAACCCACAATAATCAAGTTGAACACTTTGCCTCTACGAATTTTTTCCAAATACCCGGCTATAAATCCACTAAAGGTCAACTCTTCGGTAACCGCCGTCGCAAACACTATTCCCACTAAGTTAAAGTCAATCTGGAAACTTCCCAGGTTTCTAAATTTCAAAATTAGAAAATAAAACACACCAACTATCAACCCTAAAATCAATGACTGCCCCCACTTTCTTCCAAACATCACAATTTTTTCTCTCAATGCCAGGTTCCACCAAAACAAAGGTACCAGCCACAATACTGGTTTAAACCACAGCTCCTCTACCACCTCGGGCAATCGTATGAAATACCTAAAACTACCCCACACTAAAACTAGATATATATAGTAGTACCACAGTCGTTTCACTCTTTCATCGTACCATAGCATATATAATGTTACCTATGGCTCTTACCAGAAAACAGCTCTTACGCACCATCGAAAAAAGCTACCAGAAATGTATTAAAACTCGTCGTTCTCGCATTATCTCCATTACCTCAATCTTAGCCGGTTTGTTTTTAATTAGTTTCGTTTTTCTTTTCAAAGACGTTCCTAGTCCAGCCAAATTAGTCAAAACTCCTGCTCCAATCAGCACCCAGATTCTCGATCGTAACGGTAAAATCCTCTACGAAGTTTACTCAGATTTCAAACGTACTCCTATCACCTTAGAAAATATTCCTCTCACTGTCCAACAAGCTACCATCGCCATCGAAGATAAAAATTTCTATCAACATCATGGGCTCGACACCGTTGCTATTATTCGTGCCACCTTCAATACTCTAACGGGAAAAAGACTCGAAGGAGGTTCTACTATAACTCAACAACTGGTCAAAAATACCCTCCTCTCCGACCCAAGTCGTACCATCACCCGCAAAATCAAAGAGGCCATTCTCGCCATTGCCACCGAAATTACCTACAACAAAAGCGAAATTCTCGAACTCTATCTCAACCATGCACCTTATGGCGGAGCCGTTTATGGCATTGAAACCGCTTCCGAAACTTACTTTGGTAAAGAAGCAAAGAACCTTACTCTCGCCGAGTCAGCTCTTCTTGCTGGTCTTCCACAATCTCCCACTCGTTACTCCCCTTTCGGTGCCAACCCCGAACTGGCAATTGCCCGTCAACAAGATGTTCTTCGTCGCATGGTTGAAGACAAATACATTACCAAAGAACAAGCCGACGCTGCCAAAGCCGAAAAACTCAACTTTCTCAAAAAGAACATCACCATCAACGCTCCCCACTTTTCTCTCATGGTCCGTGATAGTCTGGTTCAAAAATATGGTGAGGATAAAGTCAACCTTGGAGGACTAAGGGTAACCACCACTCTCGACCTTGATCTCCAACAATATTTCGAGGCCTCCCTTTCTGCCGAAATGAAAAAAATTGCTAGACTCAAAATTAGTAACGGCGCCGCCGTTGTGACCAAACCCAATACCGGCGAAATCATTGCTCTTATCGGTTCCAAAGACTACTTCGATGACGAAATCGATGGTCAGGTAAACATCACCAAAGCTCTCCGTCAACCTGGAAGTTCAATAAAACCCATAAACTATGCCACCGGCCTTCTCCGGGGTTGGCCAGCCAGCACCACCTATCTCGATATTCCTACCTGTTTTGGCGTCACCGGTCAAAAGCAGTACTGCCCCAAAAACTACGATAATTCCTTCCGAGGTCCTGTTTCTATGCGACAATCCCTCGCCAACTCCTACAATATCCCAGCCGTCAAACAACTTGCCCTTAACGGTATCGAACCTTTCATCGCCACGGCTTCCGCCATGGGTATCTCCACCTGGACCGATCCTAAAAACTATGGTCTTTCTCTCACTTTGGGTGGCGGAGAGGTCACCATGCTCGATATGGCCAAAGCCTTTGGCACTTTTGCCAACTCCGGTGTGACGGTTCCCCTCATCTCGGTTATTAAAGTAGAGGACTATACCGGCAAAGTATTGGAACAAGTTGACGTCGAAAAAATTTCCAATGCTGTTTCAGTGATGCCCGAAAACTGGACCGACTTTTGGCAAAATCAGTCTCAACCTAAAACTGATCTATTATCTACAGATCCTCGTGTTACTCTCCCCCAAGAAGTAACTTTCATCATCTCTGACATCCTCGCCGACAACGGTGCTCGTAGTGCTGCCTTCGGTTCTACCAGTCAGTTAGTTATTCCCGGTCATACCGTTTCCGTTAAAACAGGGACTACCAATGACCTTAAAGATAACTGGACTATTGGTTACACTCCTGACTACTTAGCGGTCACCTGGGTCGGCAACAACGATAACTCTTCCATGAGTTATGTTGCTTCTGGTGTCACTGGTGCTTCTCCCATCTGGAACAAAATTATGAGAAGACTCCTCAAAGACGTTAAGGATAAACCATTAATCAAACCAGAACTGGTCACCAATTTCCAGGTTTGTAATCTCACCGGTCTTCTTGCTCAACAAGAAAATCAATGTGAATCACACAACGAATTCTTTATCGACAACATCCTCCCCCTAGGACAGTCTGCTTATCCTACAAAAATGCAGGTCTGGGTTCGCCGTTCGGATAAGCAGCCAATTCTTCCTGGAGACGAAACCGTTGACCGTGACCTTGAAGAACACACCGTCGTCTCCGACCCCTTCACTCAAAATTTCTGTCTGGATTGTGCTTATCCTGTAGATGACAAGGGGAAAATCTCTTGGCCACAGACCATTATTGATTACTCAAAGTTTCAATACAAAAACATTACCCCTGCCAATTTTCTAAATATTGTTCCCACCAATGCTCCGTAAAATAAAAATCTTTTTCCTTTTACTCGGGTTGGCCTTATCCTCAATCACCGCCTACGCCATCTGGCGAAGCACTCTCCCTCTTGTTAGTCCAATTGCTCTCATCGATAGCCTCATTGGAAACTCTCCCGCCATAAGATCCAACAAAGTTATCTATGGATTTTTTCCTTACTGGAATTTAAAGTATGCCGAGCAACTAAAAATCAACTCTCTCACTCACTTTGCCTATTTTGCCATTGACCTCAAAGAGGATGGCTCTACTAATAAAAAGGTTAATCTCGTTGAGTCTGAACCTGGCTGGAACAAGCTTAAATCCAAGGATACTAATAAACTTCTCTACCAATCAAAACTTCTTGGTCAAAAAACCGTTATTGTCATTACCGCCATGCAACCGGAAACTATTGAGTCTATTCTTAACTCTCCGGAAAACAAAAGGGCAGCTATTACTTCCATCATGAACATTTACAAGGACTTCGGTTTTGATGACATCAACATTGACTTTGAATATGTCAACGTCGGCAATAAAGTTTTAAGAGATAATTTTGTTGACTTCATTACCAACCTTCGCTTTGTCTGTGTTTCATATAAAAGTCATTGTCAAATTGATATCGATATCTTTGCCAGTGCCGCCGAAAAGCCCCGTCTTTGGGACCTCAAACAACTCGAACCTGTAACCGACAAATTTATTGTCATGGCCTATGACTATTATCGAAAATCGTCGACTCAGGCTGGGCCAATCGCCCCAATAAGAGGCAAATGCACCGGTACTTTTTCCGATGAGAAAGACTGTCTTGAAGAAGATATTCTTTCTCATATTTCTCAAATAAGTAAACTTATTCCCTCAAATAAAATTATCCTCGGAGTACCCTTCTATGGCTATGAATGGCAGACTGCTTCTACCGATTTTCTGGCCAACACCTACCCTGGCACAGGTGCTCTTGCTACCTATCAACGCATTCAATCTCTCTTTCAAGACGTCAAAATTTCTTCCATCTCAGCTCAATGGTCAAATCTAACTCTCAGCCCCTACCTTTCCTATGAAGAAGATGAAAAAATATATCAAATTCATTTTGAAAATGCCCAATCTTTGGAACAAAAAATCAAATTTGTCGAGTCTGCCAATCTCGGTGGTATTGCCATCTGGGCACTCGGTTACGAAGGTCCTTCACAAGATTTATGGGAACCCATAAACTCTCTTTTCCTCCCCTAGTCTTTTCCCTTTTTTCGTTCTAAAATATACTTAGTTTGTAAGACCCGCCCTTTGAACAATCCGCCTTTCACATGGCTCAAAAAAGACACTTTATTCAATCAAAGAATTTTTTCTCATACCTTGGTACTCCTGTCTTTAAAATTGTTCTCTGGGTGGTTTTAATCTTTGGATACGTCTTTATCTTCTTTTCCAGACTATTCTCTACTCCTCTTCCCCAACTCACTTTTCCAAAAATTTCCTTTCCAAAAATCTATTTTCCCCACATCTCATTTCCCAAAATAATTTTCCCAAAAATTGTTCTTTCTCGTTTTCCCAAAGCTGTTTATCCTCAACCAAAAATTGATTTAAAATCCCTTCGTTCATATCTTTTCTTTTCAATTGGAGTTATCTCACTAGTTTGTTTCATTTATATTGAATTCTTCTATGGACTCCCTAGTCCAAAGACACTGACAGACTATCCTTCAAAGCTCACCACCCAGATCTTAGACAGAAACGGCAAACTTCTTTATAAAATTTACAAAGACGAAAATCGCACTTTGGTCACTCTTGACTCACTACCTCCTCACGTAAAAAACGCTTTTCTTGCCGCCGAAGACAAAGACTTCTATCACCACAAGGGTTTTTCTATCTCTGGTACATTCCGCGCACTATACAAAAACATTACCGACAACAAAACTGAGGGGGGTTCCACCATTACCCAGCAATTGGTTAAAAACACTCTCCTCAACAACGAAAAAACTCTTACCAGAAAAATCAAAGAGCTCATTCTCTCGGTCGAGGTCGAGTACACCTACAACAAAGATAAAATTTTTGAAATGTATCTCAACCAAGTCGGCTTTGGTGGACCGGCTTATGGTATTCAAGAGGCCTCTAGGCAGTACTTCAATATTGATGCCAAGAATCTAGATCTTTCGCAAGCCGCTTTCCTAGCCGGTCTTCCTCAAGCTCCTAGTAAATACTCCCCTTTCAGCGATCAACCGGAGTTAGCCAAGCAAAGACAAAAGTTTGTTCTCAATCAAATGCTTAAGCTGAACATGATTAACAATGCGGATTATCAAAAAGCCATTAGCCAAAAACTTATTTTTAACTCTGCCAAAATCGAGATTAATGCTCCCCACTTTGTAATGTATATCAAAGATCTCCTTACCAAAGAGTTGGGTGAAAATGTTGTTAATCAAGGAGGTCTTATCGTCACCACCACTCTAGATCTAGGTCTTCAAGAAAAAGTCCAGCAAATTGTAACTTCCGAAATCGGTAGCTTAAAAAATTATCAAGTCACTAACGGTGCCGCGCTGGTCACTAATCCCAAAACTGGAGAAATTCTGGTCATGGTCGGTTCCAAAGACTACTTCAACCTTAATGAAGATGGACAAGTCAACCTGACTTTAGCCCTACGTCAACCTGGGAGCTCGATTAAACCACTTAACTACGCTCTCGCCTTTGAAAATGGTTATGGTCCTGGAAACGTTATCGAAGACAAGCCCATCTCTTTCAATCTTCCTGGACAAGAACCATGGGTCCCCAAAAACTACGATGGCAAGTTTCATGGATTTGTAACTCTCAGGCAAGCCCTTGGTAGTTCCTACAACATTCCCTCGGTTATTCTTCTCTCCAAAAATGGCATCCAAAACTTGGTTCAATTAGCCCAAAAAATGGGTATCACTTCCTGGGACGATCCCAGCAGATTTGGACTTTCCATAGCCCTTGGTAGTCTGGAAATTAGAATGGTCGACCTGGCTACAGCCTACTCAACTTTTGCAAACTCCGGAGTAACTACACCCCTAAACTCCATCATAAAAATTGAACGGGCTAATGGTGAAAAATTTTATCTCTCTACCTGTCCTCAAAAAACGGAGGCTGTTGTGGAAAACGTTTCCGCCCTTGCCAAAGGCAATAACTGTTCTCCCCATCAATCGATTTCCCCTTCCACTGCTTATCTTATCTCCGACATTCTCTCCGATAACAGTGCTCGAGCTCCAGCTTTCGGAGCAAACTCGATCATCAACATTAAAAAAACCAAGGTTGCCGTCAAAACCGGAACCAGCAACGACCTTCGCGATAACTGGACTTTTGGTTATACTCATGATTATCTCGTCTCCACCTGGGTTGGTAACAACGACAATACTCCTATGTCTCGTATTGCTTCTGGTATCACAGGAGCCTCACCTATCTGGGCAAAAATTTTCAACACTATCCTCGAATCCACTCCCCAGACAACCCAAGTAGACACTACTACCCCAATTGGGATCGTAAAAGTCCCCATCTGCACCCTTACTGGCACACTTTCTTGTGAAGGTTGTCCTGTTAAATATGAATATTATAAAAAAGGTACCGAGCCAAAAACATCCTGCGACCCAGCCAAAATAAAAGAAATCTTAAACCCCACTCCTTCATCATCAATCACCCCCTCCCCTCAAATCCTCTAAAATTACTAAAGAGTAATCTCCACGTAATTTTTACTTTTCGATTTTTCCGGTATCGGCTTCGTTTGGTTCTTGTTCTCCGTTTCAATAATCATTGGTTCTCCTCTTAGGATGCTACCAATTCGGGGTACTAACCAAAAACCCACTGTAATCGCCAAAATAATTATCAGTGTCCAAAATACCACCTTCCTCTCGGCAGCTCTTTCCTCTTTAGATTTCTTTCTTTTTTTTCTTTTAGGCACACCATCTCCCACATTTTCGTCATCCTCACTGGGAATCTCAATATCCATATCCAGCTCTTCAGTTTTTTTCATTTACTTTCCAAACATCAGTATTAATCAGACACTTGGGTTGTCTACCTTCTAAAGTATCATTCATATTGTCGGTCACAATTCTAGCCATCGCCAAACGGGCTTCCACCGTCGCTGATGCTGTATGAGGCGTCAATACCGTATTGGGTAAATCGTAGAATTCGTTCGGAATTTTCGACTCGTCCTCAAAAACGTCCAGTCCCGCACCGGCGATCCACCTTTCTTTTAAAGCAATTATTAACGCTTTTTCATCCACTACCGCCCCTCGAGCAGTATTTATTAGCAAAGCCGTCGGTTTCATTAATTTTAGTTCCCGCTCTCCGATCATATGTCTTGTCTCCTCAGTTAGGGGCACCGACAAACTTACCACATCAGCCAATTCCAACAGTTGATCTAAAGTGTGATAAACCACCGAGTACTCTTCCTCGAATTCTTCGTCTCGATGCCGATTGAAGTAAATTACTTTCATTCCCAAAGCCCCGGCCATCCTGGCCGTCCATCGCCCAATTCGTCCCAGGCCTACAATACCCATAATCTTATCCTTCAATCCTGTTCCTAAAAGTAAATCCGGTTCCCATCCCTTATATTTCCCGGCTCTAATAAATCTATCTCCTTCAACAATTCTTCTAAACAAAGCTAGTATCAGCGCAATCACTTCCTCTGCCACCGCCTCTGTCAGTACACCAGGCGTATTTGTTACACAAATTCCTCTCTTTGTTGCCTCGGCCACATCAATATTGTCAAAACCTACCGCATAATTACTGACCACTTTAAGCGACGGCCCGGCCGCTTCCATTACTTCTACATCGATCTTCTCAGTCAGTAAAGAAATAATTCCTGCCGCACCTTTTACACCCCTAAGCAAATCTTCTCTACTAATATCTTTCTTTTGCCACACCACCACTTCATATTTCTCTTTTAATTCCTTGAGGTACTTATCTAAAAAAACATGAGTTACAAATATTTTCTTTTTGTCCATATCTTAATTAAAGCACACCCAAGGTTTCCTCCACCGTTTTCAACTTTCTTTTCATCCATTTTTCCATCTCCTTTTTATACAGTAATCCATCTTTAGCTCCCAGCCTAGTCACCACTGAACCGCCGTTAGCTAGTCCCATTTTTAGCACCTCTTCAGCAGTTCTTCCTTGTAATAGACCTGCTACTACTCCAGAAACAAAGGCATCCCCGGCCCCCGTATCGTCAATTGATTTATTAGGATACGCCTCCATCTTTATCCACTTTCCCCCCTTCCACACCCCCGCCCCTCTATCACCGTCGGTAATCATCAACAGTCGTGTTCCTGCCTTCACAAACTTGCCCACCAAAACCTCTTCCTCTTCAAAATTACCACCCCAAAACTCCGCTGCTTCCATTCGATTTACATTAAACAAATCAATTTTTGGCAAAAGGCGTAGCATTCTTTCCTTTTGCCCCAATTCTTTTTTTCCGGGATTAACTCCAACTTTGATCCCATGCTCCACGGCAAAATTCACCAAATCCTCCAGTAACTCCACTTCTCCCCCCAAGCTGGATATCTGAATCCAGTCGGCTTTTTTAATTTCTTCCCAATCAATTTCGTTTCTCTCAATCTCACCGCTTTCCCCGCGATACGTCACAATTGATCTTCTCCCGTCCGTCGCCACCAGCACTGCCGAAATACCCGTCTTTCCCTTAGTTCTTTGTAAGAAAGATAAATCCACATTTTCTTTCACCAATTCTTTCACCAATATTTCACCCAACTCATCATCTCCAACCCTGCTTATCATTTTTACGGCTTCACCCAGTCGATGTAAACCAACTGCTACGTTTGTTCCTCCACCGCCACTCACCAGAATCCCATTTTCTGCCTCAATTTTTCCACCCATCACTTCACACATCGCCACCCCGCCTTCAACCTGATGACTCTTTAAAACTCGCAAACTTTTTGATTTCAAAAGCACATCAATCACCGCTGCGCCAATAACCACTACTTTCTTCATATCTTTATTCTAAACTAAAAACCAATTACCCTTTTGTTATAATTCGACTAGCCTATGCAAAGTTCATCCTTTATCACCGTTATTGGGGTATTGTGTTTTGTTTTGATATTCGTCTACCGAATTCAGGCATTGCATATCAAAAAAATTTGGCATCTCTCCATTCAACAAATCATCTTTCTCATCCTTATTCCGGGACTTGTCTTCCCTATGATCTTTTCCTACTTACAGTCGATGGTTCGCCTTCCCAGAAGTGATACCTCATTCTTTCCCGACGGTTTTCTGGTCAACATAATTTTGCTATCTATGATGTTTTCCTATGGTGGTATAGCTATACACGCCGTTACCAAAATGTTCTCTGGATATCTCAAGGATAAAAATAGTGAACTAGCTCAAATAAACAAATTTTTTCACTTAAATTTTTCTCACAATCTAATCTATAGCGGCATTGTCATTTCTTCACTCGGTATAACGCTACTGGAAATAAATCATGTGCCCAACGATGGAATGACCAATCTCGGTTGGGGAATCTTTCGTGGAATTATCCTTGGACTCAGTTTTGCTATCTTTATTTATTACTACACTCGAGCATCATCAAACATCTATCGTGGTAGATGGAGTGATCTAAAACTTTTCTTTGGTGTCGCCTGGATAGGTTTTTCTTTACTTCTCTATATCATCCAAAAATTTGACATCGGCTTTACCGAGTACCAACTGCTTCTCCCCATGCTTCTTTCTTTTTCCATTGTTGCTGGTCTTAGTCTTATTTTAGTTATCAAAAAACTAAAAAATGGTGGTCTTCGCCTAGACTTCAAAAAGAAATTCGGGAAAATTCTTAAATTGGATTAATCTTTATATACTATCTCCGCTAACTTCTTCGACACTTCGTTAGGATTCTCATCCTGCCACACGTTTCTGCCGATAGCAATTCCGGCTGCCCCGGCCTGCATCACCCCCCTAACCTCCTCTTCTAAATTTTCCCAATCTACTTTCTTTCCCCCTTGTGCCAACACTCCCGTTTTCCCGGCTGCCCTCACCGCCCAAGCAAAACTTTCCGGATCTCCTGTATAAGGAATTTTTACAAAATCTGCATTCATCTCTAGTGCCAAACGTGCCCCGTAAGCCACCACATCTCGATCATTTTCCCTGCCAGCCACTTTTCTGCCTCTAGGATACATCCACGCAATTACAATCATTCCTCGTTCGTGTGCTTCATCCTCGATCCGGGAAAACTCCACCATCATTTGTTCTTCAAACTGACTTCCTACGTAGATGGTATAACCAACTCCGATTGCTCCCATCTCGGCCGCTTTTTTAACGGTACAAAGTTGTAAAGACAAAGGTTCTTCTCCCTGAAATGATGTTTTTCCATTAAGTTTTACGATAAGTGGTACTCCCGATTCTTTTTTATAATACTTTGCCGCAACCCCCTCTTGAAATACTACTCCGCTAAAATCGCCATTTTGGGCGATCTTCATAATGTAATTGGGGTCAACCGATTTTTCGTTAAAATCTACCGGACCATGTTCCATCCCCTGGTCATAGGCCAAAAGCATTACCTTACCTTTAATCTCGATTCTTGAAGTATCAATCATATTATTTTTCTTATTACTTTAATAACTCCATCTTTATCCAGTCCATATTTAGCCAACAATTCTTCTGGCTCTCCACTTTCTCCAAAGCTGTCTCTCATCCCCATTCTTACCATTTTTGTAGGCCACTTTTCCCCCAAAACCTCAGCCACTGCCCCACCCAATCCCCCATTTATCTGATGATCTTCCAAGGTGATTATTTTCCCCGTTTTCTTTGCACTCCGTACAACTGTTTCCTCATCCAACGGTTTAATTGTATGTATATTGATAACTTCTACCTCAACTTCACCCTTCAGCTCTTCTGCTGCCAGCAAAGCTTCATATACCAAACCTCCGCAAGCAAAAATCGTTACATCTTTACCGACTCTCAATACTTGTGCTTTCCCTAACTCAAATGGCGTCGTTGATGTTGTAAACATCGCCGTCTTTGGTCTGGTAAGTCTCAGATATACTGGCCCTTTGTGTTTAGCAATCGCCATGGTTGCCTTCTTAGCTTGTTCAAAGTCTGCTGGCGCTACTACCATCAAATTCGGCAAAGCTCGCGTCATGGCAATATCTTCCAAAGCCTGATGGGTTGCCCCATCCGGTCCAACTGAAATTCCGGTATGTCCTCCCACAATTTTTACATTAGCATTGGTATAACAAACAGACACTCGCATCTGATCCCAGTTTCTCCCCGGATTAAAAACGGCATACGAAACAGCAAAGGGAATTTTTCCCGAAAGAGCTAATCCTGCCGATATCCCCATCATATTTTGTTCCGCTACTCCCACCTGCACAAACCTCTCAGGGTACTGTTTTTCGAACTCGTCTACCCTCATACTTTCTCCCAAATCCGCCGTCACTACTACTACATTTTTATCACTCCTTCCCAACAAGACCATCGCTTCTCCAAAACCTTCTCTGGTGGCTTTTCTCTCTACGTTAATTATGTCGCTTACTAAGTTCATTTTATTTTAATTCCCATAAAGCTTTTTCCGCTTCTTCACTCGTTGGTGCTTTTCCGTGCCAACGAAAATCGCCCTCCATGAAACCTACTCCTTTACCGGCAACCGTCTTCATAATAACCGCCTTTGGCTGGTCGGGAAACAATTTCCCTTGTTCAAAAACAGCCATTATTTCCTCGTGATTATTTCCGTTAATCTCAAACACCCGCAAACCAAAAGCCGTCAGCTTATCCCTTAGGGGTTCAATCGGCATCACTTCTCCTAAGTTTCCGCTAATTTGTATCTCATTTCTGTCAATCACAAAGGTCAAGTTTCCCAGACCATACTTAGCTGCTGTTTGGTATGCTTCCCATGTTTGTCCCTCCTGTTGTTCGGCATCACTGTCAATGCATATTACTTTCCACTTCTTCTTGTCCATTTTCCCGGCTAGCGCCATCCCTACGGCCACACTCACTCCCTGACCCAAAGGACCACCTGTATTTTCAATTCCCGGTAGCTGTTTATAGTTACTCCCAGGAAAATCAATTTGTCTTACCGGATGCCCTTGTAATCTTGTCCCCAATTTTCTTAGTGTTTTTAACTCCTCTACGGGAAAAAATCCGGCCAAAGCAAGAGCCGCGTACTGCACGGGGCAGTAATGTCCGCATGATAAAACAACCCTGTCTCGATCATCCCAGTATGGTTCATCTATCTTGAAATTTATTAGTCCTCCAAAATACAATGCTGCAAAAAGATCGGCTGTACCCAAAGGACCTGCCGTATGACCCGACTCGGCCAGTGTTAACATCTTAATTACCTCCACTCGAATTTCTCTCGCTTTATCCACCAAATCTACCATACATTCATTCTAAACCATTGTCGCACTACATACTTACGGTCGAAAGAAACATGAAGTTAATCAATAAACGCCTTCTCTCCACTTCCATCATCTACTACCGGTATTTCAGTTTGCTTATGATTATCCAAAACTTCATCAAACTCTTCCAAATACTTCAGCACCATTTCTGGAGTTGTCGCAATTCTATAAACCCGAAGAGCTCCCGGCCTTGCCCCTATCAACATGTTTTTCACCAAAGACTCTACAATCGGAAACCAAAAATCGCCATATAAAATCAAAGGTTTGTGATGTCCAAAATAAAGATAAGCCAAACCCCAAGCCATTCCAAACTCCGACAAGGTTCCCGTCCCTCCGTTAAAAATTACATAAGCATTTCCCAGTTCCAGAAGTTTCATCGTTCTGTCTACATAGTTATTCATGATCACTTCCCTGTCTGCCCTATTCTCTTTATCCTTTCCTTCAAAATTTTCAATAAATTTCGGATAAAATGTCGCTACCGTCGCGGTACCCCCACCCTCATGTGCTCCCTCAGTCGCCGCTCTCATCACTCCAGGACCCCCTCCATTTACAATCTCCAACCCATTCTGTGCTAATAGCCGCGTCACATCTAAAACCTCCTTATAAAGAGGACTTTCCGGCGGACAACCTGCAAAACCGAAAACTGTAATTGCTTTTATATTTTTAAATGCCATATTTAATGTTACCCTATGTTTTCTAACCTTCGATAAACCTCAACTGGATTATCGGCTGTAAGAATCTCACTCCCCACCGCAAACTCCATTTTTTCTCCTCCTGCCTCCAAGCATTTCTTTATCGTTTCTTCATTCAAGCCACCATCAATTATTATCGTCACTGAAGGTGATAATTTCCTCACTTTTTTTATTTTTTCCAATACTGCATCGTTAAATTCTTGTCCTTGAGCTCCAGCCTTCACACTTAATAACAAAATCGAATCCACCAAGTTCACCCACTCATCGAGTCCTGTCAGTGGTGTATCTAAATCAAAAGCTAATCCAGTTTTCATTCCCGCTTCTTCAGCTTTTGTAATAAAGTCCAGTTTATCTGTCATTTTTTCCACCTGTCCATACACCGTCGTTACTCCGGCAGCCACACATCTTTCCACCCATTCTCTTGGCTCAACTACCATCAAATGTGCCTCTACCTCAGCCATCGTTTCTATACTCAATAAAACCTCGGGCATTACCGTCTCCACAGGGACAAATTTTCCGTCAATGATGTCCATCTGTACTCTATCGGCAAAACCTTCCACCTTTCCTAAATCCTCCTCAAATTTACTTATATCCTTAGCCAAAATTGTTGGCACTATTTTATTCATCAAAGTAAGTTATCTAGCTTCATAACTCGTCTTTTGTAATTTTCTCCGTCGGCGAATTTTTCCGTCAAAAATATCTTGATCATTCTCTGAACCAAAACCTCATCCACATAATCTGCCGGCACGGATAAACAATTGATATCGTCATCTGTTCTTCCTTTGACCACCGCTTCCTCTCCAAAAGCCAGTCCGCACCTCACTCCTACAAATCTATTTGCCGCAATCATCATTCCAAATCCATTTCTGCAAAATAAAACTATTCTGTCTTCCTTTGAAACCGCTTCTTTAACTGCCGCCTTAGCATAGTCCACATAATCATCATCCGGGGTCAAAGAAGTTGCCCCTACATCAACCACTTCATGTCCTTCATTTAAGAGCCAACTCTTAATTTTTTCCTTCAATTGAAAACCCCCATGATCGGAACCAAGTATTACGTGCATATATACAATATATCAAAATCCAAACTCGGCCTTTAGTTCATCACTCATTAAATCCTTACTCCAGGGTGGATCCCACACCAGTTCTACCGTTAATTCTTTTACTTCAGGCACCCCCTTCAAGGCGTCCTTAATTTTTTTGTCTATTACCGGTGCCAGAGGACATCCCGGAGAAGTTAAGGTCATTTCTATCTCTGCGACACCTCCTTCGTATCGGACATCATAGATAAGACCCAAATCCACAATCGAAACCCCAAGCTCCGGATCAATTACGCTCTTTAATGCCTCTCTGATTTTGTCCTCGATCATTTTCATTTTTTCATTCTAAACTCCGCCTCAATTAAGACAAACACTCCCCAGATTGCCGCCGTCAAACCCACCAACATCCATTGAGTACTGGCAAGCCACAAATCGGTTCCCAGAGCTCCAATAAAAGCCAAAATCACGCTCACTATTGAAAAATATATTAGTGCTTTCCCAACAGCCAATTTATCTTTACTTCTCATATTTTCACCTCCAATCTTGTTTCCGGCCACACCGTTTCTCCGGTTGCCGTATTAATAACTTTTATCGCCATGTTTGGACAAGCTTGAGCGGCAAGTATCTTTTCCTCGTCACTATTTCCATCTTGATCAATTAACTCTGCTTTGCCGTCGCTTCCCATTCTAAAAGTCAAACCGGCTAAATTTACACAGGACCGGGCACCGATACACTTATTCTTGTCAATCATCACCTTGAATTTGGTCATCACCGGTTCATCGTTCATTATCATCAGTTTATCACGCGAATCGTTCATAAAAAATCTGTTCCTCGGGCACACCCATGTCAATTAACTTTTTCTTCATCTCCACTACCATCTCTGGGTTTCCACATAAAAAGGCACTCGTTTTCTTTCCTTCAATCTTTATTTTGTCCGTTACGTCACCCACATGCCCCTGCACTCCGGGCCATTTTTCTCCCGGATGAGACAGGGCAATGTCCAAATGAAAATTATCATACTCTCTTTGTAGTTTATCCAGTTCTGCCAACCAATAAAGATCTTTTTCGAATCTCATTCCCCAGACTAAATGTATCTGTCCTCGAAAACCCTTGTTTATCAACAAATCCTCAATCATTGGTTTCAAGGGGGCCGCTCCAGCTCCTGTTCCTACAAACAATAATTTTTTCTGTGTTAGCAACGTGTCATCACTTACTACAAACTTACCCAAAAATCCTAACACTTCCACCAAGTCGCCCACCTTAAGCCCTAAAACATATTTTGACCCCACCCCCATCGGTGCCACATCCACCACGAGTTCAATATTCTTCTTATTTGGCAAACTAGCTACTGAGTATGACCTTCGTAAACCTTCCTCGTTTACTTTCAAACTTACAAACTGTCCCGGAATAAAATCTGCTTTTTCTTCAAGTTCAATTCCCAGTACCCAGGTATCACCTGCCAAATTAGTTTTATAAACTACCCTTCCTGGCATCTTCTTTGCGTTCATATTTCAATAATAATCCTTATTTAACTCCAATCCAAACTCCCACTAAAATCAAGGCTACTCCCAAAATAAATCTCATCCATTTGGTATTTTTATGTTCCCATTCTTTCATGTTCACAATTTGTTTTCCTCCTGCCATCACCAGCAAAATAACAATTAGTGGCAAGATAAAAATCAAATTGTAATAAAGGAAAAATCCCAACACTTTTGCCATACCCAACCCTGACCTAGCAATTACCGCCGTTGTTCCAATATAAAGAGGAAGCATACAGGGAGTTGAAAACACCGTTGTTAAAAAACCAATCAAGGCAGTCACTCCAAAACTGGCCTTAGACATCAATTTAGTTACTTTTTCAAAACCCTTCATACTCATCCGTAAGTGAATTGGCATATCGGGGAAAAATACATCTTTAAGCTGAATCAGTCCGGTAATCGCCAAAGCTCCTCCCACAATATATTTGAATACGCTTGCTAACCACCAACGTTGGATATAAAACGCCACACCATAAAACAACAACCCGGTCAGAAGATAAGTCACAAAAACAGCCAAAATGTATACCACCCCTGTCTTTATTATCCAGTTTTTGTCCTTTCCTCTTCCTCCAAATACGATGAGATAACCCAAAAAGGTAATCATCATTCCGATTCCACAGGGATTTAATCCGTTGGTTAAAGCGGCTGCTGTAAGTAATGGAATATTAATTCCCATTGTTCTTTTTAAGTAATTCCGTAACCTTATCCATCACAAAATCCACCGCCATCTGTTCCCCATTTACGTAGATAGTCGGTGTTCCCGAAAGCCTTAAACTGTTACCCAAGTTGACATCCTGTTGCACTACCTCAGCTACTTCAACCGAGTTAAGTTTTTCTTTAAATATTTTTTCGTCCAGACCCAAGCTCTTGGCATACTCCACCAACATATCTTCAATCTTTGACTCACCCGTCCATTCTTCCTGTGTGTCAAAAAGTAAATCTATCATCTCAAAACCCTTACCCATTACTCGAGCTGCTTCTACCGCTCTGGCCGTAATTATTGAATTTTTGTGAATTCCTAGTGGAAAATGCCTAAATACTATTTTCACCCCTGGTATATTATCACTGTATAAACCCCCGATTAAACTATGTGCTCTTTTACATGCCGGACACTCCATGTCGGAAAAATTGACCACCGTCACTACTGTTTCTCCATTCTCTTTAACTAGTTTTGCTCCATCCAACAATATACTCTGATCTGTCGTGAGGTTCGTTCCCGTACCACTCATTTTCGACAGTCCAAAGATTACCACCATCATCAAAGCGGCACTCCCTAATATTATTTTTAGTATTAATTTCCAATCGTTAGTCATTTATTCAAATACTTTTAATAATCCCCGAAATGCCAGTGTAGCACACTTCATTCTACCGGGCATTATCTCTCCACCCAGCATCGAAACCACACCCTCTTCTCCAAACTTTTCCAGATCTGTTTTACTCATGTCCACTACTTTCTCGGAAAGCATCGAGGCTCCTGCTGTTGAGATCGCGCACCCTATCCCTTGCCATTTCATATCTACAATCTTTCCCTTCGCGAGTTTCACATATATTTTAATCAAGTCTCCACAAGAAGCGTTTGCTTCATCCACTATTTTATCGGCTCCCGCTAACTCTCCCATATTTCTCGGGTTCTTATAGTGATCAATAATTATTTCTCGATACTCTGACATTTATGCAAATACTTTTGGCACTTCTCTAATTTTGTCAATCATGTAATCAATTTCTTCTTTGGTGTTATAAAGATAGAAGGTTGCTCTTACCATCGCCGTCACTCCAAAGCTAGTCACTAGAGGAGCGGCACAATGTTGTCCCGAACGCACCGCAATACCAAAACTATCTAATATCTGAGCCGTGTCATGAGCATGCACTCCCACAACATTAAAGGGAATCGCTCCTCCGCGAGTTTCTGCCTCTGGTCCATAAAGTATCACCAACCCCTCTTTCTCCAGACCCCTCATCTTTTCCAAAGCATATTTCAAGATTTCTTTTTCATGACTATGAATATTTTCCATTCCAACGGATTTCAAATACTTCACTGCCGCACCCAGTCCTACAATTCCGGCAATATCCGGCGTCCCGGCTTCAAACTTAGCCGGTAATTCAGCCCAGGTAGCCCCTGTTAGTTTTACTTCCCCAATCATGTCTCCACCAAAAAGAAACGGTTTCATTCCACTTAAAATCTCCTTCTTCCCCCAAAGCACCCCTACCCCTGTCGGGCCAAGCATCTTGTGTCCGGAAAAAACCAAGAAATCTATTCCCAACTTCGAAACATCTACTTTCATGTGTGGCACCATTTGTGCTCCATCAACTAAAATCAACACTGCTGGCAACTTTCTCTTCACCATTTTCACAATTTCCTCAACTGGTGTTTCCGTTCCCAAAACATTCGACTGTCCGGTAAACGCCACCAGTTTAACTTTTTTGTCCAACAGATTACTCCATCCGCCGATAACTACTTTAAGTCCATTTTCCTCCACCGTTTCTATTTTCTTAGTTTTTTCCAACTGCCCCTTTTCGTTTACGTCCACTACCCGAAGCTGCGCACCTTTTTTTCTGCACAGTTCCTGCCAAGGAATCATATTTGAGTGATGCTCCAGCTTGGTGATGACCACCGCATCACCTTCATGGACATTTTCTTCTCCCCAACTGTAGGCCACCAAATTAATACTTTCTGTCGCATTTCTGGTAAAAATTATTTCTTCTGATCTTGCCCCAATAAACTCCGCCACGTTGGTCCTCGTCTCATCAACCAATCGCGTCGACTCGACAGACATTTCATACACTCCCCTGTGAATATTGGCATTTGTCTCACGATAATATTTATTTATGGCTTCAATTACCGCTTCTGGTTTCTGGCTGGTTGCCCCCGAATCAAAATAGACCAAATTATGGCCATGGACTTTTCGCTTTAAGATAGGAAAGTCTTCTCTGATTTTGTTTACGTCAAACATACTTTATTTTAATCGAAATTAATAAAACCATTAACAATAATATTTTTAGCCTTTGTCTCTTCAATTCCTCTGGATCTTAAGTAAAACAGCTGCTCGTCATCAATCTTACCCACACTTGCCGAGTGACTGGCTTTTACCCTGTTGGCCTCAATCTCCAGTTCCGGCTCTGCGGTCGCACCGGACTTTTTATCCAAAAGCAATATTTTCATTGCCAAAAAACTGTCTGTATTTTGTGCCTGTTTCTCTATTTTTACCAGTCCCTTAACTGCTATCCTTGCCCCATTTTCCGCCACCCCCTTTATTACTACTCTTCCAAAAGTATTCGGAGCTATATGGGAAATCACCAGATTTAATTCATACTCCCCGGACTCCCTGGCATCGATTATCCCCAACCACTCCAAATTTTCCCCCTCTTTATTTAAAGAAAGTTTTATTTCGTGTTTTCCTGGTTTGGTAATCCTTAAGTTTTCCATTTATTTTAACCAACACTCCCTTCCATTTCTAAACCTACTAATCTATTCATTTCCACGGCATACTCCATCGGCACCTCCTTCATCACCGGTTCCAAAAAGCCGTTCACTACCATTGCTTCCGCTTCATGTTCCGGTAAACCTCTGCTCATTAAATACAACAGTTGTTCTTCACTTACTCGACTGACAACAGCCTCGTGCTCCAAAATCACATCTTCTTCAAATATTTTGTTTGTCGGATACGTATCGCTTCTGCTTTTTTCATCAAGAATCAAGGCATCGCATACCACCTTAGACCGTGATCCATAAGCCCCTTTATTTATCCGCACCATTCCTCGATAGGTTGCTCTTCCTCCATTCTTACTGATTGATTTACTGATTATTTGTGAGGTCGTGTTCGGAGCCAGATGAATCATCTTTGCTCCAGTATCTTGATGCTGGCCTTTTCCAGCCCAAGCAATCGAGAGCATCTCGGCTTTAGCCCCTTCTCCAGCCAAAACACAGGATGGATACTTCATCGTCAAAGCCGAACCAAGATTTCCGTCTACCCATCTCATCTCTCCTTTTTCTTCCACCCAGGCTCTTTTGGTCACCAGGTTATAAATATTTTTGTACCAGTTTTGTACCGTGGTGTACTGCACTCTTGCCTTTTTCTTCACAACTACTTCCACCACGGCAGCGTGTAGTGATGCCGATGAAAACGAAGGCGCCGAACAACCCTCAATATAGTGCACATTTGCACCCTCTTCGGCAATAATTAAAGTTCTTTCAAACTGTCCCGCACTCTCACTGTTAATTCTAAAATACGCCTGCAGGGGCAGACCTACATCTACACCTTCGGGAACATAAACAAATGATCCTCCACTCCAAACCGCCGTATTTAAAGCTGCCAGCTTGTTGTCTCCCATTGGTACGACTGTGCCAAAGTATTTTTTCACAATTTCCGGATAAAGTTTCAATGCTTCATCCATTGACAAAAAAAGTACTCCCTTTGCGGAAAGGGTTTTTTTCAAAGATCCATAAACCACTTCCGAATCATACTGTCCCTTTACTCCGGCCAACATCTCTCGTTCAGCTTGAGGTACTCCGATTTTTTCAAAAGTTTCCTTTACCGAAGCTGGTACATCTTTCCAAGATTTTTTTTCGGTTACCGCTGGTTTCAAATAATAATAAATATCTTCAAAATGAATTGGTGACATATCTCCACCCCAAGTAGGAATCGGTTTAGATAAATACACCTTGTAAGCCGCCAGTCTATTCTGAAGCATCCATTCCGGCTCTTCCTTCATTGCTGAAATCTCCCGGATTAATTTTTCGTCCAGTCCTCTCTCCCCTTTATATGAATAGGCAATATCGTCTGCCTTTCCCAATTTATATGACTCATCAAACTCCTCAACTATTACTTCTGGTTTAAACTCCTTCTTGGCGTAACGCATTTTATTATCGATACCCTGATTTTTCTAATCGATCGACTATCTCTTTTCCTCCCTGTTCCACAATAACTCCATCTTTCATTACCGCCACGACATCGGGAGTTAAATAATTCAAAATTCTCTGGTAGTGAGTAATCACCAAAACGCTCATTTTTTGTTCCTTAACCATCTCTGCTACATTCTGGGCAATTGTCGCCAAAGCATCGATATCCAAACCACTGTCAATTTCATCCATTATTAATAATTTAGGCTTTAACACCCTCATCTGAAGAATCTCCATTTTCTTTTTCTCTCCGCCACTAAATCCTTCGTTTAAACCACGACTCAATAGTTCGGTGCTCAAGTGTAGCTTTTCTGCCTCTATTTCTACTGTTTTTTTAAGATCCAGTGCCGACACTATTACCTCTTTATTTCTTGTACGCAACGCAGAAAGAAGCATCTCTCGCACTGTCACCCCAGGAATGGCCGCAGGATACTGAAAGGCCAAATAAATTCCCTTATTAGCCCGTTCATCGGGAGTAAGATTAGAAAGATCCTTACCTTCAAAGGCAATTTTCCCCTCTATTACTTCATATTTTGGGTTTCCGATGATTGCTGAAGCCAAGCTCGACTTTCCCGATCCATTGGGACCCATTAGAGCCACCACTTCTCCTTGTTTTATAGATAAATCAACCCCCTTGAGAATTTCTTTTTCTTCGACTCTTACTTTAAGATTTTTTACTTTCAACATTTTATTTAGCTAAATCTTCTAAAGTATATTTTTCCAGTAATCTATTGATATCCTCAGTCAGCTTGTCCATAAAACTTACCTGGCCGCAACTATCCTCTACCGGACAACCACCGCACGTCACCGGCTCAACTTCTCCTTCAATTGCTTCCAGGGCTTCGCGTACTTGGATTTCTTTTGGTTCATAGTTTAGTCCATATCCACCACCCTTACCTTCTCTGCTATTAAGAATCCCATTCTCAACCAAAGAAGCGGCAATCTTACTCATAAACGCTCTGGGCATACCCATCTCGGCCAACTCCTTTAAATTGACGCGTCCTTTTCGGCCTCGTGAAGCCAAAACAGAAAGCATTGATAGGCCATAATCGGCCTTTTTAGTAAGAGTAAACATATACTTGGACTATTATACTCCAAGTATCAAAACATTCAACCTTTTATTCCTTTATCCAGGCAGTATAAACAACTTCCCCCAATTCTTCATCCGGGTCACCCTTTGTCAGTGCCAACAACTCATCTTGAAAAACTTCTTCCCTGTTTTCCAGCTCTTTTTTATCAAAGGCTAACATCTCTAAGTTGTTGATATCATCAGACACTTCCTTTCTTTTTAGGTAATTCAAAATTGCTTCCATCAATTCAATTTTTGTATCTTTTTCCGCACCTTCACTCCCCATTAATCCGAATAACTCTCTAATATTTGCTATTTCTTTGGCACCCTTATTCTCAAATTCTCCATTTTCCATATGGTTATTATACCTCTAATCATTGTATTATTTCTTTGACACCGCGCCCTCGATCTGCTCCCAGTCACGTACTTTACGGATTTTCAAATTCTTTTTCCAACCCGTTTCAATTACCGACAGTTCTACTCCCAACTCGTGAGCCAAGCCCAGTAATGCCACCGTATCCTTGGGAAAACACTTTCCACCAAAACCTCTTTGGGTCGTAATATCCAGGTGCGAGTCGTAAATGCGTTTGTCCGCCACCACCATCTTTTTCATTTCTCCATAATTTACCCCTAGTTTTTCACACAGGTCAAACATTTCGTTGGCAAAAATAACCTTCGTCGCCAGATAAGTATTGGCCATATATTTCACCACTTCTGCTGTTGTCGGATCAGTCTCAAAAATAGGAGTCTTGGGAAAGGTTGCTCGATAAAGATCCACTACCCACTGCTTTACTTCGTTGTTGTCTGCGCCCACCACCACTCTATCTGCATTTACAAAATCCATTAAATAGTTTGCTTCAGTCAAAAACTCTGGATTAAAAGCCATTCTCGGGTACTTCAGCTTTTTCATCAATCTTCTGGTTGTTCCGGGAATAATTGTCGACTTCAACACGATAATTGGCTCGATCTTATTTTTCCTGGCAATTCTTACTATTTCCGCCGTTATCTCCTCCACAATCGATAAATCAATTTTTTTGTATTCTTTCGTCATTGGGGTTGGCACTCCCACAAAGATTACCTCTGATTTCTTTACTACTTCCTCCAACGGCAACTTCGGCAAAAACTTATCATAAATATAAATTTCGTTACCTTCCTTAAATCCATACTCTACTGCTTTACCTACAAACCCGTATCCGACAATTCCGATTTTGTACATATCATTAGTGTAACACTGACAATATCCCTGTCAAGTTTAGAACAATCCCATTTGCCGCTCTGTTTTTCTAAGGTTCTCTTCTTTTGGGTAGGAAAAATCTACTTCGATTTCCCTTGGCTCGTTCCAATGGTCAATAAACTTTAGCTTCTTATTTTTCACCCCAAAGTCATAAACACCCTTCGTTACTTCAACATCCATTTCACAATACTTTTTTAAGTTAGCCAAACTTTCCTTGTCTCCCTTTGCCCACCACATTACCGCGTCTGCTCCCGAAGCATTTTTTCCCCACCCCAGGCACTCTTTGGCTACCGAATCCAGCTTTACTCGGTGTCCAAAAACATCCTTAATAATTTTCATCACGTCAAAATGCTTCAACTTAGCAAAATCGCCCTTATAAACTCCGTTTACTGCTGGGACATCAAATCCCAAACTGTTATAACCAATTATTCTGTCTGCTTCTTCAAACCAACTCCACATCTGGTCAAAATCCTCCTCCCAAAAACTTTTCATCTCCCCCTTTAATTCTTTAAAATTATCGTCTATCTCCCGCCTATACGCCGACACAATGGATATTCCCAAATCTTCCGGTCTTCTTGCATTAATATCATCAAAAAATTTCTTCGTCTCAATGTCAAAAATTACCTCTACTCTGTTTCCTTCAGCTGTCATAAGAGAACATATTTAATCACCCTTTTCCCATTTTTGCATCTTGTCTTTTCCCAACCTTCCCAGGAAATACACCCCTATGCCCGCAACCAGCGCCGGAATATAGTACTCCCATACTCCGGCATCGAGCAAAACGGCCTCATCGGGTAGAGCCGCTGGAGTTGCCACGGATGCCGAAGTTGTTGAATTAAATTTCAAGGTGAATGAAATACTCTGCACTCCCGAAGTAATTGTGATCAAGTTGTCCCCTTGATCCAAAGAGGCGGGTACAAACTGCCATACTCCACTGGTACTGGCCGTTGCGTAGTTTAAAAGAGTCTTAATTTTTACTCCAACCTGAGCACTTGGTGACGCCGTTCCCGTAAGTGTCGGTATCCCCCCTATGTAATCCACCACACTGTAGTTTGTTCCCAGAGTCGACAACGCCCCCACACTGGTCAAGGTTAGGTCATATGCCCAAACACTTTTCACTATTAAAATACTCCCCAACAATCCCCAAAGACAAAACATAACCTTTTTCATATTAGATCTCAATTTCATCATGTAGTAATGGCAAATCAACTTTTATTCCCGGCAAACTCTGTCTTATTTTTTCCGCCAAAACCAACCTTGGCAACTCTTCCCCGTGAGTCAAGATCACGTGTGACAATCCTTCCATCTTTCCAAGCCATGTCAAGATCTGACCTTGATCGGCATGCGAACTCATTGTCTTTATTTCTTTGATTTTTGCCCTGATTGTAACTTCATTCCCCCACACATTCACTTTTTTAATACCATCTTTTATCAAACGACCCATGGTTCCATCAGCTTGATAACCCACAAAAACAAGCTGTGTCTTAGGCTCACCCAAAAACGATACTACGTGATGAATAACTCTCCCCCCATTCATCATTCCGCTTCCTGCCACAATTATTTTTGTTCCCACCATATTCTTTATTTGTCTGCTTTTTTCCATCGTGTCACACAAAACCAAACCCGGAAAATCAAATGGGTCATCTGTCTTAGCCTGCGTCTCTAATTTCCGGTTATACAAACTGGGAAAATCCCTAAAGACTTCGGTTGCTTTAATTGCCATTGGACTATCCAAAAATACTGGTGTTTCTTCTACCATTTTTCCCTGTTTTTTTAGTTGATCAAAAATATATAAAATTTCTTGAGCTCTCTGCAAAGAAAATGAGGGAATAATTACCGTTCCTTTTTCGGCCTCTGCCTCAGCTACTATTTTTGCCAGTTCTTCCACCTCATCTCGACTTTCATGTATCTCATCGCCATATGTTGATTCAACTACCGATATGTCTGCCTTAGTTACCCAATGTGTTGGGTCGAGTAATGGTTCTGGGGTATTTCCAAGATCTCCACTAAAAGAAACCAGCTTCTCAGTTTTTGTATCACGAACCAGCACCGTTGCTGATCCCAAGATATGTCCTGCATCCATCAACACCACCTCAAACTCACCCACCATAAAAGGTTTGTCGTACTCCACTAGCTGCACCTGTTTCATTATTTTTTCAACATCTTCGTCGGTATACAGCACCACTTTTAACTCTTCCTCTTTGGCTATCTTGGCCGAGTCATAAAGCACCAGCTCTGCCAGTGCTTTGGTCGCCTCAGTCATAAAAATTGGCCCTCTAAAACCATAACGGAGGAGCAAAGGCAATCTTCCGCAATGATCCAGATGTGCATGTGTTAAAACTACTGCCGTCAACTTATCAAAATCTATGTCAGGTTTAACTGAGTTCAAACCCATTTCCTCCGCTTTTCCTTGAAACATTCCGTAGTCAACCATCAAACCTGTCGACTCTCCGGTAAGAAAATAGCACGAACCGGTAACCATAGAAGCAGCCCCCAAAAACTTTATTTTCACTAATCCAGTTTATCAGACCCAATATTTGCTAGAATGAACACATGACTTGTCCTCACTGTAGTCACCCTCTTTCCTTCATTGCCGTAGACACGGTCGACGGTAATACTCAAACTGTTGACGAATGCCTCAACTGTGGTGGTCATTTTCTTCCCCCTTACATGGCCAATTTCCTCTCTGTTGAAACCGCAAAAAACGTCGACTCCGTCCTCCCTAAATCCAAAACTGTTCCGGCCACTCGTCCGGTCTGTCCTAAGTGCGGCCAGAACATGTCCAGTATCAAAGACGATGCTGTCCCAGAAACAGTCACTGTTTTTACCTGTCCCAACAATCACGGTGATTTTTTCCCCAAAGGTCAGCTCTTAAATTTCAAAAAGGCCCAACAAGCCAAGATCTATTACCACAAGCTCTGGGGCATCCCTCTAAAATCGGCCTTCGCCGTCATCATTCCCCTAGTTATTGTTTTTACCGCCGTTGCGACTATACCGACCATCATCAAACAACTGGGTACTTCCCAAGAATCTCGCGTTAAAGCTGGTGATATTCTTACCGCCCCCTTAATCACTCCCATTTCCAGCACCCAAGTCCTTATCTCTTTCTCCACCAAGAACCCCGCCAGAACTCAGGTTCGCTTCACTGAAGGTCTAGACCAAACCTTTGTCATCTCGCAAACCCCCCAAACAAATCATCTTCTTAATGTGGAAGGGCTCCAGCCTGGAACACTCTATAAATATGTCATTACTCTAAACATTAACGAGAAACTAACCACCACTCAGGAGTATACCTTCGCCACCCCCTAAAACCACAAAAAGCCGCCTGTTTCCAAGCGGCTTCAAGAAAAAACCAATCCCTTCTTATTTCTTATATATGCAGTATCGGTTTGTGTCTGTCTCCTTCCATTCGTAATCAAATCTAGCCGAAAACGTAATTTTTTCGGTTTTGTACCCGACATAGACACAATCACTGTCGGGGAAAAGTACCTCCATGGGTGTCCAATGGTAAGGACTGTCGGGACCAACCATTGAGCCTACACGCTTGTAGGCCAAAGCCGTACCCGCCCATTCTGAATCGTCAGGGAGTTGGCCAAAGTT
Source organism: Candidatus Collierbacteria bacterium GW2011_GWA2_42_17 (assembly GCA_000998275.1). GTDB lineage: Bacteria > Patescibacteriota > Microgenomatia > UBA1400 > MFAQ01 > UBA2277. The sequence continues at coordinate 72,755 of LCDA01000004.1, forward strand.
GACCTCAGCAAAGGACTTTGCCGTCTCTCTGCCGCAGGCAGACAACATAACCGACAAAACCACTACAACTAAAATCAAAATGGGCTTGTTTTTCATTTTCTCCTCCAGAGAGAATAGTATTTTAAAAGGATTGATTTAAGGTTCAACTTACAGCTCATATACTATCACATCTAGCCTCAAATGTCAAGTTATAGGACTATTTCTTCCCCGTGTAGGATATAATAAGTTAGTGACCACCAAACGTAAACTTACCCCCTACGAACAAAACCATCTCCGAAAATGGGCACCAAAGATCGATTCTGATGCCATTGGTGATCAACCTGTTGAATATACAACCGGCCACGTCGAGTTTCTCGGTCTGGACTTTCTGGTTACACCAGATACCCTCATCCCCCGCCTTGAGTCCGAGCAGATGGTCACCGACGCACTTCAATTTATTGACGATCACGATCTTGCCCACCCCACCATCGCCGACATCGGTACCGGTTCCGGTTGTCTCGGTATTTCTCTCGCCGTGAAGTTGGCTAAACGCCAGATTCCTTACTCCATCTTCCTTTCTGACATTTCCCTCAAAGCCCTAAAAGTTGCCGATCTAAATGCTCAAAGACTGCTTCATTCTCCTGAAAATCTCTTCTTTCTGGAATCCAATCTTCTTGAAAACTTCCCAAAAATTCAATTTGACTTGATTCTCGCCAATCTGCCCTACATTCCCTCCAAAAATATCGCTGGCCTGGATCCTTCCGTCAAAGATTTTGAGCCAAAAATAGCCTTGGATGGTGGTCCCAAAGGTAATCTTTTTATCAACGCCCTTCTCGACAAAATTCCACATTTTCTCAAAAAAGGAGGGCTGGCAATACTCGAGATTGATGATACCCATGACCTTAAAAGCTTTTCTTTCCCCAAAGGTATATCGGCTAGGATCACCAATGACTGTTTCCACAAACCCCGTTTCCTCATGGTCACCCTATAATACTTGACTTTTGTGAGCCTTCCCCCCTATAATCTGCCTAGATAAATTCGCACCTTAAGGAGGTAGCCATGTTCGAACAAGCAATCACTATTCTTATCTTTATTCTTGTATCACCACTCTGGACGGTTCCTCTTGTCATGGGAATAGGACTCCTGAATAGAAGCCGTCAATATGAGAAATTGTCAAACGCCAAAGATGGTGATGAAAATCACCACAACCGCTTTCTCATCTACGCTCTTGAAGCAAGGAAGATCTCCGAGCTGTGTTTCCTCCTTTTTGGAGCCGCCTTGGTTGTCTTGTTTGGAGGGGCGGCTGTCCTTACAATCGCCATCACCTCCTTGCCAAAATAAACTCGTCACCAAAAACCTCCCCTAAGGGAGGTTTTTTAAACTTTGTTTCTTTTATTTTTTACTTATAGTAGCTCTTAATCTGGAAAAGAATATACATCGATATGCCTGTCCCGATAATCAAACTTCCCAAGTTTAGCGTAACCAAGTTGTATACCACCATTATCAAGGCTGAATAAAACATCAGTCTCCAAGCCGAAATTTTTCTTTTGAACAAGCCAGGTAAGGCCAAAGCCATCAGCACCATACTAGCAATCGAGATCCACCATGCTATGTTATATCCCAAACGATATGAATAACCCCAGCCGGGCATCATCCAAGCCGAAAGTCCAAGGACCCCGAGCAAAGCCGGTAGGCTTAGAATCAATGCCACAAGCGCAATCCAAGGACCAAAATTAACGATTATTTCTTTTATGCCTTTCGGTAAAGCAGGAAGTTTTTTAACAAAAATGTCTTCCAACTTCACCTCTATCTGTTTGATAACCCCTCCCCCATTATTTTGTTTTGCCATAATTAATTCTACACATTTTTTTAATTATTTGTTAAACTTGTTACAGTGTTTAAAACCTGGATTATCTGTATCACTGTTATCTCCATAAGTCTTTTTTTGGGTATCAATCTCCTTCCTAGAAATCGTTTTCAGCCCCAAGAAGATTTTGATTTCCAAGAAACCACCGCCGTCTTTCTCAACTCACCCCTTTTGGTTCCCAAAGACCTTGCCCAGATTCCTGTCTCCCAAAAGGTCCTTGGCGATTCGAACGTCGACAAAAAGATCTACGTCGACCTCACTAACCAAACCCTCTATGCCTATGAAGGTGAAAATCTCATTTACACTTTTCTGGTATCTACCGGTAAATGGGGCAAAACACCAACTGGAGTTTTTAATATCTGGGGTAAGTTTCGCTACACCAAGATGAGTGGTGGTTCTACCGCCTTACGTACCTATTACTACCTTCCTAATGTTCCCTATGTCATGTTTTATAGTAATGATGAAGTTGCTGCTTCTCGTGGTTTCTCTCTTCATGGCACTTACTGGCATGATAACTTTGGCCACCCCATGTCTCATGGTTGTGTCAATATGAAAACTTCTGAGGCTGCTCTAATCTATGAGTGGTCTGATCCTCAAATTCCCCAAGGAAATAAATCCGTGCGCTCAACCTCTGACAATCCAGGCACCCAGATTATTGTTTACGGAAAGGCTCCTCCATCTTAATAGCTCATTATCTAAGACTGTTGCCTTAAAATATTTTTAGGGTATAATTGCCACGTATGACCAAAGCAAACTTTATCAAAATCAAAAAATTCTTTTCCCAGTTCCCCACGAAAAAATTTACCAAGGGCCAAGTAATTCTTAAACCGGGAGACAAATTTGAAAATATTTACTTCATTAAAAGTGGTTTTGTTAGGGCCTATACTGTTACTCCCAAGGGCAATAACATCATTAATCTTTTCAAGCCCTTATTCTATTTCTCCATCATGCACTTCACCACTCAACACCGAAACGATTTTTTCTTTGAAGCCCTTACCCCTGTAGAAGTAAATATTATCCCCTTCTCGGAGTTCCAGAAATTCGTTGATAAAGACAAAAATATAAATCTCTCCTCCATTATGGAGTTATTTTTCAGCTCCCTTATGAACTATTTTGTTAATCAGGGTAACATTATCTGTGGTTGTGCCCAAAACAAAGTCGCCTCAATTCTCTTGCAACTCACTCATGATCATGGTGACCTTAAAAACGGTAAACTTGTTATCAATTTCCCGGCCACCCACAGGATCATCGCTAGCATCATTGGACTTACTCGTGAAACCACTAGTGTTCAAATGAGCAAACTCCAAAAGATGGGTGTCATTTCCACCAAACGGACACAGTTCGTGGTCAATGATCTTGAGAAGTTAAAGAAGCTGGCCCAAGTATCAGAGTAACTCCTTAATTCTTCCCATCATCTTTTCGGTCGCTTTTTCACCAACTTCAATGGCTTCTTTTCCTCTGATAAAATCAAAATCCTCAATATATTCCATTGCCGGCTCTATCACTACATCTGCACCTCTAACTTCCTTTTTGGCCAAGTTGTATCTCAACGCAAAATAACTATCCTTCAAGATATCAATTGTCGAACTCGACAAACTTCCGTCGTGGTTGCCTGCTGAAAAATACACTCCATCCAGATTCACGGCAATTATTATTTCCGCTCCCATATTTTTAGCTACTTCCACAGGTACCGGAGAGGATACTCCTCCATCCACCAATAATCGTCCGCCGGTCAAGACCGGCGAATAAACCAGTGGCACTGAGACACTGGCTCGAATTGCTTCCGCCAAACCTCCTTTAGAAAAGATTACTGTTTCCGCCGTACCCACATCCGTAGCCACCGCCGCAAATGGTATTTTCAAATCTTCAATTCTTTCGCCTTTGAATAATTTTCTCAAAAACTCCAAGGTTTTCCCTCCCTTAATTAAACCCCCCTTCCAGGTTGGATCAACCAACACTTTGGCTAAATCTTTGTAGGTAACCCCTCTAACCATTTTTTCCAAATCATCAATTCTTCCCCATGACGCGAATAGTCCCCCAACCAAAGCTCCCGAACTTGAGCCCACAATAAAATCTATCGGCACCTTATTTTTCAATAAAGTTTTAATTACTCCGATATGGGCTAAACCCCTTGCCCCACCACTTCCCAGTACCAGACCTACCTTTTTCTTCTTTTTAAAAAACCACATTAAACTAATGTTACAACACCATCGTACTCTAGATATAATAAGCAAGTGACCAATCTACAAACAATCATTCTCGCCGTTGTTGAGGGCCTTACCGAGTTCCTTCCCGTTTCCAGTACCGGACACTTAATACTCACTCAAAAACTTCTCGGAATTACCACCACGGAGTTCACCAAAAGTTTCGATATTTTTATCCAACTCTCGGCTATCCTTGCAGTCGTTGTCCTTTACTGGAAAAAAATTATTGGCTCACGACATCTCTGGCGACAACTAATTGTTGCTTTTATACCCACAGGCGTTCTTGGTTTAATTTTCTATAAATACGTCAAGGGTTTCCTTCTAGACAACGTTTTTGTCACCGTTCTTGCTCTCCTCATTGGTGGTTTCATTTTGCTTATCATTGATCGTCTTCCTAAACTCGCTCTCGGCTCAAAAAAAATCTCTGAGTTAAACTCTCGAAGTCTTCTCTCTGTTGGTCTCTTTCAGTCTTTATCTATGATTCCCGGGGTCTCTCGTTCCGCCGCCTCCATTATTGGTGGTCTCTTTTCCAGTCTCTCTCGAGTTGAAGCTGTCGAGTTCTCCTTTCTCCTGGCCATTCCCACGATGATTGCCGCCAGTGGCTATGACTTACTCAAAACAGGTTTTTCTTTTACCTCCCGGGAATTTTTTCTCCTCGCCCTCGGTTCTCTCTTCTCCTTCCTTGCTTCCATTCTGGCCGTCAGATCCTTTACCTCTTTCGTTGCCAAACACAATTTTACCGTTTTCGCTATTTATCGGATAGTTTTTGCCTTCATCGTTCTCTGGCTGCTCAACCCTTAAGTCACTTACTTTATCTTTTCCTCGTAGATATACCCAACAACTTGTAAATTAAACAAAAGCCTGTTAGTGCATTTATTATCAGTATCCCCCCCAAAACATACCATACTATCTGCCAAACTCCCTCACCCACACTATATCCCGCCAATATTAATATTACTCCCGTCACTGCCCTTATCAGCCTATCCATTTCACCCACGTTTTGTGTCATTTATTACTTATCATAACACGATAAACAAAACTACGAAAGACAAACTCAAAAAAAATGGGGCTCAATTAGAGTCCCAAATTTTTCATATCAAGTCGACTTTTATCTTTTGACTACCTTCTTAACTACTTTTTTCTTTGCCGCGACTACAGTCCTTTTAACTTTGGCAGCTTGAGCCTTTCCTTTTCTCACTGTTTTATTTACAGTATTTCTAACAGCCGTTCTATTCTCTTTTTTTGAAAGAAAAACCGCAACCACTCCGACAGCAACACCAATAACGGTAGCTCCTATGGCAGCAAGTATTCCTCTTTTAATCTTCTTTTTTCTGGCAGGACTTTTCATGTCTTTTGAAATTGTTAACTAACTCATTATTGCACAAAACCACCTTACTAAAAATACCCAAATATCCCCCTATATTTTCTTCAAGTTCTCCAGGGCATACTCACGAGCCTTTCCCTCTCTGTCCTCAAAATCGGGAAAGTCGGGGTGATTTTCCACAATATGCAGACCCCCTTCCCGCAAACTTTTTTTAAACGCCCCTTCCCAGTCGTTAGCTGTCACCTTCAGTATAAAATCGCATCCGGGGGCAGGACATTTACAAGAGTATCTACTCATATAAAATAGGTACCTCCACCCTTCAACGTTTCTAATAAATAATCTTAACATGATTACGTTCAGTATCAAAACCAGCGCCCTCCAAATCTTTCTCCAAGGTGAAAATAACAAATATATAATTAATTGTTGATGAAAAAAATCAATTATAAAATTGTCCGCAACATCGTTATTGGCATCTTAACCTTTGGTCTTCCCATAGCTCTCATCATTATCTTTCGTAACGATATCAAGAACATCGAGAAGATAATTCCCGCCACCGGTCTCACCGGACCCCTTCTTTCAATTCTTCTCATGGGTATTCTTTCAGCAACCCCCATTCCTACAGATCCCATCGTTATCCTAAACGGTGCTATTTTTGGACCATGGATTGGTATCTTGGTTTCCTGGATGGGTAACAACCTTGCCTCCGTTATCGAGTACTATTTAGGTCGTGGTCTGGGCGAAGTCGCCAATTTTGAAAAAATAAAGGGTAAGCTTCCACTTGGTCTCGGTCGTTTCCCTGCCAACTCAGTTTGGTTTCTTCTCTTTGGCCGCTTTATCCCTCAGTTCGGTGGCAAAATTGTCTCACTCACCGGTGGTTTTTACCGCGTCCCTATCATTCGCTATCTCTGGACCGCTTTCCTTAGTAATCTCCTTGGTTCGATCCTCTTGGCTTATGGAGGCTACTCTCTCCTTCACGCTCTCATCAAATAAAAATTTCTTAAACCAATTTTCTGCCAACTCAGCCACTTTCTCCAAAGCTCCCTCCTCCTCAAATAAATGTGTTGCTCCAGCTACAATCTCTACCTTCTTCGCACACCCAATTTTTACATAAGCCTTCCGGTTTAATTCAATCACTTTTTTGTCCTCACTCCCCACAATTAACAAAACCGGAGCTTCAATCAGATCAAGTTCATCCATTGCCAGGTCCGGCCTTCCTCCCCTGGAAACTACGGCCCTTATCTTTGTCCCCCAAAATGCCGCCGCCGACAAAGCCGCGGCACTTCCCGTGCTTGCTCCAAAATATCCAATTTTAAGTCCATTTGTTTTTTCGTTTTCCATACACCACCTGGTCACTGCAATCAGTCTCTCTGTCAGAAGATCAATATTAAATCTATTATCAGCCTCTTTTTCCTCATCTTCTGTTAAAAGATCAAACAGTAATGTTGCTAAATTCCCCCTATTTAATTGCTCGGCCACGAATACGTTTCTCGGGCTCATCCTTCCACTTCCGGTACCATGAGCAAAAATAATCAAACCATATGCTTCACTTGGAATTTCCAAACTTGCTTTCAACAATATACTTTGGATCGGTATCTCAATTTCCATCTACCTAAACTATAACAAATCTTACACATCAAACACAACAACTAGTTTATTCACCTGACTACCAGCAAACCAATTACTCCCAAAACGCTAAGGCACACCAAAACCGCCCCAATCACCCCACGCAACACGCTTCTCGTTTTGTTTTTCATTCCCACCACGGCCTCAGCCGCCATAATATCAGCGATTGCCATAGAGTTTCCAATAGCCGCTCCGGATATTTCCAAAGCCAGTATTTTAGCTACACTAATGTGATAAAGTACGCTCGCCTGAGACAAGATATTTCCGAACAAAATATTTGAAATGGTAATACTTCCGGTAAGAAACGAGCCAAAAGCTCCAATAAATGGCGCCACGAAAGGCAGAATACTTCCATTTAAGTTTTTCGTCAACACACTCAACACCGGTGGCAGTCCGGAAATATTGTTTCCGGAATTAACCATTAACTGAATCATTGTCGACATTGACAAGATAACCAAAAAAGGATCAATCGTACTTAAAACTGCTTTTTTACTACTTTCGGTCAGTAGCTTTTTCTTTCCCCATACCAAGGCTAAAGGAACTCCCACCACTACAAAAATTACTCCCGGATTAAACAAATTAAAGACATGCTGATATCCCCATGGAAAGTTAATTTGGAAAGACTTTAACACAAGCTTTCCCAAAACCAACAACGCAAATACTGCTAAATACGGCAACACCACTTTGTACAAAGGCAAACTCATTTTCCTGACCGAATGTGCGATTAAACTTCTCTCATTTTTCGGTACAAATATCTTTAATTTGAGAGAAATTACTACCAACACAATTGCTAGTAAAGATCCAATAATTGATACAAACTCCTGACCAATACCCACCACTATTACTGACGAAATTACAAAAAGAAAACCGGACCATAAGGCAAACGGTAGCACCTCCACAAAATGAGTCCATTTTTGCTTTTGGTTTTTTGCCATTACCCAGATCATAAACACCGGCATAAAAATGCCAACACTGTTAAACAAAACCGTAAACCATGGCACGCCAGTCACATCCAAGCCTGCAAAACCCACTCTTATCGGTGTTCCCACAGCACCAAATGCTCCGGCGCTGCTATTTCCCAACAATGAAATTATCACTGCCGTCAAAGGAGACAACCCTATACTTACTAACACTGGCGCTACAACTGCTCCTGGAGTTCCAAAACCGGCCATTCCTTCCAAAAAATTTATCAAAAACCAGGCCAAAAGAACCACTTGAATCCGATAATCCTTTGATATTGACTCCAGATACAAACTAATATTTTCAATTACTTTTCCCTTCTTCAAAATTTCCAGGAAAAACACCGCCCCAAAAACAATTAAAAATATATCAAACGCCACAAAGAATCCTTTTACGACCGAGTTTAACAAGTACAACGGAATTATTTTCCAATAGGTTACTTGAATTATCGTCACCACCACCAGCGCCAATAAAGAAATCCGCAGCAAAGTTAGCTTCTTAAAAAACAAAAGGCTCAAAAACAACACAAATGGTAATAAAGCAAACACTAAAGATAAATCAAACATCTCTTTCATTCTATAATTTTCTTCCCCATTCCGCTCAGCTAAGTTTACGCCACCCCCCCGCTTTCTTTATCCTTTAAAAACAGCTGGGTATGCCGACATAAATAAGTTAAGACTGTTTTCATCCACCGCTTTGAGTACCTCAGCCAACAATCTTTGATCACTTAGTGTCCACACCGGCAAAGTAGCCAGTAACTCCGGTACAAAACTGGGCATTACCTCAACCTCCTGAGTCATCTTTCTGAGAAACACATACAAACTCCTTTGCTCTCTCGTTATCTGCACTCCACTGTACTCCTCCATATTATCTACCTGCACCAAAGAACACTCCTTTATCATCTCTCAAGTTTAGCATCAGTAGTCGTCATTTCCCATTCAAATTCTCTGCCCGGTTATCAACCTGTAAACAATCACTATCAAGGCAATAACCAACAAACTATGAATCAAACTTCCCCCGACAGCAAATACGCTAAAACCAAGAAACCACCCAACTATCAACAATATTACGATAAACCAAATTATGTCCATTTTTACCTCCTTTCTGAGCTATTCCTCAGGTTGTTTTTCACCTGAGAAAATCCGTACTAATTTAACTATTCCCCAAGCTAAAATAACGTAAACAATAACCGCCACCACCGTGGATGGTTCAATTACCGACGTTGTTTCCAGCCCTTGGGCAAATCCCCTACGGAATATTCCCTCAAAGGGTAAGATAAAAATCCCTGTAACACTATAAATAAAATTCACAAAGGCACTCGAAAGACTTGCCCCCATCAATTTGAGCACCAAGCGAAAGGCCAGTAGTATTTCTATTGCTCCGAAAAAGAAGTAGATTAAATACTCCACCGTCTGAGAATCGGTTGCTTGAACTTTAACTGGAGTAATTACAACCGGGTTTCTGCTACTCTCTTCTGTCACGATTGTTTCCTTAATTATTTCTGCCATTTATTTTTTATCTTACAATATGTTAATAATATTACAATACTAAGTATAGCAACAATTTACAAACTCCGTTATTTCTTCACAAACAAAACCACATTTGGCAAATTTCTACCGGGACCCACCTTATATCCCCCGCTCCACAAAGCCGTTGATCCACCATCATCCAAATTGATTGCATTTTTAATTCCCATCGCTTGCAACACCTTTGCCGACTCCGCCACAGACGCACTATGTACCACCCCAATATATCCGGTACTGCCCGTCGCCCCCAAGAAACTTCGATTCCCCCTACTTGCTTCCTTTTCCTCTCCACCGCTTCCAAACATAATATTTCCGTCTAAAACTAATAGTGGTCTATTGGCAATTACGCTGTCCACTCCGGTATCTCTTCCCCAGCTGGAAGTCTGACCAATAAACCTGGCCGAACTACCGGAAAATATAGCCACCGGTACTGTGCTATACACGTTATTCTCGGAATTGAAATACACTTTATTTTTATTCATCACCAAAACATCAAAGGAATTTTTTTTGCTCACACAAGAAGGGTAAGTTTCTGGGCAAAAATAGGTCCCATTTACTCCGGCATAAGCACCACTTCTACTGACATATGTTGCCAAAGGCAGCACGGGGCAGTCATTGGCACAAGTTCCGTCGGACGCTGTATCTACAATCACTTTTGTGCTACCCAGATCCGCCGACACCACATCCACCAAGAAAGAGACACCATCCACCGTAACTTTCTGTCTCCGGTATCCGGATGCCGGTGCCTCAACAATCTCCGGTACATTTGCCGGTATCGGAGCCGCCGCCAAAGAAGCCAGCCTCGCTTTCTCTTTATCAATCTCTGCCACCAACTCTTTGGTTGTTTTTAGGGCATTTTGAAGATCATTCTTCGCTAAAAAATCAAGAATCGAAGAAAATTTACTTAGTTGTGTGGTGGTTTTTGCTCCGCGATCCTGAAGATACAATATCTGTTCATATGCTTCTACCGCCGCATTAAAACTAAGTTTCAAATCAGCCATCTGTTTCTTAACCTCCGTATTTGCCTTTCGTAAATCTTCGTTATTTAACCTCTCAATTTCTGCTTGAATATTTAAAATTGTTTCGTTGTTTTTTACAATCTGTTGTTCCAAATCAACATTTCTTTTTTGTGTCTCCAGCTGTTTCTGAAACATCACATAAAAAATAAATCCCAGGGCTATCAACAACACGGTTCCTCCAACCACAAATAACCAAACAGACCGGTTTTTTTTAAGTATCTTGACCATCGCAAAACAATCCTAACATAAATGTAAATTTGATTACAACTTCACAGTCCTTATCATCCATCTGGCGAAGGCATTAATCTCATTAGTCAAATGATTGCTGACTTTTTATACAAAAATCTCATCCTCAAAAACTAGCATCCCCCCGTAGTAGAAAAATAGTAAGATTAAATAGTGATAACATTTGCAAAAAATATTAAGGTCTTTATAAAAGCCCAGTGGTTCGTTCTTTTTTTATTGGTATTTATTGCTTTACGTCTGATAAATCTTAAATCTGGATATATCTGGTTCGACGATACCGCCACCATCGGTGGCATTAATAAAATCCCTTGGCCAAATTTATTTGGAGAAGTCTTAAACCACACCACCAACGCTGTAACCGGACCATTTTTCCCGACATTGTTATCTAGAATTCTCATTAATTTCTTTGGTCCAGACATCTTATTGTTACGCCTACCGGACTTCCTAATTTCGATACTGTCAATCATTTTATTTAAAAAGTATGTCTTATCGAAGATCTTCTCAAACCAATCAATCCAATTCTTAATCTTGATTACTATCTGTTTCTCTATCCCCTTTATTCTCTATAGCCAATCAATCCAACCCAGTATTTATTATTTTTTTTCTAGTATTGTTCAATTTGGCATATTTTTAAGTCTTTGGCGGGAAATACGGTCACTCAACAATCTTGGTGAACTCAATAAAAGAGTTCTCCTTTTTGGTTTAATATCTACTCCGCTGTTTTTAGTTAATTACATGAGCGTCATTGTCTTTTTTATTCTTCTCGGAACTCTTTTAATGTATTTTCTCCACCAAGTCATTAAAAACAAACTGGCCATCAAAAAATTAATCTCGCTCTGTCTTTATGCTCTGTTGGGAAGCCTTCCTTACCTAGCCTTAACTTACTGGAGACTTGGTGGCGCTGAAACATATATCCGACAATATTTTGAAGGCTCCTACTATATCAATGGACCAGCAGATATCTTTAAAGTGATCTACGACACAATTTCGTATTTGTTCAATTTTGCCTACACCCTGGATCTTTACCGACCACTCGGTCACAACCTTTTATCCATTCCCTTTTTACTTCTGGTTATCGTAGGTTTAATAGACTTAGTTTATAAGAATCGAAAACTCTGGCTAATCTTTGTTTATATCTTGATGGTTTTCGCCGGCTTATCCATCTTTAAAATAATTCCTCTAGGGGGCGTTCGCCACATTCTCATCTTCGCCCCGTTTATTTTTGTTTTTTTTGGCATGGGTCTGCATAGACTAGGATTGGTAATTATCTCAAAATTTAAAAATCCAAGGCTCATAAACATCACTCTGGGAGTCATCCTCATCGCCTACATCCTGACAATTTTTATGACTTCTGGTAAGTATATTTATCTCCATCGCCAAAGTGCTGTTGATTTAAACAAGATAGTTAAATTTGCCCAACAATACTCGGTTAAATCTATCTTTGATCTCGAGTCGTATGATCAGCTATCCATCATCGATTACTCAAACAATAAGGTTCTAAAAACAAACGGTCTGTCCATCTATCCCCTAGACAAAGAATCTTGTCCCAATGTCATGGAATCCTATCTTCTAGTAGCCTATCACTACCCCCTCGATCCCAAACGGAACTTTCCCCTATCCGACACCTGTCTCACAAACTTCAACATTGGTACTCTTGAAGAAAATCTGGGTAAACTTGACCAGAGTACCATCGCTCAGTCCATCTATTACCCCCAAAATGGTTTCTTTATCTACGTCATCCAGTCTATTTCCAATTTATAGTCTGTCTTCAAACACTCACCATACTGTAACTGTTCTAACTATTTGACGCCCGTTTAAATTTCTTCTATGATAATTGTATGACCAAAATCAGTTTTTCTCTAAAATTTGTTATCGTTTCCCTGTTTTTTGCTCTCCTCGCCTCACCAGCATTGGCTCAAACAGAAAGAGGTAAGGAAAACGGCGTTAATCGTAGAACCCCATCCCCCCAAGCCCTCGTCACCACCGCCAAAATAAACTCCTGCCAAGTCAGAGAGTCGGGCGTCAAAACTCGCATGACACAGTTAACTAAGTTGACCGCCAACATGGAAACGACTTTCGACCGTATCGCCGAAAAGGTCAAGACTTACTACACAGATACCGTTCTTCCCTCCGGTAATACAGCTCCCGACTACGACATCCTGATTAGTGATATCGCCGCTAAGAAAGCACTCATCCAAACAGAACTCAGTAAAGCCAACACCGCCATAGACACTTTCAGCTGTACTTCAGGAGGAGACCCAAAAACTCTTATGAACCAGTATCAAATAAATATGCGGGCAGTCAAAACAGCTCTTAAAAACTATCGCACTTCCATCGTGAATCTCATTGTCGCCGTTAGAACCGTCTCTAAAGAAATCGAGGCTACCCCTACAGTTACCGTCACTCCCTCTCCTACGATATAAATATTAATTAATAACCAAATCAAGATGAAGTACAACACTAAACTCATTCTACTTATCCTCTTCGCTGTCATCGTAGGCTTATTTATAATCTCGCTCAAGACTCAAAAAACCATCGATAATAATCTTCTCACCACCGAAAACATCGAGAACCCAAATGACCTAGATCAAGCCCAAGACCAGCTTAACGTCATTAATATTGACGGTGTCGACTCCGGACTAAATCAATTAAACACCGAGGCCTCTACTTTCTAAGTTTTAAAAACGACGGTAACCGGCTTTCGAATTTTCTTTTGCGAGAGTTTCACTTCTTACCACTCATCCGTGCTTCTAGCTGTTTCGAAGGGCACTTTATGTCGGCATATGAGCAGAAAACACAGCAGTCACCCGTCTTCGGCCTTAACATCTCACCACAACGTATGCACTTATAGAAGTACTGACAAGCATCAATCGGCATCTCCACCTTTTGTGATTTTCCACACTTTGGACATACCAAAACAGCACTCGTCTTAAATTTATTCACTTCGTTCATAACTGATCTATCTTAAACAAACTTATTTTCCCAACCATTTGTTATATAGCCTAATAGTCGCATAAGTCGTTATCCATGTTAGCAAGCTTATGGAAATAAGACCCCATAAAACAGTTCCAAAAGATATTGCTGATGTTGCTTTAAGGCTTTCTATATTGATACTATGCATCCAGGCGTTGGCTATACCAAAAATCAAATCTGGGGCAAGCGTAGATATCAACCAGCAAGCTATATAAAAAACGACCATTATCGTTGTGGTTGCGTTGGCAAACGTTTTAGCACTTAACATTATTAATCACCTCCTTTCAATGTCGATACCGTAAAAAGCCTCCCCTCTTTTATAATCGCGGTTGAATAGTGTGCTTTTGGTCCGGAAATCTCAATTAATCCCTCAACTCCCTTAATTCCATCAATAAAAGCTTCTTTAACCGTATCCGGCTTCATTCCGGTTTTTACTTTATCCAATTCTTTCTCCGTAACGGTTTCAAGAGGCTGATAGAGCGCATACAACTGATAGGTGGGGTTTTCTAAAGATCCTTTTTCAACATAAAAACCTGCTGTTCTGATCCTTCCTGCATCATCTGCAATTTCTTTACGATACGACATATCAGCAGGATAACTAAAAGTTACTCCAATTTCCTTCACTGTCTGCTCCTGCCACGCTATACCACAACCGATTTGAGGCATCGGAGAACTAGGATTACCATGCCTCACCCATTGTTTGTTTGTACAAACCCAGACGTCTTCATCTCCCCCAAGAAAACGGATAGCCACTAATCCCGCCATTCCGATAGCAATGACTACGACAATGGGTACAAAGAAGTTCTTCATATAATCCCCATTATATATATTCTCCGCCAACTTGCCGACAAAAAAACCCTCTGCTCCGATCACGAATGTGACCAAAACAAAGGGTATATTTAACTTTTATATTTCTAGCGTTTCTTTCCAAGAAAACCACGAATTAAATCGACACCTTCCTCGGACTCGACTCCCCTGACTGCCTCTGTTATTTCGCTTTCAGTAAGAGGTTTACCTTCAATCAATTTGCTGGCAGCGACCAAAATGTTACCGATGTTTGGTCTGTTTTCTACCACAGGATTGCCGTGACAAAAATGAGCCAGATCGTCGATACCTCCGGGGCCGCTACTTCGAAACTTTGGCCAAGCATCATCAAAGCGGTCGCCATTAAGAACGGTAAAATGGCGAACAAACTTGGCCATCTCTTTCCACTCGCTAGCCATAAAGAACGACCGGCCATCTTGGTAGTAATAACCCTTATCACTTACTTGACCGGCAGCGGACAAAATCCGCTCATGGAGATAAGGGGTTGCCTGCAACGGAGACCAATGCCATGTTTCAAAAATGTTCATCGACTCAGGAATTGGCAAGTGATCCAACTCGCCATATTCCTTGCCATCCCAAATTTTTACAATGGAATGGTTCCAGTAATGACCGTAGGAATCATAAGCCTCAATTGCCGCGGTGTCCCGATCCCAATACAAGGAATACCTGACCTTCAGAAGCTTTTGGCCATCTTCTTCAATAACTTGCCAAAGACGCTTGTTTTCATTCAAATATGCTGTTGCTTGGTTTCCGGTAACAACTGAGAGACCGCCTTCCAGAAATTCGTAATAGAAATAGATATCTTCCTGTTCCACGTCCCAGCGTTTGACTCTCATCTTAAGCTTAGGTGACAGGAAGTTACGCTCTCTATTATTCAAGAAGACAAACTTCATTGTAGAGCCGTCAACCAGGTCGTAGTAGGTAACTTCACCACAAATCTCACATTTGTGTCCATGAAATCGCACACCTGCCACACTTATAACCGAACCGCAGCTTTTGCACTTACCATGCCTTATATCAGGCAGGCTCGCGTACCAAAGCGACCACCCCTTTTCTTCCATTTCCGATACAGGAACCCCACGATCCGCACGAAATTCATCTTTGCGCAGATCTTTGATCTCGTAACCAACACGTCGGAGCTCAGCCAACAAGGCTTCAAGAGCCTGTGGTGTCTTCACATAAAGGTCGCGCATTATACTTACCACATTCTCATTTTCAAACATAACTAGCCTCCTCACTAGAAAAATTAAGGTGCCCGAAAAGAACTTACAAACCCCAACATTTTAGCACCCTAACCCCAAAAAGTCAAAGCTATAGGTTTCCTTACCGACTGTCCTTTAAAACCAAAATTATTCTGCACAGGCTGAGATACATCGGTAACACTTTGTATGGGTAACATACGGGTGTTTACTAATACAATCTCTAACTGTGAACTCAATTAAAAAAGATATT
>LCDA01000005.1 GCA_000998275.1 Candidatus Collierbacteria bacterium GW2011_GWA2_42_17
GAGTTTGTCTTTGCCATGTCGGTTCGTCAGATAAAACTCTTAATTCAAGCCAAGTCCGGTCCATCGTTTATCAAACTGGCTCCCTACCCCACGAGATTGATTACCCAACAAGCGACCTATTTTACCCTTGATCATTTACTATCTTTGTATAAGATCCTCTCCGATATCGATATAAAAATAAAGACGGGAACCAGTAGCAACACTATTGATAATTTATTGGCAAATTTTTTCCAAAAAATCTAAAATGATATTACGAAATAATATTATGAGAAAACTATTAATTTCTTTGCTTGTTCTCTTTGGCATCTTGCTTTTTCCAACACCTTCCTTTGCCAAAAGCTACACCATTGATGATGCCAATATTGATATCGTCATTAACAAAGACGGCTCGGCCAATATCCAAGAAACCCGTACCTATACCTTCTCCGGTCACTTTGAAAATGGCTGGTGGTCTACCGGAACAAAAAAAGCTTGCACTGATACCAAATGCGATCGGTTGATAATAAATAACCTTCAAATTAAAGAAGGTAGTATTCCAATAAACTTCACCACCAAGACAGAAAACAATCAACAAATCGTCAGCTGGAAATATACTGCCGATGACGAAACCAAAGACTTTACCGTCTTCTATACCATTGAAAATGCCGTCAACAACTATCTTGACACTGCCGAGTTCTACTGGCAGATTATTCAAGAAGGTTGGGGAGTACCAACTCAAAATCTAATCGCTACTATTCACCTTCCGTATCCATCCCCGAACGAATCACTAAAAGCCTGGGGGCACGGTCCTCTTACTGGCAAAGTATCTATTCTCGACGCTCAAACTGTCATTTTTTCCGCCAAAAATATTCCCGCCGATACTTTTGTTGAAGGTCGTGTTCTCTTTCCCAAACTTCCCGGAGTTAGTACTGAAAACGAAAATGCCCTCGGACGTATTGTGAACGAAGAAGCTAACTGGATAAACGAAACCATTAATACTACAAAAACCTCGGCAGAACCCATCAACTATGCTTTTGTGTATATCGTCCTACTAATCACCGGCCTTTTATTTCTGGCTAGATTTATTTACTGGTTAATCAAATGGGGAAAGGTGGGTAAAGATTTACCCTTACCGGTGATCAATCTCGCTGGTAGTCTTCACGAACCCCCAAGCAACACCGAACCCGCTATCGTTGAAGCCATTCTCAACCCATCTCATACGCCTACCGCTAAATCCATCACGGCTACAATTCTGGAACTCTGTCGCAAAAAATTACTAAAAATATCTCAAGAATATCGCAGTCCGATTTTGGGAATCTTTCCTCAAGAACCGGAGATATGGTTTGAATTACAGAAAAACAAAGGGCAAAGTTTCACCAAAAATGAAGAGGACATCATCCACTTGCTTTACTTAGACGAAGAAACAAAAATTTCCAAGTCAAAAATGCTCAGTAAGCTAAAAACCAATACCAAAGCCAGATCACATTTTCAGTCATGGAAATCACAGTTCGAAGACATCTTGTTAAAAAATGACTTTCTCGACAAAAAAAGTCATACCGTACAAGGTACCTTGGCCACCGATATCGCCATTGGCATTGTCTTCGGAGCGGCACTTTTAATCATCATGGAATCCATCTCCCAAACGGACACCGCCACACCCGTAATTATGACTGGATTACTCATCCAGTTTATTATCTTCGCCATTGGCATTGGCACCCTCAGCGGTTTTATGGATAGATTAACCCCCAAAGGAGCCCAAGAAAAAGCTTCCTGGATCGCCTTTAAAAAATATCTCAAAGACTACTCAGTTACCAAAAAATCTCCGCTTGAGTCTGTCATTATTTGGGAGAAATATCTTGTTTATGGCGCCGCCCTAGGTATATCACTAAAAGCTCTTTCGGAACTACCGCTTAAGTTTGGTGATGAAGCCAGATCATCTTTTGTCTATCTGGCTGCTATGAATACCTCGGGAAATAATCTTGATTTATCCTCAATCGGATCCGGTCTGGAATCCGTTAGTACCTCATTTGCCAGTTTCGGTGCCTCCGGTACGGGAAGTAGCGGTGGTTTCTCTGGGGGCGGGGGTGGTGGAGGTGGCGGGGGTGGTGGAGGTGGCATGAGCTAAACGAAATCATGTAAGATTAATTACATGAAGTGGCAGGGATTATCCGATACGGAAATTCAGGACAAAAGAAAAATATACGGTAGCAATACTTTGCCGGAGAAAGAACCAACAACTTGGTTTTCTATCGCCATAAATCAGTTCAAAAGCCCGCTAATATATATTCTCTTTTTTGTTATCGCCGCTTCCATAATCTTCAAAGAAACCGGAGATGCCATCCTTGTTTCTGCCGTGGTTTTACTGAATGTATCCATGGGCTTCTTCCAAGAATATGGAGCCCAAAAAACTCTTAAAAGCCTCCACAAGATTGTTCAACAAGTAGTTCTGGTTATCAGGGGAGGCCAAAGACTCAGCGTTGACATTAAAGAGCTGGTACCGGGAGACGTCGTTTTACTTGGATCGGGAGACAAAGTTCCGGCGGACTGTGTTGTCCTTGAAGGCTCAATCTTTGTCAGTGAGGCGATTCTCACCGGAGAAGAAGAACCTGTCGAAAAAAACACGTATCCTAAAAACAATCGTCTCTTTATGGGAACTATCGTTCTCTCGGGCAGATGTACTGCCAAAGTCGAAAAAATAGGTATCACAACCGAGGTGGGCAAAATTGGTGTTAGTTTGACAGAAATTAAAGAAAGAAAAACTCCTCTTCAAATTAAGCTTGAATTGTTCTCTAAAAAACTCGCTCTCTTGGTTGCCGCCATTGGTATCCTCATATTTATCATCGGGGTTTTAAACAATCATGGCATTTTTGAAATGATACGTTTTTCCATCATCCTTTCAATTGCCGCCATACCCGAAGGACTACCCATTGCCGTGACGGTAATTCTCTCTCTAGGAATGAATCGAGTCTTAAAACATAAAGGACTAGTCAAAAAACTTCTCTCCATTGAAACTCTTGGCTCGACATCCGTGATTTGTACCGATAAAACCGGCACCATTACCGAAGGTGTAATGAGAGTTGTCAGAACTGATACCAAAGATGAAGAAAAACTTCTAAATGGTCTTGCTGTCTTAAATACCAGAAGAACAAGTCTGGAAATAGCCACATGGGAGTACCTCAAAAAAAAGTTAAAAATTGACCCACAAATAGTAATTGATAAATATAAAATTCTTCACGAAGAAATTTTTGAAAGTGAAAAAAAATATGCTCTGACTATGGTTCAAAAAGGTAAAAGTAAAGAGACTTTTATTTTAGGAGCTCCTGAAATTATTCTCAAATTTTGTCGGGATGACCCAAGAACAAAAATAAAAATAAACAAACAATTCTTTCAGTGGACCAGTGAAGGTCATCGAGCTGTTGGTTTAATACACAAAAACAATATCTCAAAAACAAAAACGGATTTCAAATGGCTAGGATTAATCGGAGTTGAAGATCCCATTAGACCTGGGGTAAAAGAGGCCATCAGGAAAGCCCTAAACGCCGGTATTGACGTTAAGATTGTTACCGGTGATTTTAGAAATACGGCCGAAAAAGTATCCGAAAATATTGGTCTCGTTATCACCAAAGATAGTGTTATGGAAGGTGAAGATCTGGAAAAAATATCAACTAAAGATCTCGGTTCAAAAATTGACCGTATTAATTTATTTTGTCGCGTCTCTCCCCATCAGAAATTAAAAATCATTTCTGTCCTTCAAGAAAAAGGGGAGGTGGTTGCCATGACTGGAGATGGAGTCAATGACGCCCCGGCACTTAAAAAGGCTGATATTGGAGTGGTGGTGGGTTCGGCTACCGATGTAGCTAAAGACTCAGGAGACCTAATTCTTCTGGATAATAACTTCAAAACTATTGTTTCCGCCTGTGAGGAAGGTCGCATAATTTATCAAAATATTATTAAGGTGGTAGGTTATGTCTTATCAAACTCTCTCGCCGAAATAGTACTTATCGTAGGCGCCATGATTCTCAATGTCCCGTTTCCCTTGACTATTGTGCAAATTCTTTGGCTTCATCTGATCTGCGACGGTCCACCGGACATTGCGCTCGGGTTTGAACCGGGAGACCCCAAGATCATGGAAGAAAAGCCAAATAATCATCAAAAAGAAAATATTCTCAGTCGCTCCATGCTTTTCCTCATTTTTGCCATAAGTCTCACGGCAGGGCTAATCTCACTTGCAATATTCACTCAGCAACTAAAATTCGGAGACCTTGATTTAGCGCGCACTACCGTTTTTGGCATCATTGGCTCTATAGACCTTATCTATGTCTTCGCTTACAAAGACCTTCGTAAACCGGTACTCAGGCTTCAAAGGATACTCAACAATAAATTCCTACTACTGAGTATTCTTTATGGTTTTATCATTCTGCTTTTTGGCATCTATCACCCAACTGCTCAAAAATTATTACACACCGTTAGTCTACCTCCCTCCGCGTGGGTGTTAATCATTGGTGTGGCTTTGCTTACGACGCTTTGGGTAGAAGTAGTTAAGAAGTTTAGAAAAATCTACTGAATCTATGCTACAATATCCCATATTGTTCTTACGGCCGAGCATTTAGCTCGTCTTGCTTGACGCTCTCACGATTGTCCAGCTAGTATTTTCCATAGGACAATCGGGGAAAACCCCCATAAAATATGTTTAATCGACGCCCTTCTGGCGGACGTGGCTATTCTAGCCATGGTTCAAATCGTGGTGCCAGCCACTCATTTAATAGAAATTCTTTTGGCAACAGGAGAGCTCGTTTCATGCCCAAAGCCCTAGATCCTCGTATGTTTGTCCGCGCTGCTATGCCGGAAATTCAAGAGGAAGTAATTACTCAGCATACCTTTGAAGACTATGGTCTCTCGGAACAAATACTGCGTAATGTTAAAGCAAAAGGCTACGTTACTCCTACCCCTATCCAAGATCAAGCACTCGAAGCTGCTCTCTCTGGCAGAGATGTCTTAGGTTTAGCCGACACCGGTACCGGTAAAACTGCCGTATTTGCTTTGGCTGTCATTAAAAAAATTATTGAAAACCCCAACGACACCGCTTTAGTCGTTGCCCCAACCAGAGAGTTGGCTGTACAAATTAGAGATGAAATTAGATCTCTTTCCGGTGGACTCCAGATATACGCCAGTCTCTTTATTGGAGGCTCGGATATTCGCCGTCAGCTGGATGAGCTCAGACGCCGCCCCAACGTCTATATTGGTACCCCAGGACGTCTCAGAGACCTCTATAATCGCCGTGCCCTAAACTTAAACAACACTCGTACCGTCGTTCTTGATGAAGTCGATAGAATGCTTGACATGGGTTTCATTCACGAAATTACCGAACTACTCTCTTTCTTACCGGAAAATCATCAAACTCTGCTTTTCTCGGCCACAATTGACCAAAAAGTTGAAGGCATTGCCTTTCAGTTTATGAACAATCCTGAAAAGATCTCCGTCAAAACCAACGCCGGCTCGCTGAATGTTGATCAAAACATCATTAGGGCTTCCGGAAAACAAGGTAAATATGCCGTTCTAAATGATTTACTCTCCAAAGAAACTTTTAGAAAAGTCCTTATTTTCGGACGTACTAAATATGGCGTCGAAGAAATTGCCATTACCTTACAAAAATCAGGTTTCAACGCCGACTCAATTCATGGTGACAAACGTCAAAACCAGCGTGAGACCGTTTTAAGAAAGTTCAAGGAAAATCAAATTCATATTTTGTGTGCTACCGATGTTGCTGCTCGTGGAATTGATGTCAAAGACATCACCCACGTCATCAACTTTGACCAACCCGCCACCTACGAAGACTACATTCATCGTATCGGTCGTACGGGTAGAGCTGGTAAATCGGGAACTGCACTTACCTTTGTTGACTAAGTCGACAAAGAAAAAACGCACGACTCAAAATAATCTGTATTGGTATACTTTATCTATGCAGATAAACCCAAACATTTATCGTGGATATGATCTTCGTGGAGTATCCGGTGTCGACCTTTCACCGGAAGTCTACTATACCCTCGGACGCGGCTACGCCACCTTTTTAGCACAACGACGTATTACTCTTTGTCCCGTAGGCTGTGATAACAGACTCACCAGTGAAGAGTACAAAAACTCCTTTATCCAAGGACTTAACGATGGAGGAATTGACACCTTTGATTTAGGTCTTTCCATGAGTCAAGTAATCTATTTCAGTTCGTATGAATACTTAACCAAGGCTGGCGCCATGATCACTGCTTCTCACAACCCCAAAGATTACAACGGTCTCAAACTATCTGTAGGGTACTCCGATACTATGGTTACGGAAGAAATCCAAGAGCTCAAAAAAATAGTCGACAAGGGCGTGTTCTCAAAAGGTCAGGGTAAAAATACCAAGAAAGATATTTTCCCGGTCTATTTAGCAGAAATTACCAAATACTTTGATTTATCAAGGAAATGGAAAGTAGTCATTGATGGTTGTAACACCGGATCTGGGATATTTTACCCACAAATACTCAGACACGCCGGTTGTGAAGTTATTGAACAAAACTGTACTCCCGATGGCAACTATCCTCTTGGAAATCCCGACCCGACAGAGACAGAAGTGCTGGAAAGGTTAGCCAAAACGGTCACCGAAGAAAAAGCTGATATTGGTTTTGCTTATGATGCCGATGGAGACAGAGTAGCTGTTGTCGACAATACGGGGCAGGTTCTTTGGATGGACACCATTGTTGCCTTATATGCTCAAGATGTTCTGGACTTTATTCCTGGAGCACCCATCGTTTACAACAATCTCTGTTCCAAAGTCGTCTCTGAAACCATTGTCAATAGAGGTGGCCAACCAATCGTTTCCAGAACAGGCCACTCCTTTGTAAAAGCAAAAATCAAAGAGGTTCGTTCTCCCTTTGGAGGTGAACTTTCGGGACACATCTTTTTCATGGACAATTTCTATGGTCACGATGATGCCGCCTATGCATCGCTCCGTTTATTAAGTTACCTGGAAAGAACAGGACAAGATCTTCATCAGGCAGTTGAAAAATTACCAAAATACTTTAGTAGCCCGGAAATTAAACTTGGTTTGGCTGACAACATAAAATTTCAATTAATTGCCGGACCAATCAAAGAAGACTTAATCAAACTCCTTCCCTACGGAACAATCAACGAAATCGACGGTATTCGTATTGACACGAAAGAGTCCATGGTTGTTGTTCGAGCTTCGCAAAATGGACCATATCTTACTACCAAATTTGAAAGCAAAACCCTTGATGGTTACGATGAGCTAAAAAGTGGAATCGCTAAAATATTTAAAAAATATTCGGAGATAGACTGGTCCACTGGTTCAAACACTTCATCTCTGTCTTAAGACTATTGAGTTGACCGGGTAATTTGTATATAGTGACCTGATGGGCAGAGAAATTGTCGTCGGTTTACATTTTTATCAACCTCCTAGAGAAGCAACACACCCAACACTTTCGACAATTTCCACCGATCCTCAAGATAAAAACTGGACTGCCATCATCGAGAAACAATGTTATGAACCCTTGGCTCACGGAGGTATTCTTAATAAAGTTTCCTTTGACATCTACCAGTCGTTACTGCTCCAACTCGAAAAAATAAACCCAGAAACCGCCGCCATCTACCAAAAAACCATGAAGGAGAATGGGATAGGGGAGGCCTTTATACACCCAATTCTTCCCGATCTCTCTTTATCCGATAAATCCATCGTTATCTCGGCTGGGGTTGGTAGATTCAAAGATATAACTGGGGTAAACCCCAAAATATTCTGGCCGCCGGAAACCGCCATCGACACCGAAACTCTCAATGTCCTAATCGACAATGGTTACGAAGGATTTGTTTGTGCTCCGGAACAAATTATTCAAGCAAATGGTTCCGCCTCAGATAACCAACCGACGATTATCAACCTTGAGCAGGGAAGGCAAATCATTGCCTATCCCTTTGACCGTACAATTAGTAGAAAACTTGCCTTTGATGAAAAACAAAATGCCGATTTTTTTGCTCATTCATTCGTCAAACCCAGAAATGAAAATACTCCCCAAAATCAAGTAATTATTGCTTGGACGGATGCCGAAACTTTTGGTCATCATTTTCAAAATGGAGACAAGTTTCTGCACTATCTTCTCGACTCATCCTTACCCAGTATCGGGCTTTACCCGGTTTCCATCAATAATTTACAGCTCGACATATCCAAACTTCCAAAAGGAATGATCAGAGAAAGATCCGCTTGGAGTTGTCCCCATGGAAATCTGATTCGCTGGAATGGATCCTGCGACTGCGGTTGGGGTCAGGACACTTCCTGGAAAGAGCCTTTTATCTCTGCCATGAACTATCTCAACAATGAAGTCTCCAGCGTTCTTCAAGCTGAAATTGGCCGGGGATATGAGTCAATAGTGTCCGCTAATTTTTATGAACTCTATGCTCACCCCGAAAAGGTTAATACTCCGGAAAAAGCTCTTATTGCCGCCAAGATATCTTCTCTTATAGCCAAAACTAGCTGTGCCACTTTCTTTTCCAGTCCGGAAGTTTCCGGAAAAATCAATCTTCTTTACGCCTATCAATCTCTCCTCTATCTGAAAGATGCTGGTCTGATCGCTACCTCCTCAAACACTGAAAAAATTCTTTTTGAAAAACTTGCTGCAATTCAGTATCCAAATGGAGAAAAAACTGCTCTGACGACTCTGAAAAAAATGCTGGCTCGGTAGGATATTGGTATACTTAATTTACGCAATGAAAACTTTTCTTGATGATTCCAAGACATATGGTCAATATGACACCCTTGATGTCTATGCTTCTATTGTCTCAACTGGCCAACAATTTGAATCCGCCTGGCACGACTCACAGTTTGTAAATTTAAACTTTGAACCGGAAAGTATCAAAAACATCGTCTTTGCGGGTATGGGAGGATCAAATCTTCCGGCCCACATTGTCCTTTCACTTTCTCCTTTGTTGTTAAAAATTCCTTTTGAAATCATCTCCAACTACCGACTTCCCCAGTACACCGCCAAAAATACTCTCGTCGTTCTGGCAAGTTACTCAGGAAACACCGAAGAAATTCTGTCCTGCGCTCAAGATGCTTCCAAACGACAATGCAAAACCATCGTCATCACCGCCGGTGGAAAATTAAGAGACCTGGCTTTGTCTGAACACTGGCCCTTAATACTGCTCGACGAAAAATTAAATCGTTCACATGTGCCACGCTACGGTATTGGTCTGATGCTCGGAGCCGTTATGGGGCTAACGATTCGTCTCAACCAAGAAACATTTCGTTTTGTCGATCCGAAAGAAATAGTTCGAACCATTGAAAGAACTCTCGATTTGTTTAAAATTGATCGACCGACAAACGATAATCCAGCAAAAGAATTTGCCCTAAAAAACAAGGGTATGTCTCTTATGGTGCTTTCCGCGAATCACTTGTCGGGAGTAGGGAAGGTCTCAACTAATTTTTTTAACGAAACCTCAAAAACATTTTCTGCTTATTTCCAGTTACCCGATCTCAACCATCACTTTTTAGAAGGATTAGCCTTTCCACTGTCTTTAAAAGACCATGCTCGATTTATTCTTCTAAACTCCTCCCTCTACCCGGAAATAATTCAAAAAAGATTTCAAATCACCAAAGACGTTCTCATCAAACAAAATTATCAGCTCACCGTAATCAAACCGGAATCGACCGATATCACCGCTCAAGTATTTGAGTCGCTGGTCTTTTTGATGATGATTAGCTATTATTTAAGTATAGTCAACAAGCAAGACCCCGGAACTAATCCTTGGGTAGACTTCTTTAAAAAACAACTAACCTAATGCCCAACCTACCTGCCCTGGTATTACCATTCAGTAAAATTCACAAGGACGACATTCCTCTCGTCGGAGGAAAGGGTGCCAATCTGGGTGAAATGTACAACTTCGGTATTCCTGTTCCTAACGGATTCGTCATTACTGCCCAAGCATACGAAAAAGTAATCGATCACAACGCTCTTCAGCCGGTTATCAGAGAAATCATCAAACAAACCGAGGTAACAAACCAAAAAGAACTTGAAAAAGCGGCTATTAAAATACAAAGACTAATTCAAACAGCCGATATTCCCGCTGATCTTGTAAAGGAAATCTTTGAAAGTTATTCCGGTTTAAAATCTGGCGACAAAAATCCTCTCGTTGCCGTTCGTTCATCGGCAACCGCCGAAGATCTTCCGGATGCTTCATTCGCTGGTCAGCAAGAGTCGTTTTTGGATATCAAGGGTGAATCAAATTTAATACAAGCAGTTCGTAGTGCCTGGGGCTCACTTTGGGGTGCCAGAGCCATTTTCTATCGTGCTACCAAAGGCTACGATCACTTTAAAGTACTTCTCGCCATCCCTGTCCAATTAATGGTTCAATCAGATGTCTCCGGCGTTCTTTTCTCTGTTAATCCTGTCACCGGCAACAAAAATCAAGTCGTCGTTGAAGCAGTCTGGGGGCTGGGTGATTTTATGGTTCAAGGAGTAGTTAACCCGGATCATTACATAATAAATAAGTCCGACCTTTCGATTCATTCTCGTCAAAATGTACCTCAAACCATTATGGAAATCCACGACTATCCCAGCGGGGTCAAAAAAGTAAAGGTTCCGGAGAAAATGGTCAACGCTCCCAAACTCACTGACGAAGAAGTAATCGAGCTGGCTAAACTTTCCATGAAAATTCATCAGCATTATTTCTTTCCCCAAGATAGCGAGTTCGCCGTCGAAAATGGCAAGGTTTACCTGGTTCAAACCCGTCCCATCACCACCCTCGATATGAGCAAAGGTGCCAAACAAATATCCGAATCCCAGTTGGTAAATCTAAAACAGCTAATCCAAGGAGAACCTGCTTCATTTGGTATTGGTTTTGGCAAGGTAGTTAAAATAAAATCCGCCAAGGAAATAGACAAAGTAAAAAATGGTGACGTCTTGGTTACCGAGATGACCGCTCCAGACTTTGTCCCCGCTATGAAAAGGGCAAGTGCCATTGTCACGGACAAGGGAGGTCAAACTTCCCATGCTGCCATTGTCTCAAGAGAGTTGGGAGTTCCGGCTATCGTTGGTACCAAAATTGCTACCAAAATCCTCAAAGAAGATCAGTTGGTTACAGCCAATGGCGCCACTGGTATTGTCTATAACGGCGTTCCCGAAAAAGGTAAGGCTGTCGCCGTTAAAGAGTTTAAAGAAGAAGAGTTTCCCCAAACCGCTACCAAAGTCTATGTCAACCTAGGAGAACCAGAACTTGCTTCAATCGTCGCCCAGGGAAATGCTGATGGAGTTGGTCTTCTTCGTGCGGAGTTTATGATGGCCGAAATAGGTACTCATCCCAAAAAAATGATTCGCGACGGCAAAAGCCAAGTCTTTATTGAAAAACTTGCTGAAAGTATTATCAAATTTACTCACAGTTTCGGAGAGAGACCAGTCATTTATCGCGCTACCGACTTTAAATCCAACGAGTACAAAAATTTAATTGGTGGCCAAAATTATGAGCCGACAGAACCCAATCCCATGCTTGGATACCGGGGTTGTTATCGCTATATCCTTGACGAACCGGTTTTCAATCTTGAACTGGAAGCCATCAAGCTTGTAAGAAATAAATACGGCTATAAAAACCTTCACCTAATGATTCCCTTTGTTAGAACAGTTGACGAATTAATCAAGGTCAAAAGAATTATCGCCGCTAGCGGTCTTTCTAGATCCAACTCCTTTAAACTTTGGATGATGGTTGAAATTCCCTCCAACGTCATTCTTCTGGAAGACTTTATCGCCGTCGGTATTGATGGTGTTTCCATTGGGTCAAACGATCTCACTATGTTAATTTTGGGTACGGATCGTGACAATGAAACAGTTGCCCCTGAGTTTGACGAGAGAAATCCGGCCGTTTTGTGGGCACTTGAGCACGTCATCAAGACTGCCGCCAAGCATCACATAACCTGCTCTCTCTGCGGTCAGGCAGCTAGCCAATATCCCGACCTTGTCGACAAATTAGTATCTTGGGGAATAACCTCCGTCTCCGTTAGTCCGGATGCCGTGGATAACACCAGAAGAGTAATTTCCCTGATAGAAAAAAGGCTACTTAAATAAAATGGCAAAAATAAAATCGGTTTATGCTAGAGAAATTCTCGACTCTCGCGGTAACCCAACCATAGAAACGACTATTTGGACAGATAACAACCACGGTTCGGTTGCTTCAATTCCCAGCGGAGCATCAACAGGAAGATTGGAAGCGGTTGAATTGAGAGACGGTGATCCTGAGAGATTCAATGGCCTTGGGGTTTTAAAGGCGGTAGCTAATGTTAACCAAATAATCAGCAAGTACATCATCGGTCAAGATCCGACCCTTCAAAACAATATCGACCAAATTTTATTAAACCTTGATGGCACGGAAAACAAATCAAAACTCGGTGCCAACGCCATGCTTTCTGTTTCACAAGCCTGTTTTGAACTGGGTGCTGCCTGCGAAGACAAACCCACCTTCCAGTACACCGTCGAAAAATATGGTCTGGCCACTCCAACCGCCCTTCACCTACCAACTCCTATTTTTAATCTCATTAACGGAGGTAAACATGGTGCCGGAAACCTTGATTTCCAAGAGTTTCATATCATTCCCAGCAGTCAAAAGAAATTCTCCGAAGCCTTGGAAATCGGTAGTGAGCTTTATCATAATTTAAAAAATATTTTAGTAGAAAAAAAAGCCATTCATTCTGTCGGTGATGAGGGGGGCTTCGCTCCCAACTTGTTCAGCAACACCGATGCCATCGAACTACTGGTAGAAACTGTCGAGTCCAGTCGTTACAAACTTAATCAAGACGTCTTCATTGGTTTGGATATCGCCGCCAACGGCCTTATCAAAAATGGTAAATACAAAATTAGTGACGTCAAAGATAATCTCTCCAATGAACAGTTCCGTGACTTCCTCATCGATCTGAATCAGAAATATAGTTTACTGTCCATCGAAGACCCCTTTGGTGAAGATGACTGGAAAGGCTGGTCCGAGCTAACCTCAAGTATTGGTAAACAACTGATGATTGTTGGCGATGATCTTCTCGTCACCAACAAAAAACGCTTACAGGAAGCCATCGAAAAAAATGCTTGTAATGCTATTTTGGTAAAGCCAAATCAAATTGGCACCATTTCTGAAACAGTCTCGGTTATAAAACTGGCTAAGAAAAATAATTTTTCCGTTATTGTCTCTCACCGCTCCGGTGATACGGACGAAGATTTTCTGGCAGACTTTGCTGTTGGCGTTGGTGCAGATTTCGTCAAATTTGGTGCCCCGGGTAGGGGAGAGCGAGTTGCTAAATACAATCGTCTATCTTTCATTCAAGAATATCTTAGTAGTCTGCATGGATAAGAAAGCGGTAATTCTCTGCGTTCTCGATGGTTGGGGAATAGCGCCTCCCGGCCCTGGTAACGCCATAAGCATTGCCAATCCCCAAACCTTTAATTACCTACTTCAAAACTATCCTTCCACTCAGCTTTTAGCTTCAGGACCAGCGGTCGGTTTGCCGGAAGGCCAAGATGGTAATAGTGAAACTGGTCATTTGAATATTGGTGCGGGAAGAGTTGTTTTTCAAGATCTGGCTTTAATTAATATGGCCATAGCCGACGGAAGTTTTTTTGTCAACAGAGCTTTACTGGATACCGTCAAACATCTTTCTTCTTTTCAATCCAATCTCCATTTAATCGGTATGATTGGCAACTCCGGCGTACACTCCTACAACGAACACCTCTTTGCTCTATTACTATTTGCCAAAAAAAATAATCTGCAAAATGTTTTTCTACATCTGATTACCGATGGGCGTGATAGTCCGCCCGATAACGCTATCGAACAAATAAAAATAGTTCAGCAAAAGATACAAGAAATTGGAGTGGGCTCAATCGCCTCAATTATTGGACGATACTACGCTATGGACAGAGATCAACGTTTGGACAGGACACAAAAAGCATACGACTGTCTGACTAACACCAATCTTAAGTCGGAACAAAACCCTATTACCTATTTGGAAAAATCCTACGCAGCTAAAGTTTATGATGAGTTTATTACTCCCGCTTCTATTGGAGATAACTCCAACAACTCCAGAATCAAATCGGGTGATTCTGTTGTCTTTTTTAACTTCAGAACCGATAGACCAAGGCAGTTAACGGAAATGTTTTTCAGATCCGGAATTCCCAATTTACGATTTGTCACCATGACCAAGTATCGTAAAGACTATCAAAATCCGGTCATGTTCCCTACCACCACGCTTTCCAACACGTTGGGAGAAGTAATTTCCAACCATAATTTAAATCAATTAAGAGCGGCCGAAACGGAAAAAATCGCCATGGTTAGTTACTATTTTAACGGCCAGAGCGAAGTTCTCCTTCCTGGAGAAACACACCTCTTTATCGATTCTCAAAAAGTAACTACCTATGATCTCACTCCCCGTATGTCCACCGACAAACTCATCGAGGAGTTTCAAAGAAAAATCAGAGAAGATAACTTTACTCTCTCCGTTATTAATATCGCCTGCCCAGACATGGTTGCTCACACCGGCAAGATAGACAAAACCGTTGAAGCTATCAAAGCGGCCGATGACGCCATAGGAAATTTAGTCAATCTTGCCAAAGAAACAAACTCCTATTTATTAATTACCGCCGACCACGGTAACGCGGAAGAACTGCTAAATCCCAAAACAGGCAAGGTGAACACCCAGCACTCAAATTTTCCTGTGCCCTTCATCATTTACCATCCAACCGACAACAAATTTAAGCTCCAACCGGGTAAGCTGGGTGATGTTGCTCCAACTATACTTTCACTTCTGGATCTTCCAATACCAGCAGAAATGAACGGTAAAGACCTAATCCTAAGAGAAAAACTCCTTTAACTACCCACAGAAATCAGCAAAACCAACTCACCTTTAATTCTTTTTTCTTTCGACGCTTCAAGCAACTGACTCAAGCTTCCTCTTATAATTTTTTGTGACACCTTTGTCAGGTCCACTGCCAAGCATGCCGGGGTATCTTTGCCCATAATTGCCACTGCCTCTGGTAAGATTTTTTGAAGCCTCAAGGGATTTTCATAAATAACCGCCGTCATCTTTGAAATCATACCCATTTCCTTAATAGTCGTCAAAACCGCAGTTCTTTTTCCGATTTTCTTTGGTAAAAATCCCACGAACAAATATCGATCGGTTGGTAATCCTGAAACGGCCAAGGCAGCACTTTCTGCTGTTGGTCCCGGAATCACATCAACTTCCCAGTTCATTTCTACGGCCTTGCTGACCAGTTTGTATCCCGGATCAGAGATTAGAGGCATGCCGGCATCGGAAACCAAAACTACAGACTCCAACGAACAGATCTCTGCCAGTATTCTTGGTAGTATCTTAGCTTCGTTAAAATCGTTAATAAATCTAATTGTTCCGGTGAATTTTTGCACATGTCCCATCTGCATCAACTTACTCCACAAATTATTAAACATTCTGCTGTCTTCACAAATCAAATACTTGGCTTCCTGTAAAGTTTTTAAAGCCCGAAGAGATATATCCTCAATATTACCTATTGGGAGTCCAACTATGGTTAGTTTCATAAATTAAAATTTGCGTATAACGCCAACGCACTTACCCTGTACTTTAACATTAATTGCAAAAATAGGGGACATAGATGAGTTTGCTGGCTCCAAACGAACTCTGGTTCTCTCGCGGAAAAATCTTTTTAGGGTAGCCAAACCATTTTCCAACAAAGCCACCACAATGTCGCCGTCCTTCACCCCAGTTGCGTCACATTCTTCAATAATTACATAATCATGATCAAAGATTCCCTCCTCAATCATCGAGTCTCCTTTGACTTGCAAAACAAATGCTCGTTTTTTGCCCGAAAGCATTGATGATGCCACCTTCATGGACGCATTTGGATCGGTCAGAGGTTCAATTGGCCTTCCGGCTGCGATAAAACCCAGAATCGGTAACTCGATTGAAGCCGACTCCACGCTTCCACGATCAACCAGTGAAATTCCTCGAATCGCGCCCTCAAATTTTTTAATGATATTTTTCTTTTCCAAAGCCTGAAGATGTTCATGAACAGTAGCCAAGGAAGAAACTCCGATTGCACCAGCAATTTCCGAAAGGGTGGGGGAGTAACCATTTTTTTGAATAAACTGGGAGATAAACTCCACGATTTGTCTTTGTCTTCGGTAAAGTGTTACTGTCATAACTTCATTATTACCAAACAATACCCAAAAGTCAAGCGCTCGAAACTTCGTGCTTGCAGTGATATAATCGCAACCAACACTCGAATTTGCATCTTAACAGGAGGGTCTCATGCTCAAAAAATTTCTGGACAAGATTTTGGGGATCAAAGAAAAACCTCACACAGAAAACTCCCAACAGATGGCTGAGGAAGCTATAGCCGAAGCCGGACCAAGAAAGGAAATTCTCACGGGAGGGTTTGTTTACATACATCCCGAAGAGCGTGAAGGCTATGCTTTGTATACCGATAACATTGGCAATGCCGCCAAATTCATTCTCTCGGCCAAAACATCCAAAGAAAAGAAAGAGAGAGAAAAACTCTACACGGAAGTAATGGAAAGAGAAGCCTTCTATTTCACAAATGCAATCGAGGCAAGGGTACAAAAGTATATAAAATCAAATCAATAAAAAAACCACCCGATCACCCGATCGGGTTTTTTTTCGGGTAAAATATAGACTGTGGAATTTAAGATCAAATCAGACTACCAACCTACCGGGGACCAACCTCAAGCAATTGAGAAACTTTCCACAGCTATTTCTTCCGGAAATCCGCACCAAACTTTGCTAGGTGTTACCGGCTCAGGAAAAACATACACTGTCGCGAAGGTAATCGAAAAAACTCAGCTACCGACTCTTGTCATCTGCCACAACAAAACTCTCGCCAGTCAGCTATATCAAGAGTTTCGTGATTTTTTTCCGGACAACGCTGTTAGTTACTTTGTCAGCTACTACGATTACTACCAACCAGAGGCATATCTACCCAGTTCGGACACTTACATCGAAAAAGAAGCCGACATAAATCCGGAGATCGATAAACTCAGACTTACCACTACGGCCAACCTCTTGTCTCGTCCGGATAGTATTGTCATTGCCTCAGTTTCCTGCATCTACAACATCGGCTCACCCCTAGATCAGGAAAAAAACATTCTCACTCTGATGAAAGGGCAGGTTATTGCCCGGGACACCGTACTTATGAGACTCGGTGACCTCCAGTACACCAGAACCAATGCCGAACTTTCCCGAGGCACTTTTAGGGCCATCGGTAGTACTGTTCAGTTATATCCCTCGTATAAGGACATCGTCATCTCCATGGTTTTTGAAGGTAATGTTTTAAAAACAATCGACATTCTCGATCCCTACAACTTTACTAAGATTGTCGATCTAGACCTTGAAAAAAGCAGCTTAATCACCATAAATCCGGCCAAGCTCTTCATTACCGACCCCAAAACGCAGGGACAAGCCATCGATAATATTCGCAAAGATCTACAGACTCAAATTGAAAAATTTAAGAGTGAAGGTAAAACCATCGAAGCGTACCGACTAGAACAAAAAGTTAACTACGATCTCTCCATGCTGGAAGAGGTTGGTTACGTAAACGGCATTGAAAACTACTCTCGTTACTTTGACGGACGCAAACCGGGAGAACCCCCTTATTCCTTACTGGAATATTTTCACTACAACACCAAAAAGTTTCACAAAAAGGGTTTCCTCACCGTTATCGATGAATCACATATTAGTCTGCCCCAAATTCGCGGCATGTACAACGGTGACCAGTCAAGAAAAGAAAATCTCATCAACTATGGTTTCCGCTTACCCAGTGCCAAAGACAACCGCCCACTGACCTTTACTGAGTTTCAATCCCGCACACAACAAAACCTTTATTGTTCCGCTACCCCAGGCGAGTACGAACTATCTCTATCCAAATCAAGCATTATTCCTACGGTAGCAGAGCAACTTATCCGCCCAACCGGCCTTTTGGATCCGGAAGTATTTGTCCGTCCCGTTAAAGGTCAGATCGAAGATATTAGTAGGGAAGTTCTTGAAAGAAAGATAAAAGGAGAGAGAACCTTGGTTTTGACCATGACGAAAAAAATGGCTGAAGATCTGTCGGAACATCTCAAAGAAAAATACAAAATTAAAGTTGAGTATCTTCACTCGGACATCAAAACTTTAGACCGGGCCGATATTCTTGAAAGCCTTCGTCTGGGAAATGTCGACTGCCTAGTGGGTATCAATCTTCTCCGTGAAGGTTTGGATCTACCGGAAGTCTCTCTGGTTGCCATACTCGACGCCGACAAAGAAGGTTTTCTCCGTACACCAACAGCCTTAATACAAACAATGGGAAGAGCTGCCCGCCACATCAACGGTCAGGTCATTCTTTACGCCGACAAAATCTCGCCCTCAATGGATATCGCCATGAAAGAAACCGCCAGAAGAAGAATTACCCAAGCTCTCTACAACAAAAAACACAGTGTTACTCCCATCGGCATCAATAAACCCATAAGAGAGGCTCTGCTCCATCGCAACTCAAGTGGTCCGGCTCCAAAAATCAAAGAACTTGCCGAGTTCGGTTGGACAGAAATTGAAGATGTTAATCCCCAATCGTTAACTCCTCAAAAGAAAAAAGTACTCATTGTGAAACTTAAAAAAATGATGACCCAGGCCGCTAACTCCTGGAATTTTGAACTGGCGGCTCGTTACCGTGACACCATCAAAAAGTTACAATAATTAGCGAAATTTAGAGGCCGTAACAACCCTACCACCAATAGCGTCTCTGGAGGTCGAGGTGTCAATCTTTCTATCACCAATCGCTAGGTCATCTGGATCAAAATTATTATTTTCCAAAAACTCCGCCAGTACCCTTAGTGCTTTCTTGCCATAAAACTGACTTTCTCTAGTTCGATTGTCCAAGAGAATGAATAACTGTGTCCCTTTTTTGCAAAACCTTTCAATATCACCCAACAAACCTTCCTCGACGATGCTTTGAGGATTGGGGGCCACCATCATTATCAAATCGGCTTTTACATCCGGTAGTTCATCGGTATAACTAGGTACAAGCACTCTTTTTGAGTCCTCATCAACCCTTACCGAGCCTTTTCGAAAATCAATATTATTTGCGTTGATTGCCCGATCTACTCCAATCCATAAATCTCCCTTTCTCTGACTAACTGATAAATTTGTTCTCTCTCCTCCTGGTCCAATATCCAAAACCACAAAATTTCTACCAACACGGAGGCTGTCCATCTTTTCTTTTTTTTCAACGGCACTCAGACTGCCAAAATCGACAACTTCGTAATCTAGGCGACTGTCAAATTCAACCTTCTTTGATTTTTCCGAGCCTTCGGTATGTGCTACTTCCATACCACCATTATAAGCATATTTGTGTTAACAGTCATTCGGGTATTTTAGGGTAAAAAATGTTAAAATATAGCGTTATGCCGGAAATCTCACCTTCAACTCATCTCATCATCAGGGGAGCCCGTCAACATAATCTAAAAAATGTTGACTTGGTAATTCCCAAAAATAAACTGGTGGTTTTTACCGGTGTCTCGGGTAGTGGCAAGTCCAGCATGGCTCACGATACCATCTATGCCGAGGGTCAACGCCGCTATGTCGAGTCTCTAAGCTCGTACGCCAGACAATTCCTAGGCATTATGGATAAACCAGATGTTGATCAGATTGAAGGTTTATCTCCGGCCATTCTCATTGACCAAAAACAAGGTAGTCATAATCCCAGAAGTACCGTCGGTACCGTTACCGAAGTTTACGATTATCTCCGTTTACTTTTTGCTCGCATCGGTCATCCTCACTGCCCCAACTGTGGTCGGGAAATCATGCCTCAGGATATTAATCAAATCTATAAAGCAGTCGTCGAGCTGGCCATTTCCCATCCCTCATATCAAAAACAAAAGGGGACCAGAATTATGATTCTTGCTCCTTTGGTAAAAAATCAAAAAGGGGAATTTGCCGATTTATTTCCTAATTTATACAAGCAAGGTATAGCACAAGTTAGAGTTGATGGAAAAATTCTTTCAACCCAATCAACCTTAAGTCTTTTCAAAAATAATCGTCACAATATTGAAGCCGTTATCGATAAACTGGTCATCGGTCAGCTAAATAGTGGCGTCGAATATGAAAAACAGCGTTTAATCGACTCCATTGAGCAGTCCATCAAAATGGCTGACGGTGAAAGTATCATTAGTATTGTTGATGACCCGTCTCTTTCCTTTCCCGAGAACCCGGAGAAAATGGAAGACCATCTTTTCTCTCAAAAACTATCATGTCCTGTTTGTAATATTTCGATTCCTGAAATAGAACCTCGTTATTTTTCCTTCAACGCTCCCGATGGAGCCTGTCCTGAATGTACCGGCTTGGGTACCAAAATGGTTCTCGATATAGATAGCATCATTTCTCCAACTCTTACACTCTACGAAGGAGCTATCATTCCCCTGGCTTCCCAGTTCGAAACCCGTACCTGGCTGGCTAAACTCATTGTCGAAGCAATGGGTTCTGTAGATTTTTTACCCACCACTCCATTGATTCAAATGACCGAGAAACAAAGTCAAACACTGTTCTTCGGCACCGGAGACAAAATTTTCTCCGTCAAAGGGATCAACCGCCATGGAAAATCTGTTTCGTGGAAAAGTAAGTACGAGGGACTTGCCAAAGAATTTGAACGCCGCTACACCGAAACAAGTTCCGATGCTCTTAAAGAAGAAATTGAAAAATATTTAATCAAAAAAACCTGTCCGGTTTGTCAAGGAACCCGTCTCAAACCGGAAGTTCTTGCTGTTCACGTTGATGGCAAATCCATTAGTGAAGTAACTGCACAATCAATTGAAAGCGATGTCACCTTTTTTGCAGAATTAAATAAAAAACTTACTCCTTCAGAGCAACAAATTAGTCTACCTATCGTCAAAGAAATAGAAGATCGACTCAGTTTTCTTGTCTCGGTTGGCCTAGATTATCTAACTCTAGGTAGAGAGTCCGGAACTCTATCAGGTGGTGAACTTCAGCGAATTAGACTGGCAAGTCAAATCGGTTCACGTCTCACCGGTATTCTCTATGTTCTTGACGAACCCACCATCGGTCTTCATCAAAGAGACAACGCCAAGCTCATCAAAACACTTCAAGAGCTGGTAAATCTCGGCAACTCTCTCGTCGTGGTCGAACACGACCAGCAAACAATGGAGTCGGCTGATCACCTGGTTGAATTTGGACCCCAGGCAGGAGAACTCGGTGGCAAAATTACTTTCCAAGGAACGATAGGGGAAATGAAAAAATCCGGTTGTATTACCGGAAAATACATCTCTGGTGTAAACAAAATTATCGCCAGCAAACCCAAAAATCCACCGGAAAGTCAGGGTTCAATTCGTCTATTAGGTTGTAACCACCACAACCTCAAAGATGTCGATGCCGAGTTCCCCCTGAATAGATTTATTGCTGTTACTGGTGTTTCCGGTTCCGGTAAATCGTCTCTTGTAGTTGAAACACTCTACGAAGCTTTATCTCAAAAATTAAACTCCATGCATCGCAAACAAGACATTACCTACGGCTCTATCTTAATTCCTGACGCCGTCAAACGTGTCTCTTTAATTGACCAAAGTCCAATTGGTAAAACCCCAAGAAGTAATCCGGCTACATATACCAAAGTCTTTGACCATATTCGTTTACTTTTTTCAAATACTCAAGAGGCTCGTTTCCGTGGATATGGACCCGGACGTTTTAGTTTTAATGTCAAAGGGGGTCGCTGTGAAACCTGTCAGGGTGATGGTCAGTTGAAAATCGAGATGCAGTTTATGGGAGACATCTATATTACCTGTGACACCTGTAAAGGAGCGCGGTTCAACGAACCCACACTAGAAGTTGAGTACAAGGGCAAAAACATTGCCGACGTTCTCAACATGACCATGGACGAAGCCGCTATCTTTTTCAAAAATATTCCTACTATAAACAAAAAGCTCGACACTATACGGAAAGTCGGCCTGGGGTACATCAAGATGGGTCAGTCTGCTCCGACTCTCTCTGGAGGAGAAGCTCAACGTGTTAAGCTCGCCACCGAACTAGCCAAAACCGGCAATGGCCACACCGTTTACATTCTTGACGAACCAACCACAGGACTCCATTTTGCCGATCTTAGTAAACTTGTCCAAACTTTAGTTGACCTGGTCAATCAAAACAACACCGTTATTGTTATCGAACATAATCTTGATGTCATCAAAAACGCTGATTACTTAATTGATATGGGCCCCGAAGGAGGAAATGAAGGCGGAGAAATAATTGCCACAGGAAGTCCTCAAAAAGTTGCTGATCACTTTGACACCGCAACTTCACAGGAATTAAAGAAGCTTCTGTTGTAATATCAATTGATGATGAAGAGAGTCTCTGTTCTAACACAACTAATTCTCTTTATCGCCGGTTCTCTCATTTTTTCCCCCAAAGCCTTTGCCATCGTCAAGTTTAGTACCGATTTCCAAAATTATTATCGTGTCGATCCTAGTGGAAATACACACGTCTCTTTTATCATTAACCAAAAAAATAATCTCTCGGTTGTTTATGCCACAGACTTTGGACTTAACATCAACGAAACCAAAGTCACCAATGTAAAGGTCATCGATGAAGGAACTTACATTATTCCTGATATCGTCAAAACCCTCAACCAAACAACTATTTCTTTTCCCTTTGCCAATAAAGTTGTGGGGAGAGACAAGATTCATTCATTTACCATCGAGTACGACACAACCGATATTGCCACCAAGATTGGCAACACCTGGGAAATTAACATCCCTCGTCTGGAAACAGATGAGAACATCTCCAATCGAACCGTCGCCCTTGCTGTACCCGATAACTTTCCCGTCCCTGCATACATTGATCCAAAACCCGACACGATCAATAAAAATGTCTATTACTTTAACGGTAGTAACCTTGGAAACAAAACTATCAGTGCTGTTTTTGGGCAGACGCAGTTTTATAAAGGAAACATTTCTTATCACCTAGTTAATGAATCAAAATCCAAAATTACTACCGAAATTGCCCTGCCTCCTGACACTGCCTATCAAACTGTTTATTACGAAAGGCTTGACCCTATGCCCCTAACTGTGGTTTCCGATGAAGACGGTAACTATCTGGCCAGGTACTCTTTGGAACCAAACTCAAACATAGAAGTACGGTTAGACCTCTATATCAAGCTCAACTTTACTCCCAAACCAACCACTCAAACACCTTCCGATAAATATTTACTCTCCAACTCAACCTGGAACTTTGATAACACTGTCTTCACTACGCCTGAAATACAAAACCTAACCACCCCAAAAGCAATTTATGACTATGTCGTAGATAAATTGAAGTATGACTACGAAAAAATAAATCGTCAAAAATCTCAAAAGACACCAGCCGCCGAGTCACTAATCAATAATCAGAGCGCCATCTGTACCGATTTTGCCAATGTTTTTGTTAGTCTTGCCAGAAAAACTGGCATTCCCGCACGAGAGCTTGAAGGTTTCGCTATTTCCGATAATCCTAGTCTAAAGCCTTTATCTCTAACCCAAGACGTTCTTCATGCCTGGCCAGAATACTACAACCAAGCCACTAAAACCTGGGTTCAAGTTGATCCTACCTGGTCAAACACTACTAGGGGAGTAGACTATTTTAACAAACTGGATTTCAATCATATTGTTTTCGCCATCCACGGAGTCAGTCCCGACTATCCAATCCCTGCCGGTGGATATAAATATAAACAGGAAAAAACCAAAGACATTACTATCAAACCTGTTCAATCTCTGGCCTTCCCCGAACCAAACTTTACAATTGCCAACTCAAATCAAAAAGGGGCTGAACTAGTTTTCGAAATCACAAACAACTCGGGCGTGTCCTACACCGGAAATACAATTGTCGAACGCAATGAAACCACTGCCGAGACAGAACAGGAAATCACAGTTCCGCCCTTTGGCACAACCCAGTTAAAGATTAAATTAACAAAACAGCCATTCATCGGTCAAATTAAAACAAAAGCTATAATCTACATCAATGGAAACCGTTTTGAACAACCAATCACCATACAGCCAACGATACCTCAGGTTGGATTTTTCTCCCTTATCGGAGTCTTTTTGGGACTCGCTACCTTCCTTACCAGGCGTTTACATCTTCGAAGACGCAAACAAAAAACCGTTGTATATCGGTAAATCGATAAGCGTCAAAACACGGATTAAGCAACACTATGAGGGCTTCCAAAGTGGAACAACCTCTGCGGCAAACTTTATTCCCAAAACTCATTATCTATATTTTAAAGTCGTTAACAACGATCTTGAAGCCGTTATTACCGAGGCTAACTTCATCAAAACATATCAACCCCGTTATAACGCCATTACTAAAGATGGTAAATCCAATATTTACATTATCTTCACCAATGAACCGGACACCAAAATTAAAATCATCCACGCTACAGATATTCAATCACTTGAACTCGACGACTACAAAAAACAAGTTTTTGGTCCATATACCTCCAGTAAGGTTGCTGAAACCCTAGTTAAGCTGAGTCGGCGCATCTTTGGCTACTGCAGTGCTCCATTTAATTCTCGAAGCAGGGCTTGTTTCAACTACCACCTGCATCAATGTCCTGGCGCCTGTCAATTCTTCATTACCCCCAAACAGTACCATCGTCATCTCGGACAAATCAAAAAATTTCTCTCCGGCCAGTTCGTCCAGTTAAACAAAAGCTTGAATAGACAAATCGTAGTGGCCATTAAAAAACAAAACTTTGAGTTGGCCAATGATCTAAAAAATAAAATCATGAGCCTAGACCAGGCACTAAAAAATCAAAATTCCAGCCTCCTTTTAAAACTTTCGGATGCTACAGACCAGGTTCAACATCTAATTGTCAGCAGCCTCAAACACCCGTTACTTTTTGAACCGCCCGTAAGAATTGAGTGTTACGACTTGGCACATCTCCAGGGAGACAACTATGTCGGTTCAATGTCAGTGTTCATCAATGGGACTCCAGAGCCTTCACTTTACCGCCATTTTAATATCAAAGGTGAAAAAAGATCAGATCCCCATGCCATGAAAGAAATTA
This sequence comes from Candidatus Collierbacteria bacterium GW2011_GWA2_42_17, assembly GCA_000998275.1. GTDB lineage: Bacteria > Patescibacteriota > Microgenomatia > UBA1400 > MFAQ01 > UBA2277. Next base: position 25,068 of record LCDA01000005.1, read on the forward strand.
TTTCTCGTCGTTTTGATCATCTGGAGTGGGGGAGACCCGATCTTTTGATTCTTGATGGTGGAGTACCCCAACTTTCTATTGCCTCTTCAGTAATACCCCCAAACATTCCGACGATAGCCTTAGCTAAAAAGAGAGAGACTATTTATTTTTACGACAACAATAAAGTCACCTCTCTAAATCTAAATCTTGAAGATCCCGTACTCAATCTCCTAAGGAATATTCGTGATGAGGCGCATCGTTTTGCAACCACCTTCCATATCAAAAAACGACAAGGATCGTTCCTAGCATAATACTCAAGTTTGTAGCGAAGTTATCGACAAAAACTGGGCAAGCTCTTATATACTGGTATTATGAAAGCCTTTTTAAGGGCAATTTTAATCAACCTTCTTGTCGTCTATTTGGTGGACGCCGTTTATCCCGGCTTCTCGATACTTCACGATGCCAAAACTCTTATCACCGCCGCCGTTATCTGGCTCTTGCTTAATAAGATAGTGAAGCCGATTATCAAGCTCTTCCTCCTCCCCATCAACCTCATCACTCTCAACCTGTTTTCCTGGGTAGTCAGTCTCATCACTCTCTTTTTACTGCCCCTAATCGTCAGCGGTGTCAAGATTTCTCCTTATGATTTTCCGGGGTTTAACTATCAAGGCTTTAGCGTTCCTCCGTTTCACCTCAATTTGTTCCTGTCGTTTCTCGTTGCCTCTAGTTTCTTGAATTTATTCCACAACATAATAGTTTGGATTATCAAGAAGGACTCAGATTAGAAACACTAGCGCTATAATTGACCCATGAAACTATCACTCGTCATTCAAATTCTCCTTTCGTTGATCCTCATTGTCCTGGTTACTCTTCAATCAAAAGAGACATCGCTCGGTTCTGGTTTCTCCTCGGTGACTCAGAGTGGTCTTCACACCAAACGCGGGCCTGAAAAAATGATTTACTTGGCCACAATCATTGTAGCAATAGTTTTTGTGATATTTTCTTTCCTTAATATTGCTATTTGGAAATGATCAAGACCATAAGAGAGAGAGTCTGGTTCATCAAAGGCTTTCTTCAAAAATACAGCAAGCAGATTGTTATCAGTGTTATCATCACTATTGCTTTTTCTTTACTCGCAAATATACTCACCAAAAATGTCTCCGGTAGAAGAACAGAAATTAAAATTGGCATTGTGGGTCAGTTCGGCGCTGGTCAGCTTCCTTCATACATCATCGACTACTTGAATGCCGGATTAGTCTCCATCGACGAAAATCTTGAACCCATCCCCGGACTCGCCGAAAAATGGGATATTGAAGACGGAGGCAATACCTACACCTTCTATTTAAAACCAGATTTAAAGTGGTACGGAGGCGCAAACGTTAAAGCTTCAGACATCAAGTTTTCCATTCCCAACATTGTCGTCGAGACTCAAGACCCCAATATCATAAAATTCCGAATTCCCACAAAATTTGCACCTTTTCTCTCACTTTTAAACATTCCTCTTCTAAACTCAAAAGGGGCAATTATTGGCGATTTTGATATTCGTTTAAAACAAAAAAGTTCAGGCATAATTACCCAGATTATTCTCGAATCAGACACCAAAAAAATAGTCTTTAATGTTTTTTCTACCGCCAAACAGGCAATCACTGCTTTCAAGCTCGGTCAGTTGGACTTGATACTTGGATTACCTTCAGAATACTCAAGCGATCTAACCTCTTATGCCAATCTGGAAAAAAAGACTGATTTTAATCGTGTTGTCATGTTGGTTTTTAATCAAACAGATCCAAACTTAAAAGACAAAAATCTTCGACAGGGGATTGCCTATGCTCTAGATGACAAGTCCTTTGGTCAGATCGAAGCACTTACTACCATCAACCCAAACTCTTGGGCATTTAGCCCCCTCGTAAAAACCTATGACTACAACATACAAAGAACAAAAGAGTTAATCACTACTCCCGTCGTACTGGAACTTGCTACAACTCCGGAACTACTCCCAGTCGCCGAAGTCATTAAATCCAGACTAGACTCGGAGCTAATAACCATAAACACCAAGGTCGTAACCTCCACTCCCGATCAGTTTCAACTACTTCTCACCACCTACAATATCCCCACAGACCCGGACCAATATCGAGACTGGCACTCAACACAAACCACTAATATCGGTAAGGGGGCCGACGAAAAAATCGATAAGCTACTGGAGGACGGACGTGTTAACTTAGATCAAAAAGAAAGAAAGAGAATCTATATTGAATTCCAAAAAACCTTTTCTGAAGAACTGCCCGCTCTGGTTCTTTATCATCCAACCGTCATCGACGTCGCGAGAAACAAAGCAAACTTTAATATCATCAGTAGCGGTAGCTTGTAACCAGAGTGGACCCTGAGGGATTCGAACCTTCGACCTCCTCGATGTAAACGAGGCGCTCTAACCAACTGAGCTAAGAGTCCGACACAAATATTGTGCGCGGGAGAGGACTTGAACCTCCACGCCTTTTAGGGGCACTAGCACCTCAAGCTAGCCTGGCTACCATTACAGCACCCGCGCGCACAAAATTCATCTGCTTAAAATCTCATAGATTTTATCTCTTTTTCTAGATAAACAGACGACATCGCTATTATAATACAGCTTCCTGATTAAAACCAACGATTCCTTCTTAGCATATCTTAATTGGTACACAGAACTTGACTTCGTTTTGGTCAAACATCCATAGATGTTTATAGTAGATTTAAGCATCTTCCGTATCCATTTGATGTGATTCTCGCTAGCCGAAACAAAACTCATATAAAACATTAAGCTTGATTTCCATCGAGAATCTTTATAGGCATATACAGAACCGTCGCCATCGAAATGTCCACGAAGAAAATCAAAAAAATACTTATTAGGAATAAATATCGATCCAATAGTTTTCGATTTATGAGAAGAAAGTCCAATACCCAACAGGAAACGATAAAGAGATACATCGCTAAATTGAACTCTATAACATTCATTTCCGGATCCTGATTTCTTTATCCCAATTTTACATTCACGATGCAGACAAAATAACAAATTTTTGATCTGCTCGATGTCAATGGAAGAAAAATCGATGTGTCTTCCGTCAATAGAAAGGCTCCCGTCAGTAACAATTAAACCAATAGCATATGCAAATTGTCGGCTCCAACGCCTAGTATACTTTGATATCTTCACCTAACAAATATTACGCTAAGAAAATCACATTCTCAAGGTAATAGCGTCTACCATTTTGGCAACCCGTATCTTTTACCTTATTAGGTACAATTATGTGGGCGGGGAGGGACTCGAACCCTCATGAGTTGCCTCACAGCGTCCTGAACGCTGCGCGTCTACCATTTCGCCACCTGCCCAACCCTCATATTATCTCATTAAAATAGGCTCCTGTGATAAAATATCTCATCCCAAACCATTCGGAGGTGACCTTTGAAAAACGAAAGAGAGATTATAAGAGCTAGGACCTTAACCGAAGAAAGAGAAAAGGCCTGTGCCGCTTGCAACCTTCTTCAGCAGGCCCAGCACGAAGTTCGACTTCAACTGAAACAAGCCATGATTGACCAAGATGCAGAGAAGATTACTTCTCTGCGCCTTCAACTCAAAAAGAATCGTCGGGGTTATACCGGCCTCCGCCATCTGAACAAAGTTCTTTTTCGTCTCCGTCAATATATCTAAACAAAATCAGCCACTCCACAAGAGTGGCTTTTTTGATATAATCTAGGCTGTTGCCGAGGTAGCCAAGGTGGTCACGGCGGGAGTCTGAAAAACTTCAGATGTCAGTTCAATTCTGACCCTCGGCACAAAACAATGTTGATGTTTTTCAGACTAAGTCGTATGATGGTATGTGAAAAAGTGCTCAAAATGTCACGTTGAGAAGGAACTATCGGAATACTATTTTCGACATAAGGGCAAAAGAGCAGGTGAGCATTACAATCATTGTAAGGAATGTTTAAGAATTAGAGGAAAAACATACTATCAAGAAAACCACGAGAGACAACTTCGGTTATCAGTAAATAGAAACCGAACTCGCAGAAAAGATCAAAGAGAGTTCGTAAGTGCTCTGAAAAATTTACCCTGTGCCGACTGTGGAAGAAAATATCCACCATATGTTATGGATTTTGACCATCGTGATAAAAACTACAAACATGGAAATATTGGCACACTAGTCAGTCAAGCATACTTTACCAAAGAGAGACTTCTCAAAGAAATACAAAAATGTGATCTTGTTTGCTCGAACTGTCATAGAATCAGGACTTTCAGAAGAAATCATCCAAACGGTTGAAAATTCCCTTCATTAAAGCTAAAATACAGGCATTGCGGGAATAGCTCAGTTGGCTAGAGCGTCTCCTTGCCAAGGAGAAGGTCGCGAGTTCGAGTCTCGTTTCCCGCTCCAAAAACAAAGTTCCCGAATGGGGACTTTTTGTTTTTGGAATGGTGTATCACGGAACGACACGCCATGAGCAGGAGCGAATGTGGGCGACGGCAGGCACTGCCTAGTACTTTAGCATTCGGATTCCCGCTACCCGCTCCTAACGAGAATAAATTGAAATTTCTTCAGATTTAGCCCTGAATTCAACAAATAGTCTGGTTTAAACCAGGTTTTTTTTGGAGTTTAGCCTGGGGGTGAAAAATGCGGGTAACGAGAATCGAACCTAAAAAGAATCTAATAATAATTGAATCAGAGCATCCGCTTGGTATAAAAATGCTCTAGTTTTCTCGGTATCTAATTGGCCTGGTGTATGTGCCTTACTCAATAAAGCATAAATGTCATTTAGTGCCTGTTCTTGGGCAAGAAAAGCGGCTTGTGCAGATGGTTTGATTATTGATTTCAAGTAATTTATCTTATGTCTACCTGTTATTTTGTCTCCAGGAACTAACGAATGATACTTTCTAACTTTGATCTCTGGAGCAAAAAAATCAAGCAATCTGCGTTCGACTTCCCTCATTAGGAACATCGGTGAGCGGGTAGGGTCTTGAGTGGCCTGGTGCAATGTTTGCCAAGCGTTATCATATTCTTGGCCTAATGACTGATCAATTGTATGAAGTCTCTGCGAGATCGCAGATCGTTGACTGTACCTCTCTTCAATTAGATTTACTTGAACAAGGGCTTGTGAACGATATCCTGGTGGGTATGAGAGCGAGGCTCCAGAAGCAGCGACAGAATTTATTGTTAGGGTAGTTGTCCCCAAAGCTTGTAGCTGATTTGCCCAACTTGGATTCGAGACGTGCGTCTTTAAATCTTGTGATAATTGTTGAAGTATGTAAGTTAATGCAACACCAGAGGCTGTGATTGGTTGAGGAGGTGTGACATTCTGTCCTTTCATTTCTTCCCATAAGCCAATTGCCGATTCAATTTGTCCTTCTTGTTTCCCTAGCTGAATTGTGTATTCGCTCAACTGTTTTTTTGACTCAGAAGTTGCGTCCAACGATGATTCAAGGTTCTGAATTATTACATCAATATCATTTTTGTTACTCATTTGTCTCCATTCAGTTTAAGAAAATTAATAAATATTCTACCGAAACCTGTATTAATAAATCCTCCGGGAGCATCGAATTGGTCAGGTCGTTTTCCTTTATACAACTCATCCGCAGTCGGAGCTTCAGTAATAGTGGGAGCACTAATTTTCATGGGTTGAATAAGTGATTCTGACTGTAGTCGCTGCAGAGATCGATCAATAACAGCTTCGTCCATATTGCGGTCTTTAAGTAAGGTACAAATAGAATCTCTGGTTACACCCTTAGCACCATTTCCTCCATTTTGGGGTAAATTTGAAAGAAAATGCTTGTCCATAGTTTTAAGCACCAAAAGATCTACGCTGTCCAGGCTTAGGAGTGTAGATAGTACAAGATCTTTAGTTTTGGGATGAAGATCCATGTTTTCTAATGCGCTAGCAACAAATTCAGCTATTACTTCATCAAAGCCTCTGCCGGGATTTGTTAATAATTTCCGAGTTATTTCTTCAAGTTGAAACACAATTGTGTTTTCAAAATAATCGACCGCTTCTTGCTTTATCTCAACTGAAGACAAACGTCTATTCAAATAGCCCAGAAAAGAATCAATCTCTTGTTGTCTTTTCTTATTAACCTTTTGATCATAATAATCTTTTATGGTCCCCGCACCTACGGCATATCCAGGAACGACGACTGAGGCAAGGTTGTGAAGTAATAAACCCACCACACTTACAAACTCCTTTTTATTATTTATTGTGACATTCTCAGCTAACTCTCCAGCCGATTTTTTTAGCTGACTAATCCCCTGAGTTACCAATGCTTTATCATCTCCGTTCATATTTTGATACCTATTTGCAAGCGATCTCTGTGGCCATGATGGATCACAAACTAGTATTGTGCCATCACTTTTCCTCGCTTCTTGTTCTTTTTGTTTCTCTTGTTCGGGCAAGAGTATCTGCTTTTTTAAACCTTTCTGTCTGCATAGCTTCCTCTTTGATTTCTTGATTTTCACTCATTAGCCCTGAATGCTTTTCAGCAAAGTTGGAAATGACTTTGACGCCTTTGTAACTTTGGCTTACTTCATACCATAAACCCATTATTGCAAGGGTTGTGTTAGCCAACCGCCAAAGAGCTGTCTTTTCCATGTAGTCATCCTGAAAGTCGAAGTATGATACCTGAATCTGAGCTCCTTCTTTAGAAGGGAGAAACCTATATCCTCTGGTAGAGTCAACTAAGTTTGAATGACTTGAAACCTGCACGGGTTTCTTTATTTTCAATATAGCATTGGAAGTAGTAGGGTAATTTTTACTTAACCATTTATATCTTTTGCTCTTGAGTTTGTCTGTGGAGTCCATAATCCCAAACTCGTCTGTTTTTGCGAACTTCTCTACATCAGGGAATGCAATAGAATAAGCGGCATCTGTCCCAGATTCAATTAATTGTCTTAAATTGAGAGATGACTGTACATGATGTTGGCGTATTATTGAAAACAAGGTAAGCAGATAGAAGTTTCGAGCGGAATAATAGAATCTTAAAAAGATATCCTGTGGAGCATTAAATTCAGTAATAAAGCTTTCAAGAAGTTGAAAAGTCTTCAAGTTATGAGCAAAGTTGTTTCCATATTTATTGAGAGCGTTTAAAGTTTTAGTATGTTCACCTTCTATGATTTCGGACAGGGTTCCAGTGTGTTTTTTCATTTTATTTTTTTAATTTCGACCAAAAACTCTGCATATTCTTCATAACCATCGAGAAATTCATACAATTGTTCTTGATTTAATAGGCGTGTATTGACCTGTGGCTTATTCACTAATGGAACTACAGTTGTAACCTCATATACTGCATCCATGTATTCATTCAATTCTTTTTTATTTATTCTTTTTTTGGAAGCTGGGGCTATAAATTTTTGGAAAAGAATATAGTCTAATTCATCAAGGATCTCAGAACCGATATTAAGAATCTTATCGATATTTGTTTCTGTGGGAATATCTTCTCCGTGAACGACCCGGTTAAGAATAGAGGTTACATCCAAAATTAAACGCCTCAACTTATTGCTAATAACACCGGTTCCAGCCAAAACCTGAGTCATCATTTTTATACCTGAAGGGACAGTTTCTTTAAACGTATACAGTCTTTTTAGTTTTTTCTCAATTTCGATACGTAATTTTGCAAGTGCCAAAACGGGATCCTTTGCTGCTAATTCTTCCAATTCCTCAATAACTGAATTTTTCTTAATTACTTGTTCTTTATCTCCACCTTCCGATTTAATTTCTTTGGCTTGTTGTTCAGCCTTTTTTATATCTTGATTGATTTCAGCTTCAAAATCTCCGAACTTGATTTTCTTTATATGAGAAGCAAAGGGCGTCAGTAGAACCAGGAGCATCAAGAGTATGGTTGTGTTATCTATCTGAACAAAAGAAGCTCGAAATAAATGCAAAAGTAAAATAATTACATTAAAACAAAAAATTATAACAATAATTTTGCCGCTCTTAAAAAACTTATTAAGCCATTCTTTTATCATATTCATATCCCCCCGAAGGGCGATCCCGTAGCTAAGATGAATCACAAAAGTGTCATCAGTTCCCTAAAAGTAAGGTACCTTCACCACAGGGATCATTCGGTAAGCAGAGTATAGCTCATATGTATTACTTTTTCCTTCTTTTAACGGGTCTTTTGATATATGGATCTTTGAAACTTAAAAGACCCATGTGGCGCTTTAATTCCTTGAGTTGTACAATCAGTCTAGGAGTTAAAAGATCGTATAGGTTCGAGCACATTATCGTTACCAGCTCCAAATGCACAGAAATCACCATAAACATACATAAAGTTACTTGAAATTACACAAAATAACATGGATGACGAAAATAGAGTTGGTATAATCTTGGTCGCTACTCCTACTCAAAAGGAAGCAGATGAAATTTCCAAATTGCAAAAGCAATGCTTTGTAGATGTTGATGGTGAAGAGGCGAATGAAGATTTTTATCATAAGCCAGCGATTCAGGTACTTGCTTATACTGATGACTCTTTAGTTGGTTGGGCTGGTGTTCATATTGCCGAGCAAAACTACAAGGGGCGACAGATAAAACTCGGCGGGTATGGTATTTGCACTCGCCCAGATTTTAGGCATATGGGTATAGCCACCAAAGTTGCTGGAGAAGCAATGAAATACTTAAAAGAGAAGGGCTGTGACATTGGCTTTTTATCGGTTAATCCTAACGATGAAAAATCAATAAAATTACATCAAAAATATGGATTTGTAATGCTACCCCAACATTTTTCATGGAAAAACAATAAAGACCGAATCAAGGAAGATACTGGTGGTATGGTTGCTTCAATTGAATCTAATGAATTATTTAACTACGTGTTAAACGGCCAGGAAACTCTTTACGTTGGCAACGGGTATTGGTAATGACTAAATTCGGAAAAGTCTTGATTCCAAATAAATCTTTCAAAATGTTTAGGTGTAGAATTAGACCAGCTGTAACGTAATAGCGAAGGCCGATTTTACTTTAGAAATAAGTGCTAAATCGGAGACGGTAGATACTTTTTGATATACTCTTCCTGGCTAAGTAGGTTCGAGCCAATTATGGTATCTCGCTCCAGATGCGACAGAAGTCACTACAAACGTACATAAAGTTACTAGAAAATTACAATAAGTCATATTTTCCCTTGTTCCAGGCTTTTCTTCCAAAGAATATCTTTTTCTTCACAATCGTAATCAATAAAGGCAACCGTTTCTAGATTGAATTTATTGGGGAAAGTATTTTGAATAAGTTCTAAAGCAATGGGTATTTTTTCAAGTTTCACCTCTCGAGCAATTTTCATATGATCACCTATTGTTTTTCCATACAGTCCTTCGTAGTTGGAGTTGGCTTTGATGGAAAGTCCTTTAAAAACTAGCTTGAAATTTTCTACTAATTGGTTTAAGGCAGAAGGGTCAAACATTGCAACTATCTTTTGGTCCCAGTTTACAATTTCTTTAACATTAATCTGGAAACTTTTTGGTAAGTCCATCTTTTTAAGGCTATTTATTACTGCCTCTATCTTTTCCTTCGTTAGTTCTTCTTCAATATAGGTTAACGTTATATGCGGAAGAACTTTTGCTCTTGAATCAACAATTCCAAATTGTTTCTCTACCAACTCTTTTCTGATCTTGTAGATTAGGTCGATTGTATCTTTGTCTGGGGTGATTACTAAAAAAGGATTCATATTTATTCGTTCGGTCCCTGCGGTTAAGAGGATCACAATTTGTGCCATTAGTTCCCTAAAAGTAAGGTACCTTCACCGCAGAGATCATTCGGTACTAGTAGTATATCAAGAACGTCGGAAACTCTTAATGCCCATTCTATCTTTGAGTAAATTGAGTTTTAGAACTAATTCAGGTGTAATATAGTCACAGAGTTTAGAAAACAACCAAAGTGGGAATAGGTTCGAGCTGAGTACCGTTACCAGCTCATAAAGTAACAGAAATAAACATAAATGTGCAGAAGGTTACTAGAAAAGTACACAAATGGCTAGTAATGATTAATAAAGAACAATTTCAAGAAGCTGTTGTCAAATCTGGGAAAAAGGAGACTTCTATGTCTCCAGATCACTGGAACGAGGAAAATCCTACACTAGGCCATTGTGCGGTGGTTGCCTTAACAGCACAGGATATTTATGGAGGCAAACTGTTGAAAGCATCTCTTGAGGGGACAGGGTTTGCTTATGGCAGATCGCATTACTGGAATTTGCTTCCGGATGGATCAGAAATTGATTTTACAGAAGCACAATTCGAAGGAAGAAAGCCTCAGTTAAATGGTGAAGTGAGAACTCGTGAATACGTACTTAGCAACGAACTTACCAAACAAAGATATGAACTACTTAAAGTTATTATTTTGATTGAACTTAGCAAAGTTCTTGACGCCTGTTCGAGCTGAGCACCGTCACCCGTTCATTTTAATAAAGAATTATCTTTTGGGTATAATATATCTACGTGAACAGTGAACACCAACCACACCTTGAATTTGAAAAAAAATTAGTCTCAGAGTATTTCAGGCTAGGTTCTATCAATAAAGTCTTTCAGCAGCACAAATACAGTCTTCCTATTTCTTTTGCCGGTTTTGACCGTGTTCTGAATAAGTATGGTGTTGTCAAATCCGCTGGTCCAAACTCAAAGCTTTCCGAATCACTTTTCATCCTCAGTCTCCTGGCAAACTACAAAATTCCTCTCGAAAAGGTCTATCATCAGTTTGCCCCGAAATCGATTCAAGTCTCCACTAACACCCTCCATCGTATTCTTCACTACACTCGTTTGGGGCTGACTCGCAGACAGGGAGTTGCTCTAATTATCTCGCCAAAAGGTAAATCACACCAGGTTTTGGTTGGCAAAGATCTGAGCTTAACTAAATCATCACTGGGCAATAGGGGAGATCTCTCCTTACCCATGGGTCACTCTAAAATTGGAGAACCCATCAAAGACAGCATTGCCCGCATTCTTCAAAACGAAGTCTTTACCGATAATGTCATAAGTAAAACTTTTCCCTGGGAAGTCATTCCGGAGCATATCAAACCGGTAATGTACATCAACATTACCGATATCCAAGTTTCAGTTTACAAACTGGAGTTACCACAAAATCTAAATAAATTTTCCAGTTTCAAGCTTGAAAAACTAAAATATATCAACCTAGACAACCTACCAAAATCAAGCTTCCGTCCGGGAGTTAAAGATATTCTTGATCATTACTCAAATCTATATACCAGCAACTATTCCGAAACACTCATTCATAACTCGGAACTAAACACTAAGATTTATGCTCTTGCCAAGGAGCCTGTAAAGTAAATCCTCGAAGCTAATGGTAAAATACAACTGGTATTGCCGAGTCGTCTAGTGGTAGGACGCCTCCCTTTGGAGGAGGATATCCTAGGTTCGAGTCCTAGCTCGGCAACAAAACAATATTCTTCCTTTATGGGGGAATATTTTTTTGTATGATGATAAGACTCGAAAGACCGAGTATTTCACCACAAACATATTGCTCTCTACCGCAGATCTATGTATATTGATCTCATGCCTGAAGGACATAATTCTGAAATACCACAAGGAAATAATCGAATCGATGAACAGCTGCGAAGCCGCATCATAAACAACATTAACATTGTAAAAAACCAAGAAAAGACGCCCTTAGATAGGGAGATTAGAATTTTCGGAGACACTTTTGAAATGGTTGCTTTAGCAGAAAACCACTTAAATCATCCGGAAACGCAAATACAACAAGACCTCAGAAAACTAATCGAAAAGGTTTATCAAAACGCAGAGCTTGTTCTCGGAACAGCTCATGAAAGACCGAGCAAACCGGATAGCATCAGTGTAACTTTCGATCGTCAAGGCAAACTGGTCATCGACGAAGTTGTCGAGCTCAAATCCTCAAACAACGCCTTTATCCATGGACTCAAAAAGGAACAGCCCGCAAAAACTCTGGAAACCATCGGTGCAGTGGTCACCATTCTCAATCGGCTTAAAAAGGGAGAGGAAACTTCCAAAATACTCCCCAAAGATAGCGATCTATCACTAGACAAGAGAATCAAAAGAGACGTCGAGCTCAAAAAAATAAAGGGGCAGGTGCTCTTGATTGCCGGGGATAAAGGTCCAATTACTTTTTCTCCCGACATGATTTATCGCATTATTGTTCCCAAAGGTGAGGAACTGCCTACTTTTAATTCTCGCCTTCTCGAAGAGTTTGGTTATGCTGTAACCTTAAAAATTTCTCATAGTGACTTCTCCAAAAAAGACATTCATGAAATCATTAATAAAATTAACTCCGAAGAGTCTATTTATCATTAACAAAAATTAGTTTAGAATGTCATCTTATGGACAACAAAGCCACCCAAACAACACTACCAGCAGATACCAACAAAGAGGTTACCAGCTTGTTTACCATTGAGAACCTAATCAAAACTCATATTTCACACATCGAGACTGTTAAGACTGAGCTCGGTAAACAAGTCGAGATGATGAACGATATTCAAAATAATGATCCGGAATTCAAAGCAGCTGCTGACCAAGGCAAAGAAATAAACAAAAAGAAGGCCGAAGCCAAACAAAACATTCTCAAATCTCCCTCCAATGCTTCTCTAAACCAAAAGATTAAAGATATGCGCCAAGAACTAAAAGATCTCAAAGGTGCTCTTTCCAACTACCTTCAACAATATCAAAAAATTGCCGACACCGACCAAATCGAAAGCGAAGATGGAGAAGTTCGCCAAATAGTCTACTCCGCTCGTTTGGTGAAACTCACCTCAAAGTTCGGTAAGTAGCTAAGATGGCTACAAATCCGCTCTTATAGGGTGTATAATAACCAGGTTAATCGCCTGCCCGGCGTCTAAAACGCCCAAACCCAAACTATGTTAAATATCAGAAATATCGCGGTCATCGCTCACGTTGACCACGGCAAAACCACTTTAATTGATGCCTTCATCAAACAGTCTCACATTTTTCGTGATAACGAAGAAGAGATGACCGAAACCTGTCTTCTGGACAGTAATGTGTTGGAGCGGGAAAGAGGCATCACTATTCTGGCCAAAAACATTTCCGTTAACTACAAAGGCACCAAGATCAACATCATCGACACCCCCGGTCACTCTGACTTTTCCGGTGAAGTTGAACGCACCCTAGGTATGGCCGATGGTGCCTTACTTATTGTTGACGCTCAAGAAGGCCCCATGCCTCAAACCAGATTTGTTCTTAAAAAAGCCTTTCAATTAAATCTCAAAGTCATTGTCGTCATCAATAAAATTGATAAACCCAATGCCAATATTTCTGCCACCGAACACAAAATCGGTAACCTCTTCCTTGAACTGGCAACCAGAGACGATCAGCTTGAATATCCTGTTCTTTACGCAGTCGGTAAAACAGGCAAGGTTTTCAAGACTATTCCCGAGGATTTCAACCAGGAAGGTAACGTTATTCCCTTGCTTGATGAAGTTCTAAACTACATCCCCGCTCCCACTAACGACGAAACGGGCTCGTTCAAAATGCTTTGTTCCTCTCTAAACTACGATAATCATCTCGGAAGAATCATGGTTGGCAAAATTTTTAGAGGCACCATTAAACCTGGTCAGAAAGTTTTACTTCTGGGTGAAATTAATAAACCGGGAACCATCGATAAAGTCTTTGTTTCCAAAGGCCTAGAAAGATGTGAAGTTTCGGAAGCCAATGCCGGCGATATCGTTTCTATTACCGGACTTGCTGATGCCAAAATTGGTCAAACTATTTCCACGGTAGGGGACACCGAGTCTCTCCCTAGTGCCGAAATTACCGAACCCACTCTTCACGTCACTGTCGGACCAAATACCTCTCCTTTATGTGGCCGAGAGGGTGAATTCACTACTGCCAGGCAGATTGAGGAACGACTGGCTCGTGAACTGGAAACAAATCTATCCTTGAAACTCGAAAAACTTGAAAGTGGTAAATACCAAGTCTCTGGAAAAGGTGAACTTCATCTCGCCGTCTTACTTGAAACCTTAAGACGTGAGGGCTATGAAGTAGAAGTTGGCAAACCGGAAGTTATCTACAAAACCATCAACGGACAAAAATGCGAGCCTATGGAAGAAGTCAACATCGTCGCTCCTAAAGAATATCTCGGCACCATCACCCAAGAAATCGGTAAAAGACTAGGACAACTAAAACACATGGATCCCATTAATGACCAAGAGGTTGAGTTTGTCTACATTATGCCCACTCGCACAATCTTAGGTTTGAGATCCCTTCTTCTCACCGCTACCAAGGGTACCGTCATTTTTAACTCCCAGTTCATCGACTTTGAACCAGTTGGCCCATTTCTCCCCAAAATGAGAAAAGGCGCCCTTATCGCCTCAGACTCAGGCGAAGCCCTTTCCTACGGCCTTCAGGCGGCTCAGGAACGTGGTGTTACCTTTGTCGAACCAGGTGAAAATATCTATGAAGGCCAGATCGTCGGCATGAACCAAAAAGAAGAAGATATTGAGATCAATGCCGCCAAAGGCAAACATCTTACCAACATGCGTTCCAAATCCAGTGACGGTGTCATTCAACTCACTCCGGCTATCAAATACTCTCTCGAACAATGCCTCGACTTCCTTGAGTCTGATGAGTTACTGGAAATTACTCCCAAAAGTCTTCGTTTACGCAAAAAATACTTAACCAGTATTGAACGTCGCCGACACAGAGAAGAATTAAAGAATATTTACTAAAACAAAAACCCTCCCAAAAAGAGGGTTTTTTTGTGACCCGGCCGCGACTCGAACGCGGGACCTACTGCTTAGAAGGCAGTCGCTCTATCCAGCTGAGCTACCGGATCATGGTGCCGGGGGCGGGAATCGGACCCGCACTCCTTTAAAGGGAACGGGATTTTAAGTCCCGCGTGGCTACCATTTCACCACCCCGGCGTACACGTATATTTTAACTCAAAAATCCCCGGCTGACCCGAGGATTTAATGGAGCGGGTGAGGGGAGTCGGACCCCTTTTATCAGGTTGGAAACCTGGAGTAATAACCGTTATACGACACCCGCATAACCACTAAATTATATCAAACTTTTATGATTGGCTAGCCACAGCATTAACCCATCCCAATATTCTTCTATGAAGGGATACGCCAAATTTTGGATTACCCTTAGCTAAAACTCGTAACTGTACCGTGCCATGAGGTAATTTATGCTTACTATGCTTACCTGTCCTGTTATCGATTTGTGTCTTACCAAATTGGTTTTTGGGAATACCAGTAACATCAGACCAATAAGACAAATCGTCGTCGATAACATTATCGGGATAAGAGTGTAATGCCAAGGACAGATTATTGATACTTAAACCAATTACTTCCATAAACCATTTAATCGCAATCTTAATCACTCTTGGATCAGAATTAGTAACTCTTACAGACTCAATATTTTTTGTCCCTTCACCTAGATATAGACCTATTCCAAATAGCCATAAGTCTCTTGAAGACAATATTCCAATTTCATTAATAGCCGAAGACTGAATCTCCGCTGTAACATTCAATCTTTTTTTATGCCTATTATTTGCAGAAAGTGCAGTCCCGTTCTTAATACGTTCTAAACTTGATAAATTTGGTGTATAAGGAATTAATTTCAACCAATCACTAAGTGTACTCTTGGGTAATATAAGCTCCTTCTGAATAAATGAATACGAATAACCCTCTTTTCTAAGCCATATAGCACGAGCCTTAAGAATTTGTCGTTTTTGAACAGTCATTTATATCTAAGTATACCAAACTGTGTGTACGAAAAGATTTACAACCACCTACAAACGCCCACGTTGTCGGGGTGGTGAGACTCGAACTCACGACCCCTGCGTCCCAAACGCAGTACTCTAGCCATCTGAGCTACACCCCGATGCCTATATTTTACCTCAAATGATGTAAAATATATAAGTTCATTCATGAACAATTTATGGTGGGTGTAGCTTAGCTGGCTAAAGCGCCTCCCTGTGGAGGAGGAGATCGCGGGTTCGAATCCCGTCATCCACCCCAAATAAAATCTCTCACTTGTCGGGAGATTTTTATTTGGATAACCCTGCGGGATTCGAAAGTCGTAACCGATTCCGCAATGAAACTAGCAAGGCGGGACAACCACGCAAAGAAAGTAATTATCTACTCAAAAAATCTAAAATACGTGACACCAAACTCTGCTGAATTCCCAAAATGGCCAAATCAGTCGGGTTTACCTGAACAGTTTTCTCAATTTTTACCGGAACAATACCTAAGAATTTTTCGTCTTTAAAACCTTTTAGGTCATAAACTGCGCTGCTGTTGGTAGCTACCAGTGATGACTCAGGTGTACCCTCTGGAGTTACGGATAATTCATCCAAAACTTCTATATTCTTCAATTTTTCCAATAAATTGTGAGGTGTGTTAATCGTTTTTATGTCTCCATTGGGTAGATCTACTTCCATTGTGTCCTTACCTGGTTCAACAGAGATCGGGTCATCAAAATTTACTTTAGTTCCTTTATCGTCGACCTCAGTTCTCCCATCTTTACTGCTAACATTCATATCTTCACCCAAATCCATTTTTATACTTGAGTCTTCAATTTTCCTCAAAGAACTACTTTGCAAAGCATCAATTGCTTGGTGCTCCTTCTCGATCTGTGTTTTAAGATTTTCTCTCTGTTTTTCCGTAATATTACCGGCTTCAGTCAGCGCCTCTAAGGCGTTCTTTAACGATTCGCGCTTTTGTTCCAATGCTTTCTTGAGTGTCTCATTCATTAATTTTTTCTGTCTAATGTTCACAAATACTTTTGTATCTTCAGAATTTATACTCACCTTTAAATCCTTCCCCTCAACCTTAATCTCTTCCTTTTTAATATCAGTTTGTTGATCTTCTGTTTTTTGCGAATCACCCTCCTGTTTGTTTTCTTGCTGGTCCTCATTATCACCAAGCACTGCTCCCTTAGTCAAAACTATCCTGTCCTGTGAATAATTTACAACTGTATAGGCAAAGCTTGGTACTACTGACACCTGAAAAACAATCAACATTAATAGTGTTAATGAAATTTTTTTACTTATCATGAAATTCAGTATATCTCATCCCACAAAAACTATTAAAAATATCTTCTAATTTTCTAATTTGTGCACAAACCGATCCCTACCCAAGCCATGGAAAAAGTTGTCAAAACAATGACGCAATAAATAATCTTAAAAACCTCTCGATAAGTAAGAAGGTGCATCTCTGTTGGGGGTGCATTTTATTATTCTGGTGTATTATCACTCTATGCCAATCGCCCCAGAATTAAAGAAACTACCGGAGATCATCGGAAAATTCAACCGGGCAGGTATGACATCTGAGTTGATTAATGCCTTAATCAAGGAAGAAACAAATAGGGACCTTGTTGAAGATGCAAGAAGGCTGATGGTTGAGTTTGGTGGAGACAAATTAGTTAACATACAAGGACTGGAAAACATACCTAAGAAGACAGGTTGTTTAGTAGTTTTCAATCATCCCAATATGGATGTTTTGCTACCCGCACTGTTGTCTTTAATGGTAAAAGTTCACGACAATGGCGGTCACACTCCAACAATCTTAATGGGAGGTGAAATTCCCTTACTCGCCAAATTTAACGACACATACCCCTTACCCGGATCTATCAAGTTGATTAATAAATTTCATCGGCTATACCCTGAAAACATCATTTCGGTGCCTATTTCCACCAAACGCAAAGATTACCATTCTGGTCGGTTTTTAGCAATTAGAAAAACCATGATCGCGCTTAAAAACGGGAATATGGTCGTGGTGTCACCGGAAGGACATGTCGAGAAGGATAATGTCATCTCTCCAATTGACACCCTACATTCCGGTTCCGGAGGTTTATCCATCATGGCCTCAAATCTGGGAATCCCGGTAGTACCGGTAGGCATCTGGGAAATGCACAAGGGTGAACAAGCAAACGTCAACATCGGAAAACCTTTTTTTGTAAAAACTAAGGACAAAGAAGAGGCCGTGTGTGAGTTAATGTATCGCGTGTCGCAGGTAATGCCCGAAAAATTTCGCGGCCAGTTTGAGTGGGAATAGCCTTGGTGTAAGACTTCAATCAAATGTTATTACCTCACGCTTAGCAAGCTTATAAATCAGTGCCGGTCTGTGCGCCAACCCCGACTTCTTTTTGCCCGTAGACACCAACAATCCCGAAGCCAATATCCATTTTCTGAAATTACGCTTATCAATCTTTTTCCCATAAATTACCTCATAAATATTTTGCACTTCAGATAGAGAAAAATTCTTTGGTAACAAACCAAACGCAATGTTGCTATAACCAATCTTGCTCTTTAGCCTCTTAAAGCCAAAATTGATAATTCGTTTATGATCAAAAGCCATTTTAGGCAAACCATTTACCGGAAAATACTTAGCTTCTTTGACTTCACTTTTTTGAATCTTTTTAATCTCCGTAATAGGAGCCAAAGCATAATAGGCCACCGTAATTACTCTTGTTCTTGGATCACGCTTTGGGTCACCAAATGTAAAGAGTTGTTCCAAAAATAAATTTTTCACCCCGCACTCTTCGTATATTTCTCTGGCGGCCGCTGATTCCAAATCTTCTTCCATTCTCACAAAACCTCCTGGCAAAGCCCAGTATCCCTTAAAAGGCCAAGCCGCTCTTTTGATAAGCAACGCCTGCAACTTATTATCTTTTATCGTAAAAAACAGTACATCAACCGTTACTGAAGGTTTTTCAAAAACTTCCTTTTTGTATTCTTCTATAGTGTCAGCCATACACCAACTCTAGCACTAGCTTGGTTAATGTCAAGTAAACTCCTTTTCCACGACCTCCCAAAACTTATACGCCCCATCCGGACCAACCTCTCCGGATTTAATGGTTTCATCAGAAAACTCATATTTTTCTGAACTCATTTTCAAAAATAGACCCGAGTCCACCCCCCACATAATAAAGTCGGAGGCCAGTTTTGGATCATCCGGTAATCGAATCGCCCTCGGAGTCAGTTTTTTTGCCCCCAGCATCAAATCTTGTCGCTTCAAAAACTCAATATTTTCATACTCTTGCCGACCAACTGGAGAAGTGAACAACAACAAACTTCCCCCTATCAAACTTGGGGGGAGTATTGCCTTAAATGCTTGTTCACTGGGTTTGGTAATCTCCAAATGTATTAGATTATCTTCATAAAGTAGTTCATACAAACTAATCATCTCGTTGTCATTTTTCCCGGTAATCAAATGCACGCCGGGAAGCTTTGACAGCTTTGATAAGAACATCTCGGTATACACCGCCTTTCTAACCAAAACCCAAAAATGAAAACGTTTTGATTTCGCCAACATGAC
>LCDA01000006.1 GCA_000998275.1 Candidatus Collierbacteria bacterium GW2011_GWA2_42_17
CAGTTGGCCGATCTGGATACCAAATACCAAAAGGTTCGCTGGACTTTTATTATTCCTGTCGTTGGCAACTACACCAGAGACGGCCAGCATGCTCTTAACGCCGGCAAGTCTTTGATAAAGTCCCTCGACACCCTCATTGTCTCCGTTTCTCCTTATGCCGATCTCCTTGGCTTTAAAACCGATGAGGCGACCCCTTCCGGTCAAACACCCAAAGTTCAATCCATTGAAGACCGAATTGTTTATATGGCTCAGACTCTGGATCTTATTAGTCCCGATCTGGACAAAATCGGTGCCGACATGGCCGAAGCCCAAAAAGAACTGGACATGATCAAAGACGGTCGTTATCCCGTAAAACTCTTCGGAAAAGAAATTCGCAGTAAGATCACAGCCATCAAATCGACTGTTTCTGAGTCTGCCCAGCTTTTAACACAAGCCAAACCTCTTATTAAATTACTTCCGGACCTTCTCGGTAATCCCAATGCCAAAACCTACATGATTCTTTTCCAAAACGACGCCGAGTTACGACCAACTGGAGGCTTTATGACCGCCTACGCTTTTATGAAAGTTACCAAGGGCAAGATCGATCTCCTAAGTTCTTACGATATCTATGATCTTGATGCCCGTTTCAATAAAAGAGTTCCTGCTCCCGATGCCATTAAAAAATATCTCAACGAGACATACCTCAACTTAAGAAACTCCAACATGTCTCCCGACTTCAAGGTTTCTATGGATACTTTTTCCAAGTACTACAACGACATTCCCGGAATGATTAGACCCGACGGCATTATTGCCATCGACACTCAGCTCCCGGTCGAGATCTTAAAAGTCATCGGCCCCATCGGCGTTGGTGGTTGGGGAAATTTTAGTGCCAACAATGACCCACGTTGCGACTGTCCCCAGGTTGTTTATGCTCTCGAAGAAATTGCCGATCGTCCCACCAACAAGATAGTCACCGGTCGTAAAGCCGTTCTTGGACCTCTTATGCACTCTATGATGGCTAATGCCATGGGCAGTCCCAAACACCTCTGGCCCAAACTTCTCAATGTTGCTTTCGACGCCATCAAACAAAAACACCTACTATTTTATTTCTTTGAAGAAAAAACTCAGATCGTTGCCGAAGACTTTAACGCCGCCGGCAGGATTACTCCAACAGCCTACGACTATCTTCACATCAATGATGCCAATCTCGGTGGAGCCAAAACCGATATGTTCATTACCCGTGAGGTAGAACAGGAAATCACCGTTGAAGGAAGCACCGTCACCAAAACAGTCAGTATTAGCTACCACAATCCTTACAAAGGTAGTAACTGTAATCTGGAAGCCGGACAGCTCTGTTTAAATGGTACTTACCGCGATTACATCCGTCTTTTGGTTCCCAAAGGAAGTACTCTCATCTCCGTTGTCGGTTCCGAAGTCAAAGAAATAGTTTCCGAAGACTTAGACAAAACTGTTTTTGAAGCCTTCTTTACTATGCGTCCCGAAAGTCAAAGTAAGATTGTTTTCAAATACACCCTCCCCGCAATGGACCTGACCACTTATCGTTTGTTACTCCAAAAACAACCCGGTACCCCAGCCATCAAACACACCATCATTTTCAATGGCACCGAGACCGTGGTTCAGTTGGATCAAGACAGGGAACTGGTTCTAAACTAAAAAATGAGAGCGTCATTTTCTGATACCGGGATTATTGTGAGATCCGTTGACTCCGGTGAGGCAGACAAATTTGTTTCGATAATTACCCAAAATCACGGTTTACAAGACTTTATTGCCAGAGGTGCTAGACGTCTCACTTCCAAGAAAGCTCCTCATCTTGATCTTTTCAATCTGGTCAAGTTTCAAAGTGGTAGGGGAGAGCATCCTCATTTTTTGGATCAAGTCGAGTCGACATCGTACTTCCCGGAAATCAAAAAAGACTTTGCCAAAGTTGGTCTCTGTCTCACCATCGTCGAAATTCTCACCAACACTCTCCCCATTGAAGTCGAAGATCGGGAAATCTTCCTTTCCCTCAAGTCCTTTCTAGAAGCCGTTGAAAAGTCGGACTCCCCAAAAGAAAATAATCGACTCGGTCGAAAATTTGGTCTCTTTTTACTTCGTCACCTTGGCTACCCTCTTCCCAAACTTCCCCAATCCGCCAAACTCACCACCTATTTTGAGTCCATCATGAGCAAAAAACTGATTGGACCACTAATAAAGTAGCAAACTTGACGGCAAGTCTCAGTTCTTGCAATAATGAGAGGTCATATGAAAATAAAAAACCCCCTAATTATTATTCTTCCCGTCATTATTCTCGTTGTCGCGTTTCTTTTAATTTTCGTTTTTAACAAAAAAACCACCACCGATCAGACATCCGACATCGAAGTCGGTACCAAACTTTTGGTCAATGAACTACCTCTGGCTGACAGACCCTTCACTCTTCTTGTTCCCCATGCAACCAACAGACTGTTTACTTTCGTGACCATCAATGCCAACAAAGCCAAAGCCGCCACTCTAGACCTTGAGTATCAGTCCGGAGACTTGCTCAAAGGCGCCAGGGCCACACTCGAAACCCCCATTGTCAGCCCTTATATGAAAGCCATCATTCTTGGCAGTTGTTCTACCGGGGGTAAGTGTTCATTTGACAAAGATCTAAAATCCGGCACTCTCAAGTTCAAATTAAACTTCGAAGGCCAAAAAGTTACCCACATCCTCAAAGGAGATTTTGCTTTTGTCACCGGCCAGAACAACCTACCCGACGGCAAGGTTATCTTTGCTCCTTCCAAGGCCACCGCAAGTGACAATCTCATCCTTCTAAACTCTTTTGGTTTACCCAAAGCAGTCGACAAAGAGATTGTTCTTTATCCCATCGTTATCTCCGCTGTTGGCAGCAAAAACATCGTCGGTACTCTCACCATCAATCAGTCAGGTGTCACTAGCGCCGAAATTTTCGACGGTCAAAACTATCTACCATTAACCTACACCGAAAAAGCTGGTTCACTAACGATAACGCTAAACAATAAACCCTGGTTTATGAACGCCGAGATCACAAGAGACGATGAAAAGGGCACCAAAGAATCTCTCAACCTCTATCTTCTTGGCCCCATCGTTCTCTATAAGTAAGTGTTATGCTTATAGTAGTGAGTTTGTGTTTCTTTATAATTTAAATAGCGTGTGGCCTCATTAATATGAGGATACGAGGAAGAAGGTTGTCGATAATCTGCGGATGCCTTCTGGTTACGCCTTTCTAACCAAAAGGGTATAACAATACCCAAGATCGGTGATTCACAATTCACACAATTATTATTTGCTATGCAAAGCCTATGTGTGGAATCGTTGGATACCTCAGTCATGAGGAAAAACCAGTTGTCTCAATTTATCAGGGTCTAAAAAAATTAGAGTATCGAGGATACGATAGTTGGGGAATTGTGTATTTAAAAAACAAGCGGCTGGTAGCCATAAAAGAGATCGGGAAACTTAAGTCAGAACCGACAAATCTTCCCGAGTCGGTACTGGCACTGGGTCACACTCGTTGGGCGACTCACGGAGGAATTACTAAGGCAAACTCTCACCCCCAGTTCGACTGCACCGGCAATATTGCTTTGGTTCATAACGGCATAATTGAAAATTATTACCTTCTAAAAAAAGAATTAACTCAAAGAAAACATAAAATTGTGTCCGACACGGACACCGAGTTGGTTGCCCATTTAATTGAGGAAAAGGTGGAGAAGGGGATGACGATTGAAGAAGCGGTGAGGCAAGTATTTCGAAGATTAAAAGGCTACAACGCCCTAGTTGTTATGGACAAGATGCAAAAAAGATTATTGGCTGTCAAAACAGGGTCGCCCCTTATCCTTGGCCTTAGTAAGAAAGCAAACTATATTGCCTCCGACATCAATGCCCTGGGTGAAGCGGAGGAGCTAATCATTCTTCTGGACGGTGAGTTGGCCGAAATCAGCGAAAACGGTGTCCGGGTAATAAACGTCAGTGACGGCAGAGAAATTCCCAAACAAAGAATAAAAATGGTAGAAATAGAAAAGGAAAGCGAGATGGGGGAATATCAAAGTTTTTTAGAAAAAGAAATTAACGAACAGCCCCAAGTTCTGGAAAGAATTGTCCAAGAAGACGGAGTCCAGATAAAGAAGATAATCACGTTGGCTAAGAAAATGGACAAAGTGATTCTGGTTGGTTGCGGAACCTCATACTTCGCCGGATTGGTTGCCACCGAAAAGCTAATTAAAAAACTTGGTAAATGGGTGATCACTGTCTTAGCCTCCGAGTTTGATACCTATGTCAATCTTCTTGATGAAAAAACATTAATCATTGTCCTAACACAATCGGGTGAAACAATCGATGTACTAGACGCCATCATCAAGGCCAAACAAAAAGGAGCCACTATTACTTCGGTTGTGAATGCTCCCTACTCCAGCGTACAAAGAGTCTCGGATGTTTGTCAGATGCTTTCTTGTGGTATGGAAAAATGTGTGGCCTCCACGAAATCATTCGTTGCCCAAATGGCGGTTTTTGATATAGCTCTCGGGATTGATTTAAATCAAAGAATCAAAAATATTAAATGGATTCTTAAAAACAAAAATAAGATTAATCCTCTAGCAAAGATGATCAGCCAGAAACAACACCTCTTTATCTTAGGGAGGGGCAAAATGTTACCCATCGCCCTGGAGGGAGCCTTAAAAATAAAAGAACTTAGCTATATCCATGCTGAAGGAATGGCCGGGGGTGAACTTAAACACGGAACCCTTGCCCTCATCGATAAAGATAGTATTTGTATTGTCCTTGTCTCAAAGGAAAATACCAACGAAATGCTGGCTTCCGGTTTAGAAGTAAAAGCCAGGGGAGCCACGGTAATTGGTATTGCTCAAAGAAAAGAAAATGTTTTTGATGAATTTTTACCCATCAGGGGAAAAGAAGACGATGAACAAACAGAAGCCGTAGTTTGGTTACAACTACTGGCGGAGAAAATTTGTGATCTAAAACGTCTCGATCCGGACAAACCAAGAAATCTAGCCAAAAGCGTTACAGTCAAATAATCCGAACCTAACCCTACCTTTTGAGTTTATGTTTTGTGTTTTCACACCCCCTTTACACACCCCTTGACATCATATATATTGTGTAGCATACTGGAAAGTGGTGATGAGTGGTGAAGTATCCTATATACCCCATTCTGAAGCCTGCCAATATGAATTATGTTTACTGGACGCTACTACCACAATCTAGAAGCCAAGGGGAGACTAGCAATACCCCAGTCCTTCAGGGCCGAACTCGGATCAGGTGGCGTCATCACCTGGGGGCTCGATGGCTGTCTATTTCTTTTTCCCAAATCATACTGGCAGAAGCTTTCCGAGAAGCTGGCCTCGCTCTCACTAACCAATCAGGGAGCCCGAAACTTGACGCGTATCTTAGTACAGTCCGCCGTGGAATTGAATCTCGACGGTCAGGGTCGGACACTCATACCGGAACATCTCAGAGAACAGGTCAATATAAAAAAACAGGTGGTAGTCGCCGGAACCCTTACCAGAATTGAAATCTGGGACAGAGACGCCTATCACGAGCACCTTGATTTAATAGCGCAAACGATTAACCAAGCCGACCAAGGCTTAGCCGGAATCGAACTATGAAAAACGGAATCGAAAGACACTACTCGGCCTACAAAGGTGAGTTAACCAAACTCTACGGTTTTAAGAAGGGCTATCTCTTCTTAGACCTTACCCTAGGGGACGGTGGACATACCCAGGAAGCCTTAGAAGCCGGTTGTCGTGTTGTTTCCTTTGACATCGATGATGAGGCCATTAAAAGGGCAGTAAACTTCGTCCCCGAAAAGTTCTCCCCCCAAATTATCGAACCGGAAAATACTTCGAAACCAATAACTAGAGACTTTAACTGGATTATCATTCACAGTAATTTTACGAAAGTAGAAGAGATTGTTAAAAAGTTAGAACTTCCTCTCTTTGACGGCATCATGGTCGACCTCGGACCTTCTCAGTATCAGGTTCTTTCTCCCGACCGCGGCTTTAGCTTTGCCGAAGACACTCCTTTAGATATGCGTCTCACTAAAGATCTGGGCGTTACCGCCGCCGATCTTCTCGCTGTCCTCAATGAAGGTGAACTGGCTGAGTTATTTACCCTGGGAGACGAACCCTTTGCCAAGCCCTTGGCCCGTATTATTGTCAAGCAAAGAACCATTAATCCGATAAAAACCACTAAACAACTCGCTGACCTGGTTTTTAAAGTCAAAAAAGGTCGCTCAGGCAGAATCCATCCGGCCACCCAAGTCTTTATGGCTCTCCGTATGGTCGTCAATCTTGAACGGGAAAACATCAATCTGCTATTGCCCCAGCTACCTCATCTTCTCAAAAAAGACGGCATTATGGGTGTAATAAGCTTCCACTCCGGTGAAGACAAGTTGATTAAAGACTTCATCAACGGTGAAATTGGAAAAAACAATTTAAGCGCTATTAACGAAAAACCGATTGTTCCTTCGACATCTGAATTATTAATCAGTCCTAGAACTAGAAGTGCCAAACTTAGACTCGCTAAAAAAACTAATTAACTACAAAACCGCGTTCACCATTACCGCGATGGTTTTTATTGGTCTCGCTGTTACCAATCTCATCGGTACCAACGCACTCTCCACCGAAGGCATCGCCGTTAGTGAAGCCGAAACTCAAACTCTAAAACTGGAAAAAGAAAATCAAATTATTTCTGTTAAGATCGAAGAAGCCTCCCAGCTAAAAAATATTGAAGTACTGGCCGAGAATCGAGGGTTCATAAGATCAAAAAACATTGTCTTTGTGCCCACCGCTCCGACCTTTGCCCAAAGATAATCGATGCTAAACTCACAGGGTAATCTCATCCAGAAACGACTCAAGACAATCATTTTCTTAATCCCTATTCTTTGTTTGATAATTATCGGACGCTTATTCTACTGGCAGATCATTCGCGGCCCGGAACTACAAACTAAAGCCAGCAATCAACACGAGACCACCACCTATTTAGAAGCCAAAAGAGGCAACATTCTTGATTTTGAAGGCAACATTCTTGCGGGAACTAAAAATCTTTACCATCTTTTCGTTTACAAACCCCAGCTAACCATAGGTAACAACGATTTAATTGAAAAACTAATCGAAAACCTGGACAAGGAGCCGGAAGCAACTGACGAACCGGATATTAGAGAGTACCTCAAGAGTCGTCTGGCTTTGGACTCAAACTGGGTTTCTCTCAAACACTACCTCACCCCCGATGCCAAAGATCGGATTGAAAAACTAGGTATTGCCGGACTTGGGTTTGAAGATGAGTATGTTCGTTTCTACCCTGAAGCCAGTATGTCAGCGCATCTCTTGGGCTTTGTCGGACAAGATGCCGCCGGAGAAGAGCAGGGCTATTTTGGACTGGAGGGTTACCAAGACAGGCTTTTGCGTGGTCGGGGAGGCAAGGTCAGAACCGAAAAGGATGCCAAAGGCAATCCTATCTTAATCGGCAACTATCAGTTTCTTCATGCCATTGAAGGCAAACCAATTACCACCACGATTAGCAAAAAAATTCAGTACCTTACCGAAAAAATGCTCAAAGAGGGCATCGAAAAATATCAGGCTTCTGCCGGAAACGTCGTCATCCTTGAGTCAAAAACAGGCAAGGTAAGAGCCATGGCCTCTTTCCCGAACTATGATCCGGGGAAATTTTCCGAATTTCCCAATACCAGCTACAAAAATCCCAACGTTGCCGATCTTTTTGAACCCGGATCGGTTTTTAAGGTTTTAATTATGGCCGCCGGACTAAATGAAAAGGTGGTCGAACCGGAAACTCGGTGTGATATCTGCGCTGGGCCATTGGTTATCGGCAAGTACGCCATCAAAACCTGGAACGAGGTCTATCACCCCAACACCACTATGACCGAGACCATTATCAACTCCGACAACACCGGTATGGTTTTTGTGGCGAGAAAACTGGGTAAAGATAAGTTTGTCGAATATCTAAAAAAATACGGTCTGGGAAAGAAAACAGATATTCAACTGCAGGAAGAAGTGTCCGGAGTAATTCGCGAATCCAAAGACTATGGTGATATCGATCTGGCCACCAACTCTTTTGGACAGGGTATTGCCATTACCCCCATCCAGTTGGTTGCAGCGGTAAACACTATTGCCAATGACGGTTTCTACCTCAAACCAACCATTATTGAAAATGAAGTTAGTAAAGGCAAACCTGTTCTCTCGGAAGAGGCGGTTGACGAAATAACCCAGATTATGATTCAAGCTGTTGATATGGGAGAGGCAAAATGGGCCAAGCCTCAAGGACTAGTCGTCGCCGGTAAAACAGGCACCGCCCAAATTCCTATCGAGGGCCATTATGATGCCGAAAAAACCATTGCCAGTTTCATTGGTTTTTTCCCGGCGAATAACCCACAATACACAATGTTGGTAACTCTTCGTGAACCTAAAACTTCACCTTGGGGATCTGAAACCGCCGCTCCACTTTGGTTTGCCATTGCCAAACAATTGCTGCTTTGACGTCAACACTGTTAAAATATAAACACATGCAAAATCCATTTAGGATACACAGGATCAGTTTTAAACATGCTTTTGACGGTTTTGTTTACTCTGTCCGCACTCAACCAAACTTTCGTTTCCATCTATTAGCCACGTTTGTGGTTGCCCTTCTCGGTATCTATTTCTCCATTAGCATCATTGAATGGCTTATCTTGGTCTTCACTATCAATACTGTTCTGGCCGCCGAGATGGTCAATACTTCTATCGAAGCCATGGTCGACCTCATTACCCTTGAGCGCAGAGCCGATGCAAAGGTTGCCAAAGATGTAGCCTCAGCCATGGTTCTTGTTTCTGCCACTCTCTCCATCATCGTTGGTTTAATAATATTTTTACCTAAAATTTTAAACTTCTAAAATGGATTTACTACTCGGAATCTTAATTTTTTCTTTCATTATTCATGCCTTCGCCATTGTTCCTTTTGTAAACTTCCTCTACCATCTCAAGTTTTTTAAAAACAAAACCGCCATTTCCAAAGATAAGATTGACGAGGCCTCTGTTCATATTCGTTCAAAATCGAGAACTCCGGAAGGTGGAGGATTACTGATCATTGTCATTACCAGTCTCATTTTTGCTTTTGCCCTACCTTTGTTAAGGAGCTTGGGCTTTGAAATTACCCACGTCTATCCCATAAATGATGAGATCAATATTATCTTTTTTACCTTCATTTCTTTTGGCTTACTCGGACTCTATGACGATATCGTCAAGTTCTTTGAGTTAGATAGGGAAGAGGGTTACACCGGCCTTAAAACTCGTTACAAACTCCTCATTCAGGTAGCCTTGGGTCTCATCATCGGCGCTATGATGTATCTCAATCTCGGTATCGACATTATTCATATCCCCTTCTTTGGTGTCATTCATTTTGGTCTTTGGTTTATTCCTTTAGCCGCTTTCCTCGTCGTCACTTTTGCCAACTCCGTAAACATTACCGATGGTATGGACGGTTTGGCTTCAGGTCTTTTGATGATTAGTCTATTTGGTTTTCTTTTACTTTCAACTTCTATTCTCGACACCCCTCTTTCTATTTTTATTGCTCTCTGGCTTGGTGGTCTTATCGCCTTTCTCTATTTCAACGTTTTTCCTGCCCGTTTATTTTTGGGAGATGTTGGAGCTCTAGCCTTTGGTGCCGCCTTTGCCACGGTTGGTTTACTTACCGGGAAAGTGATCGCCCTTTTAATTATTGGACTACCATTCTTGGTTGATGGCTTGAGTAGCGCTCTTCAAATTTTTTGGGTAAAGATACTCCATCGCCGTCTTCTGCCCATTGCTCCGCTTCATTATCTTCTCCTGAAAATCGGCTGGACTGAGCCCAAAATTGTCCAGAGAGCGTGGCTTGTCGGCATTATGTTAGTTATCTTCGGCATCTGGTTAGCCATCATTTAATTTATGCTACGCCTCAAAGGCAATCATAATCGTCTCCCTACGACCATTCTTATCGCTGGAATCTTGGTAGCCTGTTTTGGTCTTGTGGCGATATATGACGCTTCCGTATCCCCATGTCACTCTTCAAGAAATACGCCCACCTTCTCTATGGTGTTTCACTTTTTCTCATGGTAATTGTTCTTATTCCTGGTATCGGTTCAAAGTTTCTTGGTGCGAGACGCTGGATTGATATCGGCTTTACCGTCATTCAACCATCGGAGCTTCTCAAAATCACTTTGGCTATCTATCTTGCCAAATGGCTCGAACAGGAGCGCAGTCTCAAGCACTTTCTCCTTCTTCTGGGAGTAAATCTGGTGTTGATTATGCTCCAGCCGGACCTCGGTACCGCTATCATCACCGTCGGCGTTTCCTTCATGATTTACTATCTTTCAGGAGCCAGAATCAAAGAAATCTTTTCTTTTAGTGCTGTTCTGGTCGCGGCCATCAGCGCTTTAATTATTTTTTCTCCTTATCGTATGGACAGAGTAAAAACCTTCATGGATCCAACTAAGGATCCTTTAGGTGCTTCATACCACATTAACCAAGTCCTCTACGGTCTTGGTTCAGGGGGTGTTTCCGGTGTTGGTTTAGGTAAGTCTCGTCAAAAATATGCTTATCTTCCCGAAGCTACCACCGACTCAATCTTTGTCATCATCGCCGAAGAGTTTGGTTTCCTGGGCAGCAGTCTTTTTATCCTGACCCTTGTCGGACTTCTTTTGGCCTCTTTCAAGGTCGCCCTGAATGTTCATGATAAATTTGATAAGCTACTGTCTAGTAGTATCACGTTATTATTTTTAATTCAGATATTTGTGAATCTAAGTTCAATGGTTGCCTTAGTCCCTCTCACCGGTGTGCCCTTACCCTTCATTTCCTATGGCGGCTCAAGTTTGGTGACCAACTTCATTGCCCTAGGTCTTCTTATTAATATCTCCAAAAGAGTATGAAACCCTTAATTGCTTTTACCGGCGGTCACCACAACAGCGCTTTAGTAATCGCCAAATCATTTCAAAAAGAAGGCTACCCCATTATCTGGATTGGTCATAAATTCGCCTCGAAAGGGGATAAATCACTCTCGGCCGAGTATCAGGAGATTACTGGATCAGGACTCCAGTTCCTGGAGCTAAAAACCGGTAAGTTTTATCAAAAATTTAATCCGCTTGAGTGGCTTAAGATTGCCTTTGGTTTTTTTCAGGCTTTTATTTATTTAATAACCTACCGACCAAAATTAATCTTTTCTTCCGGTGGTTACCTTTCCGTTCCGGTGGTTATCGCCGGTTGGTTTCTCGGCATTCCCTCCATTACTCACGAACAAACAGTCATTGCCGGTTGGGCGAACAAAGCTATCTCGCCTTTTGTTAAGAAAATTCTTTTAACTCACGTTTCATCACTGCCAAACTTTCCCCAAGAAAAGTCCGTCGTTGTTGGACTCCCGATAAGAAAGGAACTTTTAAACAGTAAATACACCAAAAAATTTGACCCCAAACTTATCTATATTTCTTGTGGCAAACAAGGTTCTCATACCATCAATAAAGCCCTCTTCCCGATTCTACCCCAGCTTGTTGCCAAATTTACTGTTGTTCATCAAACAGGTGCCAATACTCTAACCAAAGACTCCGACCGGGCCAGAAGAATCAAAGAAAAGCTAGGAGAATACAAAGACCGTTATATTTTTGCCCCCTATTTTTTTGCCGAAGACGCCGCCACCTACATTCGCTCCTCCTCAGCTATCGTCGGACGAGCCGGAGCCCACTCTGTCTACGAACTGATGGTTCTTGGAAAAAAAGCAGTTCTTATCCCTATTCCTTGGGTGTCTCACAATGAACAATTTTTAAATGCCAAGCTCGCCGAAGAGCAAATCGGCAGCTTCATTCTGGAAGAAAAAGATCTCACCCCGGAGTCTTTATATCAGGCTATTATTGAATTAGTTAAACGTCCATCTATCAAGCCATCAACCAAATTAGCGACCGATGCTACAGAAAAGATCATTCAAATCATCCGTGAACACCTCCAAGAGGCTTAACCGACGCGTCCGTATCAATCTGGAAACGCTAAAAATAAGGTTAAAAAGATTTTTGCCAATTCTTATCTTGATTCCCGTTATTTTATTTCTTAACAGTCTTTTTATTATCAAAAAAATAAACTGTTCTTTTAACAATGAAGTCTGTCCTCAAGAAATACAAATAGTTCAAAACAACTTGATTGGCTCAAACTCACTCCTTATTAATCAAAAAGACTTACTTACCTTTTTTAAAGCAGCCTATCCAATAGACAAAATGAGTATTGGCTATCAAGCCTTCAACACACTAAATATTAATCTCAAGGGCAACGACCCTTACCTCCAGGTAGATGTCTATCTGGTAAGCAGTCTCCCTAAGCTTTCTATGGATCAAGCTCCCAGCACTACCGACTCAGCCGGTTGGTGGGTCAAACCATCGGGAGAACTGGAAAGCTTCGTTCTCACCCAAAAAGCACTGGGCTTTAATCTTTGGGAAAATGGCTCGATGTCTCAAATCGCGACAACGGGAGCTAATATAAGCTTCATTTTTATCGAGAAACCAACCCCAGAGATATTATCTTCAGTTTACAAAATGGTGAGATTGGTTCTTAAATATCTTGATGTATCCGATATCTATACCCTTGGCCGCCGTTCTTTCTTGAGCCGGCCCAACGAACCTGATATCATAATAGGTGTACCTTTTGACGAAGGAAGCTTGGTTTCTGCTTTACAATCACTAAGCTACCTCGCTACAATTAAAAAAGACGCAAAAGTGATCGATTTAAGTTTTAAAAATCCGATCATAAGATAAAAATATGGCCAAACCACAAGGAATAAACGCGATTGATATCGGCTCCAGTAAAATTACCTGTCTAATTACTGTTCCCGGTCAAGACGACTCAAAAATTAACCTAGTGGGTGCCGCCACGGTCACTAGTCGCGGAGTCAGAAGAGGTCAGATTGTCAATATTGAAGAGTGTGTTAGTTCCATCACCGACTGTGTCGAGTCCGCCGAGAGAATGGCTGGTTTTGGTGTTGATTCTGCCTTTGTTTCTATCTCCGGCGAGAATATTTTGTCTCAAAATTCTCAAGGTTTAGTTGCCATCACCGAGTCGGAAGGAGAAATTGGCCACGACGATGTTTTTCGTGTAATTGAAGCCGCCAGAGCCGTGTCCCTACCCACTTCTAGAGAAATCATTCATGTTTTACCCCGTGAGTTTATTGTTGATGGTCAGCACGGCATCAAAGACCCGACCGGTATGTCTGGCGTTCGTTTGGAAACCGAGACCCATCTCATTACCGGACTTACTCCTGCCATAAAAAATGTTACCCGATGTGTCAACGAACTAGGCGTTAATGTTTCCGGTCTTGTTTTTACCGGTTTAGCTTCAGCCGAGTCGGTCTTAACCGACACGGACAAAGAGCTCGGTGTGGTTCTCGTCGACATTGGCGGGGGCACTACCAGTGTTTGTATCTATGTTGAAGGTTCGTGTGTTTACTCTGCCGTTATTCCTGTTGGCGCCAAAAAAATCAGCGACGACATTGCCATAGGCCTGCAAATCAGCGTCGATAGTGCTGAAAAAATTAAACACTACCTAGGTAAAGTCAAACACGAAACCGAGTCTTCAGACACCAAAAATCTAGATGAAATTGATCTGTCGAAAATTGGTATTACCGAAGATGTCAAAAAAGTCTCCCGCAAGACAATCGTCGAGGGCATAATCAGACCCCGTCTCAATGAAATCTTTACCATGGTCAACCATGTCATCAAGCAGTCCGGTCTCGAAGGTCAAACACCCGCTGGAGTCATTATTACCGGAGGAGGAGCACTCACCGTCAACTGTACCGAAAGCTGCCGACGTGTTATGCAACTTCCAGCCAAGTTGGGTATACCAACCGGTCTTCATGGTCTTACCGATGAAATTAACTCTCCTGTTTACGCCACCTCGGTTGGTCTTGTACTTTATGGTTATCACCACAAAGAACAACAGTCTGCCCCAAGATTAAAACTGTCTGGTATGATAAAAGGAATTCCCGGCAAACAGTTTGTCGGAAAAGCAATCGATTTTATCAAATCATTCTTACCATAAAGTGGGCCTTGTCAAACCAGATACAAACACCTTCGCCAAAATAAAAGTCCTCGGAGTTGGAGGAGGCGGTAACAACGCTATAAACTCCATGATTTCTTCAGGAAAGATAAAAGGTGTTGAGTTTATTGCCGTCAACACCGATATGCAGGCGTTAATAAACTCCAATGCTGACATCAAACTTCAGATTGGTGAAAAGGGTACCAAAGGTCTGGGTTCGGGATCAAATCCTGAGATTGGTTCTCAAGCCGCCGAAGAATCCCGCGAAAAAATTAAAGAAGTTCTTATGGGTGCCGATATGGTTTTCATTACCGCTGGTGAAGGTGGCGGAACTGGAACTGGTGCCGCTCCCATCATCGCTGAAATATCCAGAAAAGACGTTGGAGCTCTCACTGTTGCTGTCGTTACCAAACCCTTCCTTTTTGAAGGTGCCCGCCGCCGTGTTCAGGCCGAAGAGGGGATTGAAAATCTCAAAGACAAAGTCGACACTCTGATTGTTATCCCCAATCAAAGACTAATCGACATGGCTAAAAAAGAACAAACTCTTCTTGACGCTTTCAAAATGGCCGACTCTGTTCTTGGCCAAGGTGTCCAAAGTATCTCCGACCTTATCACCATCCCCGGTCTTGTCAACGTTGACTTTGCCGACGTCAAAACAGTCATGACCAACGCCGGTTCCGCTCTTATGGGTGTCGGTCGTAGTTCTGGTGAGAAACGTGCCATCATCGCTGCCAACGCCGCCGTTAGTTCACCTCTTCTAGAGATCAGTATCGAAGGCGCTCGCGGCATTCTCTTTAATATCGCAGGTAGTAAGAGTCTAACTCTCACCGAAATCAACGAAGCCTCCTCAATTATTACTCAGTCTGCCGATCCGGATGCCAACATTATCTTCGGCACTACTATAAGAGAAGATCTTGGTGATGAAATTCAAATCTCGGTCATTGCTGCTGGTTTTGATGAAAATCGTCGTCACTTTGGTAGCATCCCTTCCGTCAACCCATATCTCACTCCTAAGCCAGTTGTTTCTCAAGAACCAGAGAAACAACCTGTTGAATCCGAGGAAGAACCACAACCTTCCACTCAAGTTAAACTTGCCGGCAAATACAAAGTACACCACAACGAGGTTGATATTGAAGACGATCTGGACATCCCTGCCTTCCTTAGAAACAAGTACTAAAATATTCATATGGCTACCAAAAAGAAAACAACTACTCAAAAAACGTTCAAGGTAAATGGAGAAAACCTACTTAAAACTGTTAAGGATCTTATCGCTAAAGGCAATGTTCGCCACATCACTATAAAGGATAAAACAGGCAAGGTTGTCATTGAGTTTCCCCTCACCATCGGAGTCGTCGGTGTCGTTCTTCTTCCCGTTTTTACTGCCGTAGGTGCCATTGCCGCCTTGATCGGCGAGTGTACCATCGCTGTCGAGATAGAAGAATAATCCAGTAGTATAATATCCCCATCTCGCACCTTAAGGAGGATTCCTGTGACTATCAAAAAATCTCAAGCTGTAGCTAATTTGAACCGCGCCTTTAACGACACAGTTCAGAGGATCATTCCTCTAATTGATGAACGTTTAAAAAATGTTTTTGATGGTGACCCAGTCACGATAGGTTTTGACGAGTTAGATCTCTCTCCCGTCAACAGCCACGCTTTGTATCACAAAGTTATTCAGCACATCATTGAAACATACAAAAAAGCCGGCTGGGAAGTAACTTACGATGATCATGGCAATTGGCAAAAAGCATACCTCAATTTCAAGTAGTCTCTTTTCCCCGACGCATTCCGTCGGGGTTTTTGTATTTTGATTTGTAAAGATAAAAGGTTGTATGATTGTTATATTAGGTAAATACCGTAAGCATTATGCTAGTTTTAATTTTATTGTTAGTGGTTAGTTCGGTTTTAGTGTATATATCGAGGTTTAATTTTGTTCCGGTTTCAGTCAATTTAGGAGTTGTCTCTATCTCAGATGTTCCTTTGTTTTATGTAATTGTCGGATCTTTGACTGTTGGTCTTGTTTTGTCATACATTGTTTATTTATTCAACTCAATTTCGACCTCACTTATGCTCCGCGGAAAAGATAAAGAGATTAAGAAAAACAAGGATGAAGTTCTTGAACTAACCAAACGTGTACATCAGCTAGAGTTAGAAAACGAAAAGCTAAAACACTCTCCAACCAACGAGTCTGAAGACCCAAACGCTTTGTGAAAACATTACTAGCCAAAATCTGGAAATTTCTCCGTCTTCCTAAAAGTATTCAACTACTAATTATGCGCATCTTTCAGGATCAATTTCTAGTTGGTGTAACTGGAATTATTTTCAATGACAAAAATGAAATTCTTCTCTTCAAACATAGTTACCGATCACATTCCTGGAGTCTACCTGGTGGTTACTTAAAGTCCGGTGAACACCCACGCGAAGGGTTAGAAAGAGAAATCAAAGAGGAGTCCGGTCTTGTAGTGAGTGTTGATGAATCACTTAAGACTCGTACCGATCGAGACACTGCTCGCCTGGATATGTGCTACACGGGAGTTTTGATTGGTGGTGATTTTCAGCCAACACATGAGGTTTCTGAGTATGGTTTCTTTACCCGAGACAAACTTCCGCTACTTCGAAAAAATCAATTATTTTTGATTGACACGGCTCTAAAAGAGCGAGTCTCATCCCAGGCATCTTGACCATTTGGGGGCTCCCTACAAGTTTATGACCTTAATTTAAGCTGGCAATGGTGAAGTTCAGATACGAGGCAAACGTCACCCACAAAAGATATGGCACCATTAACCAACTCGCCATCTTACTTACTTTTCCAAACGAGACTATCGTCACCAAGATAAATACCCATAAAACCAGTATTTCTCCAAAAGCTAACCAGAAATTACCAAGTCCAAAAAAGAAAACAGACCACAAAACATTAAGAACTAGCTGAGCGGCAAACAGTTTTAAAGATACCCGCACCTTATTACTCATTTTTGTCGACCAGACAAGGTAAAGGGCTACACCCATCATAATAAAAAGAGATGTCCAAACCGGTCCAAACAGCCAAGATGGAGGAATCCATACTGGTTTATTAATCGTCAAATACCAGCTTTGGACAGCCGGTGTTGTAAAAAGGGCACCCAAAAATCCAGCCGAAAGAGAAATCACTAAAGAGAGTAATAGTCGCCAAAGATCATTTGTCTTCATATATCAAGTATATCTCAAATAAATATTTGTCAATTATGAGCTTCCTCGGCAGCCAAAGCGTCTTCTTTAGTAGTGTGGATTGTGCCTTCCGGATGGTTTGCAGGGGAGTAAATGGTATAAAGCTTCAATGGCTCTATGGTTGAGGTATTGATAATGTTGTGGTTAGTTCCTGCAGGCACGATTACTACATCGTTGGCCTTAAAAAGTATCTCTTCCCCGTTCAATATGGCCTTACCCACACCTGACTCAAAACGAAAGAACTGATCCACATTTGCGTGAACCTCCATCCCTATATCTTCACCAGGCAACAGGCTCATCACCACCAGCTGGCTATGTACTCCGGTAAAAAGCACCTTCCTAAAGTTGGTGTTACCAATTGTTTCAGCCTCAATATCTGCGTGGAATCCTGTCATTTTAGTTTGTTAATTAATATCTAAAACCATCTTACTCCCATTACCCAAAACCTGCCATTTTTGGTTTGACACTTATCCTATAGTAGAGTACAATACCCACGTTATGATAAAAAACCTAATCTTAAGCCTCTATTTTGTGCTGTTCTCCGGCGGGGTTTCTACGGTTCAAAATATTCTCCCTCAAAAAGAGAATGTTTTATCTTCTCGAACAATCTCACTAGAGAATCGTTATCCTTCCCAGAGAGTAAGTGATGTCTTCAAAGACAACATTTTACTTAATTTGGCCTATCTTGATGGGCGTGTTGATAGTGCGCAAGACATCAACTGGGCTGAGATAGATAACTCTTTCAGATCCGAGTTTACTCTTCAACCAAATGAGACTTTTGCCTATCATGATGCAGTTCTTCCCCAGTTTGATGGTAAGGTTGTCAAGACCACTGAGGCTCACTTTAACTACTCCGACGGATTCAAAACCGATGGTTATTTATATGGAGATGGTGTTTGTCATCTTGCTTCCCTTATAAACTGGGCAGCCAGAGAGGCAAAACTAGATGTGCTTGCTCCCGCCAATCATGATTTTGCAAACATTCCTGAGGTGCCTAAAGAATTTGGTGTGTCTATTTACTACAACCCCGCAAACAAATCTATTGGTGCAAATCAAAATTTATACATCACCAACAATCAGGACAAACCGGTAAACTTTGTTTTTGAATACAAAGATGGACAGCTTTCTGTCACTGTTACCGCCCAGGCCTAAAGTAAGCAATAACACTAAAAAGAAGCCAGCTGTTCGTAAGGGCAGATGGCTTCTTCTCTGATTACACCGAATATCATGAACCAAACACTTTGATATCTTAGCGAAGTGTAAGGACGGTAACTTACTTCCCGGTTTCTACTGATATGCAACGCACATACCCCAGAGTAGGATGGTTATCCCTAGGCTGCGTTACCACTTAAAAGTGCGGTGTACCAAAAAGAGTTAGAGAGGTCGTAATTTTGTTAACTTATCCCTACCCTCTTTTATGTGGGATTAATTCAATTTAGCTAACTTTCAATCATTTGTCAATATCAATTTCAAGGCTAAGTTGTAATCAAAATTACAAAATATCGGATACTAAATATTTTTCCCAAACGTAACTGCTATAATCAAAAAGTAACAAAAGCGTTTGAGCCGGGCAATCACCCAGGCGAGCTGGAAGAAGAAAACAGTAGACCTTCCCGGGAAGCCCGTAATAGCGACAATCAAGTAAAAAATTAGATGGTACCGTCAGAAAACAATGTTTAATGACTCTAATCCTGGAAGACTTACGTCTTGGCAGGATTTTTTTGGAATAAAAAAATGAAAAACAAAACTATTAAACCCTTGGAAACACAGTACACTCCTTCGATAATCGAAGAGGAGGTCATCAAATATTGGAAAGAAAATCAAACCTTTGAAAAATCGGTTTTTCAAAGAGATGCCAAAGACACCTTCCGTTTCTACGACGGTCCTCCTTTTGTCACCGGTAAGCCTCATTATGGGCATCTTTTAGGATCAATCATTAAAGACGTTATTCCTCGTTACCAAACCATGAAAGGTAAGCACGTCGATCGAGTCTGGGGCTGGGACTGTCATGGTCTTCCCATTGAAAACAAAGTTGAAAAACTATTGGGGGTCAACTCCAAAAAGGAAATAGAAACTCTGGGCATTGATAAATTTGTTTCTGCTTGCAAAACTTATGTTCACGATGTCTCCTCTGAATGGCAGTGGTATATCGACAGGATCGGTCGTTGGGTTGATATGGAACATTCTTATCGCACCATGGACAAAAACTACATGGAGTCGGTTATCTGGGTTTTCAAACAGCTTTACGAAAAAAATAATATCTATAAAGGCAAAAGAGTTTCTCTTTTTTGCCCCAGGTGTGAGTCTCCTATCAGTAATTTTGAAATTGCCATGGACAACTCCTACAGGGATGTCACTGATCCTTCGGTCTTTCTTAAATTTCGTGTAAAAGGTGAGAACCACTTCTTCCTTGCCTGGACAACTACCCCCTGGACACTTCCCAGTAACTTTGCCCTAGCCGTTTCCGTAGACGATACTTATGTCTTGGTCGAACAGAACAATGTTCAATACATTCTCGCTAAGGCTCGTGTTGAAGAAACCTTAGGAAGCGACGGTCTCAGAATAATTAAAGAATTCAAGGGCAACGAACTTGTAGGCAAAGAATACGAACCTCTCTATACCTACTATGACTCCACCAAAGCCGACTACAAAGTCTATCCCGCAGACTTTGTCTCCATGGAAGACGGTACTGGAATTGTTCATATTGCTCCGGGATTTGGTGAAGATGATACTGAGCTTGGTAAAAAATATGGACTTTCGATGGGGGAGTCGGTTGACGACACCGGCACCATGGATCCAAAAATTACTGTTGCTCAGGGTAAATATTTCAAAGCTGCCGATAAATTAGTACTCGAAGATTTAGTCAACAGAGGTTTAATATTAAAGAGCACAAAAATTACTCACAGTTATCCTCACTGTCATCGTTGCGGAACTGCCTTACTCTATAAAAGTCAAATAGCTTGGTACATCAATATTCAGGATATTAAAAGTAAATTAATTGAAACGAATAAAGATATTAACTGGGTCCCCAGTCATTTCAAAGATGGTCGTTTCAGGCTTGGCATAGAGTCTGCTCCAGACTGGTGCATTAGCCGTTCACGTTACTGGGGTACACCTCTTCCCATCTGGGAGTGTGAGTGCGGAGAGAGAATCGTTCCTGGATCAATTGCCGATATCGAAAATCTTTCCGGTCAAAAAGTAAAAGATCTTCATCGCCCAGACATTGATGAAATCTATTTAAACTGTCCTAAGTGCGGCAAAAAAGCCAAACGCGTTCCCGAAGTGCTTGATGTTTGGATTGAGTCGGCTTCTATGCCTTATGCACAAGTACATTATCCCTTCGAAAATGTAGACAAGTTCAACAATAGTTTCCCAGCTGACTTTATTACCGAGTACACAGGCCAACTACGGGCTTGGTTTTACGTCACCCACGTCGTCTCCAATCTATTGATGGGCTCCAAATCATTTGAAAATGTCGTGGTCAGCGGTGTCATCATGGGAACCGATGGCCACAAAATGAGTAAGAGTTTAGGAAATTTTCCCGACCCCAAAGACTCACTCCAAAAGTTTGGTGGCGACTCTCTTAGGTTATATCTCATGGGCAGTTCCATTGCTCTTGGCCAAGACATTATTGTCTCCGAAGAAGACTGGGCCAACGAACTCAAAACCACCCTTATGCTACTCTGGAACTCCTACAAATACTTTGTTTCTTATGCCTCTCTCGAAAACTGGGAACAAAAACCGGAGTTTGCCAAAGAACCAGGCGTTCTAGATCGTTGGATTCTCACTCGTTTGGATGAAACAGTTCTTATGATGGATAAATATCTTGGTGTTTATCAAATTCCTAAAAGCGTCGCCACTCTAAAAAGCTTCATTTCTGACCTTTCTACTTGGTACATTCGCCGTTCTCGCGATCGTGTTGGTCCCAGCGCCCCAAATCAAGCCGACAAAGAAGCTGCCTATATCACCATGTCCACCGTTTTTAGCGTTCTTTTCAAGGTATCAGCTCCAATTATTCCTTTCATCTCAGAGTATCTTTATCGTCATCTTACCGGAGAAGAATCGGTCCATCTCGAAGACTGGCCAACAGTCAAAAACGACAAAGTAATTGACAGGGAACTTTTAGTCAAAATGGTTCTAGTTAGAAGAATCTGCGAAATGGGCAACGGGGAAAGAAAGAATCTTAGTCTTCCGATCAAACAAGCTCTATCATCCATCACCGTAAAAGGTGAGTTCTCCACGCTTAAGGATGAAAGTGAACTTCTTCAATTAATTAAAGAAGAACTAAATGTAGAAGAAGTCTTGTTCGCCGAGGGCAAGGAAGGCGTCAGCTACGACACCGTTATCACTGTCGATCTCAAAGACAAAGGTTTGGCTCGTGAAATTATCAGGTCGATTCAGGAAGCCAGAAAATTGGCGAATTGTCGACTCGACGAAAAAATTGAGATCGAACTACCTTCTTGGCCAGTTAAGTACGAAGGCGACATCAAGCGCAAAGCCTTGGTATCCAAAATTACCAAAGGTCCAGAGATAAAAATTGTAAGATCGAATTAATATGCGTCCAAACAAGGGCTTATTTATCGCTGCCTTAATACTGGTTCTTGTCTTGGGTCTTATTACCATCTGGAGTACAGTTCCTGATTTGTTTTTTACTCAGCTGGAATTTATTATTGCCGGTATTATTATCGTTTTTCTACTCTCCAGACTGGATACAAGAACATTTTTTAGTATCTCAACCGGTTTATATATCACTAGTATCTTCCTTTTGATTCTGACTGCGATTATCGGCAGAAATATCCGTGGTTCTGTTCGCTGGATTGATCTAGGTATCTTTAATCTTCAAACATCTGAGATTGTCAAACCTTTTCTCGCCATTTTTTATGCGTCATATCTCTCTCAAAGCAAAATTAGTAAATGGAAAGATGTTTTAAAGTTCCTTTTACTTGCCATGATTCCGGTTGTTTTAGTCATTATTCAGCCAGACCTTGGTACCGCCTTGACCTTAATTTGTTTGCCCTTGGCCCTGTTGGTATTTACCGGTCATATAAAGAAACTCCTAATTATTGGTGCCGTCTTTCTTGCTGTTGCCATCCCTTTGGAATCATATTTCCTCAAACCGTACCAAAGACAGAGAATCGATACCTTTATTAATCCCTACAAGGATCCTCAAGGAGCTGGATACAACGTTATTCAAGCCACGATTGCCGTCGGGTCGGGTGGTATTTTTGGCAAAGGAGTCAAACTTGGAACCCAGTCTCACCTAAACTTTCTTCCCGAACGTCATACCGACTTTATTTTTGCCTCGTTTGTCGAAGAATTCGGTTTGGTCGGAGCTTCTTTTCTTCTCGCCGCTTACTTTTTCATTTTTCAAACTTGTCTTCAAACAGGCAAAGTTCTAAGGGACAGTCGAGCATCGCTTCTTTCACTTTCGGTTTTTACCATCATGGCATTCCAAACAGTTGTTAACATCGGTATGAATCTTGGGGTCATGCCTGTAACCGGAATTACCTTACCCCTTTTTTCCTATGGCGGTAGCTCCCTTCTAAGTTTCGCGATATTAATTGGACTCCAACTCCGCCAGCTTGATTTAATCACCCCTTTTGAGATATAATTGCGCCCATGGAAGACAAAAATATATATGCCGTCATTGAACTTGGCGGAAAACAGTTCTTGGTCAAACAAGGAGACAAAATTACTGCTGAGAAAATCGAAACTAAAGTTGGCGACACTTTAAAGGTTACTGAAGTTTTGTTGACTCACGACGGCAAAGACACCAAGATTGGTCAGCCTTACGTCGAAAAAGCTTCTGTAGAGCTTACTCTAGACAGTACTGGGCGTGGTGAAAAAATTCGCGTAGCTAAATTTAAGGCTAAATCAAGGTACAGAAAAGTTCTTGGTCACCGACAATCTGAGAGCTATCTCACGGTCAAGGCGATCAACCTTTAAAACACAATGCAATTTTTATTGTTCGTCGGAGCCAACAATACTTTGGCGGCAGAAGAGGTGTCTGCCCAAATAAAGAAGGCGACCCAAATTTCCCCCAATGTCTATCGTTTTGAGATGGGTTCTGTTGACGAAGCCAAAATAATTGCCGAAAGACTAGGATCCAGTATCAAACTCGCCGTTCTTCTCGAAGGGGTTATCCCAGGTGCCAAATCCATAGCCAAAGAAATCAAAGCTAAAAATTTCTCTTTAAGTCTGTTGGGAAAAAAGGAAAACACTTCCAAACTTCACCAAGAAGTCAAAGACAATCTTGAAAGAGGTAGATTTGTCATTCCCAAAGACGAGTTTGGCGTTTCTCCAGTCATCAACAAAAAACACAAGATCGATGAGTTTTTCTTGGATATAGAAAATAATCAAGTTTGGCAAACTGTCTGGGTTCATAGCTTCATGCACTGGATCAAAAAAGATCGTCACATGCCTCACATTGATCCCCAAGCCGGTATGCTTCCTCCAAAAATCGCCCGAAGTATGGTCAACCTGGTACCCCTTTCTCCCGAGGGCAAGATCTTGGTTGATCCTTTCTGCGGTTCAGGCAGAGTTTTAGTCGAAGCCGCTGAGGTAGGCTATCAAATAGGCGGAACAGACATTGTCACCAATCAGGTTCAAGATACTATAGAAAATCTCCAATCGATGAACTTTTCGGGGAAAATAGAGGTTCTTGATGCTACCCACCTCTCCGATAAATTCAGCAATATCGATGCCATTGTTACTGAGCCTTTTCTCGGAAAATCTAAGTTCAGACAAGACGAAATTCGTTATATTGTCCCCGGATTGGAGAAGCTTTATCTCGGTTGTCTTAAGGACTGGTTGAAAGTTCTCAAACCCGGCGGTTTTGTCGTCATGGTCTTCCCTTGGTTCAACGACGGTAAAAAAGAATATAAGACGAGTGAAATAATTGACGGGAAGCTAAAGTTAAGTTACAATCCATTGAAACGCGGAATATTTTATTCACGTCCCGACGCGGACGTCAAGCGTGAAATAGTTATCTTAC
The DNA here is from genome assembly GCA_000998275.1 of Candidatus Collierbacteria bacterium GW2011_GWA2_42_17. Classification (GTDB taxonomy): domain Bacteria; phylum Patescibacteriota; class Microgenomatia; order UBA1400; family MFAQ01; genus UBA2277. The sequence continues at coordinate 24,235 of LCDA01000006.1, forward strand.
AAAAACAATAAAAATATATGGCACACGTCAAATCAGGAGGAGCGACCAGACAACACGCTCAACGTTCCGGCAAAAGACTAGGAGTCAAAATCTACGGTGGTGAAGAAATCAAAACTGGTCAAATCATTGTTCGTCAACGTGGAGCAGGAGTACATCCTGGTATCAACACCGACAAAGGCCGTGACTTTACTGTTTACGCTACTGCCCCTGGAAACGTCAAATATCGTAAGTTAAACGGGGTTAAATACGTAGACGTAATCACAAAATAAATGGAAGAAAATCAACAGGTTGCAAGATTACCGCTAGACCATCTTCAACCCAATCCTCTTCAGCCAAGAGGAGTGATTACTCCTGAATCTCTTTCCGAACTTGTTGACTCCATCAAGACTCACGGCATCATTCAACCTCTCGTTGTGGCACACACCCCCGCAGGCTATCAGATCATCGCCGGAGAACGTCGTTGGAGAGCCAGTCGTCTTGCCGGTCTTACCGAAGTCCCTGTTAGAATCATCGAAACCACTCCTCAGGGAATGCTTGAGATGGCCATAGTGGAAAATGTTCAACGCACCGATCTTAATCCTATTGATCGTGCCAACTCCTTTGAACGTCTCATCAAAGAATTCTCTTTAACCAACTCGGACATCTGTACCCGCATCGGCAAAAGTCCAGCCTACGTCAGTAACACCTTCCGTCTTCTCGAACTTCCAGATGCCCTTAAGGACGGACTGATCTCGGGGGTCATCACTGAAGGCCACGCCAGAGCCCTAGCCGCCATTCCCGACACCCAGGCCATGATTGAAGCCTACAAGATGATTCTCCGTGAAGGTGGTTCGGTCAGACGTGCGGAAGAGCTTTCTCGCCGTTTCAAAAAAACCATGCATCGTTCCAAGCCATCTGATGGTTTCAACACCAAGACTGTCAATGAATCCATAGACAACATGGCAACAGCCATTGGTCGATCAATAGGGGAGAATGTTAACGTCAAAATGCGCCGTTCCAGAGTCGAAACCGCCATTCATATTGTTCTCAAAGGTAATCCTGAAGAAACCGAAGCCCAGATCCAAAAAATCTATGATCTAATAGTTGGAGTTCCCAAACCGGAAGTTCAAGTTGAAAAGGAAGAAGAGATTAAAACTCAAGAGTCTCCAAGCGAAAATACCTACTCAAATCCTTTTGAACCAATGTTGGAAAAACCCTCCTACAATCAACCCTCTGACCCTATTGTTCCCCGAGACCCCGACAACCTTTCGGAATACTAAACCCTAATTGGAAGCCCTAGTTTGATTGGAGATTACTCCAACTACATCTGATGGCCAATATCGAAAAAAGACTCTCCCTACAATATTCTGTTCGGGTACCGGACCCCAATCACGGCTATCCGATGAATGACCCCGATTATCCCCAAAAGCAATAACTTCACCAGGTTGTACCGTATAACTTTCTCCTTCCAACAAAAACTGCCCCGGATTAGTGACCACGTCGCTTGAAAGATAGTACTCGTCAAGTACTTGGCCATCAATATATACGTTGCCATTCTTGATCATCACTGTCTGTCCGGGAAGAGCAATTACTCTCTTGATAAAGTCAAAATTCTCATTTACTGGAGCCTTAAAAACAATTACATCTCCATATTTTGGTAGCCCTCTTTGGTAGGTAATTTTGTCGGTAAGTAAGTACTCTTTATCCTTAAAAGTTGGGTACATCGATGCACCCTTCACCTGATGAGGCTGCATCAAGAATAGATAAACAACGACAAAAACCGAAGCAGAGATGACAAATGCCTCAACAAACTCGTAAACTACCTTGATAAACTTTCTAAAGAAACGCATCATTTAAGTTTAATGCGGTTGATATAATATATCAAGTTGGATCTGTAGCTCAGTTGGTTAGAGCGCTTCATTCACATTGAAGAGGTCACTGGTTCGAATCCAGTCAGATCCACCAAAAAAATCTACTAGAAGCCCTTTCGTTTCTTTCAACGTAACTGACGCATTCGCCCTGATTTCTGAAGCCAAAATAATCGTACATTACTTTCCATCTATCTTTTTTACACTGTTCTTTATTTGCAGGAGAAGATTGAATGGATAAATTCTTGCCATTACTTTTCACAATGTAATAGTCATGTTGATCGTTAGAAACTATATTCCCATCAAAAATATTCCAATCTGATGTGTCTCCAATGTTACCTATGTGCAATTTATAAGTACCCTTATTTCCATCTTCAAATACTCTAATCATCAATTCCTCATTATCGTATCCCGGCAACATAAATAATTTATAATCTGGGAAATACAAACCCAATTGATCATTGCATTTAGTCACCTCAATATTGCATACTTCAAGTTTTCCAGGGGAACGCAGAACAACTACAAGTGCATTTTTTCGACCATCATTATTTCCGGAAATTATTTTTGTCTGATCTAAACCTAATACCCCGAATATCTTTTGAATATTGTCATTTTTGGTAACCAACTCACCATGCCAACCTGATCCCCTAAGAATATTAGAGAAAGTACCTTTTGCACTATCTTCCGTAATTGTTCCGTCTCCATCTGCAGTTTCAAACGGATCACTAATTGGTTTACCATCAACCCATCTTTGCAAAGCTAGATCTTCCTCTGATGGAGCAATTACCTTAACAATTTTATTGGTCTCAATATCCTTACTATAGATGGCAGTTGTTAGGGAATTGATTTGAGAAACATTCTGATTCAAAGTGCCCAGATACAAATTTTTTTGACTAAGAGTAGACCAGGGAATAACTAACGCATCTTTTTTTATAAAATCATAAACAGGTAACAAATCTCTTAATGATGGAACAAGTCTTTGAACTGTCTGAACATTAGATTCACCAACATTAGCTCCGAAATGTGTTGTTAGTTCAAGAGCCATTTTTGCCCACCAAACATCATTCCAGATTGTGGCTCCTTCCCAAACTCCATATGCCTCGGTTACACCCTTATTTGGTGATCCCACGGTAATAATTTTGTTTATTTTTGAAGTTCCGTATGTTTGAGTGTATGCTCTTGCCACCAGACCACCCATACTATGGCCAACCAAGTTTACCTTTTCCCCGGTTGAGATATTGGTATCTATGTACACCTTAAGCCTTTCCGCCAAAACACTCAAAGGCTTTCTCCAGTCATAGGGAAAGATATACAGGTTTCGATCAGTATCGTTTGGATCCTTGGTATTAATAAACGAGCTAATAAGACCATTGTACTCTTTCACAAAACTGGGAACTGTCCAGTTATTTCCATCCGTTCCACTCAATATCGCCCCCATATCCCAACTAGCACCAAGACCAGGAATAAGTATTGTTGGACTAGTATTACTAAGCTCAGAAATTTTTATATAATCAATATCTATAGTTGGCCAAGCGACACCATTTGTAAATTCAGGATTTCCTAACCAAATGTACCTGATTTGTCTTTCAGATATCGAAGATTCATAGACTTTGATTCCATCAACATATAAATAATATTTATTTCCATCCTTTTGCATTTTTAACGTGTACCATTCATTGGATAAACCATTAAAGACGCCACTATTAAAGTGGTTAGGGATACAAGAAGGGGCTGTATTAGGACAGATAACGGTATTTACAGTAAAACCAGATACTTGTTTAGGCCAAATAATAAAAACGACATCTTCCCAAGCAACCTCCCTGGTAATACCATAGGGTAATAACTTGTCAGAGAGAACAAACCCAGCACCAAAATTTGGAGTCCCTGTAAAACGAAATTTAAATTCAATTTCAATCTTATCGACCATTGGAAGTTCTTTCCACAAATACGGGAATTTTTTTGAATTTATAGGACTAAGTCTCAAAAAGGAATCAGACACAATTTTGGCTGATCCTGTTGCCTCAGGAGAAATTGTCCAAGAACTATCATACGTAGAGTTAAAATGGTCAGAAAAAAAATAATATGCCTCGATACCTTTCGGAAAGAAAAAAAATGCTATGATTCCGATAATAACCCAAACTACAAGAAGCGATGTGCAGGACTTCATTGTGTAGAATTAATTTATAAACACCTCAAAACTATAAAAATGTACGACCTTACAATAATCATTGTAACATTTAATTCCGAAAAACATATCAAGAAATGTGTTGATACTGTCACAAAAAGTGAATTAAATAATCACAACTATAAAATTATAATTATTGATAATTTTTCAAAAGATAATACAGTAAAAATAGTCAAAAAAATTCAAAAAAAATCAAAGGATATTTCACTTATTGAAAACAAAAACAATGTAGGTTTTGCTCGTGCAGTAAATCAAGGAATTAGACTGAATCGTAAAAGTGAATATATCCTCCTATTAAATCCAGACACCATATTAGAGAAAAATTCTCAAATAAATTTGATTAAATGTTCAGAAAAAAACAAAGCGGGAATTTGTGGTGGTACGACAGTTAATACAAAAGGGGAAGCTAACGGAAGTTATTTTCGATACCCAAATCTAATGGTAGGAATTTTTGATTTCACCAATATTCGAAAATTATGTAAAAACGATAAATGGCATAAATATTTTTATTATTTGGATATTAACAATTCAAATAAAGATTCCTTTCCCGTAGACGTTGTTACGGGAGGTTTTATGTTGATAAAGTCAAGCACAATTAAAAAAATTGGATTACTCGACGAAAACTTCTTTATGTATCTTGAAGATGTTGATTATTGCTTAAGAGCAAACAAAGCTGGTATAAAAATATTCCACGAAAACTCGTCAAAAATAATACATATCGGAGGAGCAAGCAGCAACAATAGGGATAGAATTAGGCATTGTTCATGGTTAAAATCCAGAAAAATATTCTTTTTAAAACATTTCGGTGTATTAGAAAACATTATCATCCAGCCAATATTTTTATTGGATGATTTATTAATTCTCGCAAATAAAGTTTTTAGAATATGAAAATTTCTATCGTTCGTGGCGCCTTCTTAAACCCCTTTGAACTTCAAAACTATTCTCCCCTAAAGGACAAATATGATATCACCGCAATATCATCCAAACATCCTATTTCTTCGGCAATAGATTTACCTTTAGTTAAACTCTGGTCACCTACGGACCTTCCCAACTTTCCTTTCAAATACCCAATTCTCAACAGAATATTCGTTGACGCTCAAAAACTTGGAAACTTGGAAAAGATTATCAAGGGAAGTGACATCGTTCATGTTGCCGAAACATATTTCGGCTACACATATCAAGCCATCATGGCCAAGAGAAGGGGATTGGTACGGCGTGTTATCAGTACCGTTTGGGAAATAATCCCTTTTAATAACGAGGGGATTAAAGGCAGAAAAAAATATAAAAAATTAGCTTACGAGAATGTAGATCGATTTATTGCCGTTACGGAAAAAGCCAAAGAGGTATTAATCAAAGAGGGGGTTAAACCAGAAAAAATTTCCGTCGTCAACATGGGTATTGATCTAAAAAAATTTCACCCCCACCCATTCAAAAAACAAACCAAGGATATCAATATTCTTTGTGTGGCTCGTCTAGTTCCGGAGAAGGGAATAACAGATCTACTGGAAGTATTTCTTCTCCTTAAAGAAAAAAATCCCAACATTAAGCTTACTTTCATAGGCTCGGGACCATTAAAAAAAGAATTAATTGGCTACAAGAATATTTTTGTAAAATCACTCCCCTATCAGAAAATAAATAAAGAGTACCAGCGTGCCGATATTTTCTGCCTTCCCAGTCGAGAAACTAAAACTTGGGGGGAGCAGTACGGTATGTGTTTACTGGAAGCCATGGCTTGTGGTCTTCCCATCGTCACCACCAATAGCGGCGCCATTCCAGAGGTTGTAGGGGACGTAGCTCTCATTTCTCCCCATTCAAACATTAAAGAACTCAGAACAAACCTAGAGAAACTAATTTATAATGAAGATCTAAGGCACTCGCTTTCCATAGCTGCTCGTCAAAGAGCAGAAGAAAAGTATGACCGTCAAAAAATAGCCGAACAAATTGAGGAAATTTATAAATCTCTGGCAAGATAAAGAGTTACGGGATGAACCAGTTTCTTGACTTGATGGTAGAGAACTCTTAGGACATTTACCGGATGCTTAATAAAATCGATAATGTATCTCTTTTTTTGTTCCGCTTTGAAAAGCATAATTAGTTTATACAGTTCCTCCCGCGTTAACGTTTCCGACAAAATAATTGCTTCCTCGTGATTTTCTAAAAATTCTACATTCAAAGTACTCCAGTCCATTTTTTCATTCACCATTCCTCTTTTCTTTGCGTATTCCCATATCGGAGTTCCAGGTAAAGGGGTCAACACATAAACACCAAACCCTCTTAGTTTACTGTCTTTAATAAATTTAAAAGTTTGTAGAATTTCTTCACGAGTCTCACTAGGTGAGCCTATGATAAAAGAGGCACTCGGTTCAATACCATATTTTTTGAAAATCCTTATCGCCCTCATGTGATCTTTGATGTTAACCGTATCTCCCTTAAGATAATTAAGAATTCTAGGAGTTCCTGATTCCAAACCCATTGAAACCCCTTTAATATTCATTTTTTTAAGAAGTTTTGCCATACTTTCATCTATTAAATTGGATCTTACCGCACAACTGAAAGATATTTTTCCCAACAACTTCTCTTTACGAAGTAGGGAAACAATTTCTTTAATCCTTGGTTTACTTACAATAAATAAATCATCCCAAAAATCAATTTCTCTTACACCGAAATGCTCATATAAATACTTGACTTCTGCCACTACATATTTCGCAGAAAAGAACCTCGTACTATTCCAAAATCGTGAAGAAGCACAAAAAACACATCGATACGGACAGCCTCTAGAGGAAAATACATGGGTGCATTTTTCAATCCTCATCAAATCTCGTGCCGGATTCGGTATGGTATCCATTTTTGCGATAGGTGCTCTTTTTTCTGTCTGAACAAGTTTTTTTCCATCCCAAAAAGCCAAACCACTGACTTTTATCAAATCCTTTTTATCAAATTTTCCCTTCTCTAGATATATTGAAAACAACTCTTTGATAGCTTCCTCTCCTTCACCTATCACCGCAACATCCATATCCCTTGTGAGTGTGGTTGGTAACACGGTGATGTGGGTACCACCGATTAAAACTGGGATTTTACTTTTCTTTGCGATTTTTGCGTACTGTATCGCATAATTGTAGTTCTGAGAGACAGACGTGATACCAACAATATCAGGTTTGTATTTTTTTATCTCATTTTTAACATCCCTATCCACAATCTTAAAATCAATCAAATCATTTTCAAAATCGTTTCTTAAGGAACTGACCAAATACCCCAAACTTAAGGGAGGCAAAGAAGTTTGCAACGACTTTGTAATGTCAATTGCGTTAATGAGAAGAAACTTTATTTTCATATTCGACATCCAATTTTACATCAACAGATCTAATATCTGGTTTATAATAACCTAGCCTACCGATTCCTCACTTAATATGTCTATCAAACGAAGCCTGATAAAAAACGCCGCATTCAATCTTTCCGGATACTTTTATCTTCTTCTTGCCAGCTTCTTTTCTATCTCCGTACTCTTAAACAACCTTGGCCGAGATATTTTTGGTGTCTATATTTTTTTGGTCTCATTTATTTCACTGGCCGCCGTCTTTGATTTTGGGATTTCCAATGCAGTCGTTAGAAAACTATCCCTTCCAGACACCACAAGGGAAGAAAATGTCAAAACCTGGAAAACCTCATTTGCAATTTATATTGCTTTGGCCGTGGTTTTATTTATCTGCGTTTTTGTTCTTTTGCAGTATCTTTCGAGAATCATGCCGTTATTCGTTCATCTTGATAGAAACACAATAAATTGGTCTATTGGGATTTTGTCGTCAATCGTCTTTGTTAATCATCTAAACACCCATCTGCTTAATCTTTCTCAGGCAAAACAAAGATTCGATATCTTTAATTCCAAAACAATATTAGTTGGATCTGCTAACACCATAATTTCAGCACTCGTGTCGGGAGCCTATCCTAACATTGCGATTCTTTTTCTCGTTCAGTTAGTTTTCCATATCCTTACATTCATGTTTATGGTTTTTTACTCCCTAAAATATTTCACCGGAAAAGACTTTACACCCAGCTACGACAAACAAACAGGAAAGGAGCTTTTTTCTTTTGGACTGAGAAATTTTGTTGGTACACTTGCTGGTCAGGTAGAAAATCAGTTCAGTAATTTCATTCTCGGAGCTATGGTGTCTGCCAGAGCTATCACCTCCTTCAGCATTCCTCAAAGTATTGTTGCCAAAGGAGCCGGTGTTGTTTCACAGGTTGCTCAGGCGTTTTTTCCCCTTAGTACCTCGTTACTAGAAAAAGATCGTATTAAAAAACTCAAGAAGTTGGTTCTTGGGATTGAGGGTCTTACTTTGATAGGTGGCGTTTTGGCTGTTTTTCTTTCTTTTACCATCGGACAATCATTTCTTACTTGGTGGTTGAAAGATCCTGTTGTTGTCGCGTCTGCCTATCCAATTCTTAAGGTACTTAGTTTCTATTTCGTCCTCGTATCACTAACTCCAATTCCCACGGCCTTACTTCAGGGATTAAACAAACCCCAAATCCCCTCATTTTTCGGAGCACTCACAGTTTCGCTCGAAATTATTTTTTCTCTATTTCTTGTCCGTATGGGAGCAATTGGTATCGCCTATGCTTTTCTCATTAGCGTTTGTATAACAGTTCCTTCAATTCTGATTGTTACCTGGAAACAGTTGGAATTGGAGATAATTAAAATCAGCGAACCTTTGCCAAAGCAATAAACTGGTAGGAAAAAAGTGTAGGTATTTTACAAGCTATCCAATACTGCCAAGAAGCAGGTAGTCTGTCGGTGATTTTATATAAAAAGGGCACCTTGCACATTCCATTGGTAGGGGATAACTTAAGAATTTTTAAACCAACCTTTTTCAGTACATCCTCAAAACTTTTTTTAGTATAAAAATGTAGATGCGTTTTATCCATTATTCCCGTCGAAGTATATTGAAAATCACCCCTTAGAAGCATCCATCTAATCGAGGCATGTGCAATATTCGGAACGGAAACAATAATTTTCCCATCGTCTTTTAGAAGAGGTTTGATGATATCAAAAACACTTTCCGGATGAAGTAAATGCTCGATTACATCCAGAATAATGACGTAGTCAAAATATTTTTTTGGAACAGGCAATTTATGTACCTCGTCGATATTAGCTACAATTGTTCTTTTACAGTGTTTACCAGCCCTTTTAACAGCCTCTTTATCGCTATCAACTCCCCAAGTTTCGCAATTCTTATTAAACAATTCCCTTGCAAAATACCCGGTTGCACAACCAATATCCAGCACTTTGGAATTAGCGTCAATTAAATTAAAAGCTAATTTGTGAGATTCAAAAGCATTATTATTAAATTTGTTGTATCGATATTTCATATTTGATTGCTACTAAAGCGGTTTTGTCATTTAGGTTAGAATATAGCAGATGAGCAAAAGGATAACAGCAATCATTCTAAACTACAAACATCAAAGGGATACCACAGAGTGTATTTCTTCGATTCAAAAAACGGATATTGGCAGTGAAGTTAGCATAATAATCGTCGACAATTCCCCTACCAAAACAAATCAACGAACATTTAAAAAATTGTTTCCGAAAGCAGACTATATTGCCAGTCCATCAAACTTAGGTTTTGCGGGTGGAAACAATATTGGAATTAATAAAGCCCTCGCTACCGGAACCGATTACGTTCTTATCGTAAACCCAGACGTTGTCTTGCCCCATGATTTTTTTGTTCCGCTATTAAAGCACTTCGAAAATAAAAAAACCGGCATTGTTGCTCCAGCTATTTTCCACAAGCAAAAAAATGACATGTATTTTGGTCTAGATGGTAAGGTAGATTGGAGTTTGGCTAAACCCAAGCATCAAAATATTAAAAAGATCACGTCAACCAAACCAATCAAATCGGAATTTGTTACTTTTGCTTGTGTTTTAATTTCTAAAGAAACGTTTCAAAAAGTTGGTCTTTTGGATGAAGGTTATTTTATGTACTTTGAGGACGTCGATTACTGCCTCTCAGCCAAAAAAAAGAATGTTGACATTATCCTTGACCCAAAAGTAATTATTGAGCATAGAACATCCTCCTCATTTTACAAGCCTACAGGAAAACTGTTAATCAGTTTTAAAAGCCATCTTCGTTTTATGACCAAATGGCTACCTCTATCCAAAAGGATTAAACCTTTTTTTCACGCGCTTGCTCTCTATCCTTATCTCTATCTTCTTTGGACATATCATTTTTATAAATACGGTCGATAAATGGAAAATAATACTCGCTTCACTAAGCTCGACGGCCTTCGCGGTCTACTATCTTTGATCGTAGCGTTAAATCACTCCTTTTTAGTAATTGTCATTCCCACGTTTGCTAATGTGTGGCAGCAAAACCCCTTCATCTTTCACGGACTCCAAAGCAAACTTCAACAGTTGTTTATGTTCCTCGGCAATGGGGGAGCTGCCGTGACGCTTTTCTTTCTTCTTTCGGGTTTGGTTCTCGGACAGTCCTTATCCAGAACAAAAATGAATTTTCGAGGACTAACTAGTTTTATGGTCAAAAGAATAATTCGTTTGTATCCTGTCTATCTATTCATTGTTGCCACAACTGCCATCTACATGAAATTTGGCTTTATCTATCAAACGTTCCCCTATTCATCTTCCTGGTTCAACTGGTGGATGAACTTCCAAATGACCTTCAAAGAACTACTCCTCAATATTTTCTTTATCCATGCTTACATTGGTGGCGTCACCTGGACTCTTAGGGTCATTCTCATTGTTTCCTTCATCTTTCCGGTCTTTTTCCTCATCAACAAAAAAACTTCTTGGTGGTTGGATATTCTAATCAGCTTTCTTTTGATTTATCTCAGTTTTACCTTATTGAATATCGAAGGTTTTCGAGATCTTCGATATCTTTATATGTTCTATCTCGGTTTGATGATACCCAAATTTAAAACTCTGTTTTCCATGGCTTCCAATCGACTAGTCTCCGTTATTCTTCCGCTCGCTCTTATACCCTTACTCGGTTTTCGTTATCTGACCAACGAATACCAAGGAGGAGTTGTTGAAAGCATTATTTCCTTTTTTCTAATTGGTTTCGCTGCCTATGGAAACAAAGTAACCGCTCTAGATTTTTTGAATGGAAAATTTTTCCAGTTCTTTGGCAAAATTTCCTACAGTTTATATTTAATTCATTTTTCCGTTTTATATATTCTTTCAAGAATTATGTTCCAAAGTCTACCCAATCTTCCTTACGAAAATCAGTACTTAATTATTCATCTCGGTCTCTTCTTGTTGTCGGTTATTATTGCCACGGGAGTTTCCTTTCTCGTTTATAAATTTATCGAGTTACCATCACATGTGTTGTCTACTAGTGTCGGTAAAAAAATATCTCAAGAATGAAAATAACCGTAGCTATCATTTCAAAATCCGAAAAAATAAACAAATCTGTTCTTGACTCGGTCAATTTTGCCTCTGAAATAATCATCGTGGTTGACTCACCAGTAAAAAAATCGAAGACAATTGGTAAAACACATTTTTACTATCGACCTCTTAATAACAACTTTGCCTCTCAGAGAAACTTTGCCTTAAAAAGGGCAAAAAACAACTGGGTTTTCTTTATCGATGACGACGAGTATGTTGGAACAGAGTTGGCTAGAGAAATTCAAAGCCTTACTTCAAAAACAAAATACTCTGGATTTATGATCAAAAGAGTTGATGTCTGTTTTCACCAACCCTTTTTATATGGCGAAACAGGTAACACTCGTCTCCTCCATCTCGCCAAAAGAAAACTCGGAAATTTCACCCGACCAGTTCATGAGAATTGGAAAATAAAAGGCATGGTGGGGGAATTATCTTCACCTCTTTATCACGTCAAAGACAATTTTATTAGTGAATTTATCAATCGGATGACTCACTATGCCAGCATCGATGCCCATATCTTAACCAAAGAAAATAAACCCTTTACCTTTTGGCGCCTAATCCTTAATCCAAAAGGCAAATTTATTCAAAACTACATCTTTAAGCTCGGATTTCTTGATGGTACCATCGGTTTATTCTTGGCCTATCTCATGAGTGTTCAGTCATTAACCGTCCGTATATTTCAATGGACAAAAAGAAATTAATACTTCTAGTTTGGGTACCAATAATTCTTCTTGGAGTTTTAAATTTACTTACGGTGTTTACTCCGGAGATGGGCTTCGATGCCTTATGGTATCACCTCACCCTTCCCAAACTTTGGTTATTTAAACAAAAATGGTTCTTTGATGGCGGGCTTTTGTATTACTCGGTGATGCCTCGACTCACCGAAACCATTTTTATTCCTTTAATAAAACTCACTGGTTACATCGGCCCAAAGTTTGTTCAGTATCTCTCCGGTATTGGCATAAGTTTCTTCATTTGGAAAATTTCGACAAAGCTAAACTTATCTACTCTTCTTAAATCCGTTACTATATCTCTTTTTTACGGCACCTGGTTGGTCAGTTGGCAGTCCGGCAGCGCCTACATTGATTTATTTAGAACTTTTCTTGAAACAGTAGCCCTTTACTTTTTTGTTTCCGGCTCATGGAAAAAAGGAGGTATTTTTCTTGGGCTAGCTGTTGGTACCAAGTGGCTCTCACTTGGGTCTGTTGCTATTTACGCTGTTGCTTTTGGTCTGCCACTTATTCTTCCTGCTCTGCTTCTTTCTCTTCCTTGGTTTATTATCGCTTTCAAATTCACCGGAAACCCCATCTACCCCCTTTTTAGCCCGCTTCTCCACCAATCATTTTCGTCAGTAGGAGTAATCATTAAAAATGTTCTTCTTCTTCCGATTACGGTTACCCTTCCCTTTGACGATTTTCTTTCACCACTAATCGGTCTTCTTGTGGTGTTGACGACAATTTCACTTTTTAGTCGCCATAAATTAATTAAAAAAATTGCCTTAATTGGTCTTCTTGGATCCCTCTTCAGTGTTGTTCTTAATCCTCCCTCAAGTCGTTTCCTTTTGCCATATCTTCCAGCACTAATAATATCCTCGGTTTATATCGTTAGCTTATTAAAAGACCCCCTTAGAAATTTATTTATTTATCTCGTGATTATTTCTTCTCTGATTATTTTTGGCATGAGAATCATTGCTGTCAAAAAATACCTTCCCTTTTTACTCGGTAGAGAAACACAAAATGTTTTTCTTACCAAACATGCGACTCGTTTACCGGAGACCTTTATCGATACAGACGACTACGTCGAAAATAATCTTGACGGAAACAGTAAAATACTCATAGACAAACTTCATAATCTTTATTATTTTCCCTTCAACTACGACCACACTTCGTGGATAAAGTCATCGGAGGGCTATGACTATCTCATTACGATTGGCACTAACCCTTCGGAAATAAAAGCTGAATTGCTCCACACCAACGATATCGGAATTCAAATCTATAAAATCTCAAAATGACCTATTTTTTATTACTCCTTACACTTTACGTTTGGCCTTTTGGGCAACTACTTTCTTTTTCGGTACCCCAACTTTCCTTCACCTTGTATTTTCTTGACCTGGTGGTGTTTCTAGTCTTTTTATCTCTCGTATTTTCCAGGAAAAGAAAGGAAATATTTTTGGGATCTATCACCAAGCCCCTCCTTATCTTTTTATCTGTAGCTGCAATTTCATTGGTTTTTAATCTTAAGCAGGGGATATCTGTCGGGCTTCCTTTATCCTTCTTTTATTTATTAAGACTAATTATTTATCCCTCGTTATTTTTTGCTGCACGTCACGTCGGTATTAACAAACTCAAAAACCCTCTACTGATATCTTTGGGAATATTTTCTCTTCTTAGCTTACTTCAATATCTAATTTTTCCGGACATGCGGTATTTAAAAAACCTTGGATTCGACGATCACTATTTCCGACTGATTGGTTCCTTTTATGATCCCAATTTTACCGGTGCCGTTTTTGCCGGCATCGCCTTATACTTCATCGCCAAGAACAAACTATTATTTTCCATTCCCTTTGTTGGTTTACTCGCCCTCACCTTTTCCAGAGCTTCATACTTAGTATTTGCTGTCGGTTTAATTTACCTCTTGATTACCAACAAAAAAACTAAACTATTATTACTTCTAATCCTCCTGGGTATCATCATCTATCTCACCCCCAAACCCTTTGGTGAAGGAGTCAATCTCTTAAGAACCTTTTCCATCTTTTCCAGATTTGATAGTTGGAGTCGGGGACTCCGCTTATTTTTTGAAAGGCCGATTTTAGGTTGGGGATACAACACCCTAAGAGGAATTGAAAACTCTCGTTTCCAAACGGACAACAGCTTCATCTTTCTACTCGCTACCACTGGCATGGTGGGCTTCTTATTCTTTATTAACCTTCTTAAAAAACTTTACCAAACTACGATTGATAACGGAATTAAAATTCTAGCGCTTTCCCTTCTTTTTCATAGTCTCTTCAACAACTCACTCTTCTTCATCTGGATCTTAGCCCTTTTCTGGTTTACTCTGGGAATTGGTCAAACAAAAATTAAGGCGTATAAATAAGCCTAAGTGTTTTTTCTGTCTTGTTCCCGGCAATATCCGAAGCCTCAATCTTTATAATATTTTCTCCACCTGTTAGCATAAAGCGATGAACGAATGCTCCACTTCTATCAACTAAAACGAAAGAGCCATTGATTAGAACTTGACTCCCCGTTTTATTTACTTCACCCTTGATATCGATTACTTGATTAATTTTTCCAAAATACTCGCTTCCGTCTTTGGGTGAGGAAACAACCAGCTCAATCGGTTTATTGTCGTAAGTGATCAAAGTCACCTCAGACATACTTTCATTACCCTTTTCGTCTTTGGCTCGAAGCTGAATTCTATTTTGTCCAGAAATTAAAGTGGTTTCAAACACAAACGTGCCCGTTTCATCCGCTCTAATAATTTTATCTACTTGATCGTTTAACAGAAGTTCAACACTAGCTCCGGCCTCGGTAAAGCCTTCAATTGTCAACCTGGCGCTATTGGTTGCATCTGGTATGGCGGAAATTATGGGGGATTGTGGTGGAATGATATCGTTATCCGTATTTATTCTCTGAGCACCATTTCCGGCAACTAAGTTCATAAACAAAGGTAGTCCCCATTTGAACATCACAAACACAAAAACCACGGAGAGAAAAATATAGAATCTTGACCGACTCTTTTTTTGTGATTGTTTATATCTTCCTGTCATATTAATGTTTAGTATAATCCATCCTAGTATATATGCGGGATTAGTACATCGGTAGTACGTATCCTTCCCAAGGATAAGAGGCCGGTCCGATTCCGGTATCCCGCTCCCAAGCAGATTAAAAATTTGTTAAACTAAATGAATGCCCTTGCATATCACGCTATACGTTTTAGGTTTTATCGGTATTTGGCTTGGAGCCGGCCTGATAATTTCATCGGTTGAAAAGTTTTCTCACAAACTAAAACTTTCCTCATTTTCCGTCTCCTTTCTCATCCTCGGTTTGTTTACCTCTCTCGGAGAGATTTCAGTAGGAATTACTTCAGTCCTGGACAATGATCCGGAAATCTTTGTGGGTAATTTAATTGGTGCTTCAATTGTCCTTTTTACCCTGGTCATTCCCTTACTCGCCATCACGGGTAAAAAAATAAAAATAAATCCCGAGTTTCAAAATTTTAATCTCATCTCCTCCCTTGTTGTTATTGGTATGCCGGTAATTCTTTCTTTCGATGGCAAAATAGATAGGCTAGATGGAATTATTTCCCTCATTTTATTTGTCTTTGCCGCCGTCTTGATCGAGTCAAAAAGAGGACTACTCCAAAAACCATCAACGGTTGTTCACCACCACATTTTAAGAGTTGGACCCGAGATCCTCAAAATAGTCGTCGGCGTTCTCATTGTCTATTTAAGTAGCAATAGCGTTGTTGAACAAACAATGTATTTTTCTCAAATTCTTAGAATCTCTCCCTTTCTCATTAGTCTTGTCTTGGTTTCACTAGGAACTAATCTCCCCGAACTCTCCTTAGTGGTCAGAACAGTCTTTTTTAAAGACAAAGAAATTGCCTTTGGCGACTACGTTGGCTCTGCTTCCTACAACACTCTTATCTTTGGTGGTCTTACTTTATGGTACGGGAAAACAATCTTCCTTAACAATAGTTACATTATCAGTTTATTGGTTTTAATTATCGGACTTTTTCTTTTCTATCTCTTTGCCAAAAGCAAAAATACTCTCACCAGGAAGGAAGGCTTTTGTCTTCTTTATCTCTATCTTCTTTTTGTTTATGTAGAGGTCACTCTCCACGTTGTTTGACGACATCAAAATTTAAGGGGAAAGAAGCTTTATCAAATCATCGACCACCCAATCTAACTCTCCCGTTTCATTGATAGCGATATATTCTGCATCGCAAACAAATGGAATATCAATTTCTGTCTGAGCAATTCTCTTATCAACAAATTTTGGATCACCCGATCGATCCAACAATCTTTTTTGTAGTATTTCGATGGTTGGGGGAACCACAAACACATATATCAAGTTAATTTTGTCAAACATCCATTCTCGTTTTCTCCACATCTCAGAATAAAAACGAGAACCTTTTGGCTCGATTCTTAGTATAGGAATTTCATAGGTCTCAAAAGCTTTTTCAAAAACGGAAGTCAACGAACAGTAATGATCACCGGCATACTCCACCCACTCGACCACATCTCCACCCGCTAAAGCTTTTTGAAAAGCCTCTTCCGTCAATCTAACATAAGTGTCATTTTCTTCGGTTTCATTCGGTCGTCTGCCGCGTGTAGTACATGTCCTGACCCAACCAAACCGGTTATCTCTATCAATAAGCGCTTGAGTAATTGTATCTTTCCCAGCTCCAGACAAACCTCCAATAATAAGAAGAGTCATCTTTTTTCCGTCAGCATCTTTTTTTTGTTCTTCAATGCGGGAGAGCAATCCATAAATCGTCTCAGTCACCTGAACCAAATCGTTTTTATCTTCGACAAAACTATGTAAATACTCAGGGAACTTCATATAACCAAGTATAGATGGTTAAGTTCAATATGCATATTGTATATTTTAAAGAGTCATAATAAACTTGGTGTGTAATATCAATTACACTATGAACTTCATCTTCGTTTTGGTATTTTCACTTTTGGTTACGGTTTCTGTTGGAACGCTAGTAAAAAGAGTAAACTTTCAAAAAAAATCCGAACTTGTTTCACCCCTTGTCGTCGATACGAATATTACCCCGCAGCCAGAAATAATGGGCTCAAAAAGTAACTCCTCCGTTTTTGGTTGGCCAACTTTTATTAATAACTATTATGGTTACAAAATAAAGCATCCCTTGGATGTTTCTATCAAAAATAGAAAAAACGGAAACATCGACCTACAAAAATCGGGATCTATAAATTTATCAATTACCCAGGACATTCTCGCCGAAAACGACACCGTCAACACCATGATTGAAAAAGCGATTACCAAAAGGAAAAACGAGTTAAAAGACAAATTCACTCTTGTTAATTCTATTTCTCCCATTGCCTTGGGTTCTGTAACCGCCCAAACTTATACTTCATCGGAAAACGAAAAAAACATTACTTATTACTATATTCCCAGAGAAGATAATAAATATCTCCTGGTGATTAACCAAACGCCAAGTAACAATAATGCTGACTATCTAATCTCGGAAGATATTATTTACTCTCTGGAATTTATACCTTAAACAGCCTTAATTGGTTTACAATAGTTCCGTGGCAAGTTTTTCCTATCGAATCCTACGAAAAAAAGGTATTGCCTCCAATGCCTCTATAACAGTGTCTGCAGAAAGAGGGGTTGTTGTGAGGGCACCTTTTTGGATGCCCAAAGGAATTATTGAAAATTTTATTCAAGAAAAGTCGCTCTGGATTGAAAAGCATCTTGAACGTCTAAGTCTAAAAAAAATAACCAAACATTACTTCGAAGGAGAAAAACACCTTTATTTTGGAAAGGAATACTCTCTATCCATAGTAACTACAAGGACACCCGGAAGAAGCAAGATCTCGCTGTTGGAAGACACCATCCAGGTAGAGTTATACGAAGGCTTGCCAAAAGAAAAACACCCCGAAAAAATTGAAGAGGCTCTGTTGTACTGGTATTTGGAAAAGGGTATCGAAACTATTACCGAGAAAGTGAACTACTACTCACAGGAAATTGGGGTTGAGTACCAAAAAATAAATCTAAAAAAAGTCTCGTCAATCTGGGGCAGTTGTTCCCCCACAAACTGTTTAAGTTTCAATAGGAAACTCGTTATGGCTCCCCACGAGATAGTTGATTATGTTGTAATTCACGAAGTTGCACACATGGTGCATCGCAATCATGGTTCCGGCTTTTGGAATTTGGTCAAAAGCTTCGATCCACAATATAAATACCATCGAAGATGGCTCAAGCTTAATCACCATCTTCTCTCTATCTAATATCCCTTATCCTTTCCAAATCATGGCCATCATCAAAAACCTCTCCCAGAATAAGACTTTAACCAAAACAGCAAAAGTTGCTACCTCTTTCTCCGATCGTTTGCTAGGCTTACTCAACCCTCACAACCCTCGTTATTTAATCTTCAAAACTCACTTCGGTATCCACACCTTCTTTATGAATGAGTCCATCGATGTTTTGCTTCTAGATAACGAACATAGAGTTATCAAAGCTGAAGAAAACCTAAAACCCTTTAAGCTATTTCTTTATCATCCTCGGTTTTCCACTGTTATTGAAATGCCCAAAGGCACCATCCAAAAAAATCATCCCCGTATAAATGATAAAATTTCTATTGAATGAAATCCGGTAAATGGCGGCGTCTACTTAATCGCCAAAACACAATTCTTTTTCTTTTTATTATCGTTAGTCTAATTTGCACCTCCGTTCCCTATTTTAAGTTTGATCTTCTAATCTCCGAAAAGATTCAAAGTATCAACTCGGTAGTATTTCAAAAAATTATGTGGTTTGTTTCCTCTATCGGGAATCAGCCCTTTATGATTCTTATCGTTGCGACTCTTAGCTTTTTACTTTATCTATTTAAATTTCGTGCCGAAGCGGTTATTAGTTCCTTGTCTGCTGCGGGGAGCGCCCTGTCCGGGTCATTGATTAAGACACTTGTTGACCGTCCGCGACCCGACGCCGGTCTCGTCAACGTCTCTGTGTGGTTGTCAGACAAAAGTTATCCCAGCAATCACGTACTGGTATTTACTGTCTATTTTGGTTTCCTACTTTATTTTTTAATGAAAAGACCCAAGAGGAAATTAAAGGGAACTATTTTACTTATTATCTTTGTTCTTCTCATTGCTTCAATCGGCATTTCTCGAATCTATTTGGGTGCTCACTGGGCTAGTGATGTTCTCGGTGGTTACCTTTTAGGAGTTCTATGGTTAATTTTAACCATTTGGTTCTATAATTCGTACCATGGCAAAAGATAAATACACGGCGATATGGATTTCACACACCTCAATCAATGACTATCTCAAATGTCCCAGAGCCTATTTTCTAAAAAACGTTTATAAAGATCCCACCACCGGCCACAAAATTCAAATAATGACTCCGTCACTGGCTCTTGGTCAGGCAGTTCACGAAGTCATAGACTCTCTGTCCGGTATCCCAACTTCGTCAAGAATGGATGAATCATTGGTTCTTAAGTTTGACAAAGTCTGGGAAAAATTTTCTGGAGAAAAGGGAGGCTTTGTTGGTGTCGGAGATGAGCACAAGTTTAAAGAAAGAGGCAAGGCGATGCTCAGACGTGTTATGGATAATCCGGGTCCGATCGGAAAACTTGCCGTAAAAATCCAACAGGAACTTCCTCACTACTGGATTTCTGAAGATGAAAATATCGTCCTTTGCGGGAAGGTTGACTGGCTCGAATATGATGAAGCCTCCGACTCGGTTCATATCATCGACTTCAAAACAGGCAAAAAGAAGGAGGAAGAAGACTCTCTCCAGCTTCCCCTCTACCATCTTCTTGTTCATCACTGTCAAAAGAGACCGGTAACTCAAGCTAGTTACTGGTACCTCGAAACCGATGATAAACCCACGCAAAAATTATTACCGGATTTAAAAGAAGCTCACAGCAGGGTAATCGAGATCGGCAGAAGAATAAAGTTAGCCAGAAAACTCGAAAAGTTCGACTGTCCCGAAGATAGAAATGGTTGTATTCACTGCCGTCCGATGGAAAAAATACTAAAAGGGGAGGGGACTCTTGTAGACTCGAACTCGCAAAGAGATATCTATATCCTTCCTCGCAATGAAGTAGTGGAAGAGGAAACGGATAGTATTATTCTTTAGTAAGCGGCAATCGCAACCCCAATTGTATTTTGGGCGTATACACACCCCCAGACGTACTCACCTCCCGCAAGCAAAGATCTATGCCCCAAGGTATTTTCCCAGGCAACCACGGCTTCGGTGGGTGTTGGATAACCTTGTATCAAGTACTCACTGATATTATATTTTTCCGATATCCACTTTAGATCTTCTCTATTCAGTACCGGCACAAAACCTTCATGTCCATCCAATCTTCCCAATGTCAACAGTTGATTAAGTCTTATTGACGCAATGGTACAGAGTTCATCTCTCTGTTTTAGCGGATTCACGCCCATTTCCACCCGTCTTTTGTTTATTGCCTCCCAAAGCTCAAGACCTCCCCAAGTAATCTTTGGTGTTGCCGGTTGTTTAACAACTGTTCTTGGAGAAGCCAAAAGAATATAGACATCAACTCTATCAACACTATTTTTAATGGCCACTCCCACATCGCGAAAACTAGGATGGTTTAAGGTCTCGCTGGTAGTTTTATCGTTGTTCCAGTAAGCGACAATGTCATTACTTTTGAAAAAACCGGTTACTATTAACTCTCCAACCAAATTAGCGGTATAGCCTGCGTTTAACAACGCCTTTTCTCTGGTAATTCCCGTCACTGAGCCATCGACGTCGTTTTCCGACAGTATCACAGACAGTCTGGATTTTGCTGATTGGTCGAGCTTGGTGCTTCCCTTGAGCTTGGTCAAACCCTTTTTCTCACGAGCAGTATTTATTTTTAATAGTAACTCCTCTGCTGTCCAGTCGGCAATAAAATCTGCGCCCCGTTCTCTTTGAATATAAAAACGCTGAGATGTCAGATCGGAAAAAAGACTTTTAAAATCGGTACCCCTAAGGAAAAAATAACCTATCGCCCCCATCACCAAAATTACCAAAAACGTAACGATTTTTTTCACTACTATCAGTATATAAGAGAAATTGACCGAAGTTGTTATAATAAATTATGAACATTATTTTCAATCCTCAGAAGATGGTCATTAGTGACCGTCTAAAAAGAAGAATTGAAACTAAGTTTGAAACAGGTTTGGGAAAATACCTCAAACATTATCAGGAAGATCTCAAAATTGCCTCCCTTTCCATTGAAAAAGTTTCTCGCTCCGGTTATGAAATCAAGTTTGATATGAATCTGCCCGGCTGCCCGATAAACATTAAAGATACTCACAAGGTGTTGTTGGACGGAGTGATTAGAGTCAGGGATAAAGCCAAACGGCAAATCCAAAAATATCTCGAGAAGCTAAGAGGCTATTAATTATTTTTCCAGTGATATTGCTTGCGTTGGGCACGTCTCTATCGCAAGCTTGACATTTTCCACAACCACCCGGTCGGTTAAATCAGCCTCAGGGTTTTGAGCCGCTTTTCCCTTCTTACCAAACTTGACCCCCATAGCTCCTTCGGAAATATCCTCACAGATATTGCATCCGATACATTTGTTTTCATCAACTACAATTTTCATAAGCTAAATTGTAACCTGAACTGAGGATATAATCAAAACATGGCCAATATCATTAAATGTCCCAACTGCAACGAAGAGATTGAAATTACCGAAGCTCTTAGTCAAACAATTAAGGCGGATTTAGAAAAAGAACTCACTGAAAAAATAAAGGAGAAGTATGCCGAAGAGTCTTTGAGTAAAACCAAACTTCTAGAAGAAGAACTAAAGACAAAAAATCAAAAACTGGAAGAAGCCAGAGATGCCGAACTTAAAATAAGACAAGAAAAACTCAAACTGGAAGACGAAAAAAAGTCGTTTGAGTTGGACAAACAACGCCAACTGGATGAGGAGAGAAACAAAATCCGTCAGCAAACCCTTCTCGAGGCCAGCGACTCACACAGATTAAAAGATATGGAGAAGGAAAAAATGATTAGTGATCTCAAAAAAGCTCTTGAAGATGCTCAACTCAAAGCCAATCAGGGTTCCCAACAGCTCCAGGGAGAGGTTTTGGAACTCGACCTCGAAGATTATCTTCGATCTGCCTTTCCCCTAGATGAAATTAATCCTGTCGGCAAGGGAGTCAGAGGAGCCGATGTTAGTCAGGTGGTGAAAACTAGTCTGGGTACTGTTTGCGGCGTGATTCTCTGGGAATCAAAAAGAACAAAAGCCTGGGTTGACGACTGGGCCACCAAACTAAAAGCCGACCTACGAGCCTCAAAAGCCAATATTCCGGTAATTGTTACGACGGTTTTACCAAAGTCTCTCAAGACAGGTTTTGGTTTTTATGATGGAGTCTGGGTCACCGAACCCGCTTTCACTCAACCGCTCGCCGAGATACTTAGGAAAAATTTGATTGATGTCGCCAGAGAAAAACATCATGGCAACGATCGAGGCACAAAGGCCGATATGATTTATTCTTATCTAACAAGTGATGCTTTTGTCCAGCAGATTCAAAACATTATCGAAGTTCACCAAAAATCTCTTCCGTCGGTAAAAGGTTTGGATCTTTTGGAATCTTAACTATATCTTAAGTAGGGCTACTGCATTAGTTGAACCTTCTTTGTAGTAACTCTGTCCGTGAATCACTATAATGGTGTCGCCTTTCATCAGCTCTCCCGATTTTACAAGATTGTTAATGGCCGGATTCGGAAGCACAAACTCCCCTTCGTGGATATCGGTTCGAATGGCCCTGACTCCGTATGATAGAGATAACTCCTCAACTGTTTTTTGATCTTGAGTCATTGCGACAACCGGCACCTTTGGACGCAAACGAGAAACAGACTTTGCCGTCAAACCGGATCGGGTAAAAACAAGGATCATCTTAATCTTAATTAATTCTTGATTGAGTAGTTCTCTGGTTGAGTTAATAATAATATCCGTTTCATTTTTTGGTTCAATTTTAAAATCAATAAGCCGATATGTTTGTTCGTTATACTGGGCAATCTTTGACATCTCCGCTACCGCGTTTACAGGGTATTTTCCACTGGCAGTTTCTCCGGAAAGCATCAAAGCATCGGTTCCGTCCAGTACGGCATTGGCTACATCAGTTGCTTCGGCTCTGGTTGGTCTCGGGCTCGAGGTCATTGATTGCAGCATCTGCGTGGCCGTAATTACCGGTTTATTGGCCATCCGGCATTTGGCGATGATGGTTTTTTGCCAATAGGCGAGCTGCTCGATCGGAACCTCAATCCCCAGATCACCTCTGGCAACCATCACGGCATCTGTTGCCTCAATTAACTCATCCAAATTTCGCAATGCCTGGAGACTTTCTATTTTAGCTACAATCATTGCTTTAATTTTTCTCTCCGCCATTTCTTGACGCAAAAGTTCAATGTCCTTTTTTGTTCTGGAAAAGGACAACGCTACAAAATCGACCCTCTTTGTTGTTGCCATATCCAACCTTTTGAGATCTTCGTGAATTAATGACGGTAAATTCATCTCTACTCCGGGGAAGTTAACACCCTTCCTATGTCCGATTTCTCCCTCAACACTTGACTCCGCGACGATTAAGTCTTTTTTAACACTGATAATTTCAAGTTCAATTGCGCCATCATCAATCAGAATATGATCTCCTTTTTTTACGGTACGAAATACTAATTCGTGGGGAATACAAATCGAGTCAACACCCGGAATAAATGAAGGTGTAATCATCACCCTTTGTCCTTTTTCCACCGGAAAGGGGAGTTTGTCTACGGTTATTAATCGAATCTCCGGTCCTTGTAGATCAATCAGAATGCCAATGTTTGCCTTCAACTCAGCCGCTATCGTTTGTACTCTATTAATTCGTTCTTCGTGCCATTCTGTAGTTCCGTGCTTAGTATTAAAACGAAAAACATTTACCCCGGCGTTAATTAATTTTTTAATCGTCTCCGGTGAGTCGCTTGCAGGACCAAGAGTGGCTACAATCTTCGTTAGTCTGTCACTGGTCATAAATTAAGTATATCCTTCATTAAGTATTGTCGTGATAACATGAGTTTGTCATGTACTATCGTAAAACAAGAAATCTATTTGATCCCGGATCAAGTGACCCAATAAAACTAAGTCGTTCCAAGATAGAACTTTTCACAACATGTCCCCGTTGTTTCTACATGGACGTCCGTTTGGGCATCTCCCGACCATCGACCCCTCCCTACACTCTAAACTCCGCCGTCGACAATCTTCTCAAAAACGAATTTGACCTACTTCGAAAGAACGGAGAAGCTCACGAACTCATGAAAAAGTA
>LCDA01000007.1 GCA_000998275.1 Candidatus Collierbacteria bacterium GW2011_GWA2_42_17
TGAAAGAGTCCAAAGTAACATTCAAAAGTTTTCTAGACCAAGGGAAACCAGTCACGACTTTGCTTTTTCCGGTTTGATGCGGTGTGGGGAGTGCGGCGCAACCATCACGGCTGAGCAACACATCAAACATTACAAAAGAACAAATCGCACAGTCAAATATATTTACTACCGCTGTACTAAGAAAATTAAGCCCTGCTCTCAGCCGTATCTGGAAGAAAACAATCTCTTCGGTCAATTGAAGAGTGAAGTTAAATCCTCCGCCCTCCCCAAATCTTGGCAACCTGAGTGGAAAACTCGACTGGCACAGGACAGAGTCTTAGCTGATGATTCCAAAGAAAAAGTTCTCGCCTTACTACATACTCAGACCGAAAGCTTTGATACCAAACTCAACGTCTTACTCGATGGATATCTGGACGGCACAGTTGACTCCGATATCTACAAAACCAAAAAGAATCAGTTGTTCCAAGAAAAATTAAAAATTGAGCAACAGATATCCAAAACGGAAGAAGAAGGTTGTAGTTGGCTCGAACCTTTTTCTAAATTCGTAAATTGCGCCATACTGGCGCAAAAAATCGCGCGCAAGGGTTCCGTGGACTCAGAACTGCGGTTCTTCGTCCAAAACATCGGTTCGAACTTCTTTTTGAAAGATAGGGAAATCCCTTTCTGTTGCCGGACTAGGACTCGAACCTAGAATATTCGCCTCCAGAGGGCGACGTCCTACCATTAGACGATCCGGCAATGTTCCAAGCTCCTATTTTACCATTCTAAGCTCAGTCCGGCTCAAACCTTTAGCATTTCCAGAACCTTAAACACCACGAAAGCTGGCCAGAAAATAGCCTTCAAAATTCCTTCGATTACCGGCACAAAACCAAAGGCGTCTTTTAAAAAATAAAAAATTGACCCAATTACTCCGAGTCCATAGATAGCTTCGGAATTAGGTCCCCAACTGCGATCACATTTCATATGCCGTTTATACTATTAATAATTAAATACTATCACTTCTTCACTGCCAATATCGCCATAAACATTGGAAACTCATCCCGTGCCCTATTTTCCGACTTTGCAGCTTTTCCTTCACTCTTTTTGTCCGAAGTCCATTCCTCTATTTTTTCAATTAGAAACCCATTTTCCGAAAGCATTCGGGAATACTCTTCGATGGGCAAATGAAACGACCAGGTTACTGGTGAGTTTCTGTCTCCCGGGTGCATGTTAATGGGGATCTCCAGAGAAGACATATAGCGGTTGATTCTTCGATACTGTAGTTTATTTTTTGCGTCTGTTTCCCAACTGCTTTGGCGGGGGATTCGAAAACACGGATGATTAAGAACAATAATGAGCTTTCCGCCTTTGTCCATTTTTTCTCCGGTCAGCTTAATTGTTTTGTCTGGCCCCTTAATGTTCTGAAGTGCCAAAATTATCGCCGCCTTATTATATTTCTCCGCCATCGGAATACTCTTGGTCACATCCGCTACTATGTATTTATGTTTTTTGTTAATATCCATTCTCTTGGCATCCGCTATTAGTCCGTGAGCCAAGTCCACTCCGGTATACGACACTTCGCTGGGGAGTCTCCTAGCCAAAACCCCTTGTCCACAAGCCACATCCAGCACTCTGTCTCTTCCACCGATATCAAGTAATCTCATTACCCCGGGGATAACTACTGCTTGATGAAAGAAATGCCCTTTTTCACCTACAATTTCGCCATACCACTTCGTTACGTTATTCCATGATGTTTCTCTTTTTTCCATACCTCTATTTTCGCACACTCCCTGTTGACATAATTATTTTTCCCTTTTACACTAGGGTATACCCAAATAAATACCGAATATGTCCAACCTCATCGAACCACTAGCTTCCAAAATCCGCCCCAAAAAAATTACCGAATATATTGGTCAGGAACATTTGGTGGGAGAGGGTAAGCCGCTTAGCCAGGCCATAAAAAATAAACACATTTTTTCCTTTGTTCTCTGGGGTCCTCCCGGTACCGGCAAAACCACCATCGCCAGAATCTACTCCGATGCCATTGACGCTGATTTTTACGAGCTCTCTGCCGTTTCCGCCGGCAAAGACGATATTCGTTCGATAATAAAAAACACGGAAGAAACCACCAAACCCGTCGTTCTCTTTTTAGATGAAATTCACCGTTTCAATAAAGCCCAGCAGGACTATCTCCTTCCTTTTGTGGAAAGGGGAAAGCTCACCCTTATCGGTGCCACCACGGAAAATCCCAGTTTCGAAATCATTGCTCCGCTTCTTTCCCGTCTCAGAGTTTTTGTTCTCAAAGAGCTTTCCCCAGAAGAAATCGAAAAGATTATTACCCGGGCAACCAAAGTTTTAAAACTCAAAATTGATAAAGAAGCAAAAGAGTGGCTTGCCAACTTCGCCAATGGCGACGCCCGTCAAGCAATCGGACTTATCGAATCGACAGCCTCACTTTACGGACAGTTAACCATCGAGAACTTCAAAACAGCTCTCCAGTCTAGATTCCTTCGTTTTGATAAACAAGGCGAAGAACACTACAACACCATTTCTGCCTTTATCAAGTCCATGCGCGCCAGTAATCCTGATGCTGCTCTTTATTATCTTGCCCGCCTTGTCGACTCCGGCGAAGACCCTCTTTTTATTGCCCGTCGCATGGTCATTTTTGCCTCGGAAGACGTTGCCTCGCCCACGGCTCTGGTAGTTGCCAACGCTGTTTTTCAAGCTTGTCAACAAATAGGTTATCCCGAATGTCAGGAAAATCTGGCCGCCGGTACTGTCTATTTGGCCAAGTCCCCTAAAGATCGTCGAGCCTATGACGCCTATATGGCCGCATTATCCGACGTCAAACAATTTGGGAACCTTCCCATTCCACTTAATCTTCGCAATGCTCCAACCAGATTGATGAAGAAATTAGGTTATGGCAAGGATTATGAAATGTACTCCAAAGAAAGTTTATTACCCGACCAACTCAAAAATAAAAAATATTTAAAATAATATATATGTCTGAAAAAACCGATCGCCTACTTTCCCAAGGATTAAATGCAGGTTTCGCCGGAGGTACTGATATGCGCAGCGATGAAAGAGGAGGGTTCAAAATAAAATCCAGCCATTTCGACAACGAAGATGGCACCTATCACGATGAGTGGATTGCCGACAGAACCGGAGGTGGTCAAGAAATCGTTGTGGCTGAGGGGGTCACTTACACTCGCGTTTACGCCGGGGGCACAATAACACTTGAAGCCTTAGCAGAAATGGGTATTTCTGTGGGCGACGTTATGGCCTCTCTAAAGAAAAATATCATTGAAGGTGGCGAAAAGACCAGGTTGTTCTCCGATTATTGTCCAGAAGTACAAGGTGACTGGCAATACTCCTATACTATTCTCGAGGAAGTACCCAATATTCCGCTTACCTTAGGAAAAGAAGTAATTAAATATCATGGGGTTGTTGTTTTCATTCACGACTTTCTCATTACTCCTGTCGAATAATTCTAGAGACTCTATAATTAACCCATGATTGCCGTTGTCCAAAACATTGACTCGGGAAGTGTTTCTTTCAAAAACGACTCCAATTCCCAAAGAAAATCTCAAATGGGTCTTATTGTTTTTCTTGGCGTTTCTAAAACCGACACCGAAAGAGATGTTGAGAAAGTAAGTAATAAACTTCTCAAACTTCGTGTTTTTCCGGACTCTGACCAAAAAATGAATCTGGATATTAAATCGGTCGGTGGAGAAATACTTCTCATCTCTCAATTTACCCTTCTAGGTAACCTCAAAGGTAATAATCGCCCCGACTTCACCAACGCTGCCGAAAAAGAACTCGCCTCCAATCTTTACGAACAATTTGCTGATAAACTTACAGAAGCTGGTGTTCGAGTCACCAAAGGTTACTTTGGCGAACATATGAAAATTCAGGTGGATCTCAATGGTCCGGTAACCATTATTTTAGACTCGGAAAAGTTATGACCAAAAAACCCATTATCACAATCATCATCGGGGGTGTCATCTTTTGTGGTCTGGTTGGTTACAACTATCTTGTTGCCCAGAAAAAAATTTCCGAAACTCGCCCTTCACCTCTTGGAATTTTTCTTGAATCATATCCCGAAAAAGTATCGGTTGGTAACACCGGTTCTTTTGTGTGGAATATTGAAAGTTCTCCGGATCTTTTCACCCCGCGCACTACTATTTACTGGGGCTATATTGCCTCTCCCAGTGCTCTGACCCAGGGCGACTCTCCCGAAGCCGTCGGTTATCCCCATCATCAAGACGACTATTTCTTGGGCAAATATATGCTTCCCGATACCTTTGATCTGGCCATCAAATTCGACAAACCGGGGAAAGTTTTTGCTCGTGCTTACGCTAAAGTAGGGGATAATCATCTTTGGACAGACGAAAAAACTATAGAAGTCATTTCAATACCTGAAAATGTCAAAAAATAAACGATTTTCCCTTACTCTTTTCTTGTTGGTTGCCTTCATGGCAATCGTGGCAACCATCCTTGTTGGACTAAGAATCTTCAACCAATAATAAATTAGCAATTTACGTCGTTATCTGCTAAAATCTTGAAACTATGCCTATTCATCAAACATTGATACCCTTTATCGGCCTAAAAGAAGGAGTTATTTTCCCCGAAACAGAGGCCGTCCTTACTTTTGGAAAACCAATATCAATAGCTGGGATTAATCACGCTTTCAGCAACAATGAAGAGGTCTGTTTTGTTTCTCAAAAAGATGCCAAAACTACCGCCACAAGTCTAAGCGATTACTATCTTGTCGGTACAGTTTGCCGTATTGTTAAGACCCTTCCGGTAAATGAAGAACTTCACGCCATCGTCAAAGGCTTATTCCGCGTCAAAATAGAAAGTATCGAAGAAAAAGACGGTCTGATCTGGGCTCTCGTTTCCGAGTATCCCGAGGACACTTCCATCACCGCTGAAATTTCTGCCCTTTCCAACCGTGCCATAGCTTTAATAAAACGAGCTTCAGAACTGGGAAAAGCCAACATCGAACCAGGAGTCTTGACCAAGATTATCGGTAGCTCTGACCCCTTACTGGTTTCATTTCAAATTTCCTCCGTCTTAGATGTCAAAAATGAAGAAAAACAAAAGCTTCTCGAAAACAACTCCTTGGAAAAAAGACTCTCCTTTATCACCAATCACCTTACCGAAGAAATAAAGATTCTAGAGTTGGAAAAAAAGATTGAAAACAAAACTCAGAAACGCTTTGACGACAGTATGAAAGAAGCGGTTCTCCGCGAAAGAATGCGTGCTATCCAAAAAGAGCTGGGAGAAGGTGGCGAAGAGGAAGAAATTGTAGAACTAAAAAGTAAACTAAAAAAAGCTAACCTTCCCAAAGAAATTTACACTAAAGTAAACAAAGAGCTCGAACGCCTCAAAAAATTATCGATTCATAACCCTGAAACCTCATATTTAAGAACCTGGATTGAAACCGTCTTAGAGCTTCCTTGGGGAGAATATACCAAGAGTAAATACTCGCTTTCCAAGGCGGAAAAAATTCTTAACCAAGACCACTATGGTTTAGAGAAGGTCAAAGAAAGAATTCTAGAATATATTGCTGTCTTAAAGCTAAAAAGTGATCAAGTAAAAGCTACCAAAAACCGTGCCGTCAACCCACCCACGATTCTTTGTTTTGTTGGACCTCCTGGTGTTGGAAAAACTTCCGTTGGTCGTTCCATTGCCAAAGCTATCGGTCGGAAATTCGTCAAAATGTCTCTCGGTGGTCTAAAAGACGAAGCCGAAATTCGAGGTCACCGACGTACCTATGTAGGTGCTATGCCCGGTAGAATAATTCAGTCAATCAAAGATAGTGGCGTTAGTAATCCGGTCTTTATGTTGGATGAAATTGACAAAATCGGTGCTGATTTTCGTGGTGATCCTAGCTCGGCCCTTCTCGAGGCTCTCGACCCGGAACAAAATTTTGCCTTCCAAGACCACTACCTCGATATTCCCTTTGATCTTTCACAGGTTCTTTTTATAACGACAGCCAATGTTCTCGACACTATTCCGGCAGCTCTGCGAGATCGTCTTGAAGTGATTGAGTTTTCCGGCTACACCGAAGAAGAAAAATATTTTATTGCTAAAAAATATCTGGTTAAAAAGCAATCCGAAGCCAACGCCATCAATCAAAAAGATATTGTCCTCAGCTCTCCCATGCTCAAATTCCTCGTTCGTCACTACACTCGTGAAGCGGGTGTTAGAAATCTGGAACGTCAAATTGCTTCTATCATGCGTAAAATCGCCAAAGCCAAAGCCAGTAGCAAAGAACTTCCCATCGTTATTTCTAAAGAAAAAATCAACAAATTTCTAGGACCGATTGTTTATAGCCACACTCTCGCGGAAGACAATGATCAGGTTGGTTTGGTCACCGGACTTGCCTATACCAAAGTTGGTGGAGACATCCTTTTTATCGAGGTAGCTACCATGCCCGGTCAAGGAAAGATTACTCTCACCGGCCAGCTTGGTGATGTTATGAAAGAATCTGCCAAAGCCGCCTACTCTTATGTTCGTTCCCATAGCAAAGAACTTGGTATTAAAGACGAGAAAATTTCCAAGACGGATATTCACATTCATGTACCAGAAGGTGCCGTACCCAAAGACGGACCAAGTGCCGGCTTAGCCATCACGACCGCTATTATTTCCGCTTTCACCGGTAAGTCCGTTCCCAAAAATCTCGCTATGACCGGCGAAGTCACTCTTCGTGGCCGTGCTTTGGAAATTGGAGGAGTTCGGGAAAAAGTTATTGCTGCGCATAGAGCCGGTATCAATCACGTTATCCTTCCCAAAGACAACGAAAAAAATATTGCCGATCTTCCCGAAAAAGTTCGCCACGATCTAAAATTCAACTTCGTGAAGAGTATGGACGACGTTGTTAAGATTGTTTTCTCTGGAAAATAAGATACCCACCGATCAAGACAGCGGCAAGACTAAAGATAATCGCCATTGGTACTCCTGATATTTTCCAGACTGACTCGGTTGGTCTTAGATTTTCAAGAACTGCCCGAATTACTCCATAGCCTACCAAGTACATTCCAAAAACAAAACCCGTTTTTCTTTGCTTTCGCGATATTTTCCAAAGCAATCCAAATAAAACCAAATTTAGGACTCCCTCGTAGGCAAAAAGAGGTTCTCCATTTTTTCCAACTATCTCTCCATTTATATAATTTCCAACTCTTCCGATGACTTGAGCCAACGGCATCCCCACAACCAAAATATCAAAAAATTTAAGAAATTTTAATTTATTAAAATAACAGAAAAGCAGTACTCCCAAAACTCCTCCACCAAGAGCACCCCAGATCCCCAAACCTCCTTCCCAAAAATACAAAATTTTGTTTAAGTTTGTTGAGTAATATCTACCCCAGTAATCTACCACATGGTAGATTCTCGCACCGATTACTCCGCCCACAACCGCCCACGTCATTATTTTTTCCAACACCTCTTTTTTTACTTCGCCTCGGTTGGCTATCGCAATTTCCATTGCCACCCAAATTCCCAGACCAATGAGAAAACCATACCCATAAAAGGTTATTCCTAAGACATCAAACATTTTTTATGTACTCCATCAGTTTATCGACGGAGATGATTTTATTTTCTGTTTCGTTGCGACGTTTTACCTCCACCCCGCCATTTTGTAGACTCCTAGCTGAAACCAAAACTCTGACTGGACAACCTATCAAATCTGCATCGGCAAATTTTTCTCCGGGGCTCATCTCTCTGTCATCCCAAAGAGCATCAATACCCGCGTCTTTTAATTTCTCATAAATTTTCTTTGTTTCTTCAGGTTGTTGTAGATCAACGATATGTACCAAAAATGGAGCGACACTCAAAGGCCAGATAATTCCTTTATCGTCATGGAATTTTTCTACTAACACCCCCATCAATCTACTGGTTCCTATTCCATAACTACTCATTATGATTGGTTTCTTACTGCCATCTTTGTCGGTATACTCATAGCCAAAAGCTTTTGTAAACTTAACTCCTAAGGGAAAAATATTTCCCACTTCCGAAGCATTGAATATTTCAAAATCGGAATTTGTATCTGCTCCTTCCGGTTTTACTTCTTTGTTGTAGGCAACCCCGGTAGTTTTGTTCAAATAAACAATGTCTTCTCCGCTCTCGCATCTGGTCTGGAACTCATGAGAAAATTCATTGGTAAAGTCGCCTCCGGAAGCAAGGGCAATTACGGTATCTTTTCCAATCCCAATTTCTTTATAGATACTCATGTACACTTTTTTAGACTCCTCATAAAACTTTTTCCAATCGGCTTCATTGGCGTGGAAGCTATACAAATCCTTCATTCTAAACTCTCTGCATCGCAACAATCCGGACTTTGCTCTTGGTTCATTTCGATACTTAGTTTGGATTTGGTAAACCGCCACCGGGAGATCTTTATAGCTTGGGTTATATATTTTTACCAAAGGCGTCACCACATCTTCATGGGTAGGACACAAAACATACTCCGCATCGCTCTTGGCCAAAGATACTTCATTGGCCGCACTGGCTTTAAAAAGAACGTCGATAGTTTCCAATCTTCCGGTAGTTTTCCAGTACTCTTTTGGAGATAGAGCCGGCATTAATAGCTCTGAGCCTATCTCATCCATGTGTTTTCTGACGATATTCTCTATTTTATTTAAAACTCGCAGGCCCAAAGGTAAAAAAGTATAAACCCCTGCCATTTCTTGGTGAATAAAACCACCCTGTACCAATAGTTTGTGGTTAATAGCCTCCGCATCTTTAGGAGCTATTTTTTCCGGGCGAACGCCCATTTTACTCATTTTCATAGTCTAATTTTATCCTATACCGAGAGTACTTAATATCCCAACCCCCAACCCCGTAGCAAAAACCAATAACCAAATTATTTTATTTTTTTGATCCGCTTCCTCCATACTCTCATGCATCTCCGGAATTAAATCTGCGAGAGCAATAAAAAGAAACATACCTGCGGTTACTGCCAACAAATATCCTTCATAGTCAGTCACAATACCACGGCTGAGATAAACTGTTACACCTCCGATAACCGCAACCAAACTTGAAGTTAAATTCAAAAGTAAAGTCTTCAGATTTGAGTATCCTGATCGCAAGTAAATGGTAAAGTCAGCCATTTCTTTTGGTAGCTCATGCAAACCGACGGCCACCGCGGTCAGAATCCCAGCCTCTTTACTCAAAAGAAACGCCGCTCCAATTGCAAAACCATCAATAAAATTATGCAAAGCATCACCCCAAAAAATTCCGCTAATCGGTGGCTTAGCTCCATGAGTGCCATCGTGATGGTGAAACCACAATCCGGATTTCTCCATTAAAAACACGAGCAGTATTCCTCCAAGAACTGACCAGGCAGCCATTTTGTAGTCGGTTACCGCTCCAAAAGCTTCGGGGAGTAAATCAAGAACTGCCACAGTAATGAGGACTCCCGCCGCAAAACTTGTCAATTTATTGGAAAGAATCCCGGCCTTATTTTTGAAATAGATTATTAAAATGGCTCCAATCAAAGAAGCCATTCCTCCGATAAGACAATAAAATACTATTTGTAGCAAATTAGACACACTCCAATTGTATCAATAATTAAGGCTAATGCTATTATTAAGTTAGATGCAAAGCCTAAGCCCCATAACAATTATCAAGGCCTCGGGAACCAAAGAGCCTTTTAGTGAAGAAAAAGTTGTCAAGTCACTTGCGACCTCTGGGCTATCTCTCGACACGGCCTCTCAAACTGTTGACTATCTCAAACGTCATCTAAAGCCGGAAATAACCACCGGTGCTATCTATGGTCACGTTTCCTCTTATCTCAAAGAAAATGCTCCCATAGAAAACTACTTTAACTACGGTCTCAAAAGAGCCGTCATGGAAATGGGACCTTCAGGTTATCCTTTCGAAATTTTAGTCTCAGAAATCCTCAAGACAGAAAATTACAAAACCGAAGTCGGTGTGATTACCCAAGGCAAGTGTGTCACCCACGAGATAGACGTCATTGCCCAAAAAGAAGCAAATAAATACTTTGTTGAGTGTAAATATCACAACACCCCAGGTTACAAA
The DNA here is from genome assembly GCA_000998275.1 of Candidatus Collierbacteria bacterium GW2011_GWA2_42_17. GTDB lineage: Bacteria > Patescibacteriota > Microgenomatia > UBA1400 > MFAQ01 > UBA2277. Next base: position 10,027 of record LCDA01000007.1, read on the forward strand.
ACCGATATCCAGGTTGCTCTCTATACCTATGCTCGTTTCCTGGACGTCAGTAATCTTCAGAAACAATCAAACCCCAACCAAAATAATTTTTCTTGGCTAATCACCAACACCAAGGTAACCTCTGAAGTTGTTGACTACTGCAAGTGTGTCGGTCTCCTGGTTACCACCTGGACTCGTCCCGAAGGGCAAGGGCTTCAAGATAGAATAGTTGCCTCCGGCCTTCACCCGATCACTCTACTTTACGATATTCCCAGAATCGATATCAAAACCTTACTGGATCGGGGAATAGTCACTTGCGTCAGATTAAAAACTGCCATACTAAACAACGAAGTCAACGATATTCTAGATCAAAACGAAAAAAAACTCATTTTAAAAAATATCGAAAATATCTGTAAAAATAATGAATAATATATTTGTACGAATTATCCTTGCTGTGTTTGCTTTATTTGGATTGTACAAAATGTTTCCTCAAGTTTCCAAGTCGGTTGATTACTATGTCAAAAATCCCTCATTTCAAAACTCGGTAGTTATTCCGGCAGTTCAAACAGCCAATAATATTCTTCCGGACAAGATAAAAATTCCTACACCTGAAGTGATGGGCACCTATACAGACTACTCCGTAGACTCGCCATTAAAACAGATAACCGATGAAGTTAGTAGTCGAGCTGCCGAGCTAGCCACGGAGCAAATTAATCAGATCAAAAAAGCCGCCTCCGATCAATTTTGTACTATTCTAATCGAGAAAATTAAATCCGACTGCGGTATCCAGTAAAACTATTCGTAAACAATCACCACCCCAATCATATCCAGTTTGGGCAAGTATCTTTTAATCTCATTTCGGAATTTCTCCGCTAGCTTAGCCGAATAGGTGGCATTGTTGGTATTCTCCATATGTCCACAAAGTCTATTTTCATACTCGCGCACTATCTCCATGATTTTCGCTCCTTCGCAATTAAACTCACCTTGCCATTTTTTTGGATCCTTCTCGTATTTGTCATGAAGTAGCTGAAAGGCATCAAACTCCTTTTCATGTTTCTTCACCATTTCATTAAAAATTTCTAGATATTTCGTAGCCATAAAAAATATTGTAGTACACTTTGGTAATGGAGAAAATCATCATTGGTCTTACGGGCTCACTTTGCTCCGGAAAGGGTACGATAGCCAGTCACTTAAAAGACCTCGGTTTTCATCACCAAGTTCTCTCGGACAGAATTAGGGACGAAATTCGCTCCAGAGGTTTGGAAATAACCAGAACCCTCCTTCAAGACGTCGGTAATGAACTCCGGGAAACTTATGGTGGTTCCATTCTTGCCGAAAGAACCGCTCTCTTACTAGCCGACATCAAAGGTAACATTGTTATTGATGGGGTACGCAATCCCGATGAAATGATTTTCTTAAGAGATAACTTTGGTGCCAAAATTATCGGCATTGATGCCCCCAAAGAAAAACGGCTTGAATGGTATCTCCAAAGAGCCAAAGACAGAGGAGAAGACGGCACTACTATCGCCGATTTCCAAAAACACGACGATCGAGACTCTGGAATTGGCGAAACAGATTTAGGTCAACAAGTCGCTAAATGTTTACAAATGGCCGACACTATCCTTTGGAACACCGGCTCCAAAGTGGAGCTTTTCGATGAATGCGACTTGTTCCTCAAAAAAGCTCTCGATTTTGATCCGGAAATTCATCCCTCTTTAAAAGAGAGAAAATAACTACTCTTCGGTTGCGTATTTATTCACAAACTTATATGCCCACGTTAGATTTATATCCTCTGAATCGGAGTACATAAAAGCTAGCTCCTTCCTTTCCATAATCGAAAAGAACTCTTCCCAGGAAATATTTTTGGTGACCTCTCTTTTTCCGCTAAGCATCCCTTCATCTTTTTTTCCCTTCCAGTTTATGCGTAAGCCAATGCTGTCGGCAGTTATCTCGGGGTCATCAATCTTTGCCGGTGTTCCTTCATGACTCTCTACCCAGTTTTTTATTTCTTCATTGCTTCCCGCCAGTTTATATACTACTTCCATAACTAAATATTAGCACGAAATATTACAACTAAACCAATTTTTCTTGTCTCAGTTTTTCAAACAAAACCAACGCTGTCGCCACACTTACGTTTAATGAAGCCACCTCTCTGTTCATTGGAATATTCACAAATATGTCACACTCTTTTTGCAACGGTTCAGAAATACCAACAGCCTCGCCTCCCATCACAAAAGCTACCGGTCCTCTGAGGTTTGTCTCGGTATATGGCTTACCCATATCTACCTCCACTCCCACCATGGGAACTGCATACTCATGCAGTAATTTGGCTGCCTGAAACATACTCATTCCGATAAGCGGTACGTATGCCGCTCCTCCCATAGATACTTTGGCGACCACGGGTGTCACCTCATGTACTCCGTTTGGCGAAGCAATCACCGCATCTACTCCGGCTGCCCAAGTGGTTCGGAGGATCGCTCCCAGATTTTGTTCATAGTCAATGTGATTTACCAACAAAAGAAAAACATCCCGTTTTGCTTTTAAAATCTGTTCCAGTGTTGGAACTTCGGGAATCTCCATCAAAGCCACCACTCCTTGAGGATTTCGGGAATCACACATTTTTAAGAGTTCTTCGTTTGTTACTTTTTGCACCGGCACCTTATTTTTTCTGGCCAGGTTTTCAATCTCTCTAATTCGAGACTCGCTCAGTGTCTGCACCGCCAAAAGCACGGAGGCAATTTTCTTGTCCGAATTAAGTGCATCATGCACCATGTTTCTACCTTCAAGGGTAATAAATTGTGGATTTTTTTTCACCTCTATATTTTATCCTATTTCCTGCTCAACCTCGGATTAACAGTTTTGTGGAACAAGGCAGTAGTTTCTCCAACACTCCCATCTTTATAGCTTCTTTCTCGGTCAGCCTCTCACAAATATCCAACAGAGCTCTATTTGATAGCCCGACATCTGTAAGCTCAGCATCCGACTCCTCCATTGGCATTTTTGGTCCTCCCCAAAATGTTCCTGTCCAGTTACATCGGATGCAAGCCTTCCCTAAGTTTTCCCCAAAGATACCATTCATCAAAGTATGTAATTCTGGATCTGCGGCTTGGTTTTGGTTTCGGGGGTATGGGGAATAATATCGGAGAGGTGGTTGTGTATCTAAAAGCACTCCTGCCACTCCTGCCACAAACTCTACCTCTTTTTCTCTACACAATTTTTCAATTACTTCCAGTCCAAATTTAGTTGCCATCGGCGCAATCACCACCACTTTTTTAGGTAACCTCCCCATTTCTTCCAGTTTTTCAATCATCGCTACATGTTGCATTCCGGAAGCTACTGGGTCACATAAAAATAAAGTTTGAAGATCTTTGCCAAAGCCTTCAAGGTTAGGCTCCGAAGAAAAATACGCGGTTCTGGTGTATTCATTTTCCGCCGGTTTGTGGCTAATACCCACCATCGTTGTCGGTAAATTTTCTTTGGTGGTTAGATAGATTGCTTTTTGCATCTGGGTCAGATGACCCTCTCTGGCGAAATAAATTATGCCACTATTTTCCGATTTTGCTTCCAAAATCGCCTCCTTAATTATTTTTGTTTGAGCTAGCTGATACACCGCGATCTCCATATCTATCTGTGCCGGAACTCCCAAATGAAATCTCGGGAGGACAAATTTAAGTTTCCTGTTTTCGGCATCGGGGATAAAACACCCCGCTCCGCTCACCGCTTCCGCTTCCGGAGACGAAACCACCGAAATATTTTTTTCTTTCTCTCCATCCAAATTTATTTCCAGCACAGACAAGTTTGAATAAGTCCCAATCCAGTGGGCATATACCTCAGAATTTCTAACGGTCAGACAAGATCTTGAAAAAGAAAACTGCTTTTCCGAGGTCTCGACCTTTTTAGCTAGGCTATAAAAAAGACCCTTTTTCATAAGGGCCAAAAATACTTGTTTCTAACATCTCGCAAACAAAAAACCAGGTCTGTTTTTTTCATCTCCTGGAATTTCAGTATAACTTTGTTTTTTTGCTAAATCAAATTTTAGATTTTTCCCAGATCGGGGAAGGTTTTAGCAATCGTTTCTAGAAGCTGTTTTTTAGCCACTTCAAATGGTTCATAAATAGTTGTACCCGCAGCGGCTTTATGTCCTCCACCCTTACCTATCATCGAAGCAATTAGACTCACGTCGTGTTTATCGGAATTTCTTGTTCTAAAACTCACCAGTACCACACCGGGATCCGCCTCCACAAAATTTATTCCAATTTCCCAACCTATTACGGAAATTAGTGTATTTCCAACTCCGCCCTGAGTAAACCCTTTTTGAATTCCTTTCTCTTTTAATTTTTCATATGGCACCGCCGCCATCACCAATTTCCCCGAAAAATATTTTTCGATGCTGGATAATGCCAAGCCTTCATAGGCGATCTCTTGTGGATCTTTTGCATTTTCCATCTCAAAAATTACTCTGGGGAAGTCGGGATTTATTTTTGCCAACTCCGCCCCGACTGCGAGGGTATTAGCAGTTGTGCTTGGATACTTAAAGCCACCTGAATCGGTATACAATCCCAAAAACAAACAAACCGCCATATCTTTATCAACTTCCACACCCCATCTTATAAACAGATCATAAATAATTTGACTGGTAGCGGTATATGTTTCATCAACCAAGTTAATATCGCCATACTTAAGGTTTGTAACGTGATGGTCTATTACCACCGTCTTCATGTTTTTGGGAATTTTTACTTCTGCCAGTCGTGATACCTGACCCAAAGTCGAGCTATCCAAAATAATAAACAAATCAAACTCACCTGTATCAATTTCAGAATAGTTTTTCTTGACTAGTAAATCGTGATGAGGAAGCACAATCAGGTCATCCGGATACTCCGAGTCTCCCAAAATAGAGGTTACCTCCAACCCCATTTTCTTAAGAGCCAAGGTCATCGCCAAAACCGAACCAATACTGTCCGCATCAGGATATGGGTGGCAGTGGAGCAAAATTTTCTTTGATTTTTTTATTAACTCCAGTATTTTTGGAGCCATCTCGATAACTTTGTCAGTCATAGCTTATTCTAACTGGTTGCAATAAAACTAGTGTTTTACGATCATTTTTACAGTATTGGGATAGGCTTTTTATTGCCCATTAATTTTCTACACAAAAATCTTAATTTGGTCTAAACTTACTTAATAAATTATGATAATTCTTACACTTTTTGCTTTTATAGCCGGGCTTGTAACTATTCTTTCGCCTTGTATCTTACCCATTCTCCCGATTGTCCTTTCTTCCGGAGTAAACAAACAGGGAACAAAGCCGTCTCTCGCTCGTCCGCTTGGTACCGTCCTCGGTTTTGTCCTTAGCTTCACCTTTTTTACCCTCTTTCTTTCGAGTATCGTCAGGGTACTGGGTATTCCCTCAGACTCACTCCGTATCTTTTCTGTTATTGTAATTTCTTTTTTTGGTCTCACTCTACTCATTCCTTTCCTCCAAAATCTCACTGAAAGATTATTTTCCAAAATCTCTCGATTTTCTCCTACAGTTTCTTCAAATCCCAGTTTTTGGTCTGGAATTGTTCTTGGAATTACACTTGGACTTCTCTGGACTCCATGTGTCGGTCCCATACTGGCATCGGTTATAGCCCTTGCCATTTCGGGAACCGTTACTTTAAGTGCTTTTTTCATTACCCTTGCCTTTTCAATCGGTACGGCAATCCCCATGCTCTTGATAATTAGGGGTGGTAGTCAACTACTGCACCGCGTTCCTTGGCTTACCAAAAATACGGAGAAAATTCAAAAAGTTTTCGGAGTAATTATGATTCTTACGGCGATTTCGATATACTTTAATCTAGACCGACGATTCCAAATATATATCATTACCAAGTTTCCCTTGTATGGAGCAGGTCTTACTAAGATAGAAGATATCGCCCTAGTGAAAGAGCGGCTCAATATCGTGGGTCAAACAAACAAAATTATGGTCGCACCGGAATTGATTCCCGGGGGAGATTGGTTCAACTCCACTCCACTCACCATCCAGGGTTTAAGAGGGAAAGTCGTCTTAGTCGATTTTTGGACCTATACCTGTATCAACTGTATTCGTACCCTTCCTTACCTTCACGACTGGTACGAAAAGTATGCCGATAACGGACTTGTCATCATTGGCGTCCACTCACCGGAATTTGAGTTTGAAAAAAATCCCGATAATCTTGCTCAGGCCATCATCGATTTTGATATTAAATATCCCGTCGTCCAAGACAACAATTTCTCCACTTGGCGCGCGTACAACAACAACTACTGGCCAGCTAAATATCTCATCGACAAAGACGGCGATATTCGCTATACCCACTTTGGTGAAGGTGAATACGATAAAACCGAACAAATAATTCAAGAACTCATATCGGAGATAAGTGGTCAAAAACCAGAAGATCAGATAGCCAACGTCATCTACTCCAACGAGGCTCGTACTCCCGAAATTTATCTTGGTTATGGTAGGGGAGACTCTTTTGCGTCAAGAGATGAAGAAAAAATTCAAAGTTTCAAATTTCCTTCTTCACTAAGCCCCAACCAAGTAGCTTTTTCTGGTAGTTGGTTTGTTGGCCGTGAATATATTGGTGCTCAAATCGGTTCTAGTCTCAAATTGGATTTCAACGCCAAGGATGTCTTTTTGGTTATGAGGTCAACGGATAAACCGGTAAAAATATCTGTCTACGTTGATGACGTTAAGCAATACTTTGGAAAAGATAACCAAGACGGTGAAGTCACTATCGATGTCGACCGCCTCTATCACTTGATCACCATTCCTCAGGCTGGCAGACATATCCTCCGCCTTGAATTTATGGAGGGTGGTGTCGAAGCCTACGCTTTTACTTTTGGATAGTGTGAGTCACTTGGATCTGGAATCTGACTAATTAAGCCAAAAATGGGGGATAATATCACGCGTCCGGATGGTGTTAATGTGATAACTTAAACTATGGAAAAAATATACGACGGTGAATATGGAGAGAAAGTGAGACCATTGCCAGAAAAGTATATGGAAATAGTTGAAAAATGGTTGAGGGTAACTAAAGAAGATCAAGTGTTGGAAATGGGATGTAATCAAGGGACAATGTTAAGTTGGTTAAAAGAACATGCAAGGAATGCTTTTGGAGTCGATATCAATGAAGACGCTTTGTTTAAAGCACAAAATGAAGGAACAGTTGCCAGTGACATTGCACATCTACCTTTTGCTAAAGAATCATTTGACAAAACCATTTCAATACACACACTGGAGCATGTACCAGATCTAAGCTCTGTTTTTCAAGAGATAGATAGAGTAACAAAAAACGGTGGACTGAGTTTGCATTTTTTCCCCAGACCTTGGACGGCGATTAGAGGATTGGATGGTGCTTTACTGGATGCTTTGAAGTCAACCAACAACCCAATTGAGGCATTTAAGTTAGCCAGAAAATATCATGTCCATATTTTGAATCCGGAAAAGATTAAGGAATTTTGTAAAGGCACGAGTTTAAATGTTGTTGAGGAAAAATCCTTTTTAGTAATGGAGGAAGGTGGAATGTCTTGGGGAGTATTGTTGAAAAAAGAATAGAAATATCGATGATTAACGATATTTTGATAGTGAATTCCAATGTGCCTATTGAGAATTCAATATACTCTCAACAAGAGTATCCTTGACAGATCTAAAAGAAGGATTATCCTTTCGATATGTTTCTACGTCAGGGTATCTGATTCCTACCATTTCAGAAAATTTATTTATGTCAGATGATTGCACATAACCCTTAAAAGTCCTTTCGCTATTTAAATATAGATATCCAAAATCATACGATTCATACGAAGAATACTTTGTAACCCTCAAGCAATTTCCGGAAAATACACCTTTCAACTCCAACGTTCCTTCAACAGTTGTGATTACCAATAAACCATTCTCATTATCAGAAATTTCGATCAAATTTTTTCCAATTTCCCAGAACCCAATCCAACTCGTTACTTGTGCGTCAAACATTTTTTCGATATACGCAGTATGGTGTTGGTTTTTTTGGCCACCAATAGTTTCTAGCTTCTTTTTTGTTTCCTCTTCCCCTTTTTTCTTTTCATCTATCGTTCCTAATATTTGTTCTACTCGCGGGTCAACTTTATCATTATTCTTTATTGTTTTTCTAAGTAAATTTGAGGCTTCTTTTATAAGGCCGATTTTTAAATACTGGGAGGCTAAATTACTACTAGCCAATGTGTTATTTTGTTCGCTTGATTTTATATACATCTCCATTGCCAACGATGGCATTTCTTCACCATCAAAGATTACTCCTAAATTATTTAACACAGTGGAATCGTTTTTATTTTTATTTAGGTATATCAAATAATGGTGCAAGGCCAACTGGACTTCTCCAATTTGAGAATATTCATAAGCGCATTTAAATCTGATATCTAAATCATGAGGATTATACTCAAGATATTTTTCGTAATACATTAAACCAAGCCTCCTATTTCCAGAGTCAATAATATGACTTCCAAAGACACTAAATAGCTGATCTTTGTCAGCAGATAACATAATGTGATCCCTAATTCTATCTTCATGATTATGGTTAAGTTGACAACTGCATTTCTCACAAATTTTTGTCAATAATATTAATAAATCAAACAACATTTCATTTTCCGATTCCAGCTTTATTGATTTTTCAATATAGGAATGAGCCAAACCGTATGTTCTACAATCGTAGAAGTATTTAGCTAAAAAATATGAAGGGTATGAGTATTCTGGATATTTTTTTTCTAGAGACTTTAATTCTTCCGGCTTAATAAAATATGCTTCGGCTGAAATTATAGCGATTAAACATTTTCCTTTATTCTTTTTTTTAAGATCAGCAAACAAGCTCTCTAGAGCATTTTTCTTACTATTATCAAGTAAATCTTGTGCCATCCAGCGCAGGAGTCGCAAATTTCCAGAAAGATCCTTCGAAAATTCTCTTATAAATTTAGACCTATCCTCCCCCTTAATAAAGTAATTGAAAACGATGGAACCGTTTTCACTTTTTGATATCGTCCTTTTTGAATTGCTCTCTACTTGCCCTAAAATATTGTCAACCTCACTAATAATTTCATCGACATTTGAAAATCTATTTTCCGGTTCTTTGATAACCATTCTATTGATAAGTCCCTCTTGTATCAATGGAAGATATGGATTGGCCCCAGAAAAAAACTTTGGTAGCTCATCGAGTTCTTCAGCATATGTTTTTCCTTTTCCAGTCATCATAAAATATAAGATTTTCCCAAGAGAATATATATCAGACCGCTCTGTCGCGGCGGATGGATCTTTGTATTGTTCTGGAGAGATAAAAAATCTCGGACCAAGTATTTCGTCGTCTGTGGTGATGTTGTCTTCTTCGGATCTTTCTTTAAATAAGCCTAATCCAAAATCGCTAATTACAATGTTTCTTTGATTTGGATAAAAGAGGATATTTTCGGGTTTAAGGTCTCTATGGATTACTCCCGAATCATGAGCACTCTTGACTCCCACTGCAATTTGTTTAAATAGTCTAAGACACAATTCGACATCATTAAAATAAAAGTTATTATCACTAAGACTACCAAAACTTGAATAATCCATCACATAAAATAAATCTCCCAGTCCATTTGACTTTATTTCTTTTGCATTACTGTCATAAATATTTATAATATTTTCCTTACCTTGTAGCTTCTCAATAATATCTACTTCTTTGCACGCTCTATTTAAGCGCCTCTTATAAATTTTTTTCTTTATGTTCACAATTTTTGCTGCATAAATCAAACCATCTTCAATATTTGTGACTTTATATACGGTACCTTGACCACCTTTGTTGATTTTCTCTCCTAAAACCCATTTTCCATTTAAAGGTTTTGACATAGCAGTATTATATGTCATCACAACATATCAGGTGATATTGAGAAATATTATAGGAAAATCTAGTTTTGCGTTATCTTCCCCTTTTTCTTTTTGAAAGTAATACAACTTAGAATTAATCTCAGTGCAGAAAATTGTCCAACAAATATTATGAAGACCGTATAATAAAAATATGGACTATTCAGAACACGTTGAAAACGCCCAAAATAGTGGGCAAAAAGATTTATTAAAAGAAGCCAAATCAATTTTAAAGACAATTCAAGGAGAGCTTGCTTTTGTGGATACTCTACCAATTCCACTAGTTGGCACAGAAAATTTAAGAGACAAAAAGATAACATTGCTTGATGATCAAGAAACTGTTTTTGGATCTTTCGTTCCAAGACTTCTTGTCGAAACCAATGGCAAAGCTGCTTTTATTTACCATCAAGGACAGACAGCCGAAGAAATAATTGAAGAACTACTAAAAACAAACCCTGATGCGGTTTTAATTGACTACAATTTGGCAAATGGTATAAAAGGGTCAGATTTGGTTAAAATACTTAATAAAAAAGAATTTCCTGGAAAAGTATTTGGCTTTTCTACAGACATGAGAGCAAACATGGCATTCAAAGAAGCAAATGCAGACGGAGTTATTTACAAAGACATAAACAACACTGAATCTCCAATTAGACAACTCTCACAATATTTTTCATAACACCTCACAAAGTGTGATCCCGGCGGGAGTCGAACCCGCGATCTTTTGGATGAGAACCAAATGTCCTAGACCACTAGACGACGGGACCATGTCTGAACCCGTATATTGTACCAAATTAGTGCGTCAATTTGACTTCCCAGGTTCAAAAGTGTAAGATACAACCCGTTAGACCACGAATGTAAGCCTACCGGTATTCCTTATCAAAATAGTCCGCAGTATCCATTTTTTTGGTCAAAACGTCGTTTCCTTTCTTGACATGTGAGAAACATGCCTTATATTTATAATCTGTAATTAAAAATAATATGAACCAACAAAACCAAAGAGTTCAAATGACACCCCTTGGCTATCGCCAGCTTGTCGATGAACTCGAACAACTCGAAAAGACTAGTCTTCCTGAGGCCATCGAACGCCTCTCTAAGGCCCGTGATTTTGGTGATCTCTCTGAGAACGCCGAGTATCATTCTGCCAAAGAGGCTCTCTCCGCCATGGAGGGTCGTGTTGAAGAGCTCAAAGATATCCTTACCAGGGTAACCGTTGTTGATGTCCAAAAAGCCGGACTCGACTCTGTTGGCTTAGGTAGTGTTGTTCATATTGAAGTCAACGGTTCCGTCCACGAATTCACCATCGTTGGTGAGTGGGAAGCCGATCCTGCTGCCAAGAAAATCAGCCACGAATCTCCTCTAGGCAAAGCTCTCTTGGGTAAAAAAGTTGGTGACTCTGTTGAAGTAGAAGCTCCTTCAGGAACTATCTCCTACGCCATCAAAGACGTTAAGTAATCTCTCTCTTTTCGTCATAAAATACTGGTATGAATGAAGAATATCTTTCTGCCGTCAAATCTCAGTTAGACGAAAAAATATTTATCCACTCTCTTGCATTGCAGGCCTGTATGGGTGGACTTTACGATTATTTTTCCTCTAAAAATCTTCTTTCCACAGATGAACCAAAAAAAGATGACTGGCTTCTTGCCGGTCTCATCCACGATATCGATTACTCAGATCCTTTCAAAGAAGAACATCCCAACAAAACTCAAGAAGCTCTCAAAAAATACAACTTGGAAGTATCTGACACAGTTTTGAATATCATCAAAGCCCATGCTCCGGAAAGAACCGGGGTCAAACCCGTCTCCAAAGCCCAATGGTCTCTTTTCTGCACCGACTCTCTCACCGGTCTCATTATGGCCACGGCCTATGTGTACCCCAGTCGTAAAATCATAGATGTCAAACCCAGTTCCATTATCAAAAGATTTCTTAAAGAACCCCGCTTTGCCGCCGGCACCCGTCGTGACGAAGTAATTCTTTGTGAACGCGAGGACGGTCTTAATCTTAAGCTTGATACTTTAGTGGAAATCTGTCTCACCTCCATGCAAAAAGTTTCTGATAATCTTGGATTATAAATAAGGATATAATCAAACCATGCTTGATATAGCCTACATTCGCGAAAACCCCGACAAAGTAAAACAGGGGATAACCAATAAAAATTTTAACCCCGACATTGTCGACAAGGTTCTCGCCTCCGACACCAAACGTCGTGACCTCATTGGTCAGATAGAAGTGATCAGAGCCGAAAGAAACAAACTAAACGACCAACTGAAATCCGAAAGAACTCCCGAACTCATGACTCAATCGGGACAACTCAAAGAAAAGCTCCAGACACTGGAACCCCAGCTTCGTGAGATAGAAGAAGAATATGCCGTCCTTATGCTCCAAATTCCCGGCGTCCCCCTGGATGAAGTTCCCGTTGGTAAAGACAGCGCCAGTAATGAAGTTGTTCGCACTTGGGGCGAAGTCAAAAAACTTGACTTTACTCCTAAAACTCACATTGAGCTTGGCGAATCCCTCGACCTCATTGACATTGAACGCGGTTCCAAAGTTGCCGGCTTCCGCGGCTACTATCTCAAAAATGAAGCCGTTATGCTCCAGTTTGCCTTAATGCAATACACTCTCCAGAAATTCATCTCCAAAGGCTACACCCCAGTTACTCCTCCCGTCATTTTAAAAAAGCGTTCCTTCATAAATACCGGTCATTTCCCTTGGGGTGAAAAAGAAACTTACAAATTCGAATCCGTTGAGGGAGAAGATGAAACCTACCTCGCCGGCACTGCCGAAGTCCCCCTTGTTTCTATGTATCAGGACGAAATCTTCAATGAAAAAGATCTCCCCATCCGTATGATAGGTTTTTCTCCCTGCTACCGCAAAGAAGCCGGCTCTTACGGTAAAGACACTAAAGGTGTTTACCGTGTCCATGAGTTTGTCAAAACCGAACAAGTTGTCATCTGCAAAAATGACGTCGAAGAGTCCAGAAAAATTCACGAAGAAATGATGGCTCTCACCGAAGAAATTGCCCAAGAACTAAAACTTCCATACAGAGTCTTAAAGATGTGCACCGGCGACATGGGCGAACCTCAAGCGAAAAAGTATGACCTCGAAGCCTGGATGCCCGGAAGAGGCGACTATGGAGAACTCGCTTCCGACTCCATCATGCTCGACTTCCAAAGTAGAAGAGCCAACATTCGCTATCGAGATGCTCAAAACGAAATAAAATACGTCCACATGTTAAACAACACGGCTTCAAACTCTCCTCGATGGCTGGTCGCCATTCTCGAAAACTATCAGCAGGCGGATGGCTCCGTCAAAATTCCCGAAGTCTTAGTTCCCTTTGTTGGAAAATCTGAGATAAGACGTGGCTAAAAAAACTTTTTTTGTTCTTCTTTTTCTGGCGGCTGTTCCAGGTATATTTTTTGCCTTACCAAAAATTTTAAAGTCCGACCTCATCTCCCCATTTTTTCAAGGACCGGATCAAACTGAGAAAATTTCCCAGAGAGTTTCTCCACCTCCCCCTCTCGATATCTCCAAAGCCAAAACAATTTCCAGTTTAGAAAATATTCCTCGTTACCTTGTTTATAACAGCGACTCGAACAAGGTTTACTATGCCAAGGGTGCCGATATTCGTCTTTCACCTGCTTCTTTTACTAAGCTTCTTTCCACTCAAGTCGCTCTCGATCTCGTTCCTAAAGAATTTATGATTACGGCTACTAAGCAATCGATCGACAAAGTACCCACTATCTTAGGTCTCAAAGAGGGTGAAAAGATTTCCGTCTCCGATCTTCTTAGGGGAGCCATAGCTACCAGTGCCAACGATGCCGCCCAGACTCTTGCCGACGGTGCCGCCAAGGCAGTAGGTATCAGCCCCGTAGAATTTATCTACTATATGAACGCCAAAGCTCAGCTCCTTGGCCTCAAAAACTCTCATTTTAGTAACCCCGACGGACTGGATGAACAAAATCAGTACTCAACTTTATTGGACATTGCCAAGCTGGTTAATAATGTACAAAAAAATTACCCGGAAATCATGGAGGCAGCTCAATCGAATAACCAAGACATTCAAAAAACGGCCGACCATGGCTTTTATTACCTCCCTAACTGGAACGGTTTACTGGGAGTCTACCCCGGTATTACCGGTTTAAAAATTGCCTACACTGAAGAAGCCGGTTACTCCACTGTCGTGACCGCCAAACGTGATGGTTACTCTATGGTCGCCATCGTTTCGGGAGCCGACTCATATCTTGAACGCGATCTTGCTGCCGGCGATCTTCTCGATGCCGGTTTTCTAGCCGTTGGTTTAGAACCAATAAAAATAAATAAGAATCAACTCAACATCCACTATAAAGAATGGGGCGACCTAGCCAGAAAAATCCAAGCTGAGTTAAAGGCGTTGGAAGATAATAATTAATATGAGTTTTTTAAGCCTTTTTCTTCCCCAAAAATACACCTTCCCCAACTCAAAATACAATAAAAATATTTCCGTTCTTCAATATCTCAACTCAACCACCCTCGCCGTTGATGGCCTCATCGAGTCCGGAGACGTCATGACTCGCGTTTGGAAAAAAGGAATTACTACCCTTCTTCCCAAAACTTTTGTACCTCAAAATGTTCTGCTTCTCGGCTTGGCCGGCGGTAGTAATGCTCACCTCATCAACCGTTACTTCCCCAGGGCCAAAATCACCGCTATCGAGATTGACCCCTTTATGATTGAATTGGGAAAAAAATATTTCCAACTCGATAAGGTCAAAAACTTAAAAATTGTCATTGCTGATGCCTTAGACTACGCCAATAATCTCAAAGACAAAGACCAATTTGATTTGGTTTTAGTCGATTGTTTTGAAGGTAAAATCATTCCTAAAAAACTTGAAGATGCTCGCTTTTTTAAAAAATTAAAAGACCATTCTCGTTTTGTTTTAATAAACCGACTCTGGTGGCGCGACGCCAAAATCACCACCCTCAACTTTTTCCGACGCATATCTCCACATTTCTTTTTCATCAAAGCTCACACCGGCTCAAACGTACTCATTTCTCTCGTCTAACCAGTATAATCAAATCGTATGTTCTCATTTCTTGACCCAATCCTTAACCCTAATAAAGTTGAAATTGAAAAACTCAAAAAGATAGTTGAAAATATCAACTCTCTCGAGTCGGAGATTCATAAGATGAAAGACGATGAATTTCCCGCCGAGATAGCCCAGATAAAAGAAGAGCTCCAACACGACAAAAATATTGAAGATGTTCTTCCCAAAGTATTTGCTCTTACTCGTGAAGCAGGCATAAGAACCTTGGGCCAGCGTCTTTTTGATGTTCAGTTAATGGCAGCCATAGTTTTTCACCAAGGAAAAATCGCCGAACAAAAAACCGGTGAAGGAAAAACTTTCTCCGCTGTTCCTGCTATGGTTTTAAATGCTCTTACCGGCAAGGGTGCTCACCTTGTTACCGTCAATGACTATCTCGCTCGTCGTGACGCCGGATGGATGGGTCCGGTTTATAACTTCCTTGGTCTCACTGTCGGCTGTATTTTTTCCGGTCAGGGAGATCTTCCAGCTTCAACCTATGATCCGGAATTTTCCGACAGTACTCACGCCGATACCCGCCTCCAAAAACTCCGCCCGATAACGAGACGTGAAGCTTACGCTTGCGACATTACCTACGGCACCAACAACGAATTCGGTTTTGATTATCTAAGAGACAACATGGCCCGCTCTCTAGAGCAGTTAGTCCAGCGCCCTCACCACTACGCCATCGTCGACGAGGTTGACTCTATTCTTATCGATGAAGCTCGTACTCCGTTAATAATCTCCGCTCCGGATGCCGAAGCTACTGATCAATATTTTCGATTTGCCTCTCTCATCAAAACCTTATCAGCCGATACCGACTATGAAGTCGACGAAAAGCAACGCACTGCCAATCTTACCGATCACGGCTTGAGAAAACTAGAAAAAATTCTTAATGTGGAAAACCTATACCAGCAAGACTATCAAAGTCTTCATCATCTAGAGCAAGCTCTCAAAGCACATACGCTTTTCCAAAAAGACAAAGACTATGTCATTAAAGACGACGAAATAATCATCGTTGACGATCACACCGGCCGTTTGATGTACGGCCGTCGTTACTCAGACGGATTACATCAAGCCATCGAAGCCAAAGAAGGTGTCAATGTCCAGCAAGAAAGTCGTACCCTTGCTACCATTTCTCTCCAAAACTACTTCCGTCTTTACGAAAAACTAGCCGGCATGACGGGAACCGCATCTACCGAAGCCGAAGAGTTCAAAAAAATCTATAACCTCGACGTTATCGTCATCCCGACAAACAAACCTTGTATTCGTGAGGACTACCCCGACACCGTTTACAAAACTCAACGCGCCAAACTCGGCGCCCTAGTCGCCGAGGTCATGGAACTCCACACCAAAGGTCAACCTATCCTCATCGGTACCAAATCTATCGAACAAAATGACGTTGTTACTCAGTACCTCAAGAAAAAACGCATTCCTCATCAGGTTCTAAATGCCAAAAACCATGAAAATGAAGCCCAGATCATTTCTGAAGCCGGTCGTCTTGGTGCCGTCACCGTTGCCACCAACATTGCTGGTCGTGGTGTTGACATCGTTTTGGGCGGAGACAAACGCGGTCGCGACGAAAAAGAATGGCAGAAAGAAGCTGATAAAGTCAGAGAAGTTGGCGGTCTCCACATCATTGGTGCCGTGCGACACGAGTCACGCCGTATTGATAATCAGCTTAGAGGTCGCTCCGGTCGTCAGGGAGATCCCGGTTCTAGTCGTTTCTATATCTCTCTCGAAGATGACATTATGCGTATCTTTGGTGGTGAGCAGGTTAGTCGATTAATGGACTTTCTTAAAGTCCCCGAAGACCAGCCTCTTGAAGCCGGCATGGTTACGAGAGCCATCGAAACCGCCCAGACAAAAGTTGAGTCCTTCTATTTTGACCAAAGAAAACATCTAGTAGAGTACGACGACGTCATGAACAAGCAGCGCCAGATTTTTTACAAACGTCGTCTTAATCTTCTCGATGGGGGAATAAAAATTACCTCTAAACAAATTGATCAAGGTCTCGAAAGAGAAATCGATTACCTCGCTAATATCTATGCCGCCTCGGGTATCAATAAAACCGAAGCCGATATGATTCTCAAAGAGTTTCAACTTACTCTCCCCATAGATCCTCGCTCCGCCGACCTCATCGAAACCAGTCTTATCGGCAAAGATGCCACAGAAGTTAAAGAAATTCTGGGAAATGTTATTAGGGAGGCACGTAAAGCTCAAAAGGAGCGTTTTGGTGATGATACTCTCGGTCAGATTGAGCGTTTTGTTCTTCTCCAATCTTACGACGAGCTCTGGATGAATCACCTCGATGCCATCGACAATCTTCGCGACGGTATTGGTCTCCGCGGTTATGCTCAAAAAGATCCTCTTGTTGAGTACAAGCAAGAATCTTTTGCTATGTTCGAAAGTCTTCTTACTCGTATCGACTCCACCGCCTCTCATCGTATCTTCCGAGTTCAGGTTCAGATGCCCACGGAAATGGCCCAACCTGTCAAAGGTGTCGAAAAATCATCTCAGGGAGAAAAGAAGATTGAGCCTAAAACCGAGAACAAACTTGGTCGTAATGATCCTTGTTGGTGTGGCAGCGGAAAAAAATGGAAAAATTGTCACTACCCCAAGCTACAATCTTAAATTTTCATAAGGTAGAATAAATTAATGCCCAAAGTCATCCTCATCTCTGGCGGAAGCGACGGACTTGGAAAAGCCATCGCCAAAAAACTCGCCCCAAATAACCAAGTTGTTATTCTTTCTCACAACAGGGAAAAACTCGAAGCAGTTGGAAGGGAGATCAACTGTGATTTTGTCGAAGCCGAGCTAACCGATTACAGTTCTCTAGAATCTGCCGTAAAACAAGTCATTGCAAAACATCAGACTATTGATGTTTTGATAAATAACGCCGGTATCTGGATGGAGGGAATGCTAGATGATAATGAACCTAATAAAATCAAAGAATTAATTGATGTCAACACGACCGGCACAATTTTTCTCACCAAAGCGGTTCTTCCCGGAATGAGGACGAGAAAATCCGGCCAGATAATTAATATCATTTCCCAAGACGGCCTTTGTGCTAAAAAAGATCGTTCTGTTTATCACGCCTCAAAGTGGGCCATCACCGGTTTTACCAAATGTCTCCAAGAAGACTTAGTTGATGAAAACATCAAAGTTACCGGAGTTTATCCAGGTCTCCTAAAAACTAATCTTTTTGAAAAAAGTGGAGTCAAGAGAGATCTTACCGATGCCTTAGATCCGGCCGAAGTAGCACTTTTTATAGAAACTGTTATAAACTTAAGTACCAGTACACATATCCCCGAGTTCAGTATTAAAAATAAACAAATAACCCCAACAAATATGGATAACACCACCACTCCTACAATTGATCTCAATATCGACCCCAACATGATTGCCGCCCAAGATGACTCTCCTCAAGCCGCTCCTGCCGGTGATACGCCGGTCACGGCTCCAACCACTCCAGTTCAAAATCCCAGCGTCATCGACATTACTCCGGGCTCAACGGATACCTTTCCCAGTACCCCTGTTTCTACTCACATTGATACCGCCCCTATCGCCGAACCTAAAACAATGGATATTACTCCTCCTCCAGCCGCTCCTCTCCAAACCCCCCCTATAGCCGCACCGGTAACTTCACCTGACTCCATTGCTCATCTTGCCGATGTCACCCCAGAACCCTCCCCGGAACCAGCTCCTCTAGCTACTCCATCTCCTTCCGTCATGCCATCTCTCGAAGAAACCCCTCCTCAAACACCACCTTCGGCTCCCTTCAGTCCCAACCCAACTCCGGTAGAATCGTCTCCGGTAGAGCCAACCAGTCCCCTCGCCACTCAATCCAGTCCCTTGGCCGAAGATCCTGATTTGGTCAAACTAATCAAGTAATGTGGGTCAAGTAATCTGGACAAAGCACCTCCACGAGAGAATTAAACAAAGAGGTCTCAACCCCGACTGGGTAGATACCGCTGTTCGTTTCCCGGATGAAGTTCAAGCAAGTTCCACCACAGACTCAAAAAAACACATCAAAGTTATCAACGGTTATAAAATTGTTGCTGCTATCAAACGTCAGGGAAGTGACTGGATCATTACTTCTGCTTGGTGGAACCAAGTAAACGGTTATCAAGCCGTCCATAAAACCCAAAAATCTTTTCTCGAAAAAATTATTTATAACCTCGTGGTTTACCTGGAAAAACTTCTTACCGGCAAAAAAATAACTACTTGATCGGTTTCTCAACCTTCATCAAAATTTTCTCCGTACCCACCATTATTTTTGAGTACTCTTCACAATTCAAATTGGCAAACAAACCCTCTCTGGTTTCATTAGGACATTCATTGACCAAGGCCATTCCGTAAAAAGTACCACTCATTACTAAGATAGACAACAAGGACACCCCCACAATTCTGTATCGAAAATAAACATCATCCAAAACAAAGTTTTCCCAACCGACCACTAAGTGATAAAACCACTCCGAAAAAGCAACTAAAAATATCACCGCTACCACAACTCCGACAATAACTGGCATCTGCATATACTCATGTTATCATGAACTCATGGATACCCAAATAGAGCATAAACTATCAAAGGCCAATGGTCTACGTGAATCGGAAAACTATGGAGAATCCGCTAAGCTCTACACAGAATGCCTGATTGAATTGCTTAAAAAAAGCGACCCAGAAGGCCTCATTCATTGCCTGTCTGGCCAGAGTCTTATTTATAAAATTCAAGCCCGTCAAAATAGTCTTCCTGTATATCGTCACCTAGCCATCGCCTTTGCTAAAGAGAGTTTTGCCATTGCCGAAAAAAACCAAAATCTAGATGGCCGTGTTCTATCGACTGCTTATAGTTCTTATGCCGATGCTTTATTAATGGACGAAAACTTTGCCGAGTCTCTACCTATATTTGAAAAATCACTTTCTGTTTCCACTGCCGCTGTTCCGGAGAAGGGGAGGCTCAAAGCACATATCGGCAGCGTTAAGTATATCCTTGGTGACAAAGAAGAAGGCATTAGTTTGATTAAGGAAGCTCTTACAGATATTCGCACCGGAGATCTCTCTACCTATCCAATTCGCGTTTGGGAAACAGGTGCTCTCAATGTTCTTGCCAAAATTATGGCCAAAGAAGCTAATCTTGATGAAGCCAAAAAGTTGGCTAGTGAATCTCTCCAAATTGCCACCGAACATAATCTATCTATTAGGAAAAGAGAAGTTGAAGAAATCATCGCAAAACTCTCCTCCGGAAAGACAGATTTTTCTATATAATTTACCCTTATGAAAAAACTTCTTTTAGTTATTGTCTCGGCTATACTACTGTCAGCCTGCAGTCTTACCAAAACATCCAGTACTCCCAATTATCAAATTTCCGATATTAAAATCAACCCAACCAATATGGACAACTCTACCCCAACCCAAACCCCTCTCGCTGAAAACATTACCGCTGTTATCAAAACCAACAAAGGCACCATGAAAGTGGCTCTCTTCCCCAAGATTGCTCCCAACACCGTCAGAAACTTTGTGGAGCTCGCTAAAGGCACCAGAATTAACCCCCTCACTGGCAAAAAAGTTTCCGACAAACCTTTCTACGACGGCGTCATTTTTCACCGCGTCATCGAAGGGTTCATGATCCAAGGTGGTGATCCTCTTGGTTCCGGCATGGGTGGCCCCGGCTACAAATTTGCCGACGAACCCGTCACCGAAGAGTACAGCAGGGGCACCATTGCCATGGCCAACTCCGGACCAAACACCAACGGTTCCCAGTTCTTTATTATGCACAAAGACTACCCTCTTCCTCCAAGCTACACTATCTTTGGTCGCATCGACCCCAAAGACGCTGAAAGTCTGGCAACCGTCGATGCCATCGCTACTACATCCGTAAACGGCTCAGACAAACCCCTAGAAGACGTTATTATCCAGTCCATAGTTATTGAAGAAGAATGAGGCGGATAGGCGGTCATGTTTCCATGGCCGGCAGTTTGCTTAATGCAGTATCCAAAACGCGGCAAATAGGCGGCAACTGTCTACAGATTTTTGCCGGCTCTCCCAGACTCTGGTTCCGAAAACCTTTTCCGGATGATCAGGTTGAAGCTTTTCTCAAAGAAACCCAAAAACTGGATATTTCTCCTACCTTTATACACGCCCTCTACTTGGTGAA
>LCDA01000008.1 GCA_000998275.1 Candidatus Collierbacteria bacterium GW2011_GWA2_42_17
TCCAAAAGAAGAGAAATATTTTCAAAAAGTTTCCAATATACTTCTTGTGTCAAATACACGGGCGATAGAAGCCATGAAATCAAAAGGAGAAAGTCTTAAGGAAAAGCTGGGAAATTTGCCCGGTTCTTTCTTTCCCCATCTCCTTCGAGGTTTAGAAAATGCTGGTGGGTATAAGTAAAGCAGAAGGGTTGCAATTTATATCCCACAGTTTATTCTACCTCCTATATTTTAGCGGTTCCAATTTTACCGTTTTGTAGTCTTGTAACCTATCCTAATCGGTAGGCAGGTGATGACATTTCGTCGGGTCTTCGTTATGTCTATGATATAATCACGTATTGACATCTTTGGTCATACCGCCGACACAGTAAGTGCTGCCCGGGGCTGCCTTGAGGAAAACCAGATCAATGGCACGGCAGTGATCAATAACGTGAAGCCAGTCGCGAACATACTTGCCGTCGCCGTAGATTTTGACTTTTTGCCCGATAAGGAGATTGGTAATCAGACGAGGCATAAATTTTTCCGGGTCTTGGTAAGGACCGAAGTTGTTGCTGCAGTTGGTTATCGTTATCGGAACATTGAAAGTATCAAAATACGCTCTGACGATGTGATCCGAGGAGGCTTTGGAGGCAGCGTAGGGACTGTGAGGGTTGTAAGGAGTAGTTTCATTAAACTTGGTGTCGCTGTCAAGAGGAAGGGCGCCAAAAACTTCATCAGTAGAAACATGGTGGAATTTTTTGATGCCGTATTTTTTGGCAGCCTCAAGAAGGACTTGAGTACCCATGATGTTGGTTTTGGTGAAAATTAATGGGTCGAGGATAGATCTATCGACGTGACTTTCGGCGGCAAAGTGAATAATAGCTTCAACCTTGGAAACGACTTCGTCGACGGCTTTGGCGTCAGTAATGTCGCCTTGGACAAAGGAGTAATGAGGATTGTCTTTGATTGATTGAAGAGACTCGAGATGACCAGCATAAGTTAGTAGATCAAAATTTATGATCTCGTCTTCCGGATGATTTTCCAACCAGTAATGAATAAAGTTGGACCCGATGAATCCTGCACCGCCAGTGACTAATATTTTCATAGTTTAATGGAGGCTTTCCCCGACATGTGATTTCCGGCTTCTAATAGGCTTTCGAAAGTACCAGCGTCTTGCCAATAAGCATCGAAAACACAGGCTTTAAGGTCTTTGTTGTCCAGGTAAGTATTATTTATGCTCGGGTTGCCACTGATTTCCAGTTCTCCCCTAGCGGAGGGTTTAAGATTTTTGGCAATTTCGACGACATGGTGGTCGTAAGTGTAAAGTCCGACGGAGACATACATTGACTTGGGTTTTTCCGGTTTTTCTTCGATAGAGATTACCTTGTTGTTTTCATCCAGCTCGACAACACCGAGTCTTTTGACGTCTTCGACATTATCGAGTTTTTTAAGATAGATTTGACCACCACCTTTGAAGGACTGAATCTCTTTAGAAAAATCGTGGTCAAAAATATTGTCTCCAAGAATCATAGTGACATCGTCTTTATCAAGAAAATCTTCGGCTAGTATGAAAGCTTCGGCGAGACCGCGAGGTTCTTTTTGGATGACGTAGCTGAAGTGACAACCGAACTGTTCTCCGGTACCAAGCAAATTGAGGAAAAGACCGGAGTTCTCGGGAGAGATGATGATGAGGATATCTTTAATGCCTGCCTTGATCAGAGTTTCGATGGGATAGTAGATCATGGGTTTATCGTAAACGGGAAGAAGTTGTTTACTGATTACCCAAGTTAGAGGTCGGAGTCTTGTTGCCCGCCCGCCAGCTAAAATAATTCCTTTCATCTTTTGCTATTATACCAGCGACAAAGATGTTTGTTATTTTAATAAACCTATAACTACCAGGCTCCCCAGGAGGCCAAAAAGAACATATTCAAGTATGATTTGTACCCGAAGAGTTTTCTCCTTTAGGTGGTGAAGAATACCCCACACTATATATAGTATAGATAAACCAATAACAATGACCTGCTGGAAGAGCTTGTTGCCGTTGAAGTAAAGAGTAAGGATGATGGCGACAGAAACCAGGATAGTAAGAAGGAGATAGTCTAGAAGGCTGTGGATTGGTTTTTTCATAGGACAATTCCTTGGCGAATAATAAGGATAATTATGGCGAGAGCGGCGAAGTAAGTTAAGTGAGCCCAAGTTTTGCCGGAAATGCGAATGATGTTGTAACGGAGAACGAAGATCCAGTCAAGGCTAAGAGCAAACATGATGAGAACAACGAAGGCAAGCGACCAGGCCCGAGAAAGATCCATGGGGGAAAGTCCGGAGCTTGGAATGAGCTTTTCCGGAGCTTCCTTGGCAAAAACGGTGTTAGTCACCGTGGTTGAAGCAATCTTGGCAACAGTGCTTTGGGTTGAACCAAATAGCTGAACAACAATGGTTGTCTCCACACCGTTGATATAGCCGTCGACGACGGCGACACCAATGTCCTTGTACCGATTATCAAGAAGATTCTGACGATGGGTTGGAGAGGCCATCCAAGCCGTCACAACGTCCTTTGGATTACTAAAGTCACGGGCAAGATTTTCACCAGCGTGCTTATATTCGTAACCAGACTGGGTAACGAAGTACCAGGGTTCGGTGCCGGTCGGAGAGACGTGCGCCCAGTAGTTGTTTTCAAACATGTCAGTAGCTTTGGCAAGGGCGGCCTGATCCAGTTCAGAGTTTTCTTTGAGAATGGTTACGCCGACGCTGAGGCGTTCGGCGTTGGTCAACTCAATGACTTTGTCCGGATCAATTTGTGAGGCAAAACCGAGAACTCCGGGCTTTAAACCGATGGTGATGTCGACGATGGAGCGGCCCATGATGAAAAGACCAATGAGAATGACAATTGAACGAGGCCAGAGGATTTTGGCTTTGTGATTGTTGTGAGGATGAGGTGCGAAAAGAGTAATAAACGGATGTGCCATAACTTATTTCATTATGTCACAAGGTCAAGTCGGCGACAACGATGAAGCGTTTGAGATTTGTTCCTGGGGGATAACAGGTCATAAGAGTAAGCATTGGTTTTTCCGACTTGTCGGTGAGGAAGGAAACTTCATCCGGGTTGGCGATTATTTTCTCCCGAACATGATAGTCAAACCGTTTGCCCTCAAAATACAGCGTGATTGTGTCCCCAATTTCCAGCTTGGGAAGAAGATAGAAAATGGAGTTGTACCGAACTGCTTCATAAAAGTTCTCCGAGGAATGGGAAAAGATAAAGATATTACCATCTTCTCCGGGGAGGTTGGTACCTTCTGCGTGAGCGACGCCCTGAGTAAGAGCTTTTTGATATACATTGGCGTCGTAAGAATTGACGTTTTTGATGACTTTGACGTTAATACCAAGTTTGGGAATAACGATGCCAAATTCCCGACTAAGAGGAGTAATTTCCTCTATATTTTGGCCTTTTGTTTTATTAAGTTGATACTCAACTTCATTTTTAGCCAAAGGAAAATAGGTTGTGACCACAATAACAATCGAGAAAATAACTAAGAGGATTCCGATAACTAGTTTCATCAAGAACTATTATGCACGTTTCTTGGACTTGAGGAAGAAGAAAGTGGCGATGAGTATCAGGGGAATCGAAAGCCATCTTATGCTATCCCATTTGGATTTTTGAATACCCAAGACTTCCGGAGTGCCGGACTCGGTCGAAGGCGTTTCGTCTGGGGGAGTAATGGTTGTTTCAGTATCCTCAACTGTCGTTCCTTCGGTCACTTGGGATCCTTCAGCCAGCAAGGCTTGCTGCTGTGTGGTAGTTCCGGTTGTGGTGGTTGATCCTTCGATTATTACTTTGGTGAAACTGTCGCCGGTAATACCGGAAACATTGTCGGAGCTGTCAACAGCTCTTATTGCGAAGTAATATTCTTTGCCACAGGTGGGGACACTATTAGTGAAAGAGCCTTCGCTGTTGGGTCCAATGTTTTGAGTTGTCACAAGATGACCAGAGTCAATGGAAATAGAAAGTGAATCGGATCTATACAACTCAACTCTGAAGGTTCTGCCATCGTCGGCGGTTTTGAATTTAATTTTGTAATCACAGTCGTTTAATCTTTCTTTGGAGTAAGAGATTGGAGTACTGGGACTGGAGTTATTGTAATCAACGAAAACAGTTGTACTGGTAAGAAGGGGCTCTGAAGGAACTTCGGCAGTGACATAAAACGAATAAGTACCGTTTGAATTCAAAATACTACTGGTAACGTTACAGTAATCGGTGTTGCCACCCTCGATTAGAATTTTTTCTGTATCAAACTGGGAGTATCCCCCATCCGATGGGCCTTTTTTAAAACATTTGACGGTAATATTCCGACCGCTCGTTTGAGTATCGAGAGCAACAAAAGTTAGCTTGAAATTATTCTGATTGGTGGGTGTTTTTGGTTGACCTATACGAACCGAAAAAGTAGCTGCCAAAACAGATACCGGAATGAGAAAGGCCGTGAGCGTAGCGAAGAAAATTAGTTTTAATTTCATTTACTTTTTATTACCTGACTTTATTAATCTGATTCCATAGACAAAACAGACGAAGGCTAGCATTAGCCAGGCAGGTGAAGCACCGGTTGCAGGTAAGGTAGTCGTGGCTCCAAGTACTTCGCCCTTTTTAGTCTCTTCTTTTTCGACGGAGTAGGAGTCGTCACGAGTCTGGTTTTTGATGACATTCACTTCGGTGCCGACAAAGTTAGTATCTACGAAGCCGTCTATTTGAGCTAGTGCTATAACTTCTTCTTCAGCCATTGAAGTTCCGATTGCCCAAGCGGCATCGGGGTAGATACCGGGTTGTTGGTCTCCGGAAATGTCGGCTATGTAGAGAAGTTCAACCTCTTGGCCAGCTTTAACAAGATAGTCAATAATCCAGGTACCGGGTGAGTGATAATTCGGCTCATCAATATCGACAATCAGTCCATTAATCTTGACTTGGTATGAACCTGGTCGATATATAAAACCCTTGGGTAAGAGATCTTTGACCGTGATGCCGTCGATGTCTGAACCTAAGACTTTAAGCAGTATCCTGTAGGTAACTGCTTCTCCCGGAGTTTTATCACCTCCTGCAAAGTTGGATTTGCTGATTTGGAGTTCGGGCTTGGTATATTCATTGGTGAAGGTACAGATAACTTCTTCACCGGCACCGAGAGTTATCTCATTGGGAGTGTCTTCATTACTACAAACCGCACTAGTAAGTTTCCAACCATCCCCTTCGTTAGATGATTCCCTTACTGAGTATGTACCGGGGGTTAAATAGCCGCTATCGTTTTGTTCACCATCCGACAGATAGAAGTTCCCTTCGGAGTACGAGGAAGAAAATCTAAATTCAGTTTGGTCCTCAACTAAATTTGTTTCTTTTTTAACGATAATGCGGCCTAGCTTGGTGTTGGTGATGGTACAGGTAATTTCTTCTCCAGCGTTTGGAGTAATCCTTGATATAGAATCACCATTGTTACATGTTGCACTTGTTAAATTCCACCCAGCAGGAACGTTTTCAAGAATAGAGTAGATATTATCAGGATCTAGATTAGTAAATGATTGGCTGGCAACACCCGCAACAGTTGTTAAATCAATGTCTGTTGGTAAACCAATACCTGTCGCATCAAAATCAAAACTTCCATTTCCACCCACGGTGTTTTTGACTAACGTAATCGTGGCTAATTTTTTATTAGTGAAAGTGCAAGTCACTGTTTCGCCTGCAGTCACATCAATATTATCTATAGTTTCTCCGTTGTCACAAACTGTACTGTCTTGCTTCCAGCCTGTTATTTCATTCTCCGAAACTGAATAAGTTCCAGGAAGAACTTCCGCATTATAAT
Organism: Candidatus Collierbacteria bacterium GW2011_GWA2_42_17; assembly: GCA_000998275.1. Classification (GTDB taxonomy): domain Bacteria; phylum Patescibacteriota; class Microgenomatia; order UBA1400; family MFAQ01; genus UBA2277. The sequence goes on from LCDA01000008.1 coordinate 5,814, forward strand.
TTGGCAATCCAACGGTGTTGTCGTCCGTTAAGCTAAATGTTGCAAGATTTCCATTTCCAAAATTATTGTTAAACGTAAATACTTGTGATCCATCAGGAATTGCATTTTTTTCAATGATAATATGAGCCCTTTTGGTATTGGTAAAAGTGCATTTAACAGTTTCTCCTGATTCAACATTAAAAGTTGCCACTCCAGTATTAATATTTCCAGAACTATTTTGGTCACTGCAGGAAATTGATGTCAAATCCCAACCATTGGGAAGTACTTCTGTGGAACTATATCTTCCGGGCAAACGATTTATAACAGATATTGTTTCTCCATCCGCGACGGTACCCGCAATGTCACCTGTAAAAGTAAAGTTTTGTAAATCTCCATCTGGAAGAGTTTGTTTTTCAACAATAATTGTGCCATATCTAGTGTTTACAAAATTATTTGATCCGTCATTTTCGCCTGGGTTTAGCGAAACGTTTAACGAATTGGCAGATACATTTGTCCACCCTGATGGTATTTGTTCGGTCAGAGTATATTCACCATGAATAAGATTGGTAAACGAGAAATAACCATTTACCAATGTTTGAGTTTGTCCAACTTTTGCTTGTCCTTGCCAAAGTTCGATTATCCAATTTTGAATAGGTGTCCAGTCTCCAGATTGTCCATCCCCGTTGACATCTTCATATTTATATCCAAAAATACTTCCTCTTTGAGAATTGGTAATCGTACATTCACCCATTCCACCTGCGGGAACTGATACATTTGTACAAGTATTCTCCGTTTCGCTCCATCCTGTTTTTGGAGATTCAGTGACAGAATATGTTCCGGTTGTAACCATGAAGTCGACATATGATCCGCCTGTTACATTTTGTGTTGCGTTTCCAGTTATAGTTCCAGATCCAGCTGCTGTCACACTAAAAATTTCTGCTTCATTTGGTACAGTAATCTTATTAACTCTCAATGTTCCATTCTGCTGTGTATTAGTGAAGGTACAAGTAATATTTTCACCAGCAACTAAATTGATTGAAAATCCGTTCGTAATTGGAGTAAATTGAGAGGTGCTATTGGAAGTACCATCGGTAATACAATTTTTGGAATTCAGCGTCCAGCCAGTTGTGGCATTTTCGATAATGGAAAAGGTTCCAGCTAACAAACTGTCAAATTTTTGAGAGTTTGACAAAATTACATCATTATCGTCGTCGAGGATGAAGTTAGAAAGACCATTGCCGGTTGTAGTAAAAGAGAAATCTTGAGAACTGTTGGGCTGAGCGTCTTTGATGATAGTAATGGAGCTAGGGGCTGCTACTGCACCTGCGGAAAGAGATCGGTCTTGATTGCCGAGATTCCCCTGAGTCCAGGTTTTAAGCCTCATATGATATGGAGAGCCATTAATGCCACCGGCTGATTTGTTGATGCCCCAATCAACTTCTTGTGCAATATGACCACCCCAAGCAAGAACTGCATTGGAACTATCTGCAGTAAAAGTTACGTTGATACTTGTGCTCGCGTTGGCATCGTTCAAATCACCTTGTGTGACGTAAGCTACGTTGGAAATGGTTCCACCAAAGAGAGTTATCAACTTTTCATTGGCTGGGAGAGAGTCAAACCGAGTGGCTGGTTGACCAACAACTGGGCTACTAAAAATTGAGGGTGCTGGGATGGCATAAGTTGTAGTCGTAGCAGATAATCCCGTAACTCCACTAGTTGGATCGACAGATTCTGCGGTATGACCAAAAGGAGAATGTGGCTGAAGACGATCATAACTGGTCAAAAAGTCGATCGCGTGGGCACCAGAATGTTTAATATCGTATTCAAGTGTAATGGTAATAGGTGTATTAATTGGTAAGTCTTCCAAAATGGCGCGGTAAGGGATAGAAAAACCTTCGACATAATGAGAATTAGATGAACCGGCATTACCATTTACCCACCCTACCGAACCTCCAAGCGACAAGCAATTGTTGGGTGATCCTGCTGCGCCATTACGACACTGTTCGAGACTAGCCGAAGGATTGCTGGAAGAAGAAGTTTTTAAAACATAAATACGTTTGTGTCCTTGAACTGTTATGTCGTATTGATTTAGATTGTCTACTACTGAGACAACTTTTCTCGCGTCATCTATCCAAATGTGAGCGGCTTCGTTGTGAGAGCTAGTTCCATTAACTATTAGTTTTGCTTCAGTGGTTACGCTAGTACCTTGATCAACATTGATTCCACCCCAACCATTGCCAGCAGTTATAATATTGTTGACGGTCACAATTGAACCATTGACTACAATTCCAGCATAATCATTATTTAAAACACTGACACTATCGAGTAGGACACCATTCACCATGTAAATATTGATGCCGTGTAAATTGGTGCCTAATGTTCCATCAATTGTTAAATTCTTAATTGTTACACCTGAGCTATGAATACCAAACGAAGCATTGTTGGAGTTGCTAGTCTTGAAAAATGTAGGAGTGACAGTAAAACCATTGCCATCTATAGTGACATCTTTGTTGACATTGACTTGTTGAGTAACTGTAATATCACTTTGAATCTCAATTTCATCTCCGTTATTTGCTGCGTCAATAGCTGCTTGAATTGTGGAGTAACAACCAGTACCGGTTGTAGCACCAGCTAATACACATGGTGGTCCGACTGGGGTTGGGTTTATTACAACAAAAATTGTGAAATGGTTGAGGTCGCTTGCTTTGACAGTACTACCCCCCTGGCTTGTTTGATCATCAGTTAGAGGTGTGGGGGTAGAATTTTTATCCTCCATGTAGACAATCCCGACCGACTGATTCTCTGGTTTTGGGAGAGTGAGATCATAATCAAAAGAACCGTCGGCCATGTCGGTTGTAATATCGTAAGCATATTCACCGAATGAGTTAATATTATCGGGGAGTTTTAAATCACCAATTTTAACTTGTTGAATTTTTAGAGATGTTCTTAGATTTTTATCTTTTGGTAAACATTTGAAAGTGACACTTACTTTATTCTCTTGAGGAAAGATATACCGAACACCAAGTTCGACTGTATTTTTTGTTTCGGAAATACCATTAGAGTTGTCGATATTCCAATCAGATTCTGTACTATTTACAATAGTTTCATTGGTTATACAAGTTTGTTCAATTGCGGTAGAGGAAAGTTGGGGAAGAAACAACATACCAGCTAATTGAGTATTGTCTGTTGAAGTAATTTCTGGGGTGATCGTTTGTTCGAGTTGAGAAACAGTAATGATTGGTTGGGGGAGGTTTTCTACTACAGAAGTTTCGGTCTGAGAAGTAGTGGATTCTGGGGAAGAAGTGGTTTGTTCTGCTGGGGGTGAATTGTTTTGCGTTTCTGTGGGAGTTGGTTCTATAGTAGGGGCAGGGTCTGGAGTGATTCCGGGTGTGATAGATATTTCGGAGGTTATCTCGATAGTTGGAGTTGGGGTGGCATCTGGAGCAACCTCAACAGTTAGGGCAGGGTCTGGAGTGATTCCGGAAGTTGATTCTATTGTAGGTATGATTTCGGGTGTTATTTCGGGAGTAGGTTCAACCAAGGGGATAACTTCAGGAGTGATTTCTGGAGTAGGGGTCGTTTCCACAGTAGCAGATGGGGTGGACTCTTCGGCATAAACAGGCAAAGCCAAAGTAAGGGGAAGAAAAGTTTGAAGTACGAGATTGAAAGAAGAAATAAACGAAATTATTTTCCGTACATTTCGAGACTTCATTGATTTATATTGTTCAGGCAGTAGACCGATCTAATTTTTTTTAGAACGGTTTCACTATTAGCTCCTTATAACCAAAGTGACCAAATGGAGGTTATAAATCAATGCCTTCTAGGACGTATTGTAACGTCGGCCTCACAATTGTCAAGTATCCTTCTTTTTGGTGATTGACGGAGGTGAGGAATAGATTGGTTCGACAGGCGTCATTGAGCCGTTAACTTTAATATCTAGGGCAAACCCTAAAACATTAGCAATGGCGACGCCGACACGTGTACCGGTAAAAGAACCGGGTCCGGGATTGACTTCAATTTCATCGATGTCCTCAGGCTTGATGTTTCGCTCTTCCAAACAATGAACCAAAAAGCCCAGTACATCCTGATCTCTCGGACTCTCGACATTTCTCGTATATTCTCTGTCATCAATTCTGATGACGGCTTTGGTGTTGTCGGTGGAGTCGATGTAAATTCTCATTTGTGTTCGTGGATTTTAATTTCTCTTTCGTTTTCGCCATTGGCCTTGAAAAAAATATCGTAACGAGTTTTGGGTAAGTATTCTTTAAATTTTTCTGGCCACTCGATGATGAGAAGACTTTCCGGATCAGACCAGATTTCTTCGACATCAAAGGCTTTGATGTCTTCGATGGAGTTAAGGCGATATAGGTCGAGATGGAAGAGAGTTTTGATTACCGGATGGTTGGTGACGGGGTACTGACGCATGATAAGAAAGGTGGGTGAGACTAGTCTATCTATACCAAGAGCCTGACCAATTCCTTGGGTAAAAGTAGTTTTGCCGGCAGCAAGTTCACCATAAAGACAGATCGTAGTACCTTTCTCAAGTTTATCGGCAAACTTTTTGGCTATTTCTCGAGTTTCTTCGTAGGAAGTGGAGATAAAAGTAGTTTCCATAGGTCAAATTTTACTATTAAAAAAGCGGAAATAAGCATGCCGCTAAAATCGATGCCCACATCTTGAAGTCTACCGGTGCGCCCGGGGACAAAAAGCTGGTGGATTTCGTCGGTGAAAGCATAAACTAAAGAAAAGACAATTGCCTGGAAGGGGTTCTTGTTCCCTATCGCTCTGTACCAGAGTAAAAAAAGAACGGTGTACTCCAGGAAATGGGCGGATTTTTTAACAAAAAAATCAAGGATGTAGACTTTGTTTGAGGGGAGATCCGGAATTGAAGATATCCAAAAAATGAGAATCATCCAAAGGACTACCGGAGTGTATTTAAGAAATTTACGAGCCATCTTTTGTATTTTAATCTTTTCGATGGCGAAAATATAGTAAGGTACTGGAAGAGATGGCAAGAAAAAGACCTATGAAAAATGGAGTTTTGTAGTTTTTTGGTTTGTTAACTATGTTTTCTGGAGTGGTGGGGATTTTGATATCCACGACCACATTAGCGCTAAGCGAGGCGGAGTCGGTAGACTCACCCAAAATGGCGGAGGGTGTTGAGGACAAGGTTGTTGGAGTCGTTTTGATTACGGTGGTGGGGATTTTGGTGGGAGTGGAAGTAATTAATTTTTTAGTGGGTGTTGGAGTGATTAATTTTGTAGGAGTTGGTGTAGGGGTAGGTGTTTTGGTGGGTGTTGGGGTATTGGTGGGAGTGTTTGTTGGTGTTGGTGTAGTAGTCGAAGTGGAAGTATTGGTAGGGGTATCTGTAATGATGATGGTTGGATCTGAGGTGGGGGTGGGGTCGGCGATATTTAGAGTAAGAGAGTTTGAGTCACCGGCTGGAGAACTTGCACCACCAGTATATCGATTGAGTTTGACTAAATACTCGCCTGGACCTTTGTAGTCTTCATCATCGGGGTCAGTATTGAAGATGATCTTGGTTGTTTGATCATTTTCCAGTTTGATGAAGTACTCAGTGATGTATTCCTTGGCGGGAGAGGAAATATATTTGAACCACTCCCCTTTTGGACTCCAGGTTTGGCCGAAATAGTGGGGTGAACCAGGAGCAGTGATAACGACCTGAACATAACAGTTTGAGGAAGTAGAGATGCCAGAAAGAGTAGCGTCCAGAGAATAACTACTTTCTCCTTTTTCGAGATTAGAAATATTTAAGGTGATGGCGGAATGGACAGATTTTGGGAATAGAAAAAACACAAGGCAGGTTGTGAGCAGTAGTGAAAAATATTTCACTATTAACCAGTATATCAACCAAAATATGATTTTTGTTACTGAACGTGAAGATAGAAACTCACAACACTGTCGGCATGTTCTATATAGACGATATTTATGGTACTTGTACCGCAGGATTGAGACGATTTGTACAAAGTTCCATCGGCAGGTGCATAAATGACATCGCTTGAAGTGGAAACCATGTCATAACCAGTGTGAACACCACCAGAGTATTTATACCGCCAAGAGTAAGGTGTGCTGCCATAAAATTGAGTAAGACGAACAGTATCATTTAATGGCCAGGGCCAACTTCCGGTTCCTACAGTTACGTTTCCCCCACCATTTTGTTCATCTTTGACTGATTTACTGGATAAATATGCTCCCGGATCTGTCCAGGTTCCATTTTTTCTGATTTCAAAGTGGAGATGTTTGCCAGTGGAACAACTGGGGTATCCCGAGTTTCCCGTAAGAGCAATCGGTTCACCTTTTTTAATCGGTCCGACTTTTACACTGGAAACCAAGGCTTTTTCGATAGCGGCTTTCTCGGCGAGTGCTTGACTTAGAAGTTGCTGATATTTTGCCTCATCGCTTTGAGTGGCAGCAAGTATTTTTTGTTTTTCCTTTTGTTGAGCGTCAAGGGTTTTTCTCTGAGATACTAATGTCGCTTTTAGCTTTTCGACTTCTTGTTGTTTTTCAACTTTGGCGTCTTTTCTCTGATCGTAATCAACTCTTGACCTCTCCAGTTCGGCGAGAATTAACTGATCCTTGGACTTCACGGTGTTGAGATATTTAACTTTGTTAAAGTAATCTCCTATTGAGTTCGATGAAAAAATCAAGTCGACAGGGGTAGCTCTCATCTGTTTGTAACTTTCCCTGACCCTGGCCGTGTAAATTACTTCCAGCTGATCCATGGAGTCGTTGACTGTTTCAAGAACTCCATCTAAGACGGTTATTTCTTTCTCCAGGGCGTTTATTTGGACTTGAGTCTGATTTATTCGAGCTTGGGCAAGATTTATTTTTGCGTTTAGAACCGAAATTGCCTGACTAAGGGTTGTTTCTTCATTTCTCAATTCGTTAATTTTCTGAGTACAGGCATCTACCGATTCAGCCGATCCATCACAATCAATGGCATTGGTTGGTTCAATCCATAAAAAGAGAAGCAAGATGACAAAAACCAACAGAAGTTTTTTCATTTGGAACGGTTAACAAACCTGGTGGCGGCGAAGAGACTGGAAATAAAGGAGATAATGAGACCAAAGATCATTAGGGCGCCAAAGAGAGTGGCAAAGGTAAGGAGAGAAACAGGGAAAGAAATGATTGAGCCGATTCGGGGAGCCAGGAAAGGAGTGGAGTAAAGAATAGTCACAAAACAACCAAGCCAGCCGATGAAAGCGCCACCTAAACCATAAATAACGGATTCCTGAAGATAGGGCTTAATGATGTAGAAGTTTTTGGCACCCATGAGTTTGAAGGTGCTAATCTCAAATCTTCTGGAGGAGATCTTCATGGAAATGATGGTCATGATGGTGAGAATGGCAACGAGAGTGAGGGCGATGACTAAAACTAAGCCACCAATACGGATAGCATTAGTCCACTTGGTGAGCTCGGAGATGACGTCTTGGGGATAGTCGATCTCTTTTTTGCCTTGGGGGGTGACACTAATGATGTCGCTTTTTTCCAGGGTAGCAGCAATGTTTTTGAAAGATTCGGGGTTTTGAGCGGTAATTTCAATACTGGCAGGAAGAATGTCGGCGGTGACAATACCCCAGTCAGTGACGGTGCCGAGAAGTACCGGATCGTTGCCGACACTTTTTTTGTAGAGCTCTAAAGCGTCGTCTTTACTGATGTAAATGGCGTTTTTAACTCCTTCAGTGGAGTTTAAAGAACTTAAGAGTCCACCTACCTGTTCGGTGGTGTGACCATCTTTGAGATAGGCGATGATTTGAGGTTTGGTTTCGAAGTTGTTGAGAATTTCCTGAGACGCAAAAGTGACTAAAGCAAAGACTCCGACGATAAACATGGTTAAACTAACAATAAAAATAGCAGACAATGCTTGGTAAGGTGAGCGGCGAATATTTTTTAGAGCGGTGTTCATACTATTTATTAGCCTCCTTTTTTTCTTCTTTATCTTCTTTTTCTTCTGATTTTTCTTCCGAACGTTTCTCTATCTTTACTATCTTACCCTTTTCGAGATGGATGTGACTGCCGATGTTTAGGCTGATTAGAGTAACGTCGTGAGTAGCGATAATAACCGTAGTGCCGTCGGAGTTGATTTTTTGCAGTAATTTAAAAATTTCTAAGGAGGTTTCTTTGTCCAGATTGCCAGTGGGTTCGTCGGCAAAAAGAATGGGGGGCTCGGCGGCGATGGCTCTCGCTATCGAGGCTCTCTGGAGTTCACCTCCGGAAAGCTGACCAGGGAAAAGTTTTTCCTTTCCCGAAAGGCCGACCATATTTAAGGTGTGTTTGACTTTTTCAGGTATTTTTTTGGAATCATATCCGGCAATTTCTAGAGCAACAACAATATTTTCACCAACGGTTTTGTCGGGAATGACACGAAAGTCCTGGAAAGCAAAACCAATCTTCCTTCGTAAAACGGGAATGTTCTGGGATTTTATTTTACCCAGATCCATGCCTTCGACGACGATTTTCCCCTTATCAGGAACTAAGTCATGAATTAACAAGCGACCGATGGTCGTTTTGCCGGCACCGGACTTGCCGGTGATGATGACAAATTCACCTGGCGAGATGGAGAAATCGATGTCATCCAGAACCACGTCCCCATTGGGAAACGACTTAGAGACGTGAATAAAATCAATCACAGGCAATAATTATTTTGGTAATGGAGCATTCAAAGCTTCAACTTTGGCACGGCCAACATCCATTAACCAGCCAACTTTTTGGCCTTTGAATGTTTCTCCCCAGATGGTCACTTGATGACCAACGAGAGCGTCGAGGTCGATGGTGGAACTTGTGAGATAGACGGTCTGAGAAATACCTCCCACACGAACAAGTTTGTGAGTACCTTCACCATTGAAACCACCTTTGTCGATGACGCCCGTAGCCGGATCTTTGAAGATTTTTTCATCAGCCGAACCAAAGATGTCGCCAACTTTGATACCAGTTTGAGGTATTTCTGCCTGAATACCGGAAAGCTCGGCGGAAACAATCGTGCCGGAGTTTTTGGCTTTAATCCAGGCGCCGGTGTAGAAACCGCCGACGGCAACGAGAATAAAAACAATAATAACGGAAATGAAAGATTTGTTTTTCATCTTTATCTGTGTTTCGGTAGTAAATGAGGCTGGTGGAGCAGACTCTGCTTTGACAACAGGAGCTTCGCCCTGGCCCTTATCGAGATCGATCATTTTTATATCCATGGTTTAGTTTATCAAATTTGACGGGATGGGGCGAAGAACTTTAATTCCGCTTCGATGAAGTCGTCCAAATTACCATCAAGAACGGCGTCGGGGTTGGTGGATTCGTAGTCGGTACGGAGATCTTTGACTAGCTTGTAGGGATGAAGAACGTAGGAGCGGATTTGATGGCCCCAACTGGCAGTGGTTTTTTCGCCACGGATTTGGTTGATCTCCTCCTGACGTTTAGCTTCCTGAAGGTCCCAGAGTTTGGAGCGAAGAAGGTCCATGGCAATTTTTCTGTTTTGGACTTGATAGCGTTGAGTTTGACACTCGACGACAATACCCGTGGGGAGATGTTTGATGCGCACAGCCGTACTGACTTTGTTGACATTTTGACCACCTGCTCCTCCGGAACGACTGGCCTCAAATTCGATGTCTTCGTCGCGAATTACAATATCAGCATCTTCAGGAAGGAGGGGGGTGACTTCGACTCCGGCAAAAGAAGTTTGGCGAAGTTTGTCGGCATTAAAGGGTGACTGACGAACTAGGCGATGAGTCCCCTTTTCGTTTTTGAGAAAACCAAAAGCAAAGCGAGCATGAATTATGTAGGTAGCGGTTTTAATACCGGCTTCGTCACCCTGAGAGTACTCAGCTGTTTCATAACTCCAGCCGCGTTTTTCAAAAAATCGGGTATACATGCGACAGAGCATACCGGCCCAGTCCATGGCCTCGGTACCGCCCTGACCCGCTTTGATGGTGAGAATGGCTTCCGAAGAGTCGTACTTACCGGAGAGATAGGTGACCAACTCAACTTTTTCGAGGTGTTTTTCCAGAGTTTCTTTGAGAATTGTGATGTCACCATCTAAAGAGTCGTCGTTACTTTTACTGGCTAGGTCCAAGAGTTCCTCGAGATTTTTTATCTCTGAGGTTAGTCCTTCGATGGAGTCTATCAAGTCTCTAATTTGTGCCAAATTTGACATGACTTTTTTGGCGTTGGCTTCGTCTTGCCAGAGAGTTGGTTCCCCCGATTCAAACTCCAGTTTTTGTTTTTCTTCTTTAAGTTGGTCGAGATTGATTTTTGTCCTGAGGCTATCGATTCTACGTTTGAGGTCGTCTAGATTTAGTTGTGTTTCGGATATCATTCTTGTATTTTACAGCTTAAAATGACGATATACTGAAGGTATATAATCTTTCGGTTGGTATATTGGTTGGCCAAAAATATATAAATATGAAATTTATAAAGATAGTAAAGCGGTTTTGGTTGTTGTTTCTAATTGGTTTTTTGATTGGTGGATTTGTGATGTGGAGCGTGACACAGAGTAAGGCAAAAGAAAATGAGGCAAAAACTTTTGTGGTGACAAAACAAGACTTGGTAGAAGAACTAAGTCTTTCGGGTGAGATTGATGCAGAGGAAAAAGTGGAACTTCGGTTCCAAACTTCCGGACTATTGACTTGGGTGGGGGTTAAAGAAGGAGACCGGGTAAAGAAATTTCAAACATTAGCCTCTCTGGATAAACGAGAGTTGCAGAACAGCATGAGTAAACTTCTCAATACTTATTCGAAAACACGATGGGACTTTGAACAAGCTCAGGCAGATAACAAAGACTGGCAAACCGATGGGATGACCGACGAAGCGAGAGCAACCGTAAAAAGAACTTTGGACAAATATCAGTTTGATTTAAATAACTCCGTGCTTTCAGTGGAGTCACAGTCATTGGCTCTTAAATATGCGAATTTGTGGACACCAATTGAGGGCGTGGTGACCAACATTGATGCTCCGGTAGCTGGACAAAATATCACCCCGGCGACGGCGACTTTTGAGGTCGTGAATCCGAAGTCCATAATTTTCTCGGCAACGGCTGATCAGACAGAAGTGGTGTCGTTTAGTGAGGGAATGCAGGGTGTTGTTAGTTTGGATTCTTTTGTCGACACAGAAATTCCGGCAGTAGTCAAAAATATAAGCTACACACCAAAGGCCGGTGAGTCCGGAACTGTGTACGAAATAAAAATGAGTATTGATATGGGAGAAGATAATCAAAAAGTGAGATTGGGAATGACCGGAGATGTTAGTTTTGTGACGAAAGAGTTTAAAGATGTTCTGGTAATACCGGAGGGATATTTGAAAAAAAGTGACGGAAAATATTTTGTAACTCTTTTGTCAAAAGGAATTAAGACCCAGAAAGAAGTTGATATTGGTGATTCGATTGAAGGCATGGTGATAATTAGAGAAGGACTAAATGAAAAAGACACCATCTATAATCAGTCTAAGTAACATCTCCAAAGAGTACGTAATGGGCGATGAATCAATATTTTCGGCGCTCTCGGAAGTTAATTTGGAGATTCATAAAGGCGAGTACTCGGCGATTGTAGGACCTTCGGGATCCGGTAAATCGACATTGATGCACATCATAGGGTTGTTGGATAAACCTACGAGAGGAAAAGTGATTATCAACGGTCATGACACCGCTAGGCTTGATGATGATCAAACATCAAAAGTGCGCAACCAATTCGTAGGATTCGTTTTTCAACAGTTTAATTTATTGAACAAATTAACTATTAAAGAAAACGTGTTGCTGCCGGTGGCATACTCCAGAGAAAAACTTGATTTTGATCCGGAAAAAAGAGCTTTGGGTTTGCTAGAGAAGTTTGACATTTTGTCAAAAAAAGATTCATATCCAAATAAAATTTCCGGCGGACAGCAACAGCGCGTGGCGATTGCCAGAGCCCTAATCATGAATCCGCAGTTGATCCTTGCAGACGAACCAACGGGTAATCTGGACACAAAAACTGGTAACGAAATTCTGAAACTTTTTGAGGATCTAAATAAAGAGGGTATTACCGTATTGTTGGTTACTCACGAACCGGATATCGCTGCCAGAACAAATAGACAAATTAAGGTATTGGACGGAAAAATAGTGGAGAAATACAATGACTAACTTAATGGTTATAAAGCAGTTGTACATGGCAGCCTTCGCTGATTTTCGAAGGGATAAGGTCCGAACTGGGCTTACATCACTCGGAATAACAATCGGTGTTTTGTCTGTGGTTTTACTGATTGCTTTGGGATTGGGGCTGAAAAACTATATTTCACAACAGTTTGAAAACATGGGGGCAAATTTGATTATGATAATGCCCGGTTCTGGTTTCAGTAGTGGAACTATGGGAGCGGGAATGATTGGGAGCGGTATGGTTGAGTTTGACGAGAAGGATGCTCGAGACCTACAGAAAATTCCCAATTTGAAATATGTTGTTCCTTTGTTTTTTAAATCGACCGTCATAAGCTCCGCAGACGCGGAAAAAATCGGTTATATCATGGCGGCGAATGAAGATCTTTTTCCATTATTAAATGTCCAGGCAGAGTATGGAGAGATCTGGGGAAAAACAGAAATAAACAAAAAGTCGAAAGTGGCGGTAATTGGAGCAATCATGGCAGAAGATCTTTTTGAAAACCCTAGTGACGCTATTGGAAAGACCGTTAGAGTAGAAGGTGTGCGTTTAAAAATTATTGGTGTGGGAAAGAAAATCGGTGATCCGGAACAAGACAAGGCACTTTTTATTCCCTACACAACAGCTTATGGATCAATAAATCCCAATAAGACTTTCTGGTCAATATATCTTGGGGTTCCGAGTAAAGATATGGTCCCGGGTGTTTCCGAAGCGGCAAAAGAAATATTATTGAAAAGATACGATAAGGATAAATTCAGTGTCTCCGAACAGTCGGAGATATTGTCGACCGTTGATCAAATTTTTGGGATTATCAATATTGTTCTGATTGCAATTGGCTCAATCTCTCTTTTGGTGGGAGGAATTGGGATAATGAACATCATGTATGCAACAGTGACAGAGAGAACAAGGGAAGTAGGTATCAGACGAGCGATTGGGGCAACAAAAAGGGATATTCTGTTGCAGTTTTTATCCGAGTCGACATTGCTTTCCGTCTTTGGAGGATTGATGGGGCTTTTGCTGGCTACAGGAATAATATTACTGGTACGAATTTGGTTCCCCGTAGCACTCAATGTAGTGGCAGTTATCGTGGCCATTGGAGTATCTTCGGCTATTGGAATTTTCTTTGGCGTGTCCCCGGCCAAAAAAGCAGCTAATCTTTCTCCGATCGACGCTATCCGGTACGAGTAGTTGTGGTATATTCTCGATATGAGAGAGATTTTAAACATCGCTAATCCGGAATTTTCGGAACAGACTATTGAAAGTGTGAGACTGGTGCAAAAAGAGATCGAGAAAATTATTTCCGGGGATATTAAAGACTTTACCTATCAGGCCTTTGGAGAAGTAGATCCCAAATTTTGGACTAGTCCGGCCAGTTCTTCCGGAAAATATCACCCACCGGAAGATAACGGAGAAGGTGGTTTGGTACGGCATGTAATCAAGGGAGTGGCCGTGATTGAACAGTATGCTCGAAGAGCCAGATTTTCCCCCAGAGAGTTGGATATAGCTATCAGCGCTTTTTTGTTGCACGATACTTGTAAGGATGGTGTGGTGTGGATGACTGGGAAAACAGATTACACTCACGGACTAATCGCGGCTAGGTGGTTGGAAAAATTTAACCTACCGGATGTAACAGCAAAAGAAGAAATATTAAATGCAGTGCGCTTTCATATGGCTCCATGGTGTTACGTTGTAAGTCCCTATGAAGACAGACAGTATTCTAAAGAAGAAATGAATAAAAATCTTGAAGAAATGGCCAGAGCAATGTATCCAACTAAAATTGAGTCTGCTGTTCGAGATGCGGATTACTGGTCTTCAAGAGAGAGTATGTCCTTTTTCCCCGGAACTGCCGTGGAAATTCGCCATGACGCTCCGGAAGAAAGGGTTTAATTAATCAAACCCTTGACCAGGGTGATGTTTTTCTCGTCGCATCCGGCTCTATTTTCTCCAGGAACTTCCAAAATTAAAGGGAGAGAGTTAAAGGTGGAGTGGTTGATTAAGTTTTTTAGACCTTCAAGGCCGATCTCCCCTTCGCCAATATTGGCATGCATGTCGCGATGAGAGTCTAGAGCTGTCGCTGAGTCATTGAGATGGAGACAAACTAGTTTGTCGACGAGATTTAGTTGAGTTAGCTGTTGGGAGAATTTTTCGACCGAGTCTATCTTTCGGATGTCGACACCGGACTCAAAAAGGTGAGCAGAGTCGAGACATACTTTAAGACGGTCGTCGTTAATGGTTTTTATTAAGTAACTAATTTCTTCCGGTGAGCCGATTTTGCCATTTTGACCGGCATCGTTTTCCAAAATTAAGTTGCAGTTTTCGGTACTGGCAAGAATCCTTTGGATGACGGCGACAAGCTGGTCTTTGACGGCGTCAAAGCCGGCACCAAGATGTGAGCCAATATGAACTATGACACCGGCTGATTTTATGCGAGCACCGTTTTGGATATCGATAACCAAGGAGTTGATTGATTTTTCAAGAATGTCATTGTTAGTCGAGGCGAGATTCACCAAGTAGAGGGCGTGTATAAAGGTAGGAGAAATATCCAGTTTTTGGGTTTCTTTGAGAAAAGCTTCAACCTGATCATCCGGAAAAGGTTTTCGG
>LCDA01000009.1 GCA_000998275.1 Candidatus Collierbacteria bacterium GW2011_GWA2_42_17
GGAAAAATAATAGGCGTTGGGATTGAGAGATTTGGCTGCTTTATTGAATAAATTTATTTGGGGAAGGGAAATAAAATTGTTCTTTGCGGCAAAGTTACCAAGAAAGACTACAAGAGCAATGACTGATAAGACTAAAATAACGATGAAGGTACTGGTGAGATCAAATTTTTTGCGATTATCCATATTTTTTATTATTTAACTTTGCTTGTTAAGGACAAACTGGGTATTTGACAATAACAACTCCACTTCCACCTGAGCCGACGGTAGCGCCCCCGGCAGTATTACTACCACCACCGGCACCACTATTGGCTGCTCCATTAGTCTGACAGGCGGTACCGCCCGATAAGACTGTACCACAGCCCCCCGTTGCTGACCCACCCCCAGCACCACCACCGGCATAATAGATAGACGTACCACTAATGGAATTAGCAACACCGATACCTGTATTACCTCCGTAGTTTTCATTGGCTCCAGTACCATTTGTTCCAGCTCCCCCAGCACCGCCTCCTCCACCGCCGGCGGCATAGACGCCGATACCACCGGCGTAACCTTGACCTGCGGTTCCAGATCCAGCCGCCCCGCTTCTACCTCCACCTCCACCACCCGAACCTCCAGGTGATCCAGCGTCAGACGAAGCACCCCCCGCACCGCCTCCCGTGGCTGTGATGGTACCAAATATTGAATTGGCGCCGTTTGTGTTGGCGGCACCACCAGCACCTACAGTGACAGAGTAGTTACTCGATGCGGTAAGAGAGTATGAGGCGTTTGTTAAGTAACCACCAGCACCTCCCCCACCATTACCATTAATCCCGGTACCACCTCCTCCACCGCCAGCGACCACGAGGACTTGAGCTGTTTTTGGTGTGGTTATTGATAAAGTACCACTACTGTAAAAGGTATGTATTCTGTATCCACCAACAGTAGTGATCGTTCCACCCGTACCCTCTGTACAACAAGTGCCTGTCCAGGGAATGGTGCTAACTGTGCCTCCAGTACCTCCTGTACAAGCCGAAAAGGGGAGGGTATAAAGAGTTGTACCCCAGATGGTAATGGGAAGATAGCTGACGGTGTCTGCGAGGACGGTTTCTCTAGAAGAAAACAAAAGGAAAAAACTCAGTAAGAGGATGATGATAAAGGTGGGCGGATGGAGTTTCTTTAGCGCAGCAATCATCTTGGCATATTTAGAATTTGTTTAATCTGATCGACTTCATTTTTTAAGTCGGTTACCTGCGACTTAAGAGAGTCGATTTCGACTTGTTGCTCCTTGATTGCTTCGATGAGAATGGGGCCAAGACGATCGTAACCGACAGCCTTATATCCATCGGGACTGGTTATAACTAGTTCTGGGAAGATCTTTTCTACTTCTTGAGCGATGACACCAATTTGACGAGCATTTCCCATATCGGCTTCGGTTTTCCAGTTAAAATACACACCTCTAAGCTGTTCGACTTTGTCCAGGATGTTTTCCGGAAGAGGTTTGATGTTGGTTTTGAGACGAATATCGGAAGTGGCAGTTATCGATCCACCAGTAGTAATAGCGTTGGTTTCCAAATTAACAACGAATGGCCAGACACCACCAACGGTACACCATGTGGTAGAGGCTGTAGCCTCACATCCTCTTAAAATATAAAACAGGTTACTATTGTTGTGAAGCATTGCTCCTCGATGATCAGTATCCTTAAAATATATTGTAGGAGAAGCATTGTTTATCCACATCTGACCGGTGGTTGTAACAGTACTGGAAAAAGTTCCTGTGCCACTACTCAAAGCACCAACGGTGACGGTGCTCGGGGTAGATATCGTTTGTGAATTGTAAGTATATTTCCAGTATCCACCCGCTGGGACGCCAGCAGTGACTGTGCCTGCTCCGGTGTAACCAAATCCATCTCCGGTATATGTCATGTGCATGGCAGCACTCCCCAAAGCCCCACTTTCACCAATTGAGATGTATGCACCCTGGGCAGTCCAGTTATCACCTGTACTAATCGAATCGAGAACAAAATTTGGTAAGGAGTTCTCCGGTGTGGTTCTGATGTTGCCGTTGACTTCTAGTTTTGTTCCAGGAGTAGTGGTTCCAATGCCTACGTCACCACTAGCATCCACAACAAATAGTCCAGTACCGGCGGAGTTTTGGGCTTCAAATATATTTGCCGTTTGGGCACCGGCTGCTCTTACAGCCAAAGGTATTTGGTTGGCATAGTTATTGGGGGATTTGAAAAGATTTGCAGCAGCTCCAGTCCAGTCAAATTGCCAGGCATAGCTATCAACAGCATTTCCACCGATTCTTAATGATGCTGTTCCTGTGGTGCCATCACTTACCCAGACTCTCCAATCAGTACCACCTCTTTTTAAACCCAGAAAGTCGTTTATTCCGCCTGCGGCACTATATATTTCAAGTGCGGAGTTTGGTGCTGTTGTCCCAATACCGACTTTGCCAGCATTAGTAAGGTAAAAGTCTGAACTAGTTCCTCGCGAGCTTAACCAACTTCCATTGGTACTGAGATTAGCAAGCTGGGTGAAGGTTACGGCAGTACCTTGGCCACCAGAGGCTCCCGACATCCACGCACCCCAGTACTTACTATTACCGTCAAAGCGAAGCATTCCAGCGCCGGTATTGTAAGTACCAGCATTAACTTTAAAAGTGGAATTTGCTACACCATTGCCTGCACCTGGGTCGTAAGTGGAGTTGACGGACCATGAGGCACCTTGCCCTACGGGACTAGTGGTGAGCTCAGAGTAATTGGAGTAATAGCCGGCGCGTTCCTGGATAATTTTGCTGATATAAGCATCAGAGTAAATATTGCCGGCAATGCTAAGCGTATTTGTAGGATTCGTTGTCCCGATACCGACTTTACCACCGACGTAGATGTTGCCAGTTGCTGGGGTGAGGTTGAGAAAATTATCTGCTGGACAACTAGTTCCGTTACAGACAAGAAGGTTTTTGTTGACAATCTGGATATCATTAGTGCCGGCGAAAGCATCTGTGACACCATTTATCATGAATCCCAGACGAAGGAGTTCGCGGTCGGAGGTGGCGATGGTGGTAGCACTAGCCGTTAGGGGATCGGCGTCAACCATGGTGAGATTGTTCACGAGCTCACTATTGACATATCCGGGGTTAGAAGTTGCGCAGTTAGTTGATCCAATAGGAGCAGCTTCCTTTCCTATTTGGGTGATGGGATTTTGGAGGGTGAGTCCGGAAGCAGGATCTCTATCAAGGGTAATAACATCGGCATAACCATCTCCATCAGCATCTTTGACACAAAGAAGTGATTGCTGAATTTTTCCGTTGGTATTTATTCCAATATATGAGTTTGTGCCAATATTTATTTGTTTTCCGGGGGCAAATACTAGAGTTGAATTAAGAAGAATACTAGCATTTTGCAATGTTAAATTCCCGTTTGCCACCCCATTAGTAGACTCATAGATGACACATTCGGTAGACAAGGTAACATCACCATAAGGTTGGCCATTGGCACCATCCGGTGAAAAATTACAGTATCCGGCAGCATTTGCCGATGATCTAACAACGAAGAGGAAGATGATAAGCGAGAGAATGGCTGCTATTTTTTTCATAATTTTTTGTTACCTTAATGGCATGGGCTGGGTGGCTTTATTGCCCAGGTCAGAAATAATTTCAAACGAGACTTTGTAAGTTTCTTCGTAGGAGTCGGAGACGGTAAACGAAGTTGTCCAGACCCCTTTCAACTTTGTTCCCGAAACGAAAGTCATTGGGTATACCTTTGTTTGATTGTCAGTGAACATGGTGAGGGAAATTGAGCTGACAGGTTCTTTGCTTACCGATGTGGCAGTAATGGTTTGAACAGTGTCCTTTTTTGGATCTAGAGGATCGTAGATAACGTTAGAAATCTTAGCGACTTTTTCTTCACCACCCTGGATATTGTAGGTTTGTTTACCATGAGGGAGAAAAAGATAGGGAGTAGGGGCTTGGACGACACCCTGGGGGAGTTTTTCACCGGTGCGGGTAGTAGTAGTTGTTTGGGGAATTAGGGAGGGGAGATTAAGTTTCCAGCCAAAAGGATTAGCCAGAATGAGGAAGAAGCCAAATAGACCCAGAGAAACGCCCAAAGCGATGAGGAGAAAAGGAGATATTTTGCCTAGATTCATAGCTACTATCATAGTAGAGAAAATATATGCATTAGTCAACTTGGCAGCTAGCTTCACAGGACGAAGTGAGGTAAAATATATAACATGAAAAAAGTGTTGATGGTGCTGGCAATATTTTTATTTTTCCTTCTCCCAATTAAGTCCTGGGCGGCTCCTTTGGAGGATGAAGTCCCTGTGTCTTCCGTTTCAGCGGAAGTGGCGGTGGAAAAAGGGATAGACCTCACTATTCCGAGTGAGAAGGGTGACAGATTGACTACTTTGATGAATGGTCAAAAACTGACCGGATGGTGGGGTAAGGATGTTTTGAAAATAGCAATGCGTAAAGCGGTGTCTGAAGGTGTTTCTCCTAATACCTTAGTGTTACTTTTCCTTTTTCCTTTGGTGGCAGCTTTGGTAGCATTTTCGCGTCAGGTGATTGGAGTTTCCGGGTTTGGCATAATTACTCCTGCCTTGCTTTCAGTTGCCTTCTTGTCTACAGGAGGACTTGTCGGTATGGTTTTGATGATTTTTATCTTGGGAGTAGCTACTTTTGCGCGAACTTTAATTAAAAAGGTAAAAATTCCATATTTATCAAAATTGGCTATCTTGATTTGGATTATTTCGATGGCTGTTTTGGTGTTGCTTTTGGTCTCACCAATGATTGGTCTTGAGAGACTGATGGGTGTGGGTATTTTTCCAATCATGTTATTTGTACTTTTGGCTGAGACTTTTATTGAAGCCCAGATCACCAGAAGTCTCTCGACTTCTATGTGGATGACAACCGAAACAGTAATTTTGGCTTTTGTGGCTTATAAATTGATGAGTGCTCCTTGGATCCAGTCTCAAGTATTACTTCACCCTGAAATTTCGGTAATCGTCATTTTGATTGTTGATCTATTTATCGGAAAATATAAAGGTTTGAGACTATCTGAGGTTTGGAGATTTAGAAAAATAGTTTTTAGAAAATGATAGGACAGTGGAGTTTTAGCGATATTTTAGGTCTTAATGATAGATTTTTTTCGTACACCAAGCAGAATCACAAGAGGGCGAGAAGAAGAGCCGATGACAAGCTGGTTACGAAAAAAATGCTAACGGCTGCGGGAGTTCCTCACCCAAAATTGCTGGGGAAAATCGGTAGTAGAAAAGGACTGGATAGTTTTGAGTGGAATAAGTTGAGTGGGGGGATTGTTATTAAACCGGTGAAGGGGTTTGGTGGCCAAGGAATTTTGATCTTGAGAAAATCAACAAAAGAAGCCGATAAGTTTTTCTTGCCTACAGGAAAGTCAATTAGTCTTGATCAAATAAAAGTCCACGCAATGGATATCATCGAAGGACGGTTTTCCCACAATAATTTGCCGGATAAGGTGATGATTGAGGAAAGAATATATATTCATCCAAAATTTAAGAAATTGTCTGCTGGAGGAACTCCTGACGTGCGCATAATTGTATATAACAAAGTACCAGTGATGGCGATGTTGCGTTTGCCTACTGAGGAGTCTGAAGGTAAGGCCAACTTGCATATGGGAGCAATTGGTTTGGGAATTGATATCGCAACCGGAATTACGACCTATGGTGTATACAAAAACGAACTGATTAAACGTTTTCCAGACAGTGCCAAAAAAGTAAACGGAATCTTTATTCCCCATTGGAACAAACTGATGCTAATGGCGGTGAAAACCCAAATTGTAAGCAAGTTAAAGTATTTGTCCGTCGATATGCTTATCGATAAAGAAAAAGGACCAGTGGTTTTGGAGCTAAATGATCAACCCGGACTTTCGATTCAGCTTGCAAATATGGCAGGCCTTCGAAAACGACTGGAAAGAGTTGAAGGTTTGAGAATTGATTCTCCGGAAAAAGGAGTAAAAATTGGCAGAGCTTTGTTTGCTTCTGAGTTTGCCAGTAGGGTGAAGTTTGATACTGTGGAAAGACCAGTGGTGTCTGTCTTTGATCAAGTAGCTTTGAAGACATTTCAAGGTAAAAGAACAAATGTAAAAGTGAAACTGGACACAGGTGCATACAGTACAAGTATTGATCGAAAATTGGCTGAGAAAATGGATTTGCTTAATCCAAAAAATGTTATTATGGAAAAAAGTTTCAAGTCAGCTCTAGGAGAACAAATGAGACAAATTGTGGGAGTGAACTTTCGTTTGAAAGGTATCAAAATAAAAACAGTGGCCTCGATTACCAACAGAGGGCACCTTGATTATCAAATGATAATTGGTCGAAGAGACTTGAAAGGGTTTCTTGTTGATCCAATTTCCGACGAAGTAGACCAATAAATAAAATATATGAAAATTGCCGTTTTTTACCGAATAGATTTTGAAGAGACCAGAACTCGTATGGATGAAGAAGCAGCTAAATTGGGACTGGAGTTAGCTTGGATAAGATATCGAGAATTGAAAGTAGTAGGAACAGATATTTTTTGGGGAGAAACGAATATTAAAGATTTTGACGGCTGGTATTTTAGAGCGGTTGGAAATGAGCTAGAGTGGAGTAAATTATTGCAATTCTATGCGAGAAAACACAGTATTCCGGTTGTTGATGATTATTTACTTTCCGAAGGACCACTACGAAGGTTTAAATCGGTGATGAGCTGGCAGTTACTTGATGCGGGCATAAAATACCCTAAATCCAGCTTTGTGGAGAGTCTAAATGATTTGGAAAATGAACTTAAAAATTGGGAGTTTCCTTTGATTGTAAAAATGTCTAAAGGCGGCAGACACGGAATGGGAACATTTTTCCTTAGAGAATTTGGTGATTTTAAAGATTTGGGAGAAAAACTAGTCTCCAGGGTGGAAACAACAGAAGCTGAAGGTAAGAAAGGGATTGGTTTGAGAGGTTTCTTAATTCAGGAATATATCGCCAATGATGGAGATTTTCGAGTGATGACTGTGGGATATAAATGTATTGGCGGCTTTAAGAGAATGCCTAAGGTAGAAAAATTAGTATTAAACCAAAGTGAGGGCAGTTCAGTTGGGCTTTCGGAGGTACCGGTGAATGTGGTTAAAGTAGCTGAAGAAGCAGCCCGTGTCTTGGGTGTTGAAATTGCCGGAACTGATTTGGTTATAAGTAATAAAACTGGTGAAGTTTATTTAATCGAAGTGAATGAAGCACCACAGTTTAAGGTGTTTGAGAAGAGAACCAAGATTAATGCTCCCAGAAAAATATTGGAGTACTGTATTAATAAATTCGAAAAATAAATATATGAACGTTTTAATACTGACCAGATTTAGAGGAGAGTATGAGCCAAGGAGACTAGCAGAGGAGGTCAGTGCTTTAGGTTATGACGTAGATAGAGTGAACTATGAACATGTGCGACTCGGAGTTAGTCCGTTGGGGAAACCAGTGATTGATTTAATGACCGGAAAAAAACTGGAAGAGTATGACCTAGTGATTCCCCGCGCTGCATCAAAACGAGGCGGTGAGTCAATGTTGGGAGTGAAGGCGGTAATTTTGGAGTACATAGAGAAACTGTCTGGAAACAAACCGAGAGTTTTGAACGGTGAGAGTTTTAAACTTTATCCTTTGATGGGCAAACTAGAACAGGGAGTGCTTTTGGCTCAGGCCGGACTGCCAGTGATTCCTTTTGCATCGTTTAACGGGTGGCGTGGTTGGAAGAGATATTTGGAAGTTTTAGGGAAGAAAAAAACTCCTTTTGTACCGGTGATGGTGAAGGCTCGTTTTGGCAGTCACGGAAAAAACGTTAAGCTAGCGGAGACTTTGGAAAGATTGGTCAAACTGTCACAGAGATATAGTGAGGGAGATGTTTTGATTCAACCTGTCTTAAAAGTCAGACGATGGTTTAGAGTTTTGATTTTAAGAGGTGAGGTGCTCGGCATGATGAAGCATAGACAAAAAGATAAATTCCAGACAGTCGAGTTTATGGAGGAAACGGCGAAGATAAAGCCGAAGTTTAGCGACGAGCAGATGGATGATCTAAAAGAGATTTGTTTAAAAGCAACCAGGGTTTTGAAAGCGGATTTTGCCGGACTGGATGTGGCTTGGGACGAAACGGAAAAACAGTGGAGAATTTTTGAAGTGAACAGAACGGCGCAGTTTAAGTGGTTCGAAAAAGCACACGGAGAGATTAACGTGGCGAAGAAGATTGTGTCTTGAGAAGTAGGTGATAATATAAGGTATGTTTAACTCAACCGAGAGTAGGGCGGATGCGGAGAGAGAAGTCTTTAAACGTAGTGACCTAGAGGCTTATCGCAGGGGCTTGGATCTGGTTTTTGGTATTGAGACAACTGAGCTTAGTGATGAAGACAAAAAGGCGATTATAAAATGTGCCGAAAGAGCAAGTATAAGACAGTTGAGTAATTGGTCGGGTGAGGAGGTAATTTTGAATGAGAAGATAGCAAATCATATATTAATGAGATTGGGAGAAGAAAAAACAAGACAGTACCTGGGTATTTATAAAGGAGAGATTGAAGAAAAGTTATTGACGGAGTCTCCGATGGTGACCGAAGAGATGGAAAAAAATAGGTCTGAGGCTAGAGAAGCCTTGTTTACGACAAAAAATATCAGGAGAATAGTGTTTTCTTGATTTTGTATTGTTAGTTTTGTTACTATGATGGTATGAGGCAAAAGAGTACTGTTTACAGTCCGAGTTTCCATAACCAGTTTGAGGTAAAGAGTGATGAGGTAAAAAGAGAAAAAGGAGAGAAGGTGGAGAGAGATTTAAAAGACAGGCGACAGGGGCAGAGTGATTTTCGGATAAAAAAGAGAGTGAGAAAATAACGCGGTTTAATCGGTCTGGACCGATTATTGGCATTACAATTGAGGAATGAAGGGGTGGAAAATTTTTGGATTGGCTTTGGTGATTTATGGAGTGAGTGTTTTTGGGGGATTTATTCAAGACGATACGAGAGTGATTGAAAGTGATCCGGAGATGGGGAGTGTGGGCGCTCTCGGAGCCACGCTGGCAAGACCATACTATTATATGGATGAGGGGAATGCCGGAGCCTATCGACCAGTTACCAGTTTTAGTTTTTATCTTAATGCTTTGGTTACCGGGAAGGGGGCTTGGGGATTTCATTTGATAAATAATTTGCTTTATGCCGGGGTTGGTTGGCTGGTATTTGAAGTACTGAGAAAGATTGTTACGAAGAAAGAGGCTTTTTGGGGAGCGATGGTGTTTACGGTTTTGCCGATACACACTGAAGCGGTGAATAACATTGTGGGTCGGGCGGAGATATTATCATTGGGACTATTCCTCCTGGCGGTATTGTTTCAGTTTAAGAAAAAATGGGAGCTGTCGGCATTAATGCTGTTGTTGGCTTTACTATCGAAGGAAGTTGCCATTGTCGGTTTGCCAATATTAATATATTTACTGGTTTTTGGTAAAGAAAAGAAGGACATTAAAATAGGAGTGGTTTCGTTTTATGTGCTGGTGACAGTTAGCTATTTAATTTTGAGAATGATTGTTTTGGGAGACGGAGGGATGGGGAATAACGCAACGATGGTGGAAAACCCCTTGAAGTTTGTAAGTACCGGTCAGAGAATAATTAACGCAATTGCTTTGGTGCCATTGGGTATCGGAAAAGTAATATTTCCCCTGAAGCTTAGTTATGATTATTCCTTTAATCAATTAAAATTGATTTCCAGCTGGTTTGACTGGCGAGTGTTGGGTGGAGCCTTGATGATGCTTCTGTCGGTTGGAAGTTTGTTTACAAAACTGAGAGGTAACAAGGTGTGGATATTGGGCCAAGCTTTGTTTTGGGGTCCGGTGGCGATTACGGGAAACTTTCTTTTTCCCGTCGGAACCATTTTTGGGGAAAGACTTTGGTTTTGGTCGAGTTTGGGGGTGGTAATGATGTTGATGAACTTTAAAGTGTGGAGTAAATGGTGGAACAAATGGATATTAGTTGTATTGATGGTGTTGTTTGCCGGGAGAACTGTGGTACGAAATTTTGATTGGCTGTCGCAAGAACGTTTGTTTATTCACGATGCGGTTTATGCCAAAGACAGTGTAATGGCACAAAGTAATGCAGCGGCAATGTATTTGATAAAGAAAGATTTTGTAAGAGGAAAAGAGCTGCTGGAAAAGGCAGAGACGATATATCCAGATTATCCCGAACTAATGAATAACTGGGGGATGTATTACTGGTGGAGCGGAGATACCGGCAAGGCAAGAGAGGAGTTTGAGGCCTGTTTGAAGGAAAAGCCGGGATACTATCTTTGTGAGAGCAATTTGAAGCTAATTGAGTAATTACATTATTTAAGTTTGGTATACATTGACAAAGTTTAATAAAGTGTGTTAAGATTTGGCCATGAGTACAGTGAGCTTATCGTTAACCGATCACCAGCTATCCGAAATCGATAGATTGTCGGGTGTGTTTGGCTTTGAAAATAGAAGTGAGTTTGTGCGTGCATTACTGAGGGCGACTCTCTCGGACGAGGCTTTGTTAAAAAGAAGTGTGGTTTTCCCCTTTGATGTTCCTGGTGAAAAATCGGTTAAAAGGATTGTCAGTGAATTCAAAAAGACGAATAGATATTCGCCTGAGTTTTTGACTGATTTGAAAGAGGGTTTGGAAGAGAGTAAATATTTCGGGAAATAAGGTGGAGATTCTTCCTTCAAACGAGGCTGTGTTGAGGAAATTGAAGAAATATGGTTTGGCGAAAAAATACGAGAAACAAACTAAGTTATTGGAAAACAATCTTTATCATCCTAGTTTGAAAGTGGAGCTTTTGGAACCTAAGAAGTTAGGAATTTATAGCTTCAGAATTGATAGAAAATTTAGAGCCCTGTTTATTTTTCAGAAAAAAGGTGAAGTAATCGAAGTATTAAATGTGACTGTTCATCATAACTAGGGTAAAATCTACCTTGTGAAAAAAGTGGCTGTGGGTATATCAGGAGGTGTGGATTCGGCGGTAGCGGCTTTGCTTTTGAAGGAGCAGGGATATGATGTGGTGGCTGTGCACCTGTATTGCTGGCCACCAAAAAGTGAGATTGAGAAGGATGGTTTGACCCGTGAGGAATGGATCAAAAAAAATGGTTGTCGAGCGGATGAGGACAGAACTTTTGCCTTGAAAACAGCTCTGGAGCTTGAGATTCCCTTTACGGTTTTGGATTTTTCGGAGGAGTACAACCAAAAAGTAATTACGTATTTTTATGATGAGTATGAGGCAGGACGAACACCAAATCCGGACGTGATGTGTAATAGCGAAATTAAATTCGGCTTGTTTTTGAACTGGGCTTTGGAGAATGGCTTTGACTATATTGCGACAGGGCATTACGCAAAAAATGTCTGCAACGAGTCGTGTAAATTAATGATTCCTACGGATAAGCATAAAGACCAGACGTATTTTTTATGGAAGTTGACACAGAAGGAACTGGCACACACCTTATTTCCTTTGGGTGAGTACTCAAAAAATGAAGTGAGGGAGATGGCGGAGAAGGCAAATTTGAGTGTGGCCAAACGGAAAGATTCACAAGGAATTTGTTTTGTGGGTAACGTGGAGGCGAGAGAGTTTCTGGCCAGAAGATTAAAAGAAAATCCAGGTAAGGTCTTGGACATTCATGGTGAAGAAATTGGAAAGCATGACGGAGTGTGGTTTTATACCATTGGTCAGCGAGGCGGTTGGGAGATACTCCCTTCGGCTCAAAGAAAATTTGCAGGGAAAGGAGTTACGCCGGTATTTTATGTGGTGAGCAAAGATGCCAAGAAGAATATTTTGACGGTGGCTTTGGAAAATGAGGCCGGAGGGGATCAGTTTCAAGTGGGGGAGATAAATAGAATATCGAAAACGAAATGGAACCTTGATCACCTAATCGTGAGAATCAGACACGGGGGAGAGCTGATTGGAGCGCGAGGAATGGAGACTGAGGAGGGATTACCGGTGATTTTGGACAAATCTATTCGTGGAATCGCGAGCGGACAGAGTGCGGTGTTTTATAGTGAGGAGGGAGAGTGCTTAGGTGGTGGGGTAATCGATTAGTATTTTGGTGGGGGTTTATGATAAAATATTCATGTTCGCGAAGGTGATAAATTTCCTTTTTGGAAGTTCTTGTTTGTACTTGCCAAACGTAGGTATGATTGTTACAATAGCGGAGCTCTTTAACAAGTGAAGCAGCCAAATATGCACTGGGTGCATATTTGATACTATTTTTTTGTCATTTGAAAAGTGGCAGAGAGTGACGTTTAAAATTCAATTTTAATTGAGAATTTGATCCTGGTTCAGGATGAATGCTGGCAGTGTACCTTAAGCATGCAAGTCGAACGGATGAGGCCGCAAGGCCAAATCAGTGGCAGACGGGTGAGGATTGACAGGAACCTACCTTTTGTTGGGGAATAGCTCGCCGAAAGGCGAGATAATACCGCATAAGATCGCAAGATGAAAGGCCTTAACCGGCCGACGATAGATGGGCCTGTTTGCTATCAGCTAGTTGGTGAGGTAATGGCTCACCAAGGCTATGACGGCTAGGGGACGTGAGAGCGTGGTCCCCCACAATGTTACTTAGACACGGAACATACACCTACGGGTGGCAGCAACTGGGAATTTTGCACAATGGACGAAAGTCTGATGCAGTGACACTGCGTGTAGGATGAAGGCCCTCGGGTCGTAAACTACTGTGATAGGGGAAAAAATTTTGATGGTACCCTATTAGAAAGTACTTGCTAACTACGTGCCAGAAGCCTCGGTAATACGTAGAGTACAAGCATTATCCGGATTTATTGGGCGTAAAGAGTATCGTAGGCGGTCTATTAAGTAACGGGTTAAAGCCCGGGGCTCAACCCCGGAGATGTCCGTTAAACTGGTAGACTTGTGGATGTTCGGGGTTACTAGAATTCTTGGTGGAAGAGTGAAATCTGTTGATATCAAGAAGAATACCAAAAGCGAAGGCAGGTAACTAGGACATTCCAGACGCTGATGAACGAAAGCTAGGGGAGCGAAAGGGATTTTGACTAGTCCCATCACGCAGTAATGCGTGATTAAAGAATCGGCTATATCGGTGAAAGTCCTTGCGGTTTCGGTTTACTTTCGGGTATACTGAATAAGTGAGGAAAACACCGAGGGAAGTTTTTAACTATAAGAAGAATGAATTTTGTTTAACTAAAACTCAAAGGAGCGTTTTAATTGGAACAATGTTAGGTGATAGTGGGTTGAGATTTCGGGGAATAAATTGTCGTTTGCATATCAAGCATAGTCTTAAACAGCTAAGTTTGGTGAATTACAAATGGCGTATTTTTGAACCTATTATTTCAATGAAAGTAAGATGTTTCAGTCAGAAAGTCGGCATGAAAGACTACAACTTTGCCGAGTTTGTGACTTTAACTCATCCTATTTTTACCTATTATTACCAGTTGTTTTATAAAAACCACAAGAAAGTTGTTGTCGATGAGATGGCAACTGCAATTGATCCTTTGGTACTGGCTGTTTGGATTATGGATGATGGATCTGCAGAATATGCTGGTTTATCAATCCAAACCCATAGTTTTTCTGAAGTGGAGGTAAGTTTACTTATCAAAGCTATTAAGAAAAATATTGGGATTCAGGCATCGAAGCGAATTAATAAAGGAAAATATATTATTTATTTCCCCTTTAGAACCTTGCGTGATTTAAAAGCCAAGTTGGGTAAGTATATCTTGCCTGAGTTTGAATATAAATTTATTCCATATAGGGAAAAACCCCGTAGAGACTGTACGCCGGACTCCGATGAAAATCGGAGCATGATACAGTCCGATCTGTGCAGTAATGTACAGAGTTAACCAGAAATGATTAACCGCCTTGATGAAAATCGAGGTTAGTATTCCACTTTGATGGAAGAAGTAACAGTTATGTAGAGACCCCTGTAGTCCTAGCCGTAAACTATGAACACTAGCTATTTCCCGTAAGGGGAGTGGCGTAAGCTAACGCGTTAAGTGTTCCGCCTGGGGAGTACGACCGCAAGGTTAAAACTCAAAGGAATTGACGGGGAAACGCACAATCAGCGTGCCATGTGGTTTAATTGGATACGAAACCTTGAACCTTACCTAGATTTGACATGTAACTGCAAATCCCTGGAAACAGGGACTCCTTTCGGGTTAAATGAAATCAAATGGGTAATACCGAGGGAAGTCAGACTGACATTCGGCAAATTCTAATACGAAAGAATATTCACATATTCCTTTCGCATGATGATTTATGCCAGAATGTATGAAATATAAAGGTCTTGACCCCGTAACGACTAGATTCCTGTTTAGACAGGATGAAGATGGGTAGAGTAATCTATTTCCATAACACGTCGACCCCTAACGCGAAAGCGAAGGGTGAAGGTATAGTCTACGTTTGAAGTAATGTTCAAATATTTTTGGAGGCGTCGGCTTAAGTGCCGTAACGAACGCAACCCCTGTGCTATGTTAAATATCCATAGCAGACTGCCTTGGATTTTTCCAAGGAGGAAGGAGGGGATGACGTCAAATCAGCATGGCGCTTATATCTAGGGCTACACACATGGCGTAATGGGTGGGACAACGGGATGCCAAGGCGCGAGCCAAATAATATGCGCCTTCCGCTAATTTTTTCTAGGAGGTGAAAATCCTCCGGCAATGTAAGTATTGCGAAGCGAAATAACAAGCATTAATCGGTGACGATAATGCTGAAGGGTTAAAGTAGCAGTTTTCAGCTTGAAGTTGAGACGGTTTTGTGTAATGTCGATCCTACGTACAGATGGAGAAGACACTTACAAACAAAGTTACACAAAATATTTGGGCTCATGATGAAAACAAAATGAAATTATTAGTACGAAGGGAGATCTAGTCTTGACTTTCGGTTAAACTTCGTGTTTACTGAAAGTAGATAGAGTGGGTAACTGCCTATCGATTAGAGATTAGAAGTCTGCAGAGGTCGTAGTACCCCGCTTTATAAGTGGGGGAAGGACCGAACCTGATTTATGAAGTTATCTGGTGATTATATTGCTGGTTTCATCAAGATCAGGCATTCGCCAGGGTGCGGGAAATCCGCGTGCTCGGCGAGAGGGAAGTTTGTAGAGTGATTTACATAGTTATCCCAGAACACTGCCCGTCAAGTCAACAAAGTCAGTAGTGCCCGAAGTAGGTACCCGCAACCGCAAGGATCGGGCCTCCTAAGGTAAGACTGGCGATGGGGGCTAAGTCGTTTGTGCATACTGCACGTTGCGACTATAGAGAGTAATTTCTATTTAAAAATCTTGCTGTATCGGTGAAGCCTAACTATTCGGTATATCTTTTCGATATATTGGATATATGGTAATACCGAGGGAACCTTTTTCCGAAACATCGGAATTTGGACTCCGTAGAGACTACACGCGAGCACCTTTTCACATTAGGAAAAGGTTGAAGATATAGTCCATGCCCGTAGAAATACGCGGAATTAACATGAACAAGGTATCCGTACTGGAAGGTGCGGATGGATCACCTCCTTTCTAGGAGTGAAGGACTTCACGAGTCCGATGATAATATCGCCACACTATTGGTTGGAGAGTGTCTAAATAAATCTAACCTAGACTCTTTGCCGCTTTTGAAATGATATAAATAGTATGCTGCTTCACTTTTGAGCACTGAAGATCCGCTTTGGGGCGGATTTTTTGTGCTTGAATTAAGAGGTTTGTGATAAAATAGGCACTGTCGTTGTATACGGGCGCTTAGCTCATCTGGTTAGAGCGCGGTCCTGATAAGACCGAGGTGCATGGTTCGACCCCATGAGCGCCCACAAATAAGTCTCACCGTGATGGTGAGATTTTTGGTATATTGGGAGTGTGACACAGTTAAGAGAAAGAACAACTTACTTGAAAAGAAATCCAGGAGTTGAAGACTGGAGATGGGTGGATGTTTTTGAAATGCCAGGAGGGGGAGCAGGGGTAATAATGGGGGAACTGGATGACTACCTGGAAACTTTGGAAAAACTGGATATCAGATTGCGTGAGCAGGGAATAAAGGTAGAAATGGATTTGAATCCGAGAGAGACAGGATTCGTTTTGGTGGACGAAAATAACGTGCCAGTGCCCTTTGATGTAGTAATAAAAGCACTTTTTGACTAATGTATGATGGAGTTGTGGAGAAAAAAACAAGGGTGAAGGAGAAAAACAAAAGATTGGAACCGAGGCAGATTTTCTTGATGTTGTTTGTAGTTTTTATTGTTGTTTTATCGGGGCTTGTTTTAGTGATTCGTCAGTCTGAGAAAGCCTATCATGTCGATCGGGTAATAGACGGAGAAACAGTAGTTTTTGAGGGTGGAAAGACGGTAGGATTGTTAGGAGTGAGTATGACAGAAAAGAGCGGTGAAAGCGGTTTGTTGGCGAAGCAGTATCTAAATAGTATTTTGGATGGACGGAATATTTGGTTGGAGTATGACAGAAAGAGTAAAGATAGCAGCGGTCGCAATTTGGTCTGGATGTGGGTGGGGTGTGAGAACACACCAAAGTTTATGGCGAGTGATTTGATAAAAATGATTAGTGATCGGGGCAAAGATACTTTGGAAGCGAATCCTATCGGGTGTGAAAAAGGGGTACTGGTAAATGAACAGGTAATTAAGATGGATTTACTAAAGGCGCAGTTTGATGACAACGGATGGGAGATGAAGTATCAGCGAAGACTGGAGATGGCCGGAAAGGTAGATAAAAATTGATAGATGACGAAAGGAATATTATTTTTGAGGAGGAGTGAAACTGATCCAGCCGACGTTCTGGGGGGAAGAGTGTGAGAAAATAGGGTGTGAACAAAGGATTCTGGAAAAAATTACCATTACCGATTGTGGGTTTGTCACCGATGGATGGGGTAACAGATGCTCCAATGAGATTTATTGCCAAAAAATATGGCCAACCTGACATAATTTATACCGAGTTTGTAAGTGTAGATGGTCTGTGGAGAGTCGAAAAACGGGGAGAGACGAAACATAAAATATGGAATGAACTAAGATTCGACGAGAGCGAAAGACCAGTGGTGGCTCAGCTATTTGGAAGTGATCCGGACTCGTTTTATGAGGCAACCAAGATAGTGGCCAAGATGGGTTTTGACGGAATTGACATTAACATGGGCTGCCCTTCTCCCGGTTTGGAAAAACGAGGGGGTGGAGCCGGATTGATAAGAGACAAAGGATTAACACATAGAGTGATCGAGGCGGTAAGGAAGGGAGTAGTCGAGCAGAAGAAAGAGATTCCCGTAAGTGTCAAGACAAGAATTGGAAGTAGTAGTCCCGACAGAGAATGGTGGGAAGCTTTGGCTAGAGAAGAACTTCCGGTAGTTGCCATGCACGGCAGAACCTTTAAACAACTGTACTCGGGAGAAGCGGACTGGGAGATACTGAGAGAAGCTTCGAAAATAATCAAAGAAAGTGGAGCGCTGTTTTTGGGAAATGGAGATGTGGAAAAAATCCTACCTGGAAATAAAATCCGGCTGACAAATGAAAAAATAGTGGATTTAACGGGGGATTTTGATGGAGTACTTGTAGGTAGAAAAGCAATCGGAAATCCTTGGGCTCTACGGAAAGATGGGTACGTGCCTAGTTTAAAAGAGATACTTGAAGTGGTGATAGAGCATGCCAGGGAGTTTGAAAAAAATCTGCCGGATAACAAATTTGAAATTATGAGAAAGCATTTGACTTGGTATGCACACGGTTTTGAGGGGGCGGGCGGACTGCGTCGAAAATTGGTCGTTAGTAATAGCGCTGATGAAGTGGAGAAAATAGTAAAAGAATTTCTTGATATATCGGGAAACTGAGGCTATTTTTAGCCTTTTTTCCGCAAAATTTGCCTGTTGTTTTCTAGGTTTTTTATTATTACGATGAGGATGATTGGTATTAATTCAATTCATAAAACATAAAAATAAATGATTGAAAGGGACAATAAAACCTTTAGTGTTATTAGTCAAAAACCAGAGTTTACATCATCTGAAGATAGCCGGAGGTTGATTTTGGAAGCTATCGAGGGATTGCAAAAAGTAGAGCGAAATTACATGGGAAGGGAAGAAATAACTGTTGGGGTGAAGACCAATGATTCGTTAATGTTGGTTTGTGGTGCTGATCTGCACATCGGGTCTCTCGCGACCGATCACAAATCTGTTCTTCATTTGCGGGACTTTGTGTTAAATAACAGTAATGCCGGACTGATTCTTTTGGGAGATGAAGTTGAAGGACTAAAGGAAAAGTATATGAACACCAATACGGCGAGGACACCAATTGATTTTCATAAACAAATAGATTTCATTCGAGAAGAAATTTTGAGCCCCTTGGCGGAAAAAGGAAAGATTTTGGGGATGGTTTCCGGTTACTGGGGACACAATGGTTGGGCTGAAGATGCGACAACAATAAATACATGGATGATGCTAGCAGAAGGCTATGGAATTCCAATTTTACAAAATGGAGGAAGATTGAACATTAAGTTTCCTAATAACTATGTGCATTCGGAGACAATCTGGCACAATCCACCAGGAAAAAGCAGATTTGATACGGTTTACGGATTACGTAACGCGGCTTTTGCCACATCCGAGTCAAGTAGGTCCGACGGATATATGAGCGGTCATATTCACAGGATGGGCGTGGGCAAAGAACTTTATAGCGGTGCCAAGTCGTCGGTGTATTTTATTTCTTCCGGTACAGCCAAGGGCTCTTCGGAGTCGATTCCAAACGATCGTTTTGGAATTAAGTTGGGAGCACCCAGAACCGATCCCCTTGGACAAGGGGTAATTATCGAACCAAGGAGAAAAAACCAAAAAGAAAAGAATTACCCCTTTGCTTCTTTTGAACAAGGGGAAATGGCAAACAATGCTTTGGATTTATTGGACTGGACGGAAAAGAAAGGGATAACGGCAGAGTTGTTGGAAAAAATTAGAAAAGAAGTGGAGTCTAAACCAAAGATATCTTTGGTATCTGGTAAGAGTAGAGTTAGTGGTGACGAGAATATGGAAGATACACCAGCGGAAACGGTGAAAGTTGATGGCGCTTGGGTGACGAACCCGTATTCGAAGATGGAGATGAGGGCACCCTATGATTCACTAACGTACAATATTGAGACTAAATTACCGGTGACCTTGCACATACTAAGTAATGCTCGTCTGGGAAGTAGCTCAGAAGGCTTTGATGACTTAAAAAAGTATCATCAAGAACAAATTGAGTTTAATCCACACTCGTTGGTAGTGTTTCTACGTAATATGATTGATAAAGATGCGGGAAGTTCACCTCAGAGAATGGAGATATTGAATAAATATAAGGAAATAATCAATGGAGCAAAGAGCCAAACCTTGGCCATCATGATGTGCGAGTCACTGCGAAGCAATGCCTGGAAAAAAAAGATAAAGATCGGAGAAGAGGATTATGAAGATGACGAAGAAAATGAAAAAGTGAAAAAAAGCGTTTATTCGATGCCAATCGCTCCCGGATCATATCTTGCCAAGGAAACGAACACACCCTTGATTCATCATTTGTCTCTTATTAAGCTGACGATCGGACCCAAAGGGCCAATCAGTGAAAAACCGATGTACTCGGGAGCTTTTGCTGATAAGCTGATGAAACACGGTTCTTACTCCAGGCCGGAGTTTGGGTTGCAACGGATGTATGACCTCTACACCCAAGAAAAACCAGGGTTTGTGGCCGGGGGGCATATGCCTCATGCAGGATCAATGATGTTCTATGACGGAAGCAACGCAGAGACGAACACTCCCATACTGGTGGCACCGGGATGGTTTGCTAAGTATGTGAACACCATGGGTAAGGGCAACGTGATGCCAGGTGCTCTGCCTGGTCAGGCGATTATCTTTATGCCTGGGAGTAGCAAAACAGACTACCTAGCGTTTCCGACAGTGAGTGCTGATGAAACAGGCTATATGCAAGATGCTTTTACGCTCTTTAGAGGTTTGGAACTTATGGGTTTAACGGATAAAGTGCTGGGCAGACGAAGAAGATAGACTTGACAAAGTAATATTTGGTACAGATATGCTATATTTGGGTTATGGTAAAACTTCTTATCATTGAGGATGATATGCTCCTCGATGAGGCTTATCGAAGAAAGTACTCGGAAAAGTATGACATGCGAATCACAACCGATGGTGAAGGTGGTTTGAAGGCGGCGAGGTCTTGGGAGCCAGACTTAGTGTTGCTAGATATATATCTTCCGGGAAAGTTAGACGGGATTGATGTGTTGCGCGAGTTAAAAAAAGACCCAAAAACTTCAAGGATTCCGATTCTGGTGATTACAAATTTGCCCGATGCGGTGGAGAAAGTGACGGCTATGGGTGCGGATAAATGTTTCATGAAGACAGAGGTAGATCTTGATTTAATTGAGGAAACCCTGGACTCACTTTTGGAGAAAAGCGAAAGGTAGAAAAATGGAGGTTGTAGACAAAACCAAAATTAAGGGAGGACTGATAGGGGTACTATTGATTTTGTCGACGATTGCCCTTTTGTTAGGATCGGTGTTCGTGTGGAGTTATGTAAATAGATCAGTCGATGATCAAAGAAAGATTGAGTTTCAAAGAGTGGTGGAGATGACTGAGGAGAGGGTCCAAGACACATTACATATGTTGGTTGAAAGACTATATGACCTACGGGGGTTTGTGAGTACCGGAGGGATAAACAGTGAGAGATGGATAAACTATTTGACATCAATTGAAGTAGAGGACAGATATCCCGGGATGTATACCTTTGCCTATGCTCCGGTAGTGGAGAGAAATAAATTGGAAAGTTTCATAAGTAAGATAAAAAATGAGGAAAAGAGCAAAGAGTATCAAGAGTACTCAGTTTTTCCAGAAACGCAAACTCCGGAAGTAGTTCCGGTAAGGTATCTATACACCAGTGACCCTGATATAGGATCTTTACTAGGTTATGACATAACAACTTCGGAAAATCAGGTAATCGCTCTGAAAAAAGCAGTGGCTGATGATGTTCCCGCAATCACCAACCTTTTACATATTGGATTAGTGCTACCGGGAAATACAAAAACGGGGTACGTAATAATGCTTCCGGTGTATAGCAAAATTGACATTGTGAATTATCCGAAGGAGGAAAGAAGACAGTATTTTATGGGACTGGTGGGCACTTGGGTATTTCCCCAAGGATTACTGTCTCATGTGGATATCGAAGAGGAGTTGATGACGAAGGAGGTTTCACTTACTGTGTTTGACGGAGAGGATAAACCGATTAGCCTTGGTAATAATGGTGGTGATTTGAGAGCGGTGAGAGAAATAAATTTACTGGATAAAAAATTCAGATTTGAGTTTATTGGAAAAAGGCAAAAAATTTTGGATCAGTTTACCGAAAGTTTACCGTGGTTGACTCTTGGGGGATTGATAATTATTAACCTGATGTGGACGGCGACGGTGATCTCGATACTTTTGTCTCGAAGAGAGGCGGAAAAACTGGCTGTGGAAGCAACTAAGGATTTACGAAAGTTTAAACAGGCAGTTGAGGGAGTGTCCGACATGGTAACTATCACAGACGAAAATGGGGTAATTACATATGTCAATGGAATGGCTGAGAAGATTACCGGATATAAAAAAGAGATGATGTTGGGTAAGACCCCTCGGCTTTGGGGAAGACAGATGGATGAGGAATTTTATAAAAATTTTTGGAAGAGAATCAAGGAAGATAAGAAGCCTTTTTGGGGGGAGGTAATAAATAAAAAAAGAAACGGAGAGCTATATGAAGCGGAGGTAAATATATCTCCGATATTGGACGATTCGGGGAAGTTACTTTTCTTTGTGAGCATCGAGAGGGACTTAACTAAGGCAAAAGCGATAGAGAAGATAAAAACAGAGTTTATTTCTTTGGCAAGTCATCAGCTGCGAACTCCATTGTCGGCGGTGAAATGGTTCGGAAAAATGTTGATTTCGGGGGATGCAGGAGATCTTAACCCGATGCAGAAGGAGTACGTGGAAAAGATATACGAGTCTAATGAAAGAGAAATTAGATTGGTTAACTCGCTTTTGAACGTAAGTAAAATTGAGTCCGGGAAAATTTTGGTTGAACCGAGATTAACTGATTTAACGAGATTGATTTCGTCTGTGATGACCGATTTCAGACTTGAAGCCGGAGAATTAGGGAAAAAGTTGACAGCCGTAATTGACAAAAAAATACCAAAAATATATATAGACGAAGATCAGATTAGGCAAGTGTATGCAAATTTAATTTCAAATGCAGTCAGGTACACCAAAAAAGGAGGAGTAATTTCCGTTAAAGTCTATCTGTCTAAAAATTTCATAATGACGGAGATAAAGGACAATGGTATAGGAATTCCAAAGAGAGAACAAAAAAGAGTATTTGATAAATTCTTTAGGGCAAGTAATGCTTTGAAAATAGAGACGGACGGAACTGGTTTGGGACTATTTCTGTCCAAAACAATTGTGGAGTCTTCGGGTGGAAAGATGGGATTTAGAAGTAGCGAGGGTAAGGGAAGCACTTTTTGGTTCACTTTGCCAGTTAAAACCAAAAATTAGACGGCTTTACCTTTAAGTGGATTGGTAAAGGATTTGATAAGATTGGACATGGAAAACAGAAAAGTAAAGAAAGCTGTTATCACTGCTGCAGGTTTGGGAACAAGATTTCTTCCGGCGACAAAGAATATTCCTAAAGAGATGCTACCGATTGTAGATTTACCGATTATTCACTATATTGCCGAAGAGTGTGTGGAAGCGGGAATTGAGGACATAATTGTAGTGATTCGTCCTGGAAATGAGGCGGCAATGACCTATTTTTCGCCTAGTCCTGAGCTGGAACGCCAGTTGGTGGCTACCGGCAAAGAAAAGCAGATGGAGAGGTATTACAAGGTCGCCAACAAGGCCAATTTTATCTTTGTTCATCAAAATGCGTCACTACCATATGGAAACGGCAGCCCGGTGCTCACAGTGAAGAATTTAGTGGGTAACGAACCCTTTGTGGTGTGTTTTGGAGACGATCTAGTACTGAACCCGGAAGGGCCAGGGGCGGTGAAGCAGATGGTGGAGTCGTACATGGCACACGAGGATGCCTACGGTGTGATGGCGACTACCAAAGTACCCCATGAGGAAATTGTGCGATACGGAATGATTGAGACAGAAGACGGAAGTGATGAGGGGAAAATAAAGAGAATGGTGGAAAAACCAAAAATCGAAGAGGCTACTTCGGATCTGGCCGGATTTGGGCGAATGGTACTAGCACCGGAGATTTTTGATTATTTAAGAGCGGACAATACCGGAAAAGATGGGGAGTTGTGGCTAGTAGACGCAATTGAACAGCTGCGAATGAGTAAGCCGGTATATGCCAAGACCGTCCAAGGAGAGTTTTTGACCACGGGAGATCCACTACGTTTTCTTAAGGCTTCGTATAAATATGCCATGCAAAGGCCGGAGATAGCGGAAGAGTTAAAGAGATTTTTGAAAGAGGAAATAATGTCGGAAGCATAGGTAAAAAACAGGGCTGTGGTAAAATGAGCACTGCAATGGAACAAAATTCTGTGCAAAATCTACTAGACGAATCAGGAGGAGAACCTCCTTCGACTAATCCGGGTAAAGATCCCGGAACTAACTATGTCAATAATATTATCGGCACTCATGTACTTTGGAATTGGCTTTGTCGAGATGTTTTTGGCCACCCAAAGAACCTATTGGATTTCAAAAGGCAGATCACGCGCTGCGGCCCTCTTAGTATTTTTTGAGAACTTTATTGCCATGTTTATCATTTACCAGGTGGCAAACAATCTGAATAATAACTGGGGCTTGATAACAGCTTTTGCTTTGGGAAATGCCGTGGGTACGTACATCAATCTGGAGAAGGTACCTTTTTGATAACTCTGCTTTAATAATTCCGCGTGTTTAAGCTTGATAGAAAAAAGGGAGAGTTTTCGTGTCCGGGATAGATAAGAGTTTCCTCGGGGAAGGAGTAAATTTTGGTTAGGGATTTTTGGATATCTGAGGGGCTGGAGTAGGAAAAGTCGGTGCGGCCAACACCCTCTTCAAAAAGGGTATCACCAACAAAGAGATGTGGAGCGGAGTAGAAACAGACGGAGCCGGGAGTGTGACCGGGGATGGGGATGACTTCGATGGTTTCACTACCAAGCTTGATTTTTGGGGGAAGAGGCAGAGTAGGTGGTTGGCGGAGTGCTCCGATAGTTGACCAGTGACCGGCAGATTTAGCGGCGTTTTGATAGAGAAGGTTGTCTTTGGGGTGGAGATAGATGGGGATATTAAAGTTGAGTTTGAGTTCGAAACAGGCGAGACAGTGGTCGTAGTGTCCGTGAGTAAGAAGGATAGCCAAGGGCTTGAGTTTGAGGTTAATTATTTCTGTAGTGAGGTAATCGGCATCATCTCCCGGATCGATAATAAGGCAGTCGGAAGTGTCCTTGTCCCAGACAAGATAGCAGTTGGTTTGAAGTTTGCCGACACTAAAGGTTTTTATTTCCATTATTCTATTCTACCTGAGTCGATTTCCACGCATAATTTGTAAGATACTTGACAAATATCTGGAAAATTGTATAGGATGATAGTAGTTATTTATTAAGCAGAAAAATGAAAAATAATGCTTTGTGGGTGTTTGTTATCCTGGTGCTCGTAGTAGGGGGATGGTATTTCTGGTCGGTGAAAGGCAAGGAGAAAAAAATAGTGTCTCCGGTGATGGAAACAGCGACACCAACAGCAACACCGACGGTGATTCCGGTAACAGTGGAGACAAAAACAGTGGTGTTAAATCAGATCGGTACGTCAGGACAAAAAGGAACAGCCGTGTTCCAGGTTGAAGGTGACAAAACAAAAGTGACGCTAACGATGACAGGAAAAAAATACACTTCACCACAACCGGCTCATATTCACATAGGAGCGTGTCCTAAGCCAGGTGAGGTGAAGTATCCATTGAGTAGCGTAGTAGATGGCAAGTCAGAGACGCTGGTCTCGGTAAAGATGGGAGATTTATTTAAAGATCTACCATTGGCGGTTAACGTACACGAGTCGGCTGAGAAGGCAGCGGTGTACACGGCTTGTGGGGACTTGAAATAACCTGAGGATTTTGATGAAGGGTGCTCTTAAGAGCTGGTGTTTTTGACGTGGCTGATAATGATAGATATTCTGTTATAGGTATAGGTGGAGTAGAATACCTAGATAGTTCTTTGACAACTAATTTATTCGAGACCCATTTCAAGGAGGAGATAATGAAGAAAATAGGTTTCTCGTTGTTTTTGTCGGTACTGATTTTCAGTTTATTGGCGACCCCCTTGGTTCGTGCCGAAAACCCGACCTTAATTCTTGATGTCAGAACCAAGATTGCCCTGAGGGCGGCACAGCTGGCGGTCAGGTCGATGCCGGGAATTTATTCCTGGGAAGAGTTTCGATCTTGTTCAAGTTTTGTTTCGGCGTATCTTAGACAGCTGTCCTTTCCGGTTGACGGATTGCAAGGCCAGTACAAAGAATACAAGGATCCCTTTCCTTGGTCTAGTGTTATTAGTCAGATGGACTGGATACGGAGAAACGCTTCATCAAATGTTCAGGATGCTCCCCTAATTGATTTTTTGGAAGGAAGATTGTGGAGCAAGATAAAACCTGGAGATTTAATATACTTGCAGAAAGCGGAAGGGCACAACGGATATAACACCTATTACCACGTGGTAGTGTTGGTGGGTTATCTGTCAGACGGGTCGCCTCAGTTTGCAGAGATTTCTTCGGGGAGAGAAGCTTCTTTTGAACGAAGTTTCGATGAGGTGACGAATTTTTATTCTAAGGATATTAATGGTAAGTGGAACGTGAAGCCATATCAAACCGGTTCTAAAAAAAATGAAGAATTGAAAGTAACCTGGTTTGATTCGTTGGCATTTCTTAACAATGGTCTGTGGTTAAAGCCGGGTGTGGTTACTCCAAATAGCCAGATTCTGAGTAACAAGTTTTCAACTATCGTGACCGTTAATCTTTATGACGGCACAACAGCAGTTTTCGAAAAAACCTCAGGTACACCTTGGAAAGAGGTTGCGATTGAAGGAAGGAAGATCTTTTTTGCGGTGATTGGCCGAAAATTACCAGCTAATAGCAATATCGGAGAGGTGTTTTTCCAGAGTCACGAGCAAGAGATTTATGACAGTGATTTTGGAGTATTTATTTCCCAGGAAGGAGTCTATCAACATACCTGGACCCCCCAGTTGATCTCTCGTCTGGAGACTTTTAGTGTTATTTCCGGTTTTGGCGGTTTAAATGGAACAACGGATACAGCCATCATGAGACCCTTGGGAAGAGAGACAAACGGTCGAGTGAGTGAAGCAGTAAATCGTTCCCCATTTACGATTCATCAAACTCCTAGTGTGATAAATCAAGACATGCTTTTAAGACAAGATCTTTTGGAAGTGGCAAACGACCCTAAGAATAAACTCTTCGGAGCAATTCCAGTACCAAAGGGAAATTTGTCTTCCGGATGTGTTAACTACGATCCTGAGACATGGTCTTTGTTAAAAGGATACCTAAAACAAAGATTGAGTAAAGGAGTGGGGGTCGTATTTAGCTATCCAGGGTTCGACCAAGACTTGATTTTTGGTTTTGATATTACCAAAAGCCCGTTTATTGGAAATGTCTTCTTTAAGTGGTGTCCGGAGTCGGGAAAAATTACCTGTGACTCACTAGACAGGAGTATCTATCGAGATACCTATCTAGATGAGCTGAGTAGTGAGTGATAGCATCTTCCTCCCCTTAAACGGGGAGGATTTTTGTATTTGGTGGTAGAATAGCGGGGTACATTAAACAGATTAAAGGAGGCCGATGTGGAAATTCTGATAATGAACATCCCGAATGGCGCAAAGATTGAAAGTGACCTTTTATTGTCTTTGATGTTTACCGTTTCGAACCTGATGAGGGGGGGAACCCCAAGGATTAGTTTGCAAAACGCCAGAGAAGTCGGGGCTACAGTTTGGGCGGCTGCAACCAAGGTACCAAGTACTTTGAATGAGTACCAACGAAGGCGATTGGCGCTTGCGATTTTGTGGTTTTTGTGGTGTCACGGCTTCAGGGAAGAGATTTATGTTTTGTTTGAGAACGGGGGAGAAGATAGCCGTTATGAAGTAGGCGACTTTCCAGAAATTTCCAGTCTGTTTTTCCCCTCACGCAAGTGAGGGGTTTTGTTTACAATGAGGGTATGAGATACAAATATTTTTTGTTTGATTGGGACGGAAGTTTGGCGAATACTTTGTCCGATTGGTTTCGGGTACACAAAAAGATTTTGTTAAATAATGGGGTTAAGGTTTCGGATGAAGTGGTTTGTAGAGAAACGTTTGGAAGTCTTGACGCAAGGGAGCTGGGTATAGCCAATGTGGAAAAATATCTTGAGGAAATTGAGCAAGAAATAAGACCAAGCCTTGACAGTGCGGTGTTAAATTCGAGTGTAAGAGAGGTTTTGGAGATGATTAAAAAGAATGGAGGAAAAGTGGGAATTATGACTGACTCTAAAAAAAAGTGGGTGAAACATGCGCTAAAAAATAACGGATTGAAGGAACTGGTGGATGTATTTTTGGGGAGAGAGGATGTGGTTAATCGAAAACCCGATCCAGAAATAATTTTTAAATCATTAGAGTATATGGGGGGAAAGATAAGTGAGACGATAGTGACGGGTGATAACTGGAAAGATATACAGGCAGCAAGAGCTGCTGGAGTGGAGAGCTGTCTTTATTTTCCAAAGAGATACGGGGAGTTTTATAAAAGGGACGACCAGCTTCGTTTAGGAGCGACGTACGTAATTGAGGACTTTACAGAACTAAGACAGGTTGTTGGCTTATAGTGTTGACTTTTAGGTTCAAACGTGGTACGATAACGCGTTCCGGTGATTACCGGAGATCATTGAAAAAGTAAGAGGAGGAACTGATGAAGATTGCTTTTTTGAGTGTACTGTTCGTTTTGATATTCGTGGGGTTTGCGCCCGTATCGGAAGTGTCGGCTCAAAACCAGGAGGCTGTTCTTGATTCAGAGGTTAGATATAACTGGGAGGGTTCCGAAGCTGTAGTTTCGATTGGCTCGACCGATCGAGCAACCAGTCTGAGGGTGATATCGGGCGACAAAATTGAGGATATGGCGGTCTCCAGTTTGCCATTTTGGCAGAATAAGCCAGCCGAAGAGGTGAAGAACTTTTCGTTGACTGATTACTGGGGTAAGACATACCAGTTTTCCAGCCATAATTTTGATGTTTGTCCTTTGGGACCAAACTTCACCTTTTTGAAAAAAGGTGATGGTTTCGTGGTAACCATGGAAAACACAACAATGCAGGACATCCAGATCATCCTTCGCTTGGGTGATCAGAGCGGTCCTGCAGGAAGAATGACGGCAGCAGGTGGAGGATTTGAAGTCCAAACCGCTGTTTTGTACGGTGCAGTGGAAGTATTGATTGGGGACGAAAACGGTCCTACCTGCGCTACATTGGAGTGGGACTATCGTGAGGTGCCTGCGCCGAGAGTGGTTGCAGTCACCGAGAAAAACCGGATGATCACCCTTGTCGGAGATAACTTTTTCCCCTACTTGGGAGAAAAATTTGATCCCGAAAGTATGATTGTTTGGTTCATCGATAGTGATAATCGCTTGAGCATTGCCTACCCGATCAAACAAATTTGGGAGATGGGGGGAACTTGGGAACCAAGGCAGATCATGGTCAAACTGCCGGAAAATTTTCCAGCAGGAACATTCATGGTCAAGGTGACCCTGAACGGAAAGTCTTCCGCGAATGGGGTATTTGTTACGGTTCCGGAAATTATAAAATACAAATATTTTCTTCCTCTTATTGTTAAGTAAAATAACGGGCACTCTATATGAGTGCCCATTTTCTTGGTTTAAAGGTTGTTTGCAAGGGCTCGGCAAAATTGGTATATTGAGTTATGAAAGAAATTAAATATTGGGAATGGTTGGGTGGAGTGGCAGTAATTCTGGCAATTTTGTATTTCTTTCCCTGGAAAATGATTACTTGGGGGAAGATAGTGATGACTCCTGAACGTATGGTGACGGTGTCGGGATACGCTGAGTCAAAAGAGAAGAATCAGATTGCGAACTATAGTGCAGGAGTAAACGCGGTTAAAGATAATAAGGATGAAGCCGTAAAAGAAGTAAATGACAAGATCGCAGCAATTACACAGGCGGTAAAAGACTTTGGAGTGGATCCGTCCGATATTCAAACCCAGTCTATGAGCGTGTATCAGCGACAAGAGTCTTATTACGACAATGGCGTGCAAAAGAGTAAACCCGGCCAATGGGAGGTGAACAACACGATTTCGGTAATTTTGAGAGATGTAAATCGTGCTTCGGCGATGGCTAATCTCTTGACAAAAAGTGGCGCGACAA
Organism: Candidatus Collierbacteria bacterium GW2011_GWA2_42_17; assembly: GCA_000998275.1. Taxonomy (GTDB): domain Bacteria; phylum Patescibacteriota; class Microgenomatia; order UBA1400; family MFAQ01; genus UBA2277. The sequence continues at coordinate 29,319 of LCDA01000009.1, forward strand.
ATGTTTATGGACCGAACTTTCAGCTAGATACGAGTATAAAAGCAGCAGACGGCTTAATGGCTGATGCGATTGCCGACGCTAGGATTAAGGCTGAGGCTATGGCTAAGGCGAGCGGGACGAGTTTGGATAAGATAATTAGTGTGAGTGAAGGCTCGGGTGGAGGAGTCTCAATTCCCCTTTATGCGATGGATGGTAGAGGTGGAGGAGGGGGAGCGTCAGTTGAGCCGGGAAGCACAAGTATTAGTAAGACGGTTACGGTTGTTTGGAGCTTGAAATAACTAGGGTGGTTTGTTATACTATCACTTGTCCTTAGCAGACAATATGATTTTATCCATTACAGCAAATATGAAAGCCCCTTAGGTTTTTTGCCGCTGTGGTGTGAGATCAAACTTCGCTATGGCGGAGTTTTTTGTTTATGTTAGGCACAACGCACATTTTGAAAGATTGACGTACGGGCCGTTAGCTCATCTGGTAGAGCGCTACATTTGCAATGTAGAGGTGGCCGGTCCGAGTCCGGCACGGTCCACACCACCCGGAATCCGAGAACTTGTGATTGACTCTAAGAATAAACTACTTTAGAATCAACCACGAGCTCTTGGAGAGCTTGTAAGTTGCTCCTTGAAAAGTGAATAGATTATGCAAGTAGATCGCATTAATTCAAATCAAATTTGAAGCAAATTTTTAATTTATTCTACTCATGCAATCAGTGGATGCCTTGGCAGTAAAAGCCGAAGAAGGACGTTTCAAGCCTGCGAAAGTTATCGGGGAGGTGGCAAGAACTTATGATCCGGTAGTGTCCGAATGGGGAAACCTAACCAGATTTATCTGGTTGTTACGCTTTGATTTATCAAAGTGTTTCGGGAACTTGGGGAACTGAAATATCTAAGTACCCAAAGGAAAAGAAATCGAATGAGAACCCCTTAGTAAGCGACGAGCGAACAGGGGCGAGTCTAAACCACGAATTTATTCGTGGGGTTGCAGGGCCAGACACAACTTAGTTTTTTCGATAGAAGAACAATTTGGAATAGTTGACCATAGGGGGTGAGAGTCCCGTATTCGAAATTGGAAAAACTAAAGTCTGGTACCTAAGTAAATCTGGAGACGGCAAACTCTAGATCGAATCCGGGCCGACCACGGTCCAAGACTAAATACTTTTACTGACCGATAGTGAACTAGTA
>LCDA01000010.1:0-626 GCA_000998275.1 Candidatus Collierbacteria bacterium GW2011_GWA2_42_17
CGCACTACCGTTGTCATACAGGGCTCCAGTGAGATTAATATCTCCCGTAACATCCAGTTTGTAAGCCGGATTAGTAAGTCCAATACCAAAGTTACCAGTTCCGGAAAATGCCATGTTAAATCCTCCAAGGGGAATATCGGTGTTTGCCGTGAGAGTACCACCTAGTTTGACGGCGTTAACCGTACGAGTAAGGCCATTGGAAAAAGTAAGGGGAAATTCGTAGTCGGTACCGCCCGAGGCGATGCTAAGTCGACCGGTAGTGACGGCGGCTTTGACCAAACCCCCAGCAGAAAGAGAAGAAAAGTCGATGTCACCAGAGGAAGCAATGCCAGTAAAGCCTGAAGCGGCACCTAGTGTTGAAATGTCCCAACTGGTGGAGTTAACGGCAACAGTGTTAGATCCTCCTCCAATGGTGACGGCACCTGTCGAAGTACCGGTATTGATGTTGGTGGTGAAGTTTGAGGAGTCGTTGAGACTAACATTACCGCCTGAAGTGGTAACACTGCCAACAACTGTCAGTTTAGAACCCGGATTAGTAAGTCCAATACCAAAGTTACCGGTGTTGATGAAGGAGTTATCTCCAGCTGTACCGGCCAAGTGAACCGTAGCCGAGGCAGTCGCAGCAT
>LCDA01000010.1:694-13271 GCA_000998275.1 Candidatus Collierbacteria bacterium GW2011_GWA2_42_17
CCCGTAACATCCAGTTTGTAAGCCGGATTAGTAAGTCCAATACCAAAGTTACCAGTATTAATGAAAGAGTTGTCTCCTGTTGTACCGGCTAGATGGACTGTAGCCGAGGCCGTTGCGGCATTACCTAGGTTGACGGCGTCGGTGATGGAGAAGGGAAATATAACGCCAGTATTCCAGTTCCAGGGACCGGCACCGCTACTCGTTGGAGAGTTGATCCATTCAACACCAGTGCCCGTAGTTGAGAGTATTTGACCCGGGGTTCCAGCACTACCGTTATCCCTTAAAGCTCCAGTGAGATTAATATCTCCCGTAACATCCAGTTTATATGCCGGATTAGTAAGCCCGATACCAAAGTTACCAGTATTAATGAAAGAGTTGTCTCCTGTTGTACCGGCTAGATGAACTAGGGCTGAAGCGGTAGCTGTAGCACCTATGTTAATGGAGTTGGTAATGTTTGCGGGAGTAAGGGCCCCGGAGTTTAGTTGCCAGAGATTACCTGAAGCTGCGGAGATACTGACACAGGTGAGGGTATCGCCAACGGCCTGAATAGCTTCGCCTGCAGGACAGGCAGAAGGATAGTTTTGCAGTTTGGTCCAGTCAAGTTCGCTAATCTCGGCATTGTTTATTTCTCCATTGGGGAGCGAGACAGTACCTGAAGATACGGTTAGTCCGGTGAGTCCAGTGAGAGTGCCGGTAGCCGTAATGTTGCCGTTATTGGCAATGGTGAACTTGGTTACTCCTGAAGCCGAGGCAGTGAAGAGGTCACCAGTGCCATTTTGATTCGCGATTAAAGCAGCATTGACCAATGTAGCGGAAGTATTGATGGCTGTTTGACCGTTGGCGGCGACGTAGAAACGATCGGTTTCGGTGGAACCTGCTGTGAGGGAGAGAAGCCTACCTGTAGCGGTGTTGTTGCCTACGTAACCGGAGATGAGAGCACCGGAGGTGAGATTAGCATTTTCAATACGTAAAAAGTCGGTATTGGTCGTGCCACCCAACATTTGAATTTGACCGCCACCTAATGCGTCTGGCTGAAGGATAATGTCGCCGCCGGAGTTAGCCGTGGTGGTGAGAGTGAGAGCTTGACCATTTAAAGTGAAGGTGCCGGAGGTGGAGTTTATGGTTGGGGAAGAAGCGGCAATATTGATGTCGCCGTTATTGTCGACGATGGGAACTGTGTTGACGGTAGCGGAAGCGGAAGCAGGATACCCCTGGAGGGTTTCGGAGTTAAGAGCGTAACCAACAGTAGCAATTTGCTGACGGGGGGTAAGGGTCTCCGCTCCGACGATAACTTCCAAATAAACATCACGATTTTCCGTGAAAACGGTGTTGGCAATTTCGGCTCCACAAGTGCCATTACCAATTAAAGTGTTAAAGATACCATTGGGGTCGGGGATAATGGGACAAGTACCGGAAGTGTAGAGTTGGGTGCCGGCAGTTAGATCATTCCAAAGTTTGAAGGTGACATTGACGGAGGTAGTGATAGGGGTGCCGGAAGAATCGGTCAGGCGGCCTTGGAAAGAAAGTTGACGTCTGGGAATTGTAGGTAAGGCTGCGGAACTGGGTAAAGCCTGTTTAATTATCTGGTTATAGCCAAAAATGACCATGGCAGAAGTGGCTAGCACTAGGATAGCAAGGTGAAGATATGGTGTGAAGGGGAGAGAGTTGTATTTTTGATACCAAATACCAAGGCGGCTTTTTGAACTTTCTTGGCCGTGTTTGTTTTTGGACGAAGAAAATCTTTCAAACCAGGAGAGAGGAAGCAGGCGGGGAGTTTCATGCTTGTATTCAAAAGGATTGGTAGGTATATATTTTTGAAGGAAACAGTATTTGGTGAACTGTTTTATCGATGATTGACGACGATTTATGACAGATGTACTTGTATGACTGAGTTTGAGATAGGTAACATAGGTATTTAGGTGGCTTTCACTTAAGATGTTCTCTAAGTTTTGATCGAGAAAAGGGGTCTCGTTAGCACTCCAAGCAAAGAAATGATTAAGGTCGGAAACATAATTTTTAATTGTAGAGTGGGTCTTTTTTTCTTTAACTAGAAATACTTTAAAGTGATCGAGAATTTTTTTAATTGTTGGTAAAGAATCATCATCGTTGTTTTGAAGAAGGTTGTTCGGTGAAGATGTGCCTTTGGTTTGGTTTTTTGCCTCCTGTAGGTCGGAGTTTAGACCATATTTGGATGATAGGAAGGTGGAAAAACGTCTAATTGAGGCTAAACGACGGTTAATGGTGTTCTGAGGAGTCATACTCCTTTTTTGGTCCAGAAGATATGAGTTGAGGTAGTTTGAAATACTTTGAAATATTTCTTGGACCGTTGGAGGATTGTCCGGGGAGGAAATAGAAGCGGAATAAGAAAGGAAATGGCGAAGATCGGAGAGATAATTTTTGACGGATACAGCAGAGAGCCCAACCTCAAATAGAAACCCCGAGAAGAGAGTCTGGAGTTCTAGTTGATTGGGCAGAGAGATCATTTAATTTGTGGCTAAAACAAGAAGGAAAATAACAGGGAGAACAAAGATAATTCCCGCAGTCAAAATCTCGGCGAGAGAGACATTTGAGCTTACGGAACTGCTGTCCCAGTTCTGCTGTGAGTAGTCGTTTATTAACATTTTTAAAGAGTTTGTTGATAACTAGTGTTTAGGTTCACATTAGACGATATTAGACGTCTATATACTAATATAATAAGAGAATAGGGTGAAGTCAAGTCGGAGAGTGAACATAGTTCGAAGGAGTAATAAGAGCTGAAAATAATGCGGTGAATATAGGAGAAGATGGTGATATAGGAAACTTAACCAATATTGATTAAATTATTACCGCAAATCTATGCGTTTATATATTTTCATATGCGTTAATTATGGCTATTTATTTATAATTATATGCGGATATGTGAAGTAGGCATGATTTTACACGACTGTATCGATATGATGTCTATAGCATGATAATGATATCATGTGATATTGTCTGCGGAAATTGATGATATAGTCTGTCTTCAATCCTGAGAGTACCCAATAAACCCGAAGTCTGTAATGCAGCTTTTTATTAAGAAATAAATAACAAAATAACGGAATTAATGGGAGTGATTATCTTGAAATCTTGGGATAGAGGTATTCGGAGTATGCTAGCTGAAGGGAAAGATAGAGATAGATTAAGAAGAAGTAGTTCTGTTGTGTGATAAAGGCAATGGTTGATGTAAGACAAGCAACAGTAAGAGGCAGCGAGCGAAGATTCAACGAGAGCTTTCGGAGACGATTTGGGTGGATTTTGGGGTCTTCCGGGAGTGGAAAAAGGCAGGTAAGGGATAGAAGTGAGCAATTAATGATGATGTTTTTCCAGTAACGATTGGTGGCGGTAATTTTTACAAAGATTTTTGGAAGTAGTGGAGTGGTTAGATGATAGAAGCCTTTAATGTCTGAGATTTTTGTCTGCCACGATGAGTCCAGTTTTTCCGGGTCATACATATCGAGAGTAGCGAAGGGAACTGTTTGATACTCTTTTTTACCGAAAAAAGGGAAGAGTAAGACGGAAATAAAACGGAAGATCAGTATAAGTCTAATTTTGGCGCCATACATGGTCATGAGTAGGTGAAGTGGAAGCCCCAGAACTAAAAGGAGCATGAACCAGAGATTGGAGGTAATCAGCGGGAGCTTGGGAACCAAAGTGGGGTTGAGAGGAGGAGTGGGCGAGATGGGAGGAACCGGAATAAAAGGGACAGGAGTTATTTCTACTTCCGGGGTGATGATGGGTGTCACTTCCGGAGAAACAGACGTTGTTGGTGTGGGGGTGGTGACGGCTAAGGGTGTGGGAGAAATTATGCCGTAGGCGAGATAGAACTCGGGAAAGATAGTAGAGTTACCACCAGCGTCTGTTGCGGAGAGATAAACGGTGTAGACAAGACCGCGAATGAGTCCATAAAATCGGTGTTGCCAGCTCCCGGTTGGGTAGTTTCCTTGATATATTTGATTAGTACAGTTAAGTATATTTTGTGGACAAATCAGGATAAATTGCATATTGGCATACGGTTCAACTGAACCAGTGAGAAGAGGATTGACGGCTGTGACGGTGAGATCTCTCTGATTGATATCGGGAATGGTGGTGAGGTCCGTGGTACTCCAGTTAAGAGTTTGACGGTCGACTTTTTTGAGGGTGATGAAAGGATAGATTGAGTCGATATAGAAAGTTCTGGTTTCTGAGGATGCGCTGGTGCCGGCGGTAGTGTAGGCGACAACTTTCCAGGTGTGATACCCTTGGGCAAAATCAAAATTAGTATCGAGATAGAAAGTATCGTTGTCTCGTCGGATGGTGTAATAGTAATAAACTTGGGAAGTAATACTATCGCTAACCGAGGCGGCAAATACTTGACCATCCAGGTAAACGTCGTAATGGTGTAGAGGAGTGGCGGGTAAGGGAGAAGGGCGTTTCCAAACAAGAGCTTCTCGAGGATTGTTGGTGGTGGAGTTATCGCTAGGAGAGATGAGGGTGGAAGGGTTGAATTCTTGAGAGATTATCTCGGCAGTCACTACCGCAGAGCCGGTAGCATTAGGATCTATTGCGAAGGAAGATTTGCCTGAGATAAATAACAGAACGACAAAAAATAAAAGTTTGATGGCAGTTCTCCTCACTACTCCAGTATATCTTTCTTAAAAACTTTCGGTGCTTTGAAGCTCTTCTTTAAGCTCTTGAACTTCCTTTTCCAGTTCGGACTGGTGTTTTTTGCTACGCTTGTTGAGAATGATGATGATGGTCAGGATAGAGATAAGAGCAATAAGAGTGTAAATGACCAGACGAATGGGGAAGAGCCAGAAGAAAATGGTGGCGGTTATAAGAGAACCAGCGGTGCCATAAGCAAGACTTAAATCGGCTTTGTAGCGTCCCCAACCCCATTTTTGATTCCAGGTCGTGGTGAAGTCTCTTTGAGTTTCGGGAAAAATATTACCGACGTCAACTTTGACTTCGGCAACCTTGGTGTTGAGGGGATCACTGATGGTGATGGTTCCCTTTGGATTTATATGAACGTCAGACAAACTTTCAATTGATCCGGTAAACTCAACAGGGCCTTTTTCCGTAAATTTGGGAACAGAAAATTTAGTGATGCTAGCTTTTTCAGTTACTGGTCCGCTGACGGTGACATAAATGAGAGTACCGACGCGAGAGGTAATGATGTTACCGGTTTGTTTGAGATCACCGGCTTTGGCCTCTGCGTTTGGAGTGTAGGTAATCATGGCGTAATGGCCGCCGGGGAGAGCAGTCATGGGGATTTTGATATTAATATTGATTATTTGTATGCCCCCGGCATCAACAGGGATGTTTTTGGGTGCCGTAATCCAGTTAGCAAGAGACCAACGATTATTGAGTTTGGTGGTGATGGGAAGAGGAGTACCTTTGCTGTCGGCGACAATGAAGTCTTCGACAGAAACGGTAAAATTTTCGGTACTGGCGGAGTCGTTACGAAGTTTTAAGGTAGCAGTTAGTGTTTGTCCCGGGTCGCCTCGAAGCTCAAGCTTGGGGGGAATGGCGGTCATAATCGTCTGAGCATCGGCAAAGGGCACAAGTGAAAAAACAACAAACAGAGAAACAATGGCGGTTAGTAGAGTTTTGGTTGTTTTCATTTGAGCAGAATGGATCTTTATATTTTAGAATGAGGCGGTGGCGGTGTAAGTAATTTGGTTTTCATAGTTTCCGGCAGGTTGGGTGGCATCGACGGAAAGTTTGTAACAAACATGTGCTTGTTGGCTACTGGCAATGGTGGCATTGGACATTATCTGGAAGGGGGATTCTACATCTGCCAAGCTCGGAAAATGTTGATAATTGGGGGCGGTAGGTGCAATCGTGGGCGCGTTGGCAACAACAGCTACAGTGTAACCAAAGCCCGGATTGTTGGTGGCTGTGGCCCAGGTATCCGAGGTGGTTTCGTTACATAAATTATTATCACAAGTAGTGTCCGGGATATATGATGGCGAAGTGGCCAGGTTACTGAGACGAGAATTTTCGATAGCGGTAACGACATAACCACTAACAGCGTTGGTGGAGACGGTGAGAAGCTGAGCCGCGGCTTTGAAGGTATCAAGAGCCATCACTCCAAAAGGAACCGAAGCATTGGTGGTAGTCACGTCCGTGGTTAGACTACAAGCAGACGCGCCGGAGTTGACACCCTCAATTTTGAAAGTAATACTAGGGTCGACGGTTGCGGTAACACGAACGGACTCGATGACGGCCACTTTACCAGTAACATCATCGGTCGGAGTAGCGCTATTGGGATTGGATGTGTCAGTAAAATTTTGGATTTTGAAAGTGTAAGCATCGGCGGTGTTGGCGACTCTTGAGGCTGAAGGGGCGGGGGCAATAATATTGGCGGTGCCGCCGGTATTTCCGATGGAGAGAGTAATATCGGTTCCGATGCCTCCTGCGCCGATATAGTGATACTCAAAACAGTGATAGTTGGCCGGTGAAGTACATCCGGTACTACCGGATGCTGTAGCGACACCTGCCGAAAAAGTATAACCGGAGGCGTTGGTACCGGTTGCCGTGGGGGTAGTGTTGAAGTCAAAGCCAGTAATGTCCGGAATACCATTGTTGGCGGTTGCCGGAGTTGAGTCGGCCGGAATAAGGACTCGGAAAAATCCAGCAGGAACCGCAGAGGCAGTTTTAAAAGTAATGACATGCTGAGGAAGAGCCTTGAAATAGATGACATCGGTGTCGTCAGCATCGCCAGCAGCGAGAACGGTGGTGGTGGTGAACTCGTCGTCATCAATAATGGAGGCGATAGTGTAAGAGTTGGTGCCACCGATAACTAGTGAATCACCTGGCTTAAGTCCGGCTGTGGAGACAGAGGTAAATACGGTTGCGGCGGTGGTGTAGATCCAGACATGGGTACTACCGGCTATCGTTGGGGATTTAACGCGGCCGGAGAAAGACATGCGAGAGCTTTGGAGAGTGTCTTTAGCGGTGGTAAGGTTGGCGGCGAAGGAAAAAGAAGGGTAAAAGAGAGAAAATACCAGAACTAATGTAAACGCGAAAACACATTGCAGGACGTGTCTATTTTTCATAATCTGAATTAAATATGTCATCGATATCAGTGTGTGTCAAGTGGATTTTTCTGGCGTTTTTGAGGTAACTCTTACTATGGAGATGATGAGAAGAAGAGAAATGAGGAGACCAAGACTAAGTTTGAGCGGGAAAAAGATAATATTAATAGTACTTGTGGTATTGGAGTTATCGGTTTTGATCTCCAACGATAACTGATGGGAGCCGATGTTACTTAAGGAGGGGGAAAATTCAAAGCTGTTGCCATTGGTGTTTAAAAGTTGTCTTTGGGATTTAGCGATGACGTTTACTGGAAGGATGCCTTCGAGGTAGACAGGCTTACCTTTTCCGGAAGTGACACGGAAAACACCTTTGGTTTCGGCGGTAAAGCTGCCCTCGTTATTTACCGTGGCGGTAAATTTGAGAGGAGTAATACTGTCCGCAAAGTAAAGTTCACCGATTTTAATAACTGTGCCTTTGGCCGGGTAGAAACCTTCAATCCTGAGTATAGTATCCGGGTATGCTTGGGAGCTGACAGTGATCAATAGATTGGAACCGATGGTGGCTCGTAGCGCAGAACCTTGGAAGGTTTGATCAACGGAGTTTACGTAGGTAGAGACAATTAAAGTGGCGTAAATATCTTTTAAGGGGGCTGTTTCGGGAACAGAAAGACTAAGAATTAATTGTTCTGAAGCTCCGGCAGATATAGGGAAAGGTTTATTAAATTTTATTTCGGAGTTGGCTAAACTAAAGTAACTTAACCATGGAGCAGTGGCTTTGGGATTAAGAACTGGGTTGCCGGAGATGTCCGATTCGGTGAAGGGAACGATGGCGGCGACTAAAGTTTTGTCATTATTACTGAGATTTTCTATTTTATAAACCTGAGTAATCGATCTTCCGGGTTTGATGTGAACGCGAAGAAGTGGTGGAGAGATGGACATACCGTAGTTGGCGGCGGAGATATTTTTGGGTAGCAAAATAGCAAAGGTGAGAACACAGAGCAGTATGGTGATGAAGATTTTTTTTGTCATTTAAAAAGCAGGAATAGCGATGAATTGAATGGCATTTTGATAAGTACCGGCTGCTTGTGAACCACTGATATTAACTTTGTAAGTGACTGTTGCGGCTGAGGAGGTGGCAATACCGCCCTTAGACATGACAATGGCTGGCTGGTCGATGTTTTCGACCGGAAAAGGGCGATAGTAAGTGGAGTTTACAAAATCGGCGATGTTGACGTCGGTTCCGGACATGTTGTAGCCAAACCCAAAACGGGCATTATCGCCCCAGACGTTGGCATCTGCCTGCAAGCAGGGTGTGGCCAGATCACAAGAAGTATCAGGAATAGTGGTAACACCGTCACTTCTTCGGAGAGGATGATCCTCGATGGCTTTGACGGCATAGCCAAAAGCACTACCTGTCGTGACAGTGAGGGTATTTGATAGGAGGCTGGGAATGCCGGGAACGAGACTACCAAAGTTGATGTCGAGATCTGAGATTTTGAAAGAAAAGGGAATGAGGGTATTAATGTATTGGAAGCCGGCAAGGATAACATATCCGGCGGAGTTGAACTGACCTTGAAAGGTCTGGCCAACGGTATCGGTAAGTTTATATGTAGTTGAGGATTTGGCGCCACCGGTAATATTGATAGTACCCATTTGGATTTCAAAAGTGGGAGACTTAAGATCATCCGCATAGACCAGGGAAATTTCAGTCGTTGTGAAAAATATCGAGAGAAAAATCAAGGTTATAAGGTATATCACTTTCATTTTTTAGTCTAATTGAGGGTTTTGAAACATCATTGGTGAAATTTTTAGGAGTGTGGTGTCTGTTATTGATATAGTTCTTTGTTATTGGTTGATTGAAGGTGATATAGTTTGGTTTTATGCTTGAGAGGAGGAAGTTTACCCGAAAATAATTAGATAATTATTTGATTTATAATCCCATCTTATCGGATGTCTCTTCAATGGACTTTTCAAGGATATCGGTGGAGGAATAAAGACTGATTAAATCTTTCTGTATAGCCTTGAGTTTTTCAATAAACGATTTGGAAATGGTGACGTCTTGACCTTTGGAGTTGAGATAAATGACGATGTCGGTGAGAGAGTTGAGAATGGTTGCAAGAGACGGTTTGGCTGTAGTTGCTATCCAGAGAAGGCTGTCGGTTTGTTCGTCCTTGATGGCTTCTTTGAGAAGGGAAATTTTACCTTCGGACTGGAGGTATTTGAGATAACTATTGCTAAAAATCATGGCCAGAGGAGTCATAAGAATGAGAGAGGTAATGTCGATGATCATGACCGAAGATAGGTCGGAAAAGTTTTGCCAGAGAAAGAGGGAAACAAGGAGAAATGAGGCTATTGCGGCCTGGTATGGATCAAATAAAAGAGCAATTACAAAGAGAAGAAAGAATAAAACAAAGAAAATGGGAGAGTTGATGCCCCCAGAAGAAAAGATTAGTAGGAGAACTACTGAAATAAGCATGACGGTCTCTAACATTAAGATGCTTCCAAGTCTTCGAAAAAGATATTTGGAGCCGAAATAGAGCAGTATAAGAGCTCCGGTAAGCTGAAGATTGTAGGAATTGAGAACTGGAGACTGAGTCCAGGCAAAAATGAAGAAAATAGCTACAGATAAAATGAGGGGACGCACCAATTTCGTAGACATACTCTAATAATACCAGTAATTTAAGAGCTCAATAGGTTGACACAAATTACAGTATTGCTGCGGAAATAGTAAAAGTAGGTTGCGGAGATTAGTGATATATATTGTTGCTAAATTAGCAATTTCTTGTAAAGTGTGCTTATATATTTATGCCTATGTTTTTGAAATAATCAAATTTAAATCAAATATATTTCTCCACGGAAAGAGAAAAATATTTGCGGAAATTGATAGAACAACAAGAGGAAATTTATAAAAAGTGGTATATTTTAATTGTGGAGTCGGTAACTTTAAATAAATTTCTTAAGAAAACTAGTAGTCTAGATCGGCTTTTGTTTATTATTATCTTAATAGGTGCCATTGTCGCAATTGTAAGCCTTTTTAGAGGTATTCTAATGGATGCTCCTGTTCAAGTTGAGTATTTAGCTGGTGGTAATTTGGAGAGAAGTGAACCAAATTCTAAAGTTTTTGTCGATATAGAAGGAGCGGTAATGAAACAAGGAGTTTATGAACTTTTGGACGGATCCAGAATAAAAGATGTTTTAATAATGGCCGGCGGATTTACAGACAAAGCGGACAGAGATTTTTGCGAAAAAAATATTAATATGGCCGAGTTAGTAAAAGACGGACAGAAAATTTACATTCCATACGTTCAAGATACCAATACCCAGCAAGGGTATCCTGAGGCTAGTATGACCAGTAAAAAGATTAGTATTAACAGTGCTTCCATTGCAGAATTAGATACCCTCTGGGGTATAGGAAGTACTAGAGCAGAATCTATTGTGAAAAATAGACCTTACGGAAGTATTGATGAACTGATTACTAAAGGAGTTTTGACAAAATCGCTGGTAGATAGAAATAGAGATCTATTATCTGTCTACTGACATGAAAGGGAGACTTATTTTTCTTTTTTTGATTTTAGTATTTCGATTTTCTCTAGGCTTCGCGGAGTCGAGTAAATATCAGCAGAATTCACGGATTAAGGTTACGGGAAATATAGACAATGTATATCAATATAATACGGAATGTATCATCGTCGTGGGAAGATTTTGGATTAATTACCGAAACGAGTGTTCTTTTTCACGACAGGCGAGGGTACAGATAATTGGCACAATTGATAGCAAAGTGACAGATAGATTTTTGGGGAGATTGTGGCTTGATAGGGCGGAATTATCTGTTTTACCGGACAAGCCAAAAGTCGTTTCATCTGTGAGTGCTTTCTCGACAAATATTGAGGCTGTTCGTGAAAAAATTGTAAACGTATACAGAAGATTTTTACCCGAACCTGAGTCAGGCTTGGTTGCGGGAATTATTTTGGGATATAAAAAAGATATAGGGCGGGAGATGTATGAGTTAATGGTTAAGAGTGGAACAGTACATATCGCCGTGGCTTCAGGATACAACATAATGTTGGTCGGCGGCACGGTGCTTTCAGTTTGTTTTTGGTTGATGAAACGGAAATGGGCGAGTGGCGTGGCTATTATGGCCATGTTGTTTTACGCTTTGGAGGCCGGCGGTGAGCCACCGGTAATTCGGGCCGTGATTATGGCTGGAGCGGTGTTTTGGGCAGCCGTCGTGGGGAGAAAGGCAGTTTCTTGGTGGATATTGATGGTGACGGGGTGGCTGATGGTTTTGGTGGAGCCCTTGCTACTTGTGAGTGTAAGTTTCCAGTTGTCTATGGCGGCTAGTGTGGGTCTGATGGTGCTGGAACCAATGATTAGTAGTAAGTTGGGTAATAGTCATGAAAAACTAATGGAGATACTGGGAGGATCGGGGTTTTTGGCATCTATTTCGACAATGATAACGACGGCGCCGATTATTTGGTGGCATTTTGGAAGAATGAGCTGGATTGGTATATTAAGTAATATTTTGATATTACCTTTAGTACCGATTTTGATGATTACCGGAGCGGCGATGCAAGTGGTTCCCAGAGTGTTTTCTTACCCTACTTACGCGATTGCACACTGGATGGTAGGGGTGATTCGCTTTTTTGGTGTGTAAGATGAAGTGTGAACTGGAAAAGGTGGGGAATAGTAGTCGTATTACTAAACTTGATTTGGCTTTGGCAGCAGTGGCCAGATGGAAAGCTGCGGGTGGTTTTTTGTGATGTAGGACAAGGGGATGCGTCGCTTGTTGTTTTGGGTTCATTTCAGGCATTGATTGACACCGGTCCGAGTGAACGGAAGTTATTTGCTTGTTTGGGAAAAGAAATTCCTTTTTGGGATAGACAAATTGATTTGGTATTTATTAGTCATCCACAGGTGGATCATGACGGGGCGTTAAAGGAACTGCTGACTCGATACAAAATTGGAAAAGTAATTGAGAAAGCGGATAATAACGATAGATATAGATATAAAGATTTGTATTTTGATATATTACTTGGAGGTCAAACCAGTAACGACGAGGAAAAAGTAAGCGGTAGTGACGAAAACGAGGACTCAATGGTGGTGTCTCTGAGATACTTTGGTTTTTCGGCTTTGTTTACAGCGGATATCGGAGAGAAGACAGAACTGGCACTACTGGACACGGGAGTGCTAAAAAAGACAACTGTATTAAAGGTGCCCCATCACGGGTCTAAATTTAGTTCGTCGATTTCGTTTTTGGAAAGGTTGAGCCCAAAATTGGCTGTAATCTCCGTGGGAGCCGGAAACAGTTATGGTCACCCCAATGGTGATACTTTGATGCGTTTGGATCAAGTAAAGACAAAGGTACTAAGAACCGATCTCCAGGGTAATGTAGGTGTGATTTACGATGCAGGAAAGATACAAGTTTTCACGGAAAGGTAAGGAGATCTGCACAGGCTGAGATACATCGGTAACACTTTGTATGGGTAACATACGGGTGTTTACTAATACAATCTCTAACTGTGAACTCAATTAAAAAAGATATT
>LCDA01000011.1 GCA_000998275.1 Candidatus Collierbacteria bacterium GW2011_GWA2_42_17
GACCTTGATCCTCAATCACTCTACTTTGCTGTCGGTGGCTTACTTTTAATTATTTTTTCTTCTCTCATTCTTCTATCACTTCGAGACAAAAAAAGTAAATCACTTTGGTTTTTCTTTTTCACCCCCATCGTTCTTGCCACACTAATTAGCTTCAAAACACCCATTCTTGGTTACTGGCGATATCTCTATGCCTTACCCCCATTTTTAATGCTCCTGGCGACTGGTATCTGGCAGCCACCCAGCAAGATTCGTACCCTAGCTATTTCTTTTGTTTGCCTAGTCTTCATCTCAGCCAATATATATTTCTGGCTTAATCCCAAGTTTCAGCGAGAGGACTGGCGTGGACTAACGAACTTCGTCAATGGCAAGAATGCGCTCGTAATCCTTCCTTTTTCCGGCGTTTTCGCGCCTCTCAACTTTTATCAAACCGACGCCGTCTACTATCCTGCTCAACAAAATCTGGGTAAAACCGAAGACGATTTGAGTGAAAAACTACTTCCTCTATTCAAAAAATACCAAACAATTTACGTCATGGAGTATCTTTCCGATCTCTCTGATCCGGACAGAAAAATCCTCAATACGGTCAGGAAACTGAAGCAAAAGGAAAAAGCAGTCTATAATTTTCCGTCTACACCAAAAATCTCGCTGCCTCCCTTATTAAACTTTTTCCCGATGACGAGTTCGTTCTTTTTGGTGGCTCCCTACGACGCAAACAGGAACTTATTTCTCTCGCCAAAAAGCTAAAAGGAACCCCCAAGATTTATCCTTTTCCACCCACCTTCATGGACTTAATCTGGAACTCTCTCCATATTTTGCCCGTCGAAAAACTAATTGGCGATGTGGATATTGTTCATACCTCGGACTGGACGGAACCACCCTCCCGCCTTCCCAAAATTACTACCGTTCACGATCTTATTCCTTTCAAATTTCCCCAAACCACCACCGAGTCAATCAGAAACACCCACAAAAAACGCCTAGCCTGGGTCATGCGTGAATCCGACAAGATCATTGCCGTCAGTCAGTCCACCAAAGAGGATTTGATCTCCGTTTTAAAAATACCCGCAGACAAAATTGTTGTTATTCCCGAAGGAGTAGAGGAGAGATACTCTCCCCAATCAATAGACATCCAAGAAATTATTAAAAATCGCTACAAAATAAATGAAGATTTTATTTTTACTCTTTCTACTCTTGAGCCACGGAAAAATCAAGCAAGGCTTATTAAAGCTTTTCAACTGGTTAAAGAAACATATCCGCATCTCCAGCTAATCATTGGCGGTCGGACCGGCTGGGGTGAAATTCCGGCAGCCGTTGAGGGTGTTTCCATGCCTGGCTACATTCCCGACTCCGATCTTCCTGGGCTCTACTCCGGTTGTCTCGCCTTTGTCCTTCCGAGTATCTATGAGGGTTTTGGCCTCTCACCACTCCAGGCTATGGCTTGCGGAGCCTCCGTGGCTGT
Organism: Candidatus Collierbacteria bacterium GW2011_GWA2_42_17; assembly: GCA_000998275.1. Classification (GTDB taxonomy): domain Bacteria; phylum Patescibacteriota; class Microgenomatia; order UBA1400; family MFAQ01; genus UBA2277. The sequence continues at coordinate 1,457 of LCDA01000011.1, forward strand.
TAGTAATACCAGCAGCCTTCCCGAAGTAGTTGGTGAAGCCGGTGTCCTTTTTGACCCGGAGAGCGTAGAATCAATCGCGGCTGGTATAATTGAGGCTATCAAAAACAGAGGCAAGCTCAAAGAAAAAAGTCTTGCTCAAGCATCCAAATTCACTTGGGAAAAGACTGCTAGAGAAACCTACAAAGTGTACCAAGAAGTCCTGGCCAAAAAAAATAATTTATGAACATCGGATTTGATATCAATGAAGCCAATATTCCTCAAAGAGTCGGCGTCAACCAAGTAGCCTACAATATTTTTCTTCACCTGGCCAAACAAATTTCCGGAGGAGACAAACTCTATGCCTTGGGTAAAGAAAGACCGCTTCCGGACATGCCGGTAGGTAACGAAAAGCTTATCTACGAAATTTTTGGTTCCAAAAAAGCCTGGGTTCTTACCAGTCTCACCAAAAGACTCTGGTTTGGCAAACCCAAAATGGACGTTTTGTTCTCACCCAGTCACTACACCCCTCTTTTTTCTCCTACCAAGACCGTTATTTACCTCATGGACATGAGCTTTGAACGATTTGGCACCGAGTACTTCACCGACTACGATATCAATCAGCTAAAAAAATGGACTCCCTTGTCGGTTAAGAAAGCCAAAAAAGTCCTCACTATCTCTGAGTTTTCCAAAAACGAGATTATGAAGCTCTATGGCACTCCGGAAAACAAAATCGACGTTGTTTATCCGGCTTTCGACAAAGAGATCTATCACGGCAAAGTTCCCAAAACCAAAATCATCTCGGTCAAGAAAAAATATGGCATTGTAGGAAGCTACTTGCTTTACTGGGGCACACTCCAACCCCGAAAAAATATCTCCCGTCTAATTGATGCCTTTGCCAAGCTGGACAAAGCACAACTCAAACTTGTTATCTGCGGCAAAAAAGGCTGGCTCTACGAGCAGATTCTCGAACAGTCAAAAAAACTCGGTATCGAAAACCGCGTTATCTTTACCGGTTTTGCTCCCAACGACGACCTTCCTGCCCTTATCAAAGGCAGTCGCGCCTTTGTTCTTCCCAGTCTCTATGAAGGCTTTGGTATGCCCGCGGTAGAGGCTCAAGCTGTTGGTACTCCGATAGTCGTTTCCCGCATCAGCAGCCTTCCCGAGGTGGCCGGTGAGTCTGCCATTTATATCGAAGACCCCGAGTCTGTCGACAGCATCAAGGAAGCCCTCGATAGGGTACTTGCACTTTCCATCAGTGAAAGGCTTAAACTGATTAAAGAGGGGAAAGAAAATACCAAGCGTTTTGACTGGGATCTCTCCGCTTTAAAAATTTTAAATATATTAAAAACAGTATGAAAATAAGTAATCTCAATATCGGCTCGGGTGGTATACAGTTTGTCGACAAAGACGGCAACAAGTTAACCACATCAAAAGCAGTTGAAAAAATCACCAACCGTTTCAGCAGTTTCTTTCTTGACCTCTGGTTACTCAAACTTACCTGTGTCGGCCACGTTCCCTTTCATGGCTACCGTAACTTTTTTTATCGTCTTTCCGGTATCAAAATGGGCAAAGGGGCAACCTTCCATATGGGTGCCAGATTTTTTCTTCCCAAAAATATTGAGATTGGGGAGGGGACTATCATCGGTGATCACGCTTTCCTCGACGGTCGTGCCAAGATCAAAATCGGCAAACAGGTCGACATTGCCTCACAAGTGATGATCTACAACTCCGAACACGATCTGTCCGACCCTACTTTCAAAGCCATTGAGGAACCGGTCACTATCGGCGACTACGTCTTTATCGGTCCCCGGGTCATCATCATGCCCGGAGTTACCATCGGTAACGGTGCCGTCATCGCCGGAGGAGCCGTCGTTACCAAGGACGTCCCGGAAAACACCATCGTTGGGGGCGTGCCGGCAAAGGAAATTGGCCAAAGACCTCTTAAAGAACAACATTACAAACTGGGCAGAGCCAGACTATTTCAATGAAACTAAAGTATCTTTTTGCCGGAGCCGTCTTCATTTTAGGCATTGTCTATCTCACCTTACCCACACCTGCCACCCCTGAACTTTCCCATGCCGAACGTTCCAACGAACCCGGAGATACTTGGCAAAATCCCGAACAAAAAGGTTTTTACACCAACTCCGACCGTGCCACGGTGATAGGGGAGATGCAGTCGGAATACGCTATCAAACTAAATGGTTTTACTATTCCTTCATACAGACTCAACTACCGTCCCGAAGAATCTTTTGAAATGGTCCGAGACCAGCTCGACAGTTACTATCTTGAAGAAATTGTTTATCCCCTAAGAAACTCTCTTTTTGTCAACGGTTGGGAACCAATCCACTCACCCCGCTTTGCCGACCGAGAACTCAAAGAAATCCCCATGATTTCTTTCAACGGAATCCCCTACATTAGCAAAGTCACTCTTAAGCCGGTCAACTCACCTGTCTGGGCACGTCTTTTTGTCTGGACTCTCATTTTCCCGGCAACTTACTTGGTCTATTTTTCCTTTAAAAAATCCTTAGACAAAAATGTCTAAACTTGATCTATCCATCATCATCGTTTCCTTTAACACTAAAGAAATTCTCACCAACTGTGTTGAATCTATCGTCAAATACACTAAAGGAATAGACTACGAAATCATCGTTGTCGACAATGACTCCCAGGATGGTTCCCCGGAAAGAATCAAAGAACTTGAAAAAAAATATTCTCAAGTCAGTCTCATCGATGCCAAAGCCAACTTGGGGTTTGGCAAAGCCAATAATCTTGGAGCCAAAAAAGCCAAAGGGGAGTACTTACTCTTTTTAAACTCCGACACCCTTGTCTTTGATAACGCCATCAAAGAATCTCTCGAAAACATGAAGAAAATTCCTGGTGCCGGAGTCTATTCCTGTAAACTTTTAAATTCCAACAAAACAGTTCAAGCATCAGGAGGTTACTTCCCCAATTTTGGCAATGTTTTTGCCTGGCAGTTTTTTATCGATGATCTCCCTCTCGTTGGTGGTTTAATTCCTTCATTTCATCCCCAACTTTCCTCATACGATCGCCACAAAAAAATGGACTGGGTCACGGGAGCCTTTATGATCATCCCCAAAGATGTTTTTGATCAAGTCGGTGGTTTTGACGAAAACATTTTTATGTACACCGAAGAAATGGAACTTTGTTACCGTCTCAAAAAACTAGGCCATCAAACTGTTTACCAAAACTCCCCTTCCATCATTCACCTCGGGGGAGCCTCAAGTGGTTCTGTCCTTGCTCTGACCAGTGAAATTAAAAACATGATCTATTTTTGGAAAAAACATAAACCATCGTGGCAACTTCCTTTTATTAAGTTCTTTTTCTTTATCGGTTCATTGCTTCGTCTATTAATATTTGGGATAATCAAAGGAGATGAAAAAGCTCGCCGTGCCTACACACAAGCTCTTGGACTCATTATTTAAGTACTCCTTAGCCGCCGTACTCGTTTTTATACCGCTTTACCCAAAGTTTCCTCTTTTTATACTCCCTTTTACCTACGTCCAGATCAGAGCCGAGGACTTCCTTATTACCGCTGTCTGGGGCCTCTTTTTTCTTCGCCTTTTACTTACCCGCAAATTCAAATTTCCCCCTCTATCTCTGCAAATTGGCATCTTCTTTGCCATCGGGCTACTTTCTTGTCTTTCCGCTATTCTAATTACTAAAAATGTCATCCCCACGGCGGTACTTCTTCATTATTTCCGTCGAATTGAGTATGTCTCTATCTTTTTCCTTGTCTACTCCGCGGTAGACTCTGTCCAAACTCGCCGCTATTTTTTGGAGCTTTCCATTCTCCCCATCATTGGCGTCTTTTTCTATGGTCTGGCTCAAATGTTTCTCGGTGCCCCGGTTATCTCCACCATGAACGTTGAGTCGAGTAAGGGAGCCGCCCTTACTCTTCGTCCCGGTGTTCCTCTTTCCAGTACTTTTGCCGGTCACTACGATCTGGCGGTCTATCTTACGATGATGTTGACCTTCTTTACCGGACTACTTTGCTCTCTAAAAAATCGTTTCCAGTTGATTCTCACTTTTGTTTTCTTCCTTGCTACCCTTTGGCTTTTTATGCAGGCCGGTTCTCGCATTGGTCTGCTAGGATTGTTCTTGTCCATCGCCCTGGTTAGTTTCCTTTATCGAAAATATCTCATTGGTGCTGTTTTAATCATCACCATGTTTGCCTTTATTGCTACCTCACCCGGATACATCGACAGATTCAAGTCAATCATTAACATCTTTACCGCCAAAATGGGTCAGGTATTTGTCCAACCGGTTTACGCCGTTTCCATCACTCCGACGCCAACTATTACCATCGCTCCAACCCCGACACCGGAACCACTTCGCGCTCTTCAGCAAGACACCAGTACCAGTATCCGCTTTGATGTCGAGTGGCCTCGTGCTCTTCGTTCTTTCTACAAGAACCCTTTCCTGGGAACTGGTTACTCTTCCATTACTCTTTCCACCGACAACGACTATCTTCGTGCACTAGGAGAAACCGGCCTACTTGGATTTCTAGCCTTTGTCTCAATTATTCTCGGTCTCTTTATCAAACTACTTAAAAACTTAAAGAAAGTTTCCGGTCAAGACAAACTACTCACCATCTCCGCCCTGGGAATTCTCGTTGCTTTTGCAACCACGGCTATTTTCCTTGATGTCTTTGAATCAAGTAAAATTGCCATTCTCTTCTGGGCTTTCATGGGACTGGCTCTAAGTGCCAACAAAAACAGCTAATATGACAAAAAAAGACTTTTTGATTGCCCTAATCATCACCGTTATTTGTTTTACGGTCAGACTTTACAAGATCGACAATCCCATCGCCGATCAACACTCTTTCCGTCAAGCCGACACCGCCGCCGTTGCCCGAAACTTTATTAAAGAGGGTTTCAATCCTCTTTTTCCCCAGTCCGACAGCTTTACGGCACTTAGTGAAACCCAACTTCCCAATCCTCATCGCTACTTTATCAACGAGTTTCCCTTTTACAACTCCCTTGTTGCTCTCGTTTATCGTCTCAAGGGGATTGATCCAGTCTATGCTCGTCTCGTCAGTATCTTTTTTGCCTCTCTCGGTACTTTCTTCCTTTATCTAATTGGCAAAAAACTTTTTAGTACCAAAGTTGCCGCCCTGGCAGCCCTTTTTTATGCCGTTCTTCCCTTCAACATCTACTACGGACGAGTCATTATGCCGGACCCCACTTTTATTAGCCTTTCCATCATTTCTTTTTACCTACTTCTACGTTTTGTAGACAAACCAAACTTTATAAGAGGCATTCTTTTTTCCCTTGCTTTTGCCCTTGCTCTACTCGTTAAACCCTACGCCATTTTTCTTTTTATTCCCTTCATCTACTGGGTCATTGCCAATCATGGCTTCTCCACTTTCAAAAAACCCATGTTCTATATTGCCCCTGTCATCGCCATGACTCCGCTTCTTCTCTGGCGCTACCACGCCTCACTTTACCCGGAAGGTATTTTTTACTCTTCCTGGCTTTTAAACAAATATGACATCAGATTTACCGGTGCCTTTTTCCGCTGGTTAATTTTTGACAGGATGAATCGCCTAATATTTGCGACCGGTGGTTTTGTACTATTCTTCTTTGGCCTGGTACACTCCATGCTTTCCAAAAAAGGCTGGCTTATGGTTTTCTGGCTCTTAAGTGTTCTTACCTACTTCACTGTTTTTGCTGCCGGTAATGTTCAGCATGATTACTACCAGTTACCCATTATGCCCGTTGGTGCTCTTTTGGTCTCCCTCGGCTTCTTTGCCATAATCGATAACGGTAAAAATATCTTCCAAAAACTCTCTCTGGGGATTCTTGCTTCAACCCTCATTGTTATTTCCCTAGCCTTTGGTTGGTACGAAGTTCGTGGATTTTTCAACGTCAATGACTGGAACATGGTTGAAGCCGGAAAAAGAGTTGATGAAATTACTCCCCAAGACGCCCTCGTCATTGCCCCATACCAAACCAACCCCGCCTTCTTGTATCAAACCAATCGCCACGGCTGGACCATGGGCTATGATATAGAGAAGAAAATTGCCGAAGGCGCTACCTACTATGTCTCTACTAGCTATGACGATGAAGCCCGAGGACTGGAAAAGAAATATACTCTGGTAGAAAAAAACGATAAATACATCATTATTAAACTGACGGAAACAAAAAAATGAAAATATTAATGCTCACTCCATATCTTCCATATCCCGACTCTTCCGGTGGGCAGATTAGAACTCTTAATCTTCTCAAGTATCTCTGTAAAAACAACGAAATCACTCTCGTTTCTTTGATAAAAAACGAAAAAGAAAACGAAAACATCAAGCACCTTCTTAAGTACTGCAAAAAGGTGATTACTTTTCCTCGAAGTTCTACACCTTGGACCTTAAACAACATTCTCCGAACCGGTTTTTCTCTCGACCCCTTTCTGATTGTCCGAAACTCCGCCCCCGGAGTTAAAGAGGCCGTTACTAAAGAGTTGGAAAAAGGGGACTACGATCTCATTCACGCCGAAACTTTCTATGTTATGCCGAGTTTGCCAAAAACAAATATTCCTACCATTCTTGTTGACCAAACCATCGAATATCTTGTATATCAGCACTACGTTAACGAAACAGCTCCCTGGTTCCTTCGCCCCCTGCTTCAAATCGATGTGGAAAAACTCAAACACTCTGAGCGTTTTTACTGGCGCCAAGCCAGCCAGGTGATTGCCGTTTCTGTCGCCGACAAAAACGAGATGAATAAACTAGAGCCGGATCTTTCTGTTGAGATAGTTCCCAACGGAGTAAATCTCGATCTTTTCCAAAAAAAGACCAACTGGAGTTCCAAGGAGCCCACCATTCTTTTTGTCAGTAACTTCAAATGGCTCCAAAATATCGAGGCCGCCCATGTTCTCATTAAAAAAGTCTTTCCCCTGGTTCAAAAAACTCTTCCTAAAGCCAAACTGCTCATTCTTGGTCAGCACATTACCGAGGATATTAAACAAAGTGCTATTGGTAAAAAAGGAGTCACTGTCACCCAGATTGCCGATGACGATGTCGATAGTCTCGTCAAGGCGTATCACGACTCTTCTGTTTTTGCCTCAACCATCAAAGGACCGGGAGGAACTCGTCTCAAAAACCTCGCTGCCATGGCCAGTCAGTTGCCCATCGTCTCCACCAAAGTCGGTGTTGAAGGCTTAAAGGTCAAAGACAAAGTTCATGTACTTATCGGCAACACCCCCGAAAAAATCGCCGACCTCATCATCAAAGTCATCAAAACACCCGCTCTTGCCGAAAAACTAGCCATTACTACTCGTCATCACGTCGAAGAAAACTTTGACTGGCGTAAGATAGCTAAGAGTCTTGATTCCATTTATCAAAAACTCGGTAAGAATGAGTAAATTCAAAAACGATTTAGCCATCATTATCGTCAACTACAACACTCGTCAACTTCTTGACGATTGTTTGGACTCAATCTATCGCGCCGACTCACCCAAGGGGGGACTTCAAGTTGTCGTGGTCGACAATGCTTCAACCGATGACTCCATGGAGATGGTAGCCAAAAAATATCCGTCGGCCATCTCGATTAAAAACTCGGAAAACCTTGGTTTTGCCAAAGCCAACAACATTGGTGTCAACGCCGCAGATGCCCGCTATGTTCTTTTCTTGAACTCTGACACAGTTATCAAGCGCTACAGTCTTGTTAAGCCCTTAAAATACCTCAAGACACACCCCCGCGTCGGTGCCGTCACCATCAAGCTTTATTTAAAAGACGGTTCCATCGACTACGATAATCATCGCGGTTATCCTACTCCTTGGGCTTCCATTTCTAAATTCCTCGGACTGGCTAAGCTTTTTCCCGGATCTATCTTCTTTAACAGTTATCACTTAGGTTTCCGCAAACTGGACAAGATTCATCAAATTCCCGTTGCCGCCGGTTCATACTTGATGATGCCCACCAAACTTTTCAAAGACATCGGCATGTGGGACGAAACCTATTTCTTCTACGGGGAAGACATCGATCTTTGTTACCGCATCAACGAAGCCGGTTATAAAATTATCTACTATCCTAAAGTCAGTACTCTTCATCTTCGTGGAGCGAGCTCCGGTCTCCGCAAAGAGAATGCCAAAACAGCTGTCTCCAACAAAGCCCACAAAATAAAGCTAGCCAAAGCTTCGGCCGAAGCCTGGAAAATCTTTTACCAAAAGTTTTACAGCAAACGTTATCCTTTCTTTGTTACGGCCTTAGTTCTTGCCGGAATGACAATCAAGGGCAGACTTCGAGTTTGGAAATATCAATTAGGTAAATAAATGCGCATTGGTATCGATGCAAGACTCTATGGTTTAGAACATGCCGGTCTCGGCCGCTACGTGATGCGTTTGGTTGAAGATATTCTTAAACTAGATAAAAAAAACGACTACGTTTTATTTCTTAAAAAAGCTCACGCCGAGAAATTTAAAAATCGCAAAAGAGTCAAAGTAGTTGTTACCAATATCCCGATTTACAGTTTTGCCGAACAAACCATTCTCCCCTTTATTTTTGCCAAAGAAAAACTGGATCTACTGCACGTCCCTCATTTCAACGCCCCCCTGATTTACAACGGTAAGATGGTTCTCACCATTCACGATCTCATAAAGCACGACTCCAAGGGTCCGGAAACCACCACTCGGAATCGTTGGCTATACTCCATCAAACGACTAGGATATCTCACTCTGACAAACGGCATTGTTGGTAGAGCGGATCATATTTTAGTTCCTTCAAACTTCGTCAAGGAAGACGTTGTTAAACGTCTGCACGTACCTTCTGAAAAGATTACCGTGACCTACGAAGCAGCCACCGGTTCCATTAAGGAGGTCGCTCTCACCGATGAGGAAAAAATAAAGTTACTCGATAAATATCATCTCACCCAGCCCTTTATTGTTTACACCGGCAGTGTCTACCCCCACAAAAATGTTGACATTCTGGTTCAGGCCATCGAAAAGCACAACCAAAACAAGGAAGTTGATTTACAGCTGGCTCTCATCTGTTCCCGTTCCGTCTTCTGGGAGCGTCTTAACCAAAAAATCGTTCAAAAAAATCTTCAAAACCGCATTAAACTACTCGGATTTGTTGAAGATGAGGACGTTTCCAAGCTTTACAGTCTAGCCTTGGCCTTGGTTCACCCGAGCAAGATGGAAGGCTTTGGACTCACTGGTTTGGAAGCTATGAGTGTTGGTCTTCCTGTTATTTCCTCAAACGCCAGTTGCTTACCGGAAGTCTATGGTGATGCCGCGCTTTACTTCAATCCCGACGACGTCGATGATCTTGTTTCTTGTCTGGAAACATATTTAAAGGATCAAGACCTTCGTTTTACTATGTCTACCAAAGGATATCAGCAAGCAAGAATTTATTCTTGGCAAAAAATGGCCAAGGAAACCCTTGCTGTCTACAAACAACTTCTCTCCAAATGAAGGTTGCTCTTGTCTACGACCGAGTCAACAAGTTCGGAGGGGCCGAAAGGGTACTTCTTGCGCTTCATCAAATATTTCCCGACGCTCCTTTATACACTCTTGTCTACGACAAAAAATCCGCTCCTTGGGCGGATGACTTTAAAGTAATTCCGAGCTTTATCAATAAGGTAGGTTTCCTTCGAAACAAACATGAACTGCTTGCTCCTATAGCCGCTCTAGGCTTTGAATCATTTGATCTTCGTGAATATGATGTTGTCATAAGTATTACGAGTGGTGACGCTAAATCAGTAATCACCAAACCGGGACAACTACATATCTGTTACTGTCTTACTCCCACGCGTTACTTTTGGAGTGGAGAAGGGGAATATATAAAAGATATAAAGTTTAAAATTATTCCCAAATGGCTGCATAACTATTTTAGAACAACGGATTTACTCATTTCTAAAAGACCGGACAAATATATTGCCATTTCCAATGAAGTATTAGACAGAATCAAAAAATATTATCATCGCGAATCATCAGTTATATATCCGTCTATTGATGACAAGTTTTACTCAAAAGATTATACTTCTCAAAAATCTCGCGAATACTATCTAATAGTAAGCAGATTAATTCCCTACAAGAAGGTCCCATTTAAAGAATCTTGCTGGTTCTACTGTGAAATTTGCCGGGGCGGTCGATGATACCGCCTTAATAAACCTCTACAAAGATGCCAAGGCCGTTATTTTTCCTCAAGATGAGGACTATGGTTTGGTTCCTTTGGAAGCTCAAGCTTGTGGCACTCCGGTAATCGCCTATGGTAAAGGTGGTGCGCTTGAAACCATTATTAAAAACAAAACCGGCATCTTTTTTGAAGAGCAGACCATCGAGTCACTCAAAAATGCCATTGCTCATTTTGAAAAACTTTCCTTTAGTCCTGAGGACTGTCGTCAAAATGCCCTTCGTTTCAACAGCCAGACTTTCAAAAAAAACTTTACCACCAAAGTAAAAGAACTTTGGTCAAACTACCTCGCCGACCCGACCGCTTAAGTCTTTTCGACAAATCAAAATCCCGTCATCGCCCTCAACCACAATTAAATTATCGACACCAATAATGGCAATTTTCTTTTTGTTGTCGCTGACGCAAAAGTTATCTTTTGCTTCAATCTCTACCACCTCACCCTTTTTTGGTTCGATATTGTTTGCTTGGTAATACTTCTCTAAACTTTCCCAAGTTCCAAAATCGGTCCACTCAAATGGTAGCTCAATAACCAGCGAGTCACCTTTGGCGTGTACTTGTTTAGTTATTTCCTCAATTGCTCCCTTGGGCATCTTGGCATACTCTACCGCGATGTCTGCTCCCTTGGCAATTTTTACTAATGGCTCATACCAATCAGGGCGGTAATCGGCAAACATCTTCAGCAGATCGTTGGGGGTCATACAGGTATGGTTTGCGTGGACCAACAACTTTCCGGAACTTAGATTTTCTTTAATTTTTTCTTCTTCATTACGATCAACATACTCAGCCACTTTAAAAATCTTTACGCCATTTTCTTCGGAAACAAGATCTCCTTTCATGAGGAAATCGACACCCTTAATAAAGCGGTCGGGAAGAAAACCTCCGGTGATGTATTTATGTGTTTCCTTTCCCAGTTTCTCGGCCAGGTCCATCATCTTGAAGATGTTTTCTCCCGGAACTCTCAAATTATCTACTTGAATTAAGAAAAATGGTTCATCCCCCTTGCCTTTTTTAAGTAAAAGCGCCGCTGCCAATCCAGTGGCCGGTCCTTGGTTGCGTGACTCTGGCTCGATAAAAACATTCTCGGTCACAATTTCCGGTACCAGCCTTTTGGCGATCTCGGCCTGTTCTGCATTTGTCTGAAGATATATTTCGTTCGCCCCAAATCTTTTTCTAAGAGTTTCCCAGTTTAATTCAAACAAAGATTTACCATGAATCAGGGGTAAAAAGTGCTTTGGCAACTTGGGGGAGCTTAGTGGCCACATCTTTGTCCCTACACCTCCGCAAATTATTACTGGTATCATAGATTTAATAATATATCACTCAATTAAGACAGAACTAACTTAAAATCTATTTATGTTTTACGACTTTATTAAAAGAATTATAGACATCGCCGGAGCCATCGTTCTCACCATTCTTTTCGTCCCTATCTGGATCATTATTCCCATACTCATAAAGCTTGACTCTAAAGGACCGATTCTCTACAAACCGGAACGTGTGGGGAAAAACGGCAAAATATTTAAGATGTTCAAGTTCCGTTCCATGAAAATGTTTGAAATCAATCCCCGTATCACCAAACTCGGAAAAATTCTTCGTCAAACCAGCATTGATGAAATGCCCCAAGTCTTCAACATATTCTCGGGTGAGATGAGTTTAGTTGGTCCAAGAGCCTATGTTGAACCGGAATTGGAAGATGCTAAAAAACGCTACGCCGAAAACGTCGAAAGCCTCATTAAACTCAGTCTTTCCGCCAAACCCGGCCTTACCGGTCCATGGCAGGTATCGGGTAGAAACGAGATTCCTTGGAACCAAAGAGTGGCCATAGATGCCGACTACGCCAAGCGCCGCTCCATAATCTACGACATTTACATTCTCTTTAAGACTCCATTTGCTATGATTAGTAAGTGGTAATCAATTAATTAAAGGCGTTCCTATGGACCAAAATACTCCTGTTATTGAAAATGTCGAAAACAAAATAATTGAAGGCAAACCCAAGATGAAAAAAATTAAACTTCGTTATATCCTTATTCCCTTAGCTGTAATTCTCGGTCTATTTCTGGTCACGGGAGTTTACGGCTATTTCGTTTCAAGGTCGATGATGCCCAATATCAATGCTCTTCAAGAAACCGGAACCAAGCTGTCCACCGCCTTCCAAAGTCAAGATTTAGCTACAGCCAAAACGGAAATCAAAACCCTTTCGCAGCAGTTGGCCGATCTGGATACCAAATACCAAAAGGTTCGCTGGACTTTTATTATTCCTGTCGTTGGCAACTACACCAGAGACGGCCAGCATGCTCTTAAC
>LCDA01000012.1 GCA_000998275.1 Candidatus Collierbacteria bacterium GW2011_GWA2_42_17
CTCGAAGCAGTCAAAAAATTCGGTGTCAAAAAATTCCATCATGTTTCGACAGATGAGGTTTTTGGAGCATTACCTCTAGGAACAGAAGACAAATTTAATGAAACCACCCCCTACAATCCTCATAGTCCTTACGCCGCCTCCAAAGCCTCCTCGGATCACATCGTCAGAGCATATTTTGATACTTTTAATGTTCCGGTAACAATAACTAACTGCAGCAACAACTTCGGCCCTTATCAAGACCCGGAAAAATTCATGCCTCGCATGATTACCAATCTCCTTACGGGGCAGAAAGTTAAAGTCTACGGTGACGGCAAGTATGTTCGTGACTGGCTTCACGTTCTTGATCACTGCCGTGCTATTGAACTGGTTTTTCTCAAAGCAGCCCCAGGCAGTACCTACTGTGTTGGCGGTATGACCGAAGATGTCAATAATCTGGAAGTCGCCCAAAAAGTAATTAAACTACTGGGTAAAAACGAAGCCGACTCCATCGAGTTTGTTACCGACCGTCCGGGTCATGACCGTCGCTATGCCGTCGACTGGACAAAAATAAACAAAGATCTGGGTTGGTCTCCTCAGTACGACTTTGATTCCTGGTTGGAGAAAACCGTCAACTGGTACAAAGAGAATGAAACTTGGTGGAAGCCCCTCAAAGAAAAATCGGAATCAATTTATAAAAAATAAAAAACATGGGATTTAAACCAATAAATAGTAAAAATATCACCCTCCCCAAAGACAGCCGTCTTTTCTGCCAGACCTATGAAAAAGCCGACAGCATCAATGGCGTTCAGGTCATAAAACAAAACACTTTTGCCGATGATTACGGTGGTTGGTTCAAAGAAACTATCCGTTTTGACGAAAATGGCTATACACTTGTCCTCAAAGAACTCGGCATCAACTTCAAACCCGTCCAGGCCAACACTTCTTTTCTAGCTCCCCACACGGAAAGATTTTGGCATATTCATCCGGAGCAAAACGAAATCTGGACCACCAACGGCACTCTTCTTCTTGGGCTGATTGATTATCGTACCGGCTCAAAAACCTACGGCAAAAAGATGAAGATTGTTCTTTCTCAGGAAAAACTAGTCTACATTCCGTCCGGCATCGCTCATGGTTTTATCAATCCTTCAAGCACTCCGGTAACCTTAAATTACTTTACCGATAAATATTTTGTCGCTACTGATGAAACCCAAGAATGCCGTATTGATCCCAAAAATATTTCCTTTGATTTTGTCAAACCGGAACTGATGTAACTATATGAGTAAAATAAAAGTTCTTGTCACTGGCGCCTCGGGACTGGTTGGATCCCGTTTTGTTGAGCTAGCAAAAAACTACCAGTTCATTACTCCAGAATATCCCGATTTTGACCTTACCAACGAAAGTCTTGTCAAAAAAGTCATCGATGAAACCAATCCGGAGTGGATTGTAAACTTCGCCGCCTTTACCGATGTCAACGCCGCCGAAGGACAGATGGGGGATGAGTCCGGATTAGCTTGGAAAGTAAACGTCGAAGGGGTCAAGAATCTTCTCAAAGCTTTTCCCTCCAATAAAATTATTCAAATCTCCACCGACATGGTTTTTCCCGGCAGCATCGAACACCCCGGTCCTTACTCCGAAAACGACAAGACTCCAGACACCAAAGACAATCTCACCTGGTATGGTTGGACCAAAAATCGTGCCGAAAAAGAAATTCTTGGTCACGGTGGTACGGTTTTACGCATTATTTATCCCGTCAGAGCCCATTATGAGCAAAAGCTTGATTACCTACACACTTCTCTTAAAAAATTCACCGATGGTACCATGTATCCGTTATTCAACGACCAACAGATCTGTATCTCCTTCATCGACGAAGTTGCCCAAACTCTCCAAAAAATTATCGATACCGACAGCACCGGTATCTTTCACTGTTGCTCCGACACCACCACCCCGTTTGAATTAATCTCCTTCACTGTCGATCAGCTAGGCGGAGATGCCTCGACCATAAAATCGGCTTCCATCTTTGATTTTTTAGCTACCCAAGCAAATAAAAACCGTTATCCTGTTTATGGTGGTTTAAAAACGGTTAAAACCGAAGAAAAACTGGATCTCCATTTCTCGACTTGGCAGACCGTGGTTGAAAAACTTATCGGTCAGGGGTTATCCTTAAAGTAATGAAGCTTTACACAAAGCTCTTCTTAGCTGCGCTTACTCTCCTCTTTTTTAGTACGGCCACCACGACCGTCTTTGCCGATGCCAAATCAGACTATGAGTTTCAGTACAGTCGGTATCGCCAAAACTACATCGAATACTCCATTCTAAAAAAGGATTTTCTCGCCAATCCTACCCTCGACAATCAACAAAAGGCAGTTCTCGCCGCCAAACAGACACTTTCTTCAAGAGATCTGTCCAAAGCCAGTTTTGCCGCCTACCTTCTTGATCTCTGTCAGGAGAAACAAACCAACTATACCCCCATAAAACCCCTTCTCGACTCGTTGAGGTCGGCCAAAGCCTTCTTCCTTTCCGAAGCCGAAAAGTCTAAAACTATTGTCACTCCGGCCAATCTGACTTCATTTACCGAAGATTATTTAATCAATGTTGTTCCTCACAATCGCAGTTTTCGCACGGGGATAGTGGCCTGCAAGATTTCCCAGTTGGTTCGTATTCAAGCCCAGTCCAAAAATGCCTTGGATGTCATTCTCCCCAAGCTCGCCACCCCTCTCTCAACTCCACTCCAAACTAGAATTGATGATCTTCAACTCTTAGGAAACAAGATTAATGACACCATTGACACTTTCACCGACAAACTCTACACCGAAGAAGAGATTAGTAATATCGACAACGAATACTACTTTACCGGGAAAATTGAGACCATCAAAAAAATTCAGACACTCCAGTTGAAATGGATTGATGGCTTGATCGATATTGACCTAAACTATGCCCATTCCTAAAATCGAAATCACCAACCCCCAAGCTCTCGAAATAATGGGAAAGGTTAAGTCCGGTGAAATCTTTATTCCTCTCGCCACCTGGTTCAAAAAATCCAAATGGTATTTAATATCCATCTTAATTGTTACCATTCTCCTTATTGCCCTTGTCGTCGGTAAAAATCTCTCCGAAAAAACACCCGTTCCCGTGTTCGCGCCTCCAGACATCGAAAGTATTACCCCACCGGAAGTCATTAATCTAAAGTCAGACTTCTCCGGACTCAAGGAAGAAATTCAAAATCTAAATACTGACCTTCCCGATCCCTTCATCCCTACTTTCGACGACAACCTCAAGCTTGAAGAAGTCGTTAACTAATATTACTTATGTGGTAACATAAAAATCATGGCCAAAGATACATCTAAAAAAACAATTAAAAAAATAACCCAAACTATGCCAAAAACTAGTCCCAAAACCAAGAAGGCTGTCAAAGTAATTAAAAAAATGCGTGTCACCCCAGCTCCTAAAGTAGTTACAGTGAAAAGAAAGCTTAATGCCATTCTTCTCGTTAAAATTCTCCTCATCATCGCTATCGGAGTCGTTATTTTCTTGTTAGTCCAAAAAAATAGAGGCCTGTTCATCGCCGGCACTGTTAACAAGACCCCCATTTCTCGTTGGGAGCTAAACGCCAAAATGGCCGAAAAATATGCTGCTCAAACTTTCGAAGAAATTGTTTCCGAAAAACTCTTAGCCGAAAACCTTAAGAAAAACAAAATTGTTGTTACTCAAGAGGAAGTTCAAGCCGAACTAGCCAAAATTAAACTCCAGTACGGAGGAGAAGAACAGTTCCAAGCCGCTATTGTTCAGTTTGGTATGACTGAAGAGAAAGCACTCCAATCAATCGAACAGAGTATTGGTCTCAAGAAAATCATTGAAGCTCAGGGAAAAATCGAGATTTCCGATACCGCGATCTCTCAGTATTTTACCGACAACAAAGCCAACTACACCGGTAAAAAACTTGAAGATGTCGCAGTTGAAATCAAAGAAATTCTCTACCAGCAAGAGATCTACACCAAATCCCAAGAATGGTACTCAGAAATTAGGAAAAACGCTCAGGTGAGTAGTTTCCTCTAAAACAAATCACTGCCCTGTGAAAGAGAAAAAAACAGCATCAATAGTAATACCCAAGCTGACACTCAGCTCAGTAAAAGAGTATGCCATAAAATGGTCAACTCCGTTACTCACTACCCTGGCTGTTGTCATTCTTTCCGTTACCGCCCTTGTGTTAAATCGGGGAGAGAATGAAAATAAAACTCAAACAGAAACGGGTGCAGTTCAGATCGAACTCCCTTCAGACAGTATTGCCCTCCCTCTTCCCAGTTACCGGAGCAGTAACTCCATTGAGCTGGTTCTTAAAAATCGAAAAAGCAGACTCGACTTTACCGATGGAGCTCTCACTCTCAATCAAGTTTCCCAGCTTCTTTGGGCAGCTCAAGGCGTCAACGTCGACTGGGGTGATCGCACCGCCCCCTCGGCCAAGTCCACCTACCCTCTTACTGTTTTTCTCATCGCCAACAAAGTCGACGGTCTCGACCCGGGAGAGTACCAGTACATTCCCGGAGACCGAACTATGATTCATCAGCTCAAGCCGATAAAAAAAGTGGAGATGGGAGCGGCTCTCTTTGATCTACTTAATCAGAGTTCCTTCAACAAAGTTCCCGCTGTCCTGGTCATCACCGGTGACATGAATAAAATGGCCGAAGCTTATGGAGGTATTCGCCACGACAAAGAAGTTTTTCTTGAAGCCGGTTACACCGCCCAAAATATTGCCCTTCAAGCAGAGAGTCTCAAACTGGGAACCAACGTCAATACTAACTTTGACGAACTCAAACTGAGAGAACTAATCACTGTCTTAAGTACCGACACCATTATTAATTTAATGCCCATCGGCATACCAAAATAAATCATATGGCAGAAATAATAACTCCTCAAACCGAAGTTCAACTGGCAGAAACAATAACCCCCCAAATTGAAATTCAACCTCCTCTTTTTGCTCCGGATGGTTCCCCGAGTGACGAAGTTAAAAAAGCTCTCAAACAAATGGAGATAGAACAAAATAGAAGATGGGCTGAAGAAATTGCAGACTTAATTGAAGAAAGACACCAAAATCACGCCCCTTAGTTTATTTCACTTTCCTCCACTCAGCAATTTTCTTATGGTCACCAGAAAGTAGTATCTCCGGCACCTTCCAACCCTTGTATTCCGCCGGCCTAGTATACTGCGGGTACTCTGTCTCAAATGCCTCCGAATATGACTCTTCCTCAAGAGACTTGGGATTTCCCAAAGCCCCGGGTAGTAAGCGAACGATAGAATCGACCATTACCATCACCGGTAGTTCTCCACCCGACAAAACGTAAGGACCAATAGAGTAGACCTCATCAACTAAGTTATCGTGAACTCGATGATCTATTCCTTCAAAATGGGGGGCAATCAAAATTAAATGTTCCTCATCCTTCAATACTTCTGCTGCTTTTTGGTTGTACATTTTACCCTTGGTATCCAATAAAATTACTTTAGAACCCGGTTTCTTCAAATCAGCCAGAGCGCGATCAACTACGTCGACTCTCATCACCATTCCCGCTCCACCGCCAAAAGGTTTATCATCCACACTCTTGTAGTTGTCATCACTCCAGTCACGCAAATTATGAACTTTAATCTCCACGATTCCTGTCCCCGTCGCCCTGCCAATAATCGAGGTCCCAAAAACCTTCTCAAACATTTCCGGAAAAATCGTCAAAATATCTATTTTCATCACCCCCAATTATACAGTTAGATCTTCTTCAGGCTAATAATACTACTGGAGGATATATAATCGTCTATATATGCCAAGACTCGTCAAAAAAACAGCTCACGGACCCCATCAAGTAGGAGACAAATTTATCTGCATGTGTGGACTAAGCAAAAATCAACCTTTTTGCGATAGTTCTCATCTCAAAACCCTCAAAGAAAACGAAGATAAACTCTACTGGTATGACGAAGAAGGTAAACCGGAAGAAGTAGCGACCGAGGAAGACTGTGAAGATGAATGTTGTGGAAAGTGTTCCGGAGACTGTTGCCAAGAAGACAAAAAAACCAAGTAGTTATGGAAAAACTTCCTTTAGCCGTCGTCGTTATCCCCACTTACAATGAAGCTGAATCGATAGGTGAGATGATCGACACCCTCTGTGGCAAAATTTTTCCCAAAATTAAAGACTGGCAATGCAAACTTCTGGTCGTCGATGATACCTCTCCGGACGGAACCTACAAAATTGTCCAAAACAAACAAAAGCAATATAAAAATCTTGAACTTTACCTAAATCCTACTAAGGCTGGTATCGGCGGCGCTTACGTTAAGGGTTTCCGTCATGCCATGACCTCCATTGGAGCAGACGTCATTATCGAGTTTGATGCCGACTTCCAGCATCCTCCCAAAGATATCCCCCTTTTATTAAATGAAATTACCGCCGGATACGACTACGTTCTCGGCTCCCGCAAAATCAAAGGTGGCAGTAATCCCAAGGGCTGGGGTTTCAAACGCATTTTCTTCAGTGAAGTCGGCGGACTAGTTGCCCGTTTTGGTCTTTTCTTCCCCGGAAAAATGTTCTTCAAAATTACCGACCCTACGACTGGCCTCAAAGCCTCCAGAGTCAAAGGCTTTGTCGATACTATGGACATGGATCATCTGTACTCCAGAAACTTCGGCTACAAACTTGAGTTCTTGTACAAAATGGTTCAACTCGGAGCCAAAGTTAAAGAGATTCCTCTTCAGTTCGGTCTTCGCACCAAAGGTGAGTCCAAAATAGAGTCTCAAACAGCCATCGATATTTTCCGTTCCGTTTTTCTTCTTCGCTGGAACGACCCCACCACCCAGAAATTTATTAAATTCGGTTGCATTGGTCTTTTTGGTTTTGGCATCAACAAATTTGGTCTCGATATTTTTTCCAAAGCTCTTCAAAATATAATCAACACCGTTGGCGTAAGAAACTTCATTGCCAATGCTCTAGCCGCTGAGATTTCTATACTGAGCAACTTCATCTTAAACAATCTCTGGACTTTTAAAAACGAAAAACTAGTCTGGGGCAAAGT
>LCDA01000013.1:0-7430 GCA_000998275.1 Candidatus Collierbacteria bacterium GW2011_GWA2_42_17
CTATGGGAGGAACTTTATACTGCGGGGCTGAAGGGGCTCGAACCCTCGACCTTCCACGTGACAGGCGGACGCTCTAACCAACTGAGCTACAGCCCCAGGCTATTTAGCAACAGTCCATATTTTACCAGAATACGCTATAATAGGCTAGTTAAATCATCTTAACGTTTTTACAGAAGATTTCAAAGTGATGATGGCTTTGAAAGAACCAGAAAGGAGCCAGAAATGGCTGTTCGATTATACGTAGGGAATCTTCCCTATAGTGCTACCCAGCAAAAACTCCAGGAGATTTTTTCTCCTTTCGGAGCTCTAGGCGAGTGCACAGTTATTTCAGATAAATTCTCCGGCAGGAGTAAAGGATTCGGCTTTGTCGAATTCGAAGACGCAGAAGCTGCAAAAACCGCCATCGAAAAGATGAACGGAACTGACCTCGACGGTCGCAACATCATCGTCAACGAAGCTCGTCCCAAAGAGGATCGACCTGCTCGTAGTTTTGGAGGCCGCTAAAATTGCCTTTTAGGTCAATTAAAAATGACCATTAACCAAGAAACCGCCCAACTCCTTAAAAGAGTTGCGGCGGTTTTAAGGGTTAAAGAGGGAGACACTTTTCGTTACAAAGCCTACGTTAATGCTTCTGTTGCCATAGATAACCTTTCGGATTCTATTTTTGAGGTTTGGAAAAGGGGAGAGCTGGATACCGTTCCTGGGCTTGGAGAGAGTTTATCAAGATATCTGAATGAATATTTTTCTACCGGACGTGTCCGTCATTTTGAGTCACTCTTCAAAAAGGTACCTTCGGGTATGTTCCCTCTCATGACCATTCGGGGGATAGGTCCTATTACCGCTTACAAAATTTCCAAAAAATTTCACCTAAACGACCCGGAGAAAACTCTTACTGAGTTAAAAGAAATATTAATTTCCGAAAAGTTGACTAAAATTCAAGGTTTCAAAGAAAAAACCATTTCCAAAATAAAAAAGGCCCTTGATATTCAGTCTTTTGGCAAAGGCAGATTACCTTTATACGAAGCCTTACCTGTTGCCGAAGATTTTATTAACTATCTCTTAAAATCAAAAGCTGTCTCCAAAGCCGAACCCCTAGGTAGTCTAAGGAGAAAACACGTAAAGATGACCAATGGGCTGGAAGTAGACTTAAAAATCTCACTTCCAAACTCCTGGGGAAGTATTCTTCAGCACTATACCGGCGGTAAACTACATAATATTCACCTCAGAAGTTTAGCCAAAGAAAAGGGTTTGTCCCTTTCCGAATATGGGATTACCCAAAACGGTAAACTAAATCGATTTACCTCGGAAGCCAAATTTTACCAATTCATTGGGCTGGAATACATTCCTCCCGAAATACGGGAAAACACAGGTGAGATAGAACTGGCAATCAAACACCAAATTCCAACACTTTTGGAAATTAAAGACATTAAAGGAGATCTACATACTCACAGCGATTTTAGTTTTCAAAGCTCTCATGACATTGGAATCAGTCCCCTGTCACAACTTCTAAATACGGCAACCAAGAACGATTATGAATATATCGGCATTAGCGATCACAATCCCAAGTTCCAAGGACTGACCGAAAAACAAAAAATAGCCATCATTTTAAATAGAAAAAAATATCTTTTGTCACAATATCGTACTTATGAAAAAGATGTGAAAAGTAGAGTACCAAAATTACTCATTGGTATGGAGGTAGATATCAGGCCGGATGGAAGTCTGGCACTTTCCGACAAAGCCATGGAATCACTGGACTATGTCATCGCCTCAATTCACGGAAGTTTTGATCTCACCGAAGAAGCCAATACCAGAAGAATTCAAAAGGCTTTATCTCACCCTAAGGTAAAAATACTTGGGCATCCCACTAATCGAACCATAAACGGTCGGGAACCAATTTCCGCCAACTGGGAAAAAATCTTTACTTACTGTGCCCAAAACAAAAAAATCATCGAAATAAACGCGTCTCCCAATAGGCTAGATCTACCGGATGACCTTATTAAACAGGCACTAACTAAAAAAGTTAAACTGATCATTAATACTGATAGTCACGAAGTTAGTCAAATGGAAAACATGAAATATGGAGTCTGGCAGGCTAGGCGCGGTTATGCTCAAAAATCCGATATTATTAACACCCTTCCCTTCAAAGATTTGCGCCTAGTGCTAGAATTATAAGAGTTATCATTTACACAAAACAATAAAAATGATTAGTTATGTAATTTTCGGAGTTTTACTTATCTTGGCTTTCTATGTTGTTTCCCAGTACAACTGGTTTCAAACAACTAAAACACGTATTACTGCGGCCATTCAGGACATTGGCAATCAGCTTAAACGTCAATCCAGCCTTATACCAAATCTTGAAAACTCGGCAAAGGGATATTTAAAACACGAAAAAGGAATCTATGAAGAGATCGTCTCGGCTAGAAAATCAGTTGAAAAAGCCACCGGTAGTAAAGACATGTCTAAAATTGAAGCCGCATCTGACGCCATTAGCAACCTAGTTCCTAAACTTCAAGTACTAGTCGAAAGCAATCCGGAACTTAAAGGTGCTGAAGTAGTTACCAGACTTATGGACGAGCTTCGTGACACTTCCGACAAACTTATGTATGCCAGAAGGGTGGTCATCGATCTATCCGCTGAATACAATATCAAAATCGTCACTCTTCCCTCAAATATTATTGCCAGCATGTTTGGATTCAAAGCACAAAAGGGGATTGCTACACCCACTGAAGGAGAACATCTTGAAGTAGGTAAGGGTGAAATGTCCGATCCCAAAATATCGATATGACCAGTTACTACCAGTTAGTCGATGCCAACAAGGCGAGAAGTGGCATGGTTATTGCCATCTTTATCGTTTTTATCACGGCAGCTACCTACCTTCTTAGTTATGCTTTAGGTTTTGATCTTTCAGCCGTAGGTATTGCTCTCGTCCTGTCGGGAACACTCAGTTTCGTAAGTTACTATTTTTCCGACAAAATCATTCTTAGTATTTCCGGTGCAGTTCCTGCAAACAAAAGGGACCACTTTGACTTTTACACCGTTGCCGAAAACATTGCACGTCCGGCCGGTATTCCCATGCCCAAGTTATATGTACAAAACGACTCAGCCATGAACGCTTTTGCAACCGGTAGAGATCCGAAACATGCCGTTGTTTGCGCTACTACTGGGTTACTCGCAAAACTAACCCGTACTGAGCTTGAAGGAGTCGTTGCCCACGAGATGAGTCATATCCGAAATTACGACACTCGACTCATGAGTATCGTCACTATTTTAGTTGGTCTTATCACTCTTCTCGCGGACATTCTGTTAAGAACTAATATTCGTGGCAAATCGGACAAGGACAACGGTAATATTAGTGCTTTTCTCATGATTGCCGGTTTTGTATTAGCTCTTCTCTCACCGATAATTGCAAAGCTGATTCAGTTGGCAATCTCCAGAAGAAGAGAATTTCTCGCTGATGCTACGGGGGCTCAAATAACCAAATATCCTGAGGGCCTCGCTAGTGCTCTGGAAAAACTTTCCGGTGACAAAGAGCCTCTTGAAGCTGCCAACAAAGCCACTTCTCATCTCTACATCGTTAATCCACTAAAAAATCATCACGACTCGATTGGTTGGTTTGCCAATCTTTTCAATACCCATCCGCCAATTGCCGAAAGAATTAAAGCTCTAAGATCATAGTTTAAATCAAAGGAATTTGTACCGGAAGATCAAAATAAGGGATAATAGGAGGTTGTGAATTTAAAGATCACCAAACTCGAGAAGCACTATAACCAGCCTTTGTTGGATAATATCACTCTTAATCACACGGGGAATGGTATTGTTGCACTTATTGGTGACAACGGATGTGGAAAATCGACCTTACTTAAAATCTTGTCCGGAATAGAAGAACAAGATAGTGGCAAAATTGAATGGTCAAACAATCCTAGAATTGGCTATTTACAGCAAGAAATCGACTCTTTGCCCACCCTCTCCGGGGGTCAGAAAAAAATAGCCTTACTGGCTGACCTAATATATTCCAATCTTTATGACGTTTTGCTCTTAGATGAGCCGGATAACCATCTAGATATCGACAATAAAGAATGGCTTGCCAATGCCATGCTGTCTTTTAATGGTTTGATAATTTTAATTAGCCACGATCGTCACTTACTCAAGAAAGTTACTACTCATACCTGGTTGGTTGAAGATCGCGAAATCCGCACTTATCCTTTTGGGTTTGGAAAATTTACCGCCGAGTATGACAAGGAACAGGACGCTCTTGAACATCTGTTCCATGTTCAGGACAAGGAACACAAAAGACTGAAAGAACTTGTGGAAAGATTTAGAGCTAAAGCGGCAAGCGGACCCAAAGTGGCGCGATATTATCATGCTTTAGAAAAACGTCTAGCTCGATTTGAGTCTGAAATGGTCAAAGATCCTAAAGGCAGAGATGTTCATATTGAGCTAAAAACTTCACTTTCAGGTAAACAAATTAAAAACAAGCTCGCCATTATGGTTAAGAGTGTCTCCTTTGCCTACCCCGAAAATCAAATATTTAATAATGCCGAAATGTATATTGAGGTTGGAGAAAAAGTTGCCTTGGTTTCTCCAAACGGCACCGGTAAAACCACAGCTATAAGATTGATCCTTGGAATGCTCGAACCTCAAGAAGGTGTTGCTAAAACAGGGGATAATTTGAAGGTTGGTTACTACTCTCAAGAACATCTGGAAACACTTCCGTCTGAGTCGACCCCCATTGATTGTTTTTGTAGTCGCTTTCCCATCGCCGATTACGAAGCAGCTGCTGTTTTACGCAAATTCTATTTCACCAAACAAACCATGAAATCCAAAGTTTGGACTTTATCCGGAGGGCAAAAAGCTCGTTTGCAACTAGCTCTTTTTCTCTATACTAACCCTGATATTTTAATTCTTGACGAACCTACAAACCATTTGGATCTAAAATCTGTTACCGCTCTCGAAGAATTTCTGGTCGATTTTCCCGGTACCATTCTGCTCATTTCTCACGACCATGATCTGCTAAACAATGTTTGCGATGTCTTCTACGAAGTCAAAAACAAGAAAATAAGTCTCAAGACGGACAATCTATAAATTGATACAATAGACGCATGCATACGGTCACGGTTACACCAGATGAAGTTAAGAAAATCGGCAAACTAGCCAATCTCAAACTTCAGGACAACGAAGTAAACCTTTTTGCCGAACAGTTCACTAAGACCATAGAAGTCGTTAATCATCTTAATGAAATCGACACTAATAATGTCAACGCTACTTACCAGGTCAATGGTTTGTCCAATGTTACTCGTGCAGATGAAGTTGATATGACACGTGTTTTACCCCAATCATCGGCTCTAAGAGAAGCTAAAAAAACTCACCATGGATTTTTTGTCGTGGAAAGGTTAATTGACTCAGATGCCGAAGAACTCATATGAAACAACTCCACGAACTAACCATCAAAGAAGTCCATGACGGTTACCTCAACCAAGATTTTACCTGTGTAGAACTGGTCAGACATTTTCAAAATCGTATCGAAAAGTACAATCCAAAACTAAACATCTATCTTGCTCTAAATGACAACGCACTAACGGAAGCCGAAGCGATCGATAAAGAAATTGCCGAAAAAGGAATTACTCGGCCTTTACTTGGCATTCCTTTTGCCGTCAAAGATAACTTTCTTACTAAAGGTATCGTTACCACGGCTAGCTCCAACATCATAAGAGACTATCATCCTCAATACGACTCTACCGTTATCGAAAAAATTAAAGCTGCCGGTGCCCTTATCTTAGGGAAAACCAACATGGACTCTTTTGCTCATGGCTCCAGTACCGAAACCTCCGATTTTGGCCCCACCCTCAATCCCTGGAACTCCGATAAACTTCCTGGTGGTTCTTCTGGCGGCTCTGCTGCTGCCATCGCTGCCCAACTTGCTACCGTTGCTCTTGGTTCGGAAACTGCAGGGTCAATTCGTCAGCCAGCCGCTTGGTGTGGAGTAACCGGTCTTAAGCCTACCTACGGTAGAGCTAGTCGTTACGGTATCATCGCTATGGCTAGTTCTACGGACTCGCCTGGTCCGATTGGCAGATCCGTCGAAGACTGTGCCATCGTTACCGAAGTTATCTCCGGTAAAGATTTCCAAG
Organism: Candidatus Collierbacteria bacterium GW2011_GWA2_42_17; assembly: GCA_000998275.1. Classification (GTDB taxonomy): domain Bacteria; phylum Patescibacteriota; class Microgenomatia; order UBA1400; family MFAQ01; genus UBA2277. Next base: position 6,129 of record LCDA01000013.1, read on the forward strand.
ACGCCACAACCTCGCCCTCTCCTGTCGAAAAATACACCGAAAGTCTTTATGCCGCCGATTTGCGTGGTGTTCGTATTGGTATCGTTAAAGAATATCTTCTGACCGAAATGCGCGAAGACGTTAAAAATCTAATTCTTAATGCTGCCGATAAACTTCGATCTTTGGGAGCAACTGTCGAAGAGGTTTCTCTCATGGACCCTCACTACTCAATTGGTGTCTATACCGTTATCCAGCGTTCCGAAGTTAGTTCAAATCTAGCGCGCTTTGATGGAGTTCGTTTTGGATACGAAAGAGATACTCTTTGTGAAGAAACTAAACGACGCATAATGCTCGGTACCTATACTTTATCGGCCGGGTACTATGATGCCTTTTACAAAAAAGCTCAGGCTGTCCGTACAAAAATTGTTGATGAATTTAATGAAATATTTAAAACTTACGACGCCGTCATTGGCGCCGTTTCTCCCGGCCCCGCTCATTCTTTAGGTGCCACCAAAAATCAACCCATGTTTGGGGAAATGGAGGACGTGTTACTCGAACCATCTTCAATTGCCGGTTTAACCAGTGTCGGAGTGCCGTGTGGTTTCATCGATAACCTCCCCATCGGGCTTCAAGTAACTTCAAACCAACTCAAGGAATCAACGGCCATTAAGATCGCCGATTGTTTTCAGCGCCACACGCAGTTTCAGTTATTTCCTGATTTAGACAAAACCATATGAAAGCCACACCCCTAATCGGCTTAGAAGTCCACGTCGAACTCGAAACCAACTCCAAGATGTTTTGCGGTTGCCCCGCCGATCATTTTGGTAAGGATCCAAACACCCAAACCTGTCCTGTTTGTCTAGGTCTTCCTGGCGCTCTCCCGGTTCCCAACGAAAAAGCCATCGAGTCTTGTCTGAAAATCGGCCTAGCTTTAAACTGTCGCATTAACACTCTAAGCAAATTCGACCGCAAACAATACTTTTATCCTGACCTCGCCAAGGGTTATCAGATTAGCCAGTACGATCAACCTTTCTGTTCCGATGGATTTGTGATGCTCGACTCTGGCAAAAGAATCGGTATTGAACGTGTCCACATGGAAGAAGACACCGGTAAACTTCAGCATGTCGAACTGGAAGGTAAAAAAGTATCCCTTGTCGATTTCAACCGTTCTGGTGTGCCTTTAGTGGAAATTGTTTCCCGTCCTGATCTATCTTCTTCAGTCGAAGCCAAAGAATATCTTAAAAAAATCCACGAAATAATCAGAGCTATCGCTGTGTCCAGTGCTGACATGGAAAAAGGTCAGATGCGTTTGGAACCGACTGT
>LCDA01000013.1:7550-11185 GCA_000998275.1 Candidatus Collierbacteria bacterium GW2011_GWA2_42_17
TTCCCCGAACCCGATATTCCTCCTTTCATCATCGAAAACGAACTCATTGAAAAACTAAAAGGAGAACTCCCTCAACTTCCTGACCAAGTAATTTCTGGTTTAACTAATCTGGGAATAGAACTTAAATATGCCAAAATTATCTATGGTAACGCTGACGCGCTGGAGGTAATTGATAAATATAAAGATGACCAAGAAATCGACATCTCCAAACTAGCAAACCTCATAGCCAACAAAAAAATTGAGATTACAGGGGACATAAAAGGGGAGTACCAAAAAGCTACTCGGGTAGGAAATAGCAATGCCGATGAACTTAAAGTTGTTGTCGAAAAAATCATTGCCGACAATCCGGACATCGTTGCCGATTACAAAAAGGGCAAAACCAACGTCGCGGGTTTCTTTGTTGGTCAAGCAATGAAAGAAACTAAAGGTCAAGCTGATCCACAAACACTAAGTAAAATTGTCCTCGACCTCTTAAAATAGTTATTTCTTAAGCAACGCAATTCCTACCGCTCCTGAACCCGCATGAACGCCCAGAACAGGGCCTGCTTCATAAACCGGTATTGTTCCCGGGTAATAGCTGGCGAGATCCATTTGCAGTTCTCTCGCCCCTTCCTCATTGTTTGTATGCAAGATGGCCAATTTCACAACTTCCTCCTTAATTCCGGTAAAACGACTAACCAACTCTTGTTTTGCCTTACTGATTGTTCTGGTTTTCGAAAGTTCTCTAATCTGACCATCGATAAAACCAATAATCGGTTTAATATTTAGTAAATTTCCAATCATGCCTTTTAAGGCTGGAACCCGACCACCCTTAATTAAGTTGTTCAAAGAGGGAAGAAATGTAATTAAATCAATTTTAGGAACTGTTTCCAGTAACAACCTTTTTATATCCTCGAGTGGATAACCTTCTGCCGATAGCAGAGCTGCTTTCTCGGCCAAGAACCAGGTACCAATAGAAACAATTTTCGAGTCGATCACTTCTATAAGCACTTCCGGATTAGCCTCCATTACTAGATTGGCTGCGAGCAACGCGGACTCATGGGCGACTGAGTGTTTGGCCGTAATGTGTATTGAAATAATCGAATCACTTTCTTTTGCTAAAGACTCATAAAGTTTACTCGCCCTCCCCGTAACTGCTCCGGATGTCTGCGGTAGAATCTTTGACTCAGCCATTTTGTTATAAAACTCATCAGCTGAAAGCTCCGAATCAAGATATGGTACCCAGGTGCCATTTTCCAAAAACTTAACCTCCAAAGGAAGTATGGAGATTTCTCTCTCCTTAACCTCAGGGGATGACTCTCTCATAGAACTACCCGAATCAACAACCACGCAAACATTATTTTCTTTATTCATAGGTATAAAAGAACATTATATCGCCTTTCAAAAACTTAACATTGATGTTTCAGACCTTATCGATAAACAATCAGGTTTTAAAACAAATTGCTCCTTCCCTAATCCAACTGTAGGCTACGGTTCCGTCTTGAAATACCACTAATTGACGTACGTAATCTTTTTTGGGGTCATGTTTAGTCACATAGTCCGTAATTCGTACCAAAGTTCCTTTATAGTCATAAACTCCGCCTCCCCAAACGTGGCCATGACAAAGCAGCGCATTATTTTTCAACCAAAGTCTAATTTTAAATAGATTCAACCGTGAAGGCGTAGACTCATTCCTTGTACTGTCTGGGTTACCAATTGGCCAAGAAGAAATATTTTCACAACCACTCCTTTTTAATTTTTCAATAACCGTTTTATAACTTTCAGGAGTATCGATTCCTCCCTTACGAAGGAGGACTGTGGCTCTGCACTGCAAACCATGCCTCCGAATATTGCTGAATATCTCGCTATATTTTGGATATCGCACAATTCCGTATACTTTTGCCTGTCTGTCTTCGGATATTTCGTGAATTGAAACTGCCACAGCTGTAAGACCTAATCGTTTCCAAAGAGGCAAATATTTATCACAAAACTTTTTACTACCCAACAATATTCCGTTTGTAAATAAATTCACATTGGGAAAATATGCCCCCTCCCTGGCCACTTCTTGATAATCTTTCAGTGCGTTGGTGACCGCTAGAGGAGAACAGGTGGGTTCGCCACTGCTTGTAAGAGACAAAGACCAGCCGCCGTAACGAGCTGACAATCTAAGGGCAGACTTGAACGTACTCGGCATCATGTTATCCGCTGGGGCTACTTTTTTTAACTCTTTTGCCGCACAAAACGCACAGTTTCCGTTACAAGCACTACTACCAAGAAGGGCACTCACACTGTAAATCTTTTCTATACAAGCCATTTAGTATTTAATTGCTAACTAACAAATCTTAAAAAGGTAGTGACAAATTTGATATGACAGCATAAAGTCAATAAATTTAAAATTTTATCCAAAAACATCAATATCTTGACATATATTTGTATAATCTAAATTATGAAATGTCCATTTTGCGATAGCGATCAACTGATAGTAACCAATTCAAGGCCCACAAAAAATGAAATGGAGATATGGCGCAGAAGAAAATGTTTGCATTGTGGAGGTTTGCTCACAACTCATGAAAAAATCGATTTGTCGTATATCACTATTGTCAAAAGAAGTGGAAAACGAGTTAAATATAATCGAGCCAAACTATATTCCGGAATATATCAAGCAGTAGCAGCGACCAAAAAAATTGATCGGGGAACAGCAGGGGATATCTCTGAAAAAATAATGCAACTTATCGAAAAGGAAATAGTTGGTCTAAAACTAAAAGAAATGAGTTCTGAAAGAATATTCGAAGTTACGACCAAAGTCCTAAAACGTGATTATCCTGACAGCTGTTTACGTTATATTGCTTATTTTTCTAAAACAAAAACTTTTCACGACTTGGCTCTCGGTCTGTTCTCACCACTTGAAAATCCAGACACCACCCCTGAAGATAGGTAAGTAGTAACATTAAACAGATGCCAAAGTTTACCCATCTCCATGTTCATACGGAATTTTCCTTACTGGATGGTCTTTCCAAGATCAGTAAGCTTGTCGCCAAAACAAAGGAGTTCGGTCAAACCCATCTTGCTATTACCGATCATGGCACCATGTACGGAGCCATCGAGTTTTACAAAAAAACCACCAAAGAAGATATCAAACCTATCATCGGTTGCGAAGTTTATCTAGCAAAGAACTCTCGCTTAGACAGAGAGAAACAAGATGCCAACCATTTAATCCTTCTTTCCGAAAACTACGAAGGTTATCAAAACCTCATGAAGATTGTTACTGCCGGCTTCATGGAAGGTTTTTACTACAAACCTCGCATTGATAAAGAGATTCTCGCCAAGTACTCCAAGGGCATTATCTGTACTACGGCTTGTCCGGCCGGTAGAGTCCAAAAACTACTTGTTGAAGACAATTACGAGGAAGCCAAAAAAGAGCTTAAGGAATACGAACAAATTTTCGGTTCCCAAAATGTCTTCATTGAACTTCAAAGACACCATTTCGATCGTTTTGCTCTTTCCTCCACTGTTCCGGCGGAAATAAAACCTAAACTTTTGGAACTTCACGAAAATCAGCAGAAGGGTGAAAAAGGACTCATAAAACTCAGCCGAGAACTGGGGATCCCTTTGGTTGCCACCAACGACTCACACTATATCAACAAGGACGATGCCGC
>LCDA01000014.1 GCA_000998275.1 Candidatus Collierbacteria bacterium GW2011_GWA2_42_17
TCCAATCTGCTCACCGGTGAAATCAAAGAAGTTAACGCCGGATCAATTGTCGTAGCCGGTATCCTTCGCCCAACTAGTTTCAATCCCGTACCAGCAAGCATCGCCCTCATTTCTCCAACAGAAAAAAATTACACCATTAGCGTTTCAGACAACACGGAAATTGTCACAACCAACCAGACTGGTCCTCAAAGGTTGACTTCTAACGACCTCAAAATTGGTGCCTTTGTCACCGTTTACGCCGATACTCCAATCACGAGTGACACCCTGTCCGCCGCCCTCATCTCCATCTACAGTTTGGCGGCTATATGACCTCCTCCCCGCATTACGCCTTAGGGCTAGATGCGGGGTTTCCTTTGACGGCATCAGATATTCAGAAGTTTGACCTGTTTCTCCTTGTTCTGTCTGCCTTGATAGGCAATATACCTCTCAATCATTTCGTCGTTTAGTCCAAGGGTTGAGGAGAAAAATCCTACCGCCCATACTCCCCGCTCTAGGTACATTTCTCGAACGAATTTAAATCTTTTCTTAATGTTTTTACTGGTCTCAACCTTTAGTTTTTGCACTACCTTGGATACTGCAATATTAGGCGGTATCTCCATTTGGATGTGTACATGGTCTTTGTCAGCATTGACCGCCCTCAGGTGCAGTGTGGGGTACTTGGCGACAAACCTTTTGACATAGATGACAAACTCATTCTTAACATACTCCTGCAAAAACTGTCTTCTCCACTTTGTACCCCACACTAAATGGTATTGATGGCAGTAGACAGGGTGATTCAAACTTCTGGATATCATGATGACAGGTTAGCATACTTCGTAAGCTAACCTGAGCTCTTCACCCCCGTACTTCAAAAGCTACAAAATCCCCGCCACGCTTTTTGCGTACGGGGTTCTTCGGATGAAGAAAAGGAGCGCTTTCGCGCCCCTTATTTCCACATCTTCAACAGCGATCTTTACTGTTGTGCCATCACTTCGAACATCTTGTCATGCATCTCCCAAAGTTTACCCTGCTCTCCGGCACACAAAGCAGCTTCAGCGGCTTTTTGAGCATTAGGATGGAAAGATAATGGGAAGCTTCGATACTCCAAACTAATGTTTTCTCCATACTTGCTTAAAAGAGCTTCAATTGTGGGAAAAGCCCGGGTACAGTAAGGACACTCAAAGTCGGTGTACTCCATTATCTTGACCTTGGCATTTTTGCCTCCTTCAACATAACCTGTTCCGTAAGCAATTTTTTGTCTTTTCAGAGTTTCGCCTGAAGATATCTTGGCTTTGTCTCCGGTACCGTTTTTCAACTCGGCATCAATCACCGCCTCAAAGTCAGACTGGGGCAATGAACCAACTATCAAAATTCCGTTAATAAAAAACGACGGTGTTCCGGTAACTCCTCTACTCTGACCCTCTGCGGACTCTTCTTTTACCTTATTCTCAAAAGTACCACTATCCAAACACTTATTAAAGTCTCCGGTATTTAAACCCAACCCTTTAGCTATTGTCTTAAGAGCCGGCACCGAGATCTTCGACTCGGTTGTAGGAGCCGCTGCTCCTGGGTTCGTATTTTCAGCCACACCACTTCCCCCTCCTTTATACTGATCTACTTGTGCAGACAGTCTGCCCACAAAGAAAGTCGCCACTAACAACAAAAGCACCAAAAAAGGTGCATATAGAGATTTTGTATTTTTAAACATAAATCATGTTATCACAAACCCCCAACTTTCAAATCACCATATATCAGCTTGCGAGGACTGTCCTCGCAGGATTAATACTTCTTCCAGGCTTTCTGTAGCTTACTGTCAAAGCTTGCCAGCTCATCCGAACCGACACTTTTTGCATATATCAAGTTATATGCGTCTTCCAAGTCATAATTAGTCTTCTTCATTAGTTCAACTGCCTCCGTCAAAATTTTTCCACTTTCCCATTTAATAAAACTCATGGCTAATATATCTCGTAAGATTGCAAACAAGCCATCTTTTTTCTTGCCGTAGATACTTTTCATTAGCCAATAAATTTCAAAAAACACCACCGATGAACTTGAAAGTTCCGCTCTTTTAGATGCCCCTTCTTCAAATAATTTTTTTACCAATTTTCCCTGTTCGGTTTCCCCGTTTACCAAAAACCTCACAAAATAATTGGTATCAACAAACTTCATATCTTTTTCTTACTAAAATGCTCCATCTTTGCCTTCTCGATCATCTCATCAATATCCATCCCTTTATATTTTTCGGGTAACTTTACTGAACCATATAATCTATACATCGCCGACAATGCTGATTTCATCACCAGTTCATCTCCTCGTTTGGTGATTGTTAGCTTCTGTCCTTTTTTCAAACCAAGCTCGGAAAACAATGAAGCCGGTAAGGTAATTTGCCTTTTACTAGTGATCGTCGCTGTATATGTCATAGTAAGATTACTTTATAATAGTAAGGCAGTTTTGTCAACTCCTTACTTTAACCTCATTGAGTATTACCGTTGTATCTCAGGCTGTGAGCACAAAGTTTATTGTCTTCCCCTTCACATAAATTACTTTGATCACTTTCCCTTCAGCTAAATATTTCTGCACCTTTTCCTGTTCCTCAGCTACCTTTTTTACTTCCTCTTCACTGGCCTCGGGAGATACCTCTACTGTACCCCTTAGTTTCCCATTTATCTGTACCGAAAGAGTTACAATCTCACTCACCAAATATTTTTCTTCAAACTTAGGCCACTCCGAAACATGCACACTGAACTCTCCCCCCAAGATACTCCACAGTTCTTCAGCCACAAAAGGAGCAAATGGTGCCAAAACCTTAACCATCATCAGCAACTCTGTCTTAGCCAACTCCATCTTATTTTTTGTCAGATCGTTAACTGCCTCCATTATCTTCGCTATCGCCGTGTTGTATTTAAACTCGGCGATATCCTCACCCACCCCTTTGACCAAGTGGTGTATTGTCCTCATCCCCTCGGCACTGGTCACCACGTACTTATCCTTACTTTCTTCAACCAGTCTCTGGAATTTTTCCAAGAACCGTTTTACACCCACCAGGGATCTCTCATTCCAGGCCATCGTCGCGTCAAACGGTCCCATAAACATCATGTAGGTTCGTAGTACATCGGTTCCGTAAATATCGGCTACCTTATCAGGAATAATTACATTACCCACACTTTTACTCATACGGTTGCCGTCAGCACCCAAAATTACCCCGTGTGACATCCTTTTTATATACGGCTCTGGATACTCCTTAGGCACCACACCCAGATCCCAAAGGAACTGGTAAATAAATCTTGAATAAAGTAGGTGCAAAGTATTATGTTCATCTCCACCCATATAAACATCCACCGGTAACCAGTACCTCATCTTTTCCATATCCGCCAACGCGTCCTCATTTTTTGGATCACAGTATCGTAAGAAATACCAGTCGCTTCCAGCCCAGTTCGGCATAGTGTCGGTTTCTCTTTTGGCGGATCCTCCACACTTAGGGCACTCTGTTTCTACCCACTCGGTGATACTGGCCAAAGGAGACTCTCCGGTATCTGTTGGTTGATATTTTTCCACCTCAGGCAATCTTACCGGTAGTTGCTCCTCAGGTACTGCTACCCACCCATCATTCTCGCAGTAGACCATCGGAATCGGTTCACCCCAGTAATGTTGGCGGCTAAAAATCCAGTCTCTTAAATGATAGTTCACGGACTCTTCCCCTACTCCCTTTTCCACAATTAAATCCATCATCTTCATGTCCGGCACATAATCCCGGTTAATGGGTAACGAATATTTACTAGCAAACGCCTCGTCTCGCTCATCATGACTCGGCACAGCCATAATTGCTCCAGTTCCATATGACACCAATACGTAGTCGGCAATCCATACTGGAATTTCTTTTTTGGTTACTGGATTAATAGCGTAAAGTCCGGAAAACACCCCCGTTTTTTCTTTTCCTAGCTCAGCTCTCTCCATCTCGCTCTTTTTCTTCGCCTCATTCACATATTTTTTAACTTCTTCATTCTCAAGCAACTCCTTTACCAATTTATGCTCCGGTGCTATCACCATAAAAGTGACTCCCTCAAGCGTATCTGGTCTGGTCGTAAATACTTCCAGTTTTTCCTCGCTATCTTTAATTTCAAAGCGAATATTTGCCCCTATTTTCTTATCTATCCAATTTGTCTGAGCTGCCTTCACTTTTTCTATAAAGTTGGTATCTTTCAATCCCTCCAGAAGTCTGTCGGCATAGGCTGTAATCTTCACCACCCACTGTGAAATTATTCTTCTCTCGGTCTCCGTTCCACATCGCTCACACCTTCCATCAATTACTTCTTCATTAGCCAAACCGATCTTGTCTTTTGGACACCAGTTTATCGCCATCTCTTCTTTGTGAGCCAATCCTTTTTCAAAAAGTTTCGTAAAAATCCACTGTGTCCATTTGTAATAACCAGGGTCGGTCGTATCCACTTCCCGATCCCAATCAAAAGAAAATCCCAACCTGTTCATCTGTGCTTTGTACTTCTCGGTATTTTCTTTCGTTATACTTTGGGGTTTTACTCCCATCTTTATCGCGTAGTTCTCCGTTGGCAATCCAAATGCGTCCCATCCCATGGGAAACATTACATTAAACCCGTTCATTCTCATATATCGGGCATAAATGTCCGCTCCGGTCATCGAAAACGCGTGTCCTACATGTAATCCCGATCCAGAAGGATAAGGAAACTCTTGTAGTACATATTTCTTCGGCTTACTCTCAAAATCCTGTGCTTTAAATCCGGCAAAACCCACAAACTTGCCCCCCCACTTTTTTTCTATCTCTTTAAAATCATAAGCCATATCAGAATTATATCAATCAAATCCTCTCTAATCGTCCACTCTTTTTATCATTGCTGTCGATAGTTTATAACTAATCAAACTCTCCTATCCGAATTATCTCATCTTCCAGCTCAATCCCTACTCCTTCCCTAGCCCTCTTTACAATTTCGTCTCTCACGGCCAAAAAATCCTTGGCCGTTGCCCCTCCCTTGTTCACAATAAAGTTATGATGTTCCTTGGCGATCGCCGCACCCCCGACCTTGAATCCTGACATGTTCAAAATATTTTCGACAATGTATCCCACCGACGTTGTTGGATATCCCAAAATGGCTCTGTCTTCCTCACTAATGTTTTTAAACACACACCCCGCTGAATTCATCGGTTGTGTTGTTTTACGCTTCTTCCACTCATCAGCCGTTTTTCGTGCTCTCTCCACATCTCCCGCCTTTAAAACCAAGGTCACTTCCAAAATTATTTCTCCCGACTCATG
>LCDA01000015.1 GCA_000998275.1 Candidatus Collierbacteria bacterium GW2011_GWA2_42_17
TTGACTCCAGTTTCTTTCATCAGACGGTCTTTTACTTCACCAATCTGGTGAGCCATACCAAAGTGAGTCGCCACCACCAAGATCTCTTTAACTCCCTTCTGCTGTGCGACAATCTCTTTAAACTGTTTATATATCTGCCCACTCGACTTGACCAAAGCCCAACGATATAGCACGGTAAAAATATCTTCTAGCAAACCATACTGCAGGGTCGTAAAGATCCACTTCGCAATCGGGTTGGTACTGGTGAAACGATGAATATTAGTAATGAATCGATCGTACGATCCGAGCATGATGTACGGATACTTCTTCGGTCTGCTATCAACCAAGGCATCGGTGACTCTTAAATGGCCAAGCCCAGCAGGAGCATAGGTAAAAATCAAAAGTTTCACTAATATCCAATATATACGATATGTACAATTAACGGACAAGAAAGTGTAGATTTTAAATGTGGGTCAGGCGGGACTCGAACCCGCGACACCCTACTTAAGAGGCAGGTGCTCTAACCAACTGAGCTACTGACCCGAACATGAGTATTTTATCATCAAAACCATCCGCAATAAGCTAAAATATAGCTGTTGCTCCAATAGCTCAACTGGATAGAGCGTCGGCCTTCGAAGCCGCAGGTTGCAGGTCCGACTCCTGCTTGGAGCACAAAACTTGACAGCGTCCGTCGTTTCTGACACGATTAGTTAGCGTTATGATTAAAAAGGGCTTAATTCTCCTGGTTGTGTTTCTAGGTCTTGCCGAGGTAGTTTTTAACATCAACTCGAACTCGCTAAACGACACATCAAACGATTCTTTATCCCCATCTTTCAATAAAGGAGTTGAGAGGGAATACACCCTTACCAATTTTGATGAACCGGTAGTATTTGCTGCCCTTCCTTCATTTGATCAACAAATACAAACATCAATCAAAACGGCCGATGCTAGACCGGAAATAATTCGCCAATACCTCAACAAATACGGTTCACCCCTCGAGCCCTACTCCGACCTTATAGTTCAGCTTTCGGATCAATACAACTTTGACTATCGCTGGCTCGTGGCCATAGCCCAACAAGAATCAGGCCTTTGTCTTCATATCCCGGAAAACTCATTCAATTGTTGGGGGTGGGGGATATACGGTGACAAAGTTACCCGCTTTGATAACTACGAGGATGCCTTAAGAAGAATCTCACCTCAATTCACCAAAATCTTCCTCAAGGGAGATCATTCCAAGGAACCATCAGAGGTCATGAAAACATACACCCCTCCGTCAGATGGCTCCTGGGCAGCTGGAGTTTCCACCTTTTTCGACGACTTAGACTAGGTTCTAATGGTAAAATATCGGAGTGTTCTCCTCATGCCGAGGTGGTGAAATGGTAGACACGATAGGTTTAGGACCTATTGCCCTTAAAAGCGTGGAGGTTCAAGTCCTCTCCTCGGCACAAAATAAAGATATAATACCCATCATGAAACTAACCGTAAAAGAAATTAAAAACAACACCGCCCATGTCGAGGCTGTTTTGACGGAAGCAGAGGTTGCCTCCGAAAAAGAACATGCCGTAGATGAATTAATAAGCACCGTCACCGTCAAAGGATTCCGTCAGGGTAAAGCACCTAAATCCATTGCCGCCGAACATGTTGATCCAGATAAACTCTCAAACCACATTTTAAGTCACGTTCTAAATAACGTCGTCACTAACGCTCTGAAAGAAAATAAATATCAACTTCTTGGTAGACCGGTTCTCGAAAACATCGATTCCAAAGAAAACAAAGGCTGGGTAATAAAACTTTCCTTACCTCTTTTTCCAGAAATAAACGTCGAAAACTATCAAAAACTATTTACCAAAACAAAATCAAAGGGGGCTAAACCCAAAACAGAAGAAGAGAAAGTCGAAAAAATCTACCAAACACTTCTGGATAATATCAAAGTTGAAATTCCCGAATCTGTTGTCGAAGAGGAGGTTAACTATAGTCTCGAAAGACTCGAAGCCCAAGCCAAAACCCTTAATCTAACCCTTGAAAACTACCTCAAGGCTGTCAAAAAAACTATTGACCAAGTCAAATCTGAGTACTCCAAAAGGGCGGAAGAATCAATCAAATTAGATTTAATTCTCCTAGAAATAGCCAAAATAGAAAAAATTGATACCACAACTCAAGAAGTAGAAGAGGTAGCCAAAGCAGGTGGGGTGCCTGAAAATCAACTAGGTCAACTAAAAACCATCATCAATCGTCGCAAGACCATTGAAATATTACTAAAACTTTGTTAACTTAATTCAGATGGGACAAAACTGGACGGGTTCAGCTGGAAACAGCACTGGTAACATAAAGATCCAAAACTTTTTGGAAGCCCTTCGTAATTCCCAGTCAGGAATGGCTCCCGTTGGAAAAACTGAGTCTCAACCCACGAGAAACGTTTTTGCCGAAATTCAAGCAAAAAAAGAGATCGAACTGAAAAGAATTGAACAGTTCCAACATCAAAGAAATCAGGAATGGAATAAGGTTTTTTCCTCAAAAGAAGTTCAAACTCAAAAAAAGATCGAGCACCTCAGGGAACAACTCCGAAATCTAAGCAAACAGCTTAAAAGACTGGACAGAAACATCGTCAAGGCAGTTGAATCTCCAGTTGTTGCTTACGGCATGTATCAAGAAAATTTCCTTGAGCATATTCAAAAAATAATTCGTCTCTACAGCCTCAAGGTAAACAGTGCTAACAGTTGGCTCGAGGTATACCAAAGCAGATCAAGAAAACAGGGCGCTTACTGGGGAATGGCCAAGTCAAAAGGGAGCTCCTTTACCCAAAATAATGAGCGCAATATCGCAACTTCCGTAGGCTAATAAAAAATCTCACCGCTAGGATGAGATTCAATATTGTGGGCCCGACTGGACTCGAACCAGTGACCTCTGCAATGTCAATGCAGCGCTCTAGCCAGCTGAGCTACGAGCCCAACATTGGTATTTTACCATCCCAAGGGGTTTTTTTCATCCCACCCTGAACCTAAATCTGTAGTAAAATACAATCATTAATTTATAAATAAAACAAATTGGGTAAATATTACCGTACCAATCAAAATATCAGATATCCCGAAGTAAGAGTTATCGACGAAGATAACAAACAACTGGGGATAATGTCTACCAAAGAAGCCCTTGAACGGGCTGTTGCTTTAGGCCTCGACCTGGTGGAAATCACCGAAAAAGCTACTCCTCCCATCGTCAAAATTATCGAGTTCCAAAAATTTAAATACCAAGAAGACAAAAGAGACAAAGCCGGATCTAACAAGGGTGGCCAAGAAACCAAAGAAATTCGCCTCAAGCCCTTTATGCAGGAAAATGACCTAGGCGTGAAGATTCGACAGGCTGAAAAATTCCTAAAGGCTGGTGATAGAGTCAAATTAGTGGTAAAATTCCAGGGAAGGCAAATCACCAAGAAAGAATTTGGAGAAAAAGTAATGAACCAAGCCATAACCGGCTTGGCCGAAGTCTCAACGGTGGCTGAAGCTCCCAAGTTCCTTGGAAAGCTTCTCATTGCCCAAGTGAAACCAAAAAAATAACCTTAAAGTCAATGTCAAAAACAAAGCAAAAGACAAGAAAAATTGTCATGAAACGATTTAAGATTACCGGAACCGGCAAAGTCTTACGTCGCAGTCCTTACATGCGCCATTTACGTCGAAAAAAGAGTAAAAGGCTCATCAGACGATACCGACACTACCAAGAGGTCACTGGTAAAATCGCCACCAAAATTAAACAAATGCTTCATTTATAAACTACTAGAAATTTAAAATGCCAAGAGTTAAAACAGGTACAGTCCGCCATAAAGGACACAAAAAAGTCTTCGCCCTTGCCAAGGGTTTCCGCATGACCCGAAACCGCTTGTACAAGGTTGCCTCAGAAGCCACCATACACGCTGGTCAATACGCCTATAACGGCCGCAAGGAAAGAAAACAAACCATGAGAATCACTTGGATCTCTCGTATTAACGCCGCTCTTTCCGGTATTGCTGAAGCTCCTAAATACGGGGTTTTCATCAAGAAGCTAATCGATAAAAAGATTAAGTTGAACCGCAAGGTTCTCTCAGCTCTCGCTGTCAATCTTCCCGAAGCCTTCCAGAATATTGTTTCCTTTACCGGCAAAAAATAATCGGGGAGTTAAACACGTCAATTTAAACTCCCCGAACAGGGGAGTTTTTGTTATCATTAAGTACGATGGCCATTAATTATAAAGAAACCATTGAAGAGATAAAAAAACGTTTTACTAAGGATTTTTCTGGCGTAAACACGGTTAAAGACCTTGAACTACTCGAGTCGGATAAACTCTCCATCTTGTTGAATCAGGCACCAAAAGATACTTTTGACGTCACCATTCCAGGTACTCCGCTTCCCAAAGGCACTCGACACCTCATTACCCAAGCTATTGAAGAAATTGAGGACATTTTTACCAGACTAGGATTTGTCAGACGTCGTTATCCTGAAGTAGAAACCGACTGGTACTACGCCGAAGGCCTAAACATCCCTAAAAATCATCCGGCAAGAGACGACCAAGAAACCTTCTATGTCGCCGATGATGTTGTTCTCACCGCTCACACCAGTAATGGTCAGCTCAGAGAAATGGAAAGGGTTAAAACCCCTCCCATAAAAATGATCAATATCGGTAAAACCTATCGCCGCCAGGCAGACACCTCTCATAGCACTATGTTTCATCAGTTTGAAGGTCTTCTTGTAGACAAGAATATCAACATTACCCATCTGGTAGGAGTCATGGATTACTTTGCCAAGTCCTTCTTCGGCAACGATAGAACCATTCGACTCCGTCCGCATCATTTTCAATTCACCGAACCCAGTTTTGAAATCGACATTAGTTGTGGTCTTTG
The DNA here is from genome assembly GCA_000998275.1 of Candidatus Collierbacteria bacterium GW2011_GWA2_42_17. Classification (GTDB taxonomy): domain Bacteria; phylum Patescibacteriota; class Microgenomatia; order UBA1400; family MFAQ01; genus UBA2277. The sequence goes on from LCDA01000015.1 coordinate 4,847, forward strand.
CCACGGCACGGGAGAAATCAAAAACTCTCCCTGTAAGTTTTGTAAATCCGGGTGGCTTGAGCTTGGTGGTTCCGGTATGGTTCACCCCAATGTTCTCAAAAACGGGGGCATTAATCCGGAGATTTACTCTGGATTCGCCTTTGGTTGGGGAGTTGAACGCGTTCTTATGATGAAGTCCGGACTCAATTTACCCGATCTTAGACTCCTATACACCGACGACCTACGCTTTTTGAAACAATTCTAATATGAACATCAACTTAACCGACAAGGCTCTTCGTTACTTTTTAGATACTCCATCAACACCGGAAGAGCTGGCTCACGATATTAGCCTTTGTGGTCCGACTTTCGACAAGGTCAGCAAAATCGATGGTGACTATCTTTATGAAATCGAAGTCATCACCAATCGTATCGACACCGCTAGCGCCCAGGGAATAGCTAGAGACTCCGCCGCCATCCTTAATCAGATGGGCATCAAATCTAAACTACTCCACGATCCTTATTTGGAAAAAATCAATCTCTACCCCAATCTTTCCAAAACATTTCATTTTGAAATTTTAGACAACTCCCTGGTCCCTCGCTTTACGGCGGTGTCTCTGGAAAACGTCGGCATTAAAGACTCTCCAAAAGCTACTCAATCTCTCCTCACTCTGTGTGGTGAAAGACCAATCAATAACGCGGTTGATATCACCAACGAACTCACTCTTCTCTACGGTTTACCTGGTCACAT